>VXSB01000008.1 GCA_009838175.1 Chloroflexota bacterium
CCTCCCGGCCTTGCGGCGGCCTTCCGATCCGCCGAGGGACGCCGCCGGAGGACGCAAAGACGCCGCGACGAGACCCCCTCTGAATCTCCCCCTGATAAGGGGAGGGAGAGGGGATGTGTTCTCTCGCCGGTTTTGCCTTCTGTCCTCACGTATGTCTCCCTGTGGCCGCTTGGGTCGGGGGTCTGCACACGTCTGCGCAGCACTGTGTCGATCCGTCGATCTATTTGTTGTTTATACAACGGATGTAGGAATATGTCAAGCGGGAGTTGTCTGAATCCGGATTTGAAGGATTTCAAGGATTGGTGGGATGCCCCCGCCCTTTTGTCCCGTCTCACCCTCTCCCATCGAGGGAGAGGGGAATCACCGCCGCCCTGCCGCCCCGGGCATCCCCCGCTCGCGTCGCTCCGCTTGCTCGCGGCCCCTTACGCATCGCGAAGGGGCGTGGATTCCTCGCTGTGCTCGGAATGACGTGAATGTCCAGAGCCCTAATGAGGTCTTGCGCAGATTATCGCTCGTCTAGCTCGCGCCGAAGTAGGTTGAAAGGTCGCCTTCGGTGAGCCAGTAGAAGACGAGGTATGCACCTACCACCGCCAATATGACGGCGGAGACGCGCTCGACGTACTGCATTGATCTTCGCAGGGGTCCCAAGATCGCGCTCTTGAACAGGGCTATCCCGATCGTCACGATCATAATCAGGAATGCCATTCCGCCAGCGTAGGCAACGAATTGGATAAGCCCCGATAGGATCCCTTCGCGGCCAAAAGAACTGGTCACCACGCTCAAGAAGATCGGCAAGGTGCAGCTCAATGAGGCTAGCGCGTAGCTGACGCCAAAGAGGAAGTAGCCACCGAGCGAAGAGACGCGCGGATCGCCAACGCGGTCCGCCATCTGCTGTGCGATGCCGGTGTATATTTTGCCGCCAATGAGAATATATGCGCCCAGCAACGCCATCAGGATTCCGAGAGTGAACCCGATCCAAGGCAACGCTTCCTTGACCAGTTCTTGACTCGCGGAGACGAGCAATCCGGCTGATCCGAACAGCGCCACGAACCCGAGACCCATCGCCAAACTAACGTAGATGGCTTTAGTGCCTCTTTTGGCAACCCCAGCGAGACTCGAATCTTCATCTACGTCAGATTCGTCCCGTAGGTAGATGGTTAGATAGGCTGGCAACATTACGAAACCGCAAGGGTTTACGGCGGCGACCATTCCGGCTACGAACGCGAAACCGAATGGTAGGAGGTCGCCGAGGTTAGATACCCAAGTTGTAGAGGTGCCTTGTACTCCGAGAACGCCGCCTACGGCATCGTTCGCGCCGGGGCCTTGCAGTATGCCCGTTACGAAGGCGATCACGACGAGCAGGACTGCTCCAATTGCCGCGAGCAACTGGATTGAGCTAACGGGTTGGGCGTTCGACCCCAGCAACTTCATGAGTTTCACCCTCCTAATGACGACACGAATCAATGAGCCCGAGTGACCAACAGCGTCGTTTCACTTTGATGCTGTTAAGAATAACGACTCAAATGGGCATTTTGGACGCATTTGGTTGGTCTATATCGAACTCGTTTATGCCCAACAGTTGCTATCCAGTAGAGCCCTGTGTGATAGCATCGAACATTGGTTCCAAAGGTCAATCTGTCTCTTTGGAAGCGCTTTGCGCGCAAACAACACGATATGCCGATCAGGAGATCACCGTACAACTTTGACGACTGAAACTGCGGCTGTGGATACGCAACCCACGGACGAAAACGAAGAACTCGAGCCCTTGACAGTTGAAGGGCTGTATCGCGCGGGGGTGCACCTAGGCCATCTCTCGAAGCGTTGGCACCCTCGTATGCGGGACTATATCCGCCTCAAGCACCAGAAGCGCCATGTGCTAGACATGGACAAGACCATTGAAGCAATAGAGACTGCAAAATCTGCGATTCGAGAAATCGTGGCCAACGGTGGCAAGTGCTTGATGGTTGGGACCAAACCGCAGGCTCGCAACGAAATCGAGCGGTTGGCGACTTCGGTGGGCGCGCACTACATCACGTCGAGATGGCTTGGAGGAACGCTGACGAATTTCGCGACCATTTCACGACGCATCGAGGCCTTGATCCAACTCGAAGAAGATTTCGCAAAAGGCGAGGTTCAAGCACACACGAAGCGCGAGTTGTTGATGAAGCAAACTGAGGTGCGGCGTCTGAACAAGTTCTTCGGTGGCATCAAAGAAATTACCAAACTGCCGGATGTGATGTACGTCGTCGGAATCGATCGCGAGAAACACGCGGTCAAAGAAGCCACCGATCTGAATATTCCGGTAGTGGCGATCGTCGACACAAATTGCGACCCGAGCACGATCACGTACCCGATCCCAGGGAACGACGATTCGCACGCTTCGATCAAGTTGCTTTCAGGGCATATCGCTGCGGCGATCTCAGAGGGCATCGAATTGGCTGCGGAACGCCAACGTGAACGCGAATCTATGCAAGCGGAGCGTGAAGCACAAGACGCGGCTATGGCTGCTGCACGAGCCGCTGCGGCGGAACGGTCCAAACAAGACAGTTAGGACGGGATTTACCCGATCCACAAGATCAATCAGTAGAAAACGGAGTTGTCACGACATGGCTAAGATCAGCACCGCGCAAATCAAGGAATTGCGCGACTTGACTGGTGCTGGGATCATGGACTCGAAGCGGGCGCTCGAGGATGCGGATGGCGATATCAAACAGGCGTCCGCAGCGCTAATGGAGAAGGGACTGGCCTCGGCGGCCAAACGCGCCGGGCGCGATGCGAGTGAAGGCGTCATCGAGGCATATATTCACACCGGGTCGAGAGTCGGTTCACTCGTCGAATTGAATTGCGAAACCGACTTTGTCGCTCGGACACCGGAGTTCAAAGATTTAGCTCGGGATTTGGCGATGCAAGTTGCTGCCATGAACCCGAGTTACGTTGATCGTGACTCGGTTCCTGAAGACGCTGGCGATGTTTCTGAGGATGAGATATTGCTTGACCAAATGTATATCCGTGACACGAGTGTCAAAGTTGGGGAACTGGTCACAGAATTGATTGCGAAGGTCGGAGAAAACGTCAAGGTCGGACGTATTGAACGTTTCGCTCTGGGCGAATAAGCGAAGGAGACCATCGGCATGCGGTTGACGCCAAGCTACAGCCGCATCTTGCTTAAACTCAGCGGGGAATCGTTCAAAGGCGGGAAGAGTTTCGGTATCGAAAACGAGACTGTCCGCTACATCGCTAACGAGATTAAGCAGGTTTACGAAGTTGGTGTGGGGATCGGCGTTGTTGTAGGTGGTGGGAACATGTGGCGAGGCGCGGATTACGAGGCGCAAGGCATGGATCGGTCAAGTGCCGACCACGCGGGGATGCTAGCAACGGTTATGAACGCGCTGGTATTGCAAGACCAGTTGCAACGAGACGGCGTGCCAGTCAGAACTATGACCGCGATACCGATGCCGACCGTCGCGGAACCGTATATCAGGTCCCGCGCGCTCCACCATCTCGAACATTCGCGCGTGGTAATCTTCGCTGCGGGTACGGGTAATCCTTTCATGTCGACCGACACTGCGGCTAGCTTGCGGGCCCTCGAAATCAACGCTGGTGTCCTAGTGATGGCCAAGAACGGTGTCGACGGTGTATACGATGCGGACCCGGCAGTCAATCCGACGGCGAAAAAGTTCGATCACATCACGCATCACAAGGCGCTGGAACTCGGATTGCGCGCCCTAGACTCAACCGCACTGTCGCTGGCAATGGACAACAAGCTGCCGATCTTGGTTTTCGATGTTTTCAAACCAGGTAATTTGCAGGGTATTGTTAGCGGTGGCCATGTCGGTACCCGCATCACGATAGATGATGCCGGTGAACAGTTGCACATGCCGCAGCAGATGTCGCAGGTCTACGTACGGAACAATTGACGGTCGTTATCTGTTTCGAGGCGCGAAGACAGTTCAATATATGGTTGTCGAAGTGAAACGGCTTAGTGGCGACAACCCAAAAGAGGTGTTCAGATGTTGGAAGAAACCTTGGAAGATGCGCAGAGCCGCATGAACTCCTCAGTTAGTGTCTTTGAAGACGATCTGGACGGATTCCGAACTAACCAGGCGTCGACCTCGCTCGTTTCGAAGATGCAGGTGACGGTTGATATGGGTGGAGTTAGCGACACGCTTCTGATGAACCAGCTTGCACTGATCGCGGTGGAGAGTGCGCGAACTATCAAAATCGAGGCATTCTACCCGGACGCAGCGACGGCGATAGTGCGCGCGATTCAACAATCTGATCTGGGTCTGAATCCGCGTGTCGAAGGTCAGACGATTCGATTGATACTGCCTGAATTGACGCAGGAGCGACGCCAAGAGCTTGTTCGCATGGCTCGCCGACGGGCTGAGGAGGCACGTGTGGCAATCCGCAATGTTCGTCGCGACGCGCAAAGCATGATCCGCGAGATCCAGACGGAAGGTGAGGCCCCTGAAGACGACTGCAAGAGGGCGTCGAAGTCTCTTCAAGACTTGACGGATGATGCAGTTGGCAAGGTCGGTGATCTACTCACCAATAAAGAAACGCAGATTCTCAACTGATCAATTGATCAGATGGAAGTGTCGAGTGCGGACACGTGAGTTTTAAGGGGTTTGAATTTGGGTTCAACTGAAGGAATTATTGCGACCGGATCGAACACTTCGCACAATGGTCTCAAACCGGAACTTAAAGTTCCACGTCACGTCGCAATCATCATGGATGGTAACGCTCGTTGGGCCCAAAAAAACGGAGTTGGTGTATCGCAGGGGCACCGAGCAGGTTACGAAAACATCGCCCGCGTGACGCGATTTCTGGCCGAACGGGGAGTACGAGAAGTCACTCTATTCGCGTTTTCCACTGAGAATTGGCGCCGCCCCGAAGATGAAGTTAACGATTTGATGGAACTGGCGTTTGAGGCGATAGAGCGTGGAGTCGACGAATTCCATGCTAATGGAGTCCGTCTGCGCCACGTTGGATATGAACGGCGGTTGCCGAACGAGATGCTGCGCAATATCAAAGCGGCTGAACGACTCACCAAGGACAATTCAACGATTGCGCTCAACTTGGCTTTCGACTACGGTGGTCGCCATGAGATAGTCAACGCGGTGAAAACAATCGTTGAGAAAGGATTGCGTCCTGAAGATATCGACGAAGCCCTTATCGAACGTCATCTGTTCACGCGTGGGATTCCAGATCCGGACATCATAATCCGCACCGGCGGGGAGTTTAGGATCAGCAACTTCATGATCTGGCAGTCGGCATACGCGGAGTTTTATTCGTCCTCGGCGTTGTGGCCCGAATTCGGCGAAAAAGAGATCGACGAAGCGATCAGAGCGTACTCTCAAAGACAGCGCCGATTTGGACTACGCCCTGAGCAAAAGCGATAGTTCTGCGACACTGTACGCGTGTATCAGCGGAACAATTCCTTAACTTCCAAGCCTCGATCCGAATCGCCGGAACTCAAACTTCGCCTGATCTCAGCCGCCGTCGGTCTGCCACTGTTGGGATTGACGCTGTTCTTTGGATTTTGGCCTGTGTCCGTAGTGGCGATTGCCGTCGCTGCGGTAGTGGGACTGGAAACCCAGCAATTGGCGTTCGGCAAATCAAAGTCTGTAGCGCCGAAAGGAAGCGCGGCTTTGGTCGGCGCATTCATCGCAGGGTTAGGAGTGTTTGGCGCGGCACTAGGCGAGCTCAAAATCGACTACTCAAGTGCCGACACGGCAGAACGCATAGTCGTCGTAATTCTTGTGGTTCTGGTAGCCGAATTCCTCATTACCTCCCGTTTTGCTCGATACCAAGCCATCTCAAGGAGAAAGCTGATTATTTCGTACGGGATTATCGTCGTTTTGGCGGTCACTCTGTTGCCATTCATCGTCTCCTCGGACGGGGGCCACGAGCTACTTGCTTATGGAATACTCGTCATGTTCGCCGCGGACTCTGGCGCGTATTTCGTAGGGAGGTCGATTGGTAGACGGAGGATGGCTCCGAACGTGAGCCCTGGCAAGACATGGGAAGGGTTCGCAGGCGGATTGGTAGCTGCTGTGGTTGCATCGTTGCTGCTGTCTAATTTGCTGTCGCTAGATTTCTCGATCGTCAAAATCGTTGTCATTGGTTTAGTAATCGCCGCGTTGGGCGTCGTTGGTGATCTGACAGAGTCGTGGGTCAAACGGTTAGCCGATGTGAAGGATTCAGGTGGCATAATCCCCGGGCACGGAGGCATTCTGGACCGCCTTGATGCTTTGGCTCCAATCTTCGTGTTCATATACTTCATCGTGTGATGGCTCGGTCGAAAAAGCGCATCGCAGTTCTTGGCTCGACGGGATCGGTGGGCTCTCAAACGCTTGATGTTGTTCGGCAATTCCCGGACGAATTCGAAGTAGTTGGGCTTTCCGCGGGACAAAACGTCGAGAAGCTCGCGCGTCAAATCGATGAGTTTGACGTCGATTACTTCAGTTGCGTTGACGATTCGGTAAGTGTTCTAGGCAACGCTGCTCGCATTTCAATGATCGATCTGGCTACGCACCCGGACGTCGATTTCGTGATGCACGCCACGGCTGGTATCGATGGATTGCCATGTGCGGTTGCAAGTTTGAGCGTGGGCAAAAATGTCGGATTGTCGAACAAAGAATCGATTGTGATGGCGGGCGCTCAGTTGAAACGCATCGCAGACGAAAACGGGGGGACCATTCTTCCGATCGACTCTGAACCCAGCGCACTCTGGCAATGCGTCATTGGTGAGACGACGAAGCCCAAACGCTACATCGTCACTGCATCCGGGGGTGCTTTCCGCGACAAAACCCCTGAAGAGTTGGCGAACGTAACTCCAGAAGAGGCATTGAACCATCCCACATGGTCGATGGGAAACAAGATAACCATCGATTCGGCGACCTTGATGAATAAAGCGTTCGAGGTGATTGAGACGTCTTTCCTGTTCGATGCCAGACTCGACGATATTGATGTCGTGATCCACAGGCAAAGCATTGTCCATTCGTTGGTTGAGATGGCGGACGGTTCTGTCATCGCTCAACTCAGTTTGCCGGACATGCGCCACCCGATACAGTTTGCGCTGTTCTATCCGGAGCGCAGATTCAACGAGACACTACCTGAATTTAGTCTGATCGATGCTGGCGAGCTGACATTTGAGCCGATGGATCCCTCGAAGTATCCGTGCTTCAACATGGCGATGAAGTACGCTCGAATAGGTGGGACATACAACGCTGTGTTAGCTGGTGCCGATGAAGCGGCGGTTGACCTTTTTATGGATGGCAAGCTCCGCTTCGACGAGATTGCCGGTGAGATTGAGAAGACGTTGCTCGCGCACGATGTCAAGTCAGAATTCACTGTCGAAGATGCGATCATGGCCGCCAGTTGGGCATATGAAACTACTTTGGCGCGTCACGTAACGGCTTAGTCCCATAATTCGCAATTGAGACATCTGTCGATATGAGCACAACTCTCATATATGGGTTGCTGCTAGCGGTTCTGATTCTGGGACCGCTAATCATACTGCACGAATTTGGACACTTCTTCTTGGCGAAATTTCACAAGGTCAAGGTGCTCGAATTCGGATTTGGGTTCCCTCCAAGAGCATTCGGGATTTGGTCCGGAGCGACCAAGATTTCGACATCATCTGATACCCGATTTGAATTCGATGACGAACGGCATGGCTTGCGAGTCGGTCAAATGGTTACTGTTATCGGGCGCGAGTGGGAGGATGGGTCGAAAGAAGCCGCGATCGTGCGTCCGTTCGACCGTAAGGATGCGGCGGTAGCCCAGACTTCGGCATCGATCTTCGTTGGGAAACTCAGACGGATCGATGCGAACAGCATCGACATCGCCGACATGGTTTGGTCGATCAACTGGTTGCCGGTCGGAGGTTTCGTCAAGCTGCGTGGCGAGGAGAATCCGGAAGCGAGAGATAGTCTGGCGGGAAAATCTGCACTGGCCCGCATCTCAGTAATCGTCGCTGGGGTTGCAGTAAACGCCGTCCTTCCATTCATTATTTTCACGATCGTGGTGATGATCCCGGTGCAATACATCGCCGGGGATGTCGTAGTGGCGAATGTTTTGCCCGGTTCGCCAGCGTACGAGGCAGGCGTTAGACCGTTGCAGAAGATCGTGGCCGTTGATGGGCAGCGCATAACTAACTTCAATGATTTGCAAAGTGCTGTAGTGCGGAAGCTGGGCGAAGAATCGAGATGGGAAGTGCAGCGCGGGATTCCCGATCCGTTCGCACGTCCCACCGAACCGACAGTTCACTACATTGAAGACGACACTCAGATAGTTACGGTAGTTGCGCGTTGGGATCCACCAAGGCATGACGTGGTTCTCGATGTTGATGACCCGACGACCCAAGTGCGCTTGGGCGTGGCACGGGTTTATAACCCTAGGGTTGGCATCAACGATGAACTCGTCGTGGTTGCCGATGGTGCGGTGCGTGACGATCTGTATGAGATCGGCATATCTGACGCACGCGAATTCGTTCCCGGCGCAGAGCTTGGTGACACGATCCCGGTTGTAGACCGTCCCGACCAGACAGGAATCCACTATCTCGACGCTCGCAAATTCAATCTGGACCTTGGCTCGATCACTTACCTGCAAGAAGGTGCGGCTGGTGTGCAACTTCAACTTCAGAACCCGCATATAGCTTCGCGGGGTGTACCGATAACGCGAGCGATCCCCGAGGGCATCAAAGAGACGTTTGAGATCATCACGTTGGCGCGGAATTCGATTTTCGGTGCATTATCAGGATCTAAGAACCCGCAGTTCGAAGGCCCGGTTGCGGTCGGCCCGGTCGGATTGAGCCAGTTGTCCGGCGAAGTAGCGACGGCCGACATCGAGGTGAGTGCACGGTTGACGATCATCCTCACACTTGCCGCGACACTTAGTATTTCGCTTGCTGTCATCAACTTGCTGCCGATTCCCGGCCTAGACGGCGGACGTTTGGCGTTCGTTCTGATCGAAGTCGTGCGAGGTGGCAAGCGAGTTTCACCTGAAAAAGAAAACCTAGTCCACTTGGCGGGTTTCGTGCTACTGCTCGCGCTGATCGCGGTCATTTCGTTCTCAGACATCGCGCGACTTATCGGCGGAGAACGCTTCCTTTAGTCGATAATTGATAGAAGCATGGTTAGAGCAATCGGATTCCCCGCAACACCGCGTTCAAAAACGCATCGCGTCAAGGTTGGTAACGTACCGATTGGCGGCGGAAGTCCCGTTGTAGTTCAATCGATGACCGATACTGACACGGCTGACATTGAGGCAACGGTCACCCAGGTAAAACTCCTAGCAGATGCGGGCAGCGAGATCGTCCGTATCACCGTAAACAACGACGACGCAGCCAGAGCAGTCCCGGAAATTGCGGATCGTCTCGCGGACCAAGGCTGTAACGTCCCGTTGGTTGGTGATTTCCACTTTATCGGTCACCGTTTGCTACGTGACCATCCCGAGTGCACCAAGACGCTGGCGAAGTTCCGCATCAATCCGGGTAACGTCGGGCGCGGTAAACGCCATGACGAGAACTTCAACCAATTCATCGAAATCGCTCGCGATCTTGGGAAACCGGTGCGTATCGGCGTAAACGCAGGCAGCCTAGACCAAGAATTGCTAGTCCAGAAAATGGACGAAAATGCACGTCGTGCGAACCCTTTGGATGGCGACGAGGTGGAACGCGAGGCACTCGTCGAAAGCGCGATTGCGAGCGCGGCGGCGGCGGTAGATCTTGGGTTGCCGGAAGACTCGATGATCATTTCGTGTAAAGTGTCGCGACTCGGACAGATGGTGTCAGCGTACCAACAACTCGCTAAGCTGACTAATATTCCACTGCATCTCGGATTGACCGAAGCTGGAATGGGACAGAAGGGCGTTGTAGCCACCACCGCTGCGTTGTCGGTGTTGTTGCATAACGGTATTGGCGACACAATTCGTGCGAGTTTGACGCCGGAAGTTGGGGGTGACCGTGCCAACGAAGTTAAGCTCTGCCAAGACATTTTGCAGGCACTTGGCATTCGAACGTTCCGCCCATCCGTTACCGCGTGTCCGGGGTGTGGTAGGACGACATCGACGCTCTTCCGCGAATTAGCAAGCGATATCCAGAAGCAGATCGATATCAATTTGCCGGCATGGAAGACACAGTATCCCGGGTCAGAGACGTTGAAAGTCGCGGTGATGGGATGTGTCGTCAACGGCCCTGGTGAATCAAGAGCGGCAGACATCGGTATATCTCTTCCGGGTAGCGGTGAAAGCCCACGAGCGCCAGTCTTCATCGATGGACAAAGGGATCGTCTTCTATCCGGTCCGACCATCGCCGAGGATTTCATCGGTATGGTCGATGAATACGTCGAAAACCGATGGGGTGGTCAAACCGCAAATTGACCATTCCATCTTCGTTAGACGAAGCCAGACGAACAAAACATGCGAGCATCACAGTTTTACATCAAGACGACGCGCGAAGCGCCTCTCGAGGCTGAAACGATCAGCCATAAATATCTGACGCGCGCGAGCTTCATTCAGCAAATCGCAGCCGGCATTTTCAGCATCATGCCGTTGGGTTGGCGGAGCCTTGAAAAAATCCGCCATATTATTCGGGAGGAGATGAATAACGCCGGGGCCCTTGAAGTTACGATGCCGGTGGTTCAGCCGCGCTCGATCTGGGAGGAGAGTGGCAGGGCCGACACTTATGTCCCTCCGCTCGCGCGGTTCTCGGATCGCCGTGATCGGGATATGGTGCTGGCGCCTACCCATGAAGAAACCGTTTCGATCATGGGGCGTTATGGAATCACTAGCTATCGCGACATGCCCCTGAGGCTGTACCAGATCCAGACGAAGTTCAGAGACGAGACACGGTCCCGTGGCGGATTGTTGCGGGTCCGCGAATTTGAGATGAAAGACGCTTACTCGTTCGATGCTGATGACGCGGGCTTGGACGCAAGTTATGACGCGATGGCTGAGGCGTATCACAACATTTTCTCGCGTTGCGGTTTGGATGCCGTAATGGTGGAAGCGGACTCTGGCTCGATAGGTGGCAAAGACTCAGCAGAGTTTGCTTTACTGGCCGCAAGCGGCGAGGACTCAGTGCTGATTTGCGATTCCGATTGTTGCGGATACGGAGCAAACCTGGAAAAGGCAGAGTTTGTAAAGTCCCCCAATGCGTCAGAAGACCCGGGTGAACTCGAAAAGTTCGCTACTCCAGGAGTTAAAACAATTGCGGCTTTGGCTGAACTTGAGGATGTTTCCAGCGCTAAAACCGCCAAGGCAGTGTTTTACGCAATCGATGACCAAGTCTACGTTGTCGTAATCCGCGGCGATTATGAGGTCAACGAGACCAAATTGCGAAACATGATGGGTGGATCCGAGCCTCGGTTTGCCACGCCTAAAGAGGTTGAATCAGCGGGCTTTGTGCCAGGATCTGCTTCGGCGATCGGGGTTGACAGCGCATACGTCATCGCAGACGATTCAGTGGTGGAGAACGCCAATCTATTGGCCGGCGCGAACGAAGACGGTCATCACTACAGAAACTCAAACTATGGTCGGGATTGGTCCGCGGACCATGTTGGAGACATAGCCGCGGCTGCCGAAGGATGTAAGTGCGCCCGGTGTCCCGATGGTCACCTTGAGTCGCACCGCGGCATCGAAGTCGGTCACATCTTCAAACTTCGCACGGTCTATAGCGAAGCAATGAACGTCAAATTTAACGACGTAAACGGTAGATTGCAGCCATCGTATATGGGTTGCTACGGAATCGGCACTGGTAGATTGCTCGCGGCCGCTGTCGAAGCCAATCACGATGAGCGCGGCATGATGCTGCCGAAATCGATAGCGCCGTTCGAGGTTGTATTAGTTGGCGTCAACTTACACAACAATGAAGAGGTGCGCGAGACAGCTGAGTCTTTGTATGGACAACTGACCAAAGCAGGAATCGATACGCTGTTCGACGATCGAGAGGAGGCTGCGGGTGTGAAATTCGCCGATGCGGACTTGATCGGTATGCCCGTTCGCGCTGTTGTTAGCCCGCGCAGCATCCAAAACGGTGGAGTTGAAATTAAACATCGGGAGCAGGCACCGTCAGATTCGAGGATTTGTTCGGCCAGTGAGGCGGTCGACGCAATTGAAGCGTTGCTCGGCGGTTGAATGGGATATCCCCGGAAAAGAGCGCAGGATCTAGTTTGAGCGTTACTTTAATGTGCGCATTTTAAGCTTCAACGTGTTAAGGTTGATTCATTAAGAACGCGCGTTGCGACAGCGATGTGTTGAGGAAGTGGGCGCACGCCCACTTTTTCTTTTTGAGGCGAAGAAGTTCTCGATACATCGTATCGCAATTCGATGGAGGTCTGACAAGATGAAGAGCGACATGCTGCTTGCGGTGATGCAGCTTTCTGCGGAACGTAATCTTCCGCAGGAATCGGTCGTGTCTGCTTTTGAAGACGCCATTGCAGCCGCTTATCGCCGAGACCCTGCCGTTGAGGATCAAGATGTGAAGGTCAAACTCGATCCTGAAAGCGGCGATGTGGTGATCAACACCTTCGTTCACGTCGTCGATGAGGTTGACGAGCTAGATCCACGTGGTCAGGTCGACGTTGACCAAGCCCGTTCGCTCAGTGCCGAAGCGCAACCCGGGGACGACATCATAACTGGTGTCTTGGATTTCACTCCCCAGAGAATCGCGGCCCGAACTGTCACTCAAGTGTTGATGCAGAGGTTGCGTAGCGCGGAGCGACGACTTGTTTACGAAGAGTACGCCGACAAAGAAGGTGAAATCATCTCGGCGCCGGTTCGCCGAGTAGCCTCACCAAGAATGGACGACCCAACCGGAACCCGGCCCACGGTGTTCGTTGACTTAGGCAAAGCTGACGCGACGATGCCCGGAGACGAGCAAAGTGCGAACGAACGCTACCGCACCGGCATGGAGTTGAAGTTTTACGTAGTTCGGGTCAACGACAGCACCGTCGACGGTGAAGGTACACCCGAAATCGTGGTTTCCCGCCGGCACCCGATGCTGCTCCGTCGCCTCATGGAGCTTGAAGTCCCGGAAGTGAAGTCCGGGCTTGTCGAAATCAAGTCCATCGCGCGTCAAGCGGGGGCTAGGAGCAAGGTCGCTGTCTATTCCAACAAGCACGACATCGATCCGATCGGAGCGTGTGTTGGTCTGCGGGGAATTCGAATACAAAACATCGTCACTGAATTGATGGGTGAAAAGATCGACATTCTTGAATGGAGCGACAACCCCGCTGTGTTCATTGCCAACTCGCTAGGCCCGGCACAAGTCGAAGACGTGATCATCGTGGAGGATCAGGCGGCAGAAGTCATCGTGCCAGAGAATCAACTTTCCCTTGCTATCGGGAAAGAAGGCCAAAACGTTTCTTTGGCGACACGTCTCACGAATTTCCGCATTGACATCAAAGGCTCAGCGGCTTACGCCGAAGAGCTCATCGAACGACAGCGCCTGCGTGAAGCAGAAGCAGCCCAGCAAGCGGCTGAGGAAGAAGAGGCCTCAAGGATTGCCGCTGAGGCAGCTTTGCAGGCTGTTGCCGAAGAGGCCGAAACTGAACAACCTGTCGAAGTAGAAGAGGGTACAGAGTACATCGAACCTGAACCAGTCGCGCCCGTTTTGTACGGCCCTGAATCGGATGAAGAGCAAGAGATCGAGGCGATTGAACCCGAGGTTGTTGCTACGCCGGAAGAGGAAGAGGTTGAGGCCGACCTTCAGATCGCAGCGCAACACTTAGACGACGCAGCCGTAGAAGAATCCGAACCGCTTATGGAGATTCCTGAAGAGGAGACGTTCGCGCCACCGGTCCCTTCACTCTTCGTCCCCGATGTTCAAAGACCAGAACCGCCGCCGTCGGTAGAAATCGAGGACGAAGAAGAGGACTTGGACCTGGAATTGCTTGAGTTAGAAGAGAAGCTCAAGGAACTGGAACTGGAAGAACAGGAACGCCTCGAGTCCGAGCGCGAAGCGGCCGAGTTGGAATCTCTGGACCAGGATATCGACTCCGACGATCTTTGGGCATTGCCTGACGACTTCCAAGTTTCGACTGATACAGGGGAATCAGGACTTCGGTTCGCAGAGGACATATCAGGTTACCGGGACGAAGAGGGCCGACGGGGTTCGGGTAGGGGGCGCCGCGGTGGCGGGGCACGTCGCATTAGACGCTGAACGCGTCTGAGAAGCACAACATCCGGAATAGCGACGTTTCGACGGTCGATTGCAACGCGTCGATCCGCGCTCACATGGTGTGAGACACGAAAAACGTACCGAAGGCGAGACGATCGACATCAATGGCGCTTTCGATGTCTTTGAACGATCTTTGAAACGGGGTGGATGAACCGAGGAGCTGATTACGTTTGCTTTGAATGGAAGTATTCGATGCGATGAGAATTAGCGATAAGATAAAGAGAGCCCCAACGCTCGAGAAAGTTGCCCCAGCGGATTTCGTCGAGTATCCAGAGACTCAGGGCAGGACACATTAAAGCAACGCTGGGGAAAAGTTTCAAGATTCGTCAATGGCAAGATCACAAAGAACAAGACAACGCCGCGGTAGCCGCCACAGGAATGGTAGCTCAGAGAGACCGTCGCCTCGTCGTGAGCCGGTAAAATTCGCGGGCCCTGTTGATCTGCCTGCCGAGATAAGCGTTGCCGAGTTGTCCGAGGTTATACGTCGGTCTCCGATCGAAATCATCAAAGAGTTGATGCGACTCAACATGATGGTCGCGATGAACGACTCAATCGATTTCGAGGTTGCAGCCACGATATCGGTTCGATTGGGCGTGCGCGTGCGAAAACCTGTCGACATGGAAGAATCGGAGGCGTCCGATAGAGTCGGCGTCGATGAAGATGAAGGCGAAAAGCAACCAAGGCCTGCCGTCGTGGCAGTTATGGGCCACGTTGACCACGGAAAAACGACGTTGCTGGATGCTATTCGGGGCACTAACGTAGTAGATGGTGAAGCAGGTGGAATCACTCAAAGCATCGGTGCCTACCAGATCGACCATGAAGGGCAACTGATCACTTTCATCGATACTCCAGGGCACGAAGCGTTTACTGCGATGCGCGCCCGCGGTGCGCAGGCGACTGACATTGCGGTCATAGTGGTAGCGGCCGACGACGGTGTGATGCCTCAAACCGTGGAAGCCATCAGCCACGCTAAAGCGGCGCAGGTTCCGATGGTCATCGCCGTCAACAAAATCGATGTCACGGGTGCTGATCCGGTGCGCGTCACGACCGAACTATTAGAACACGACGTCATCGTCGAGGATTTGGGAGGCGACGTTTTGTCGGTGCCGGTATCCGCTCTCAAGGGTGATGGTGTTTCCGATCTCATCGATTCCTTACTGCTGCTTTCCGAAGTATCCGAATTCTCGGCAGATCCTGAACGCGAAGCAATCGGTGTGGTCGTTGAGTCCACACTCGACAAGCAACGCGGTCCTGTTGCGACGGTTATCGTCCGCTCAGGAACTGTTAATGTGGGCGATACGATCGTCGCAGGCGACAGGTACGGCCATGTAAGAAGAATGGTTGACGGTTTCGGGAAAGAAGTCGCGAGCGCAGGGCCATCTGTCCCAGTCGAGATACTCGGATTGAATGGCGTTCCGGAGTCTGGTCAACAGTTCGAAGTAGTTGAAGATGAGAAGGTTGCGCGGCAACGAATCGACACCCGAACGCGACAGGAACAGCGGCGGCATGACGCTACCAGGCCATCGACGCTCGCAGAAGTTTTGCGGCACCGTCAGAGCTACGAGGCAGCCGAACTAAATCTAGTAACCAAAACCGGAGCGCAGGGCACGATCGACGCGATCCGGCGGGCGGTTGACGGGCTTTCGTCGCCAGATGTCCAAGTGAAGCTATTGCACGCGGCCACTGGGCCGGTTTCAGAATCCGATGTCATGCTTGCTTCTGCATCAGATGCGATGATCGTCGGCTTTGAAACTTCCGTAGAACCCGCAGCATCGCGTTTAGCAAATCAGGAAGGCGTCCCAATTAAGACCTACGACATCATCTACACGATGATCGATGATGTCAAACAGGCCGCTAGGCAGCTAACTGAACCGGAGCAGGAAGAAGTCACTATTGGTCGAGCGACTGTGTTGCAGATCTTCCCGCACGGGAGACGGGAGCGCATCGCTGGTGTTCGCGTTACATCGGGTCTCATGCGTCGCAACGCTCGGATGATCGTATCTAGACGAGGTGAGGAACTGTTTGAAGGTGCTGTGTCCTCGATGCGGCATTTCGACGAAAATGTTCGAGAGATCGCGACCAACTACGAGGGTGGCATTGTGTTGGACGGTTTCCACGACTACGAAGAAGGCGACATCATAACCTGCTACGAGTTGCGAGCCGTCGCAGTTCGTTAATCTGGCGGAAATCTAACCGCGGATTCCATGATGGCTAGGCGAATTCAGCGCGTCGAGAAGAATTTGCAACGAATTATCGGGCAGATTATCGATGAAGAGTTGAATCCGCCCGGGTTAGTGTCAGTGATGGATGTGACGTGCGATTCCGGATTGACTCAAGCCCGCGTCGCGGTGAGCGTATATACGAAAACTGATGACGTCAATCCTGCGGTTGATTACTTGGCAGCACATGTCGGATTCATTCGTCATGAGTTGAGCATCCGCGCTAAGATGCGACGTACGCCGAAGATCAGGTTCATTCTGGACACCTCTCTTGAGGACGGTCAGAGCATGATCGACTATATTGCCGACCTCACTGACAGCCGCTAGCAAACCGGGTCGCGCCCTGAAACTGATGAAGCAGGGGACTACACACTCGATTTCCGGGTTTCTCAACATTGACAAACCGCCCGGATGGACATCTTCCGACGTTGTCGCCAAGCTCCGTTCCGCGTTCCAGCTAAGGCAACGTGGACTGAAGATCGGGCACGGTGGAACGTTGGATCCGTTAGCTACCGGTGTCCTACCGATCTGCGTTGGCAGAACCACGCGCCTTTCCAAATTCGTCTTGACCGGCAACAAGTCATATCTCATGTCTGCGATGCTTGGGGTATCAACCGATACCTATGACTCCGAAGGCACTGAGACTCACAGGCAAGATCATTCAATGGTCAAATCGACAGATCTGGTATCGGTAATGCCAGAATTTCGAGGCGAAATCGAGCAAGTCCCTCCGATGTACAGCGCCATCAAAAGGAATGGCCAACCTTTATACAAGTTAGCCAGAAAAGGGAAGACTATTGCACGGGAACCACGGAAAGTTGAAGTCCACAAACTGGAGTTGACGACATGGGATCCGCCGCATTTCAGCTTGAAGATCGACTGCGGGAGCGGGTTCTATGCTCGCAGCCTTGCCAACGATGTCGGGCAACGGCTCGGTTGTGGAGCGCATATGACATCACTCCGGCGCACAAGGGCCGGTGATTTTCACATAACAGATTCTCGATCACTCGACTCTCTGATCGCGTGCGCCGCCGATGATTTGTGGACGCGCCATTTGCTGAAGCCAGATCATGTGCTCAAGCAATTTCCCGCGATCACACTTGACGACGCGGAATCCGTGCATTTTTTACACGGGCGAGTGATTCAAAGAATTTTCACAGATAGGGAAACCAGTAAAAGCCGAATTCGTGTATACGGAAAAAACGGCGAATTCGTGGGTTTGGGGCGAGTCGACGAAGAAGCAAATTTCATCTATCCTGCAACCGTGTTGAAAGATTCAATCGGAAGTTAAAAGCGGCGCGATTGTAGAATCTTTGCTGGCAAGAACCAACTAGACTCACTCTCTGGCCTCACTCTGTTTTGGACGATCCGCAATCCGATCTATTCCCTAGCTAACCTCCCGAAAATTGCACGGAGAATCGTTACTCTACCTGTCCGCTGAGCTGATCATCATGCTCTCGGTGATCCTCGTCGCCGCCAAGGTGGGCGGCGAGATTGCGGAACGCTACCTGAAGATACCCGCCCTCATTGGCGAGTTATGTGCAGGCATCCTCATCGGTCCTCACGCGCTTGGAGGTATCCGCTTCTTCGATCTCGCAGGACCGATGTTCCACGAAGTGGGCAAGTTGGCGACAGACGCCTCCGGGCATCTACCTGAAGTCCCTGAACCCGCAATCCCATTTGCCCTCTACTTCGTCGGCCAGCTCGGTGCCGTTTTGCTACTTTTCGAAGCTGGGCTCGAAACAGACCGTAAGCGCTTTTTGAGATTCATCCGCCCCGCAACCGCGGTCGCTCTTGGCGGCATCATATTTCCCTTCGGCCTCGGCGCACTAGTCACGTGGTGGTTCGGCTACGCCAACTTCAACTCGATTCAGGAGGCCATACCCGCGCTATTCGTCGGAGCCATCCTTACCGCCACTTCGGTTGGCATCACCGCCCGCGTGCTCACCGACATTAGCCGCCTCGATTCCATAGAAGGTGTCATCATCTTGGCAGCCGCAGTTGTTGACGACGTATTGGGTATCGTGCTTGTCGCCATCGTCGTTGGAATCGAGGCTGAAGGCTCCGTTTCCGGCGGTTCTGTAGCGCTGCTGATCGTGAAAGCGATTGGATTCTGGCTCGGATTGACCCTCATCGGCAGCATATTGGCCAATCGCATCTCAAGGATGACGATGTGGTTCAAGTCCGACGGTTCAACGCTGGTTCTAGCGATCACTTTAGGATTCATCGCTGCGAGCGTCGCTGAGATCTACTTCGGACTCGCCATGATCATTGGAGCGTTCTCGATGGGTCTAGCGCTGTCGGCGACGCTTTTGAAGGAGTACACCATATTCGCCATACGCAACGGCGGGAGCATATTGGTCCCGGTCTTTTTCTGCGTCATCGGCATGCAAGTCGATTTGACCGCCATCTGGGAATCTGACAATCTGGGCCGGCTCGCGTTGTTCGCGTTCGCCGTCACTGTAATAGCCATAGTTACAAAAGTCGCAGGTGCGGGACTCCCCGTTATGGCGGTTGGATACGGTAAACAACGTTCTTGGCGGATCGGACTGGGCATGTTGCCGCGCGGCGAAGTAGCCCTCATCGTAGCCGAAATCGGTAGAGCCAGCGGAATCATCGGACGTGACATTTTCACCGTCGCAATTGTAATGACGGTTGTCACCACTATCATCGCCCCGATCTTCCTCGTCAAAGCATTCGGGCCGAGGCAACCGCGTCGTCAAGGACATGCCCCGACAAACGCGCACTAGACACGTCAATCGATAATTGGGGGTGTGCCGTTTATCATTTACCCGCACAACTGTGCCCCCGTAGCTCAGTGGATAGAGCACTGGTCTCCGAAGCCAGGTGCGTGAGTTCGATTCTCACCGGGGGCGCCATTCAATTTCTATGCCCGAAAAGACTTTAAACCACGCGCGAATCTACGAGGTCCAGAACGGTGCGCCGTTAGTCGCGTGCTTGGCCGAAAAGATCCTAGAAATCCGGCACAACGACTCATTTTCGCGTGTCGTTGTCGTGGTTCCATCCCATTATTCGGCTTTCTTTCTGCGGCGCGCGTTGACGGATGAAATGTGCGTCAAGCGCAGGGCTGGGCTCTTCAACGTCGAATTCATGCGGGTGGAGGAAGTTGCTGATCGACTCTTCGATTCCGTGCAGCGGGACATCGAGAAACCCGCGATGTCGAGGCTAATCGCGTCTGAATTGGTTCACAACGCGATGTTGCACATGACCGCTCAAGGTCCGCTTACTGACCATCGCAACAACGATTCGACGTTGGACGCGGTCCAAAGGACTTTGCAGGAATTAGAACGGCTAGACATCGGCGCCGAAGAGGCGTTGGATCAGATCGCTGGTGGTGCATCGGCAGGGCTTCATCGGCAACTGATCGATATCCAAAGGGATTATTCCATCGCCGCCAGCGACTACCTGACGAGGGAAAACAAAGCGGCTATCGCCGCTGACGTAGCAGAGAACAATCCTAGCGTGGTTGCAACCGTTTTGGGGCAGCACATCATCACGATCCGAGCACCGATCCCACCCGATGCATATTCGCGTCTCCGAGACGTTCTTGGCGGCATGACGTCGGCAACTACATTGCAAATCGAATCTGGTCAAGCTATACGCCTTATCACGACCGGCACATCAGAAACGGATTTCTTTTCGACCACAGGAGCTGCCGACGAACCACGGGCGTTAATACGCAACATCATCTCTGACGCACGAGAAGGGATCAAGTTCGGTGAAATGGCCGTCCTGTACCCGTCAATCGACTACGCATCGCGCATCAAAGACGCGCTCAACGACGCCGGGATCGTAAACTGCGGGCCATCAACGCGGACCTTGGCCGACACTTCCGCAGGCAAATTCGTCGCTTTGTTCCTCAACATGATCGCCGGTGAGATGCGGCGCAATGCGTTCACGGCTTGGACCACGTCTGCGCCGGTTGTCGATCATTCGGACGGCATTCGCGTTCCCGCAGTCCCATGGGAGATTGTGTCTCGCAACGCAAAGGTGTCTCGTTTCGGTGGTGATGATCGATGGCAAAGGTCGCTCAGACGATTCGCACACACGGCTCGCAGACGCGCGAAAAGAGCAGAGGAGACGCCCGACGAAGATAATGCAGTGGATCCAGAGTCTTGGAGAACGATGGCTGGCGCCGCGGATCGTCTTGTCGAATTCGTTTCAAATCTGAACCGCAAAACGCATGTCGAGAATGACCGCACCTGGGACGATTGGGTCGACTGGCTTGACGAAATTCTCGAAGACTATCTGACGCCGAACCGACGCAGGGACGAACAAGAAACCAGCGGACTGCGCCGTATCCGCGAGGAGCTCTCGCACGTGCGAGAGCTTAACAGGATCGGCTCCGCGATCGTAAGTTTCGCTCGGTTCTCGAGGACGATCCAGCGAGTGTTGCGCGTTTCACTGACTGGCGACGCAGGATGGGGCTCCGCGGTTTTGGTCGCACCAATTGAAGCCGGCACCAGCAACTCCTTCAAGAGTGTCCACATCCTTGGTATGTCAGAAGGCAACCTACCGCGTCCCGGCAGATCTGACCCGCTACTATCCGATGATTTGCGGCGCGGATTGGACCCCGAGGGTTCGAGACTTACGACCAAAAACCATCAATTGGAATCCGAGCGGGAAATGTTCTATCTCGCACTCCAATCCGCCCCTCGCCGACGGTTGTACTGGAACAAGGCACTCTTGGGTGCGACCAACGAGTCGTACCCGTCACCTTGGTTTGTCGACACGGTCATGAAGACTTTCGACACGACGTCCGTGACCGTGAAATCGCTCATGGACAACCGAAGCGAACATGTTGAAACGGTAACCGCCCTCTCAGATTTCAAGAACGTGGATCTGAACCCGTCATCGGTTCATGAGTTCCGATTGAAAGATGTTGCTGTTTGTTCTCGATCAACTGGGTCTCTGCGCGAACTTTTGGCGGAACCAGCCAACCAGAATCTCGCCAGAGGTCGAGAGGTCGCGGTCGCTAGGCGATCACCTCTGTTCGGGCCTCACGACGGCAATGTCGACGCGGCGCGCGACATCGCCGTTCCCAACTTGCAACTCTCCGCCAGCACTCTGCAAAACTACGCGGAATGCCCTTACAAGTACTTTTTAGCTTCACATCTGAACGTTGACGAACGCGTCGACCCTGAAGACTCATTGGTTTTATCCGCTTTGGATCGGGGCATCCTAGTGCACTTGATCCTTGAGCGATTCTTGGCAGAGATTGGACCTGATGACACATCTGAGGGGCGCGAGCACCTTCGGAGGATCGCACAGGAGGAGTTCGACCGTTTTCACGATGAAGAATTCATAGGATATCCGGCGATATTCCGACTCGAAACTGGTCGATTGATGCGCCAACTCGAACAATGGCAACGCGTCAATCTTGACGTGCTACACGATTACGACGGCGAGATGATGACCGAAGTGGGTTTCGGTTTCGAAGATTCTCTTGGAACGGTGACGCTCGCGGGAGGTCTTGAACTCCAATTCCGAGGAAAGATCGATTTGATCGCATTATCCGCCTCTGGGGATCGCGCACTCGTAGTCGACTTCAAAACCGGCAGTTCCACGAAGTACACCGTCATAGACAAAGACATCACAGCGAAAGGTACCAAACTCCAACTTCCGCTATACGCCCGAGTCGCGAACGAGCTTCTCGATGGGAGCGCCGATATCGAGGCTGCATATTGGTTCGTTTTCCAAGACAGTGGTGTTCGCCTGCGCCCGAAGGACAAAGCCGCACTCGAAGAAACCTACGAAGGGTTCGACCAAGTGATGGAAATCGCCATCGACGGTATTCAAGGTGGTAAATTCCCTGCGAGGCCAGGCGACAGAAATACCTATGGCGGAGGCCCGCCGTGGACGAATTGCAAGATTTGCGCGTACTCCGAGGTCTGCACGTCCGACCGGCTGGTCGCATGGGATCGGAAGAAATCGACGCCAGAGTTGGCACAATACGTGACGTTGGCAGAGGGCGAAGGGTCGTGAAATCCCTATCTACACAGATTCGATCCGATGCTGACACGCTGTCGGTCATCAAGAATAACCTCGACCGCAACATTTACGTCGAAGCGGGAGCCGGAACCGGCAAAACGTATTCGCTGGTTGAACGTATCGTGGCCTTGTTGACGGGCGGTGTGAAAATCGACGAAATCATCGCGATTACCTTCACCCGCGCCGCCGCGTCTGAACTTCGATCACGCATCCGGGCTCGACTTGAAGAACTACGGATTAGTGATCCGGAAAATGACCGAATCCGCGCAGCACTGGAAGGGATCGACACCGCAGCCTTCCAAACGATTGATTCGCTCGTGCACTCCTTGTTGCGAGAACATCCGCTGGAATCAGGATTGCCGCCGGCGATTGAGGCGCAAGACAACTTCGCGAAGATGCAGATGTTCCGAGAACGCTGGAGGCAGTGGTCGTTGGAACAACTCGAAGATGGTACGGGTTTCTCGAATACTCTCGCCATGGCGATGCGTCAGAACATGACAAACCCTTTCGCAACGTTGAGCGATCTGGCGCAATCAATCAACGAAAAACATGGCGAGTTGCGGGGCGCAGATTTCATACAGCCAGATCGATCCGGCATCAGGACCTTGGCGAAACTCGGTCCTCTGATCGACGACGCGATCAAACACATGCAAAGATGCTCCGACTCTGAGGACAGCCTGTACAAGAAATTCGTAGAAGTGGTCGACTGGTACACCAGCTCCGTCAAGGATCGAGTCTGCGAAACGGAAGATGAAGCCGACGAAATACTGGCAACTTGGCGAGGTACGAACGCGTCTGGTGGGAGACTCGGTAACTGGGGGGGAAACGCGGGAAAAGCAGCGGCCACTGAGTCGCTCAAAACCGTCGTAGACGCCGTAAACGAAGCACACGCTGCTGCGCGTGAGGTCGTCACAGCCAAGATCGTCGACTATGCCTCAGAATTCGTAAATTCGATCGTTGACGAACGTCGCAGGTCCGGGTCTGTAACCTACTACGATGCCATAACTTGGTTGATCGACATGCTGAAACGCAACGACGGCGTTCGGACCAGCATCCAAAACCGCTACCGTCGGGTGTTGGTCGACGAGTTCCAAGATACCGATCCGAACCAAGTTCGATTAGTCCGGCTATTGACGATTCCCCCCGACCAATCGGAAATCTCACCCGGTTCGTTGTTTGTTGTCGGCGACCCGAAACAGTCCATCTACAGGTTCCGCGGCGCACAGGTATCTGTCAGTCAAGCCGTGAAGGGCGAAATTGTGAACGATGGCGTCGGTGGCAGGCATGTGACCCTGAAGGAAAATCGACGCTCCACTAACGCAATAATCAACTGGGTAAATCACGTATTCGAAGAGTGGATGCGGTCTGAAACCGGCCAAGCCGATTGGATCCCGCTGGAAATGGCTCAAGACACCGCCCAGCCAGAGTCGTTTGGCGAGGTCTTCCACTTTGGCGAGCCGATGGACGTGAAAAACGTCGACACGGTACGGCAAGCTGACGCTCAAGCCGTCGCGATGATAGCTCGCGCCGTTTGCACTGGAGCCTTGCAAGTCCGCGATCGCCGCAACGGCGAGAAACGCTGTTCAAGCCCTGGAGATCTAACGATACTTACCCGCGCCCGGACAAACTGGGAAACGTACACGCGTGAGTTCGACAAACTGGAACTTCCATACACAGCCGAGATCGGCGGAGCGGAGGTGTTGTCGACGCAAGAGTTCCGGGATCTGCTCAACTGCTTGATCGCCATCGATGATCCATCTGATCAACCCGGAACGGTCGGCGCGCTGAAATCGACCTATTTCGGGTGTTCGGATGTCGATTTATACCACTGGGCCAAGGCAGGCGGCAGATTTTCATGCACGTCGGATTTCCCCAATGCTGCAGGAGCCGACGTCGTGCGTGACGCGATGCGAGAGTTGAGGCGGTTTAACGAACTGCGCGACAACATGCAACCTCCGGTTTTGATCGAGACCTTCCTTCGTGAACGTCAAGCCCGAGAGTTGATGTTCTTGGAGAATGATCCGGCTCCCGGATTGCGGCGGCTCGACTTGGCGGTCGAACTCACACGCCGATTTACGGACGAAGGAGCAGCGTCTCTCAGGGAATGCCTGACTAGGTTTTCGCAGTACCGGGAATCCGATGAACCGATTCGAGAACAACCTGCGCTCGAATTCGACGAAGACAAGATCAGGTTCATGACGATGCACGCTTCAAAGGGTCTCGAGTTCCCGATCGTCATTCTTGCCGATCTTTGTAGTGCGGGTAGACGTGACAACCCAAACGTTTTGATCGATTGGGAAGAGAGTTCGGGTGCGATGAAACGAATCGGAATCCGTCTGGGAGGCAGCAAACAAAACGGTTACTTTCAGACTGCGAATTACGACGAACTCGTGGAGAATAACCGTGTTGAGTCCGACTTGGAGGGCACGCGCCTGCACTATGTCGCTTGCACTCGAGCGCGCGATCACCTGATTGTTAGCCGAAATCGCAAATCTTCCGACACAGACACCTGCGCTGGACGGATCGACACTTGCATCGGCACAGAAACATCCCTTTGGTCGCCAGTTCCGACGGAATGGGCTTCATTGATCTTCGATCGCGGCTCTGACAGCGAAACTGCGTCCAGTTCACAACCCACCGTTTTTCGAGCAGAGTGGGAAGCCGCACACCGTGAGACCGTGACAATGGCTTCAACTCGCACTTGGGTAAGCCCGAGTGCTATTAAATCAACCGAGACACGATCGACATCGGAAACTGAAAAACCTGATTTCAACAACATCTTCGATCCTGAAACTCAAGTCAGCCGCGGCCGTGCCGCCACAAGCATCGGCAGTGCAGTTCACGCCTCAATTCAACGCGCTCTCGAGATACCAAATTCCGATATCGACCTCGTCGCCCGCAGTGAAGCTGAGAAACACGGCGTTCCAGACCGTTCGGACGCAGTAGCGCGTCTTATCGAAGCGACTTTGGCAATGCCGTTGCTGCGCGCTGCAGCAAAGATGAAGAGCGAAGACATTTGGGTTGAGACGCCCGTCGCCGTTTTACTCCCCACTGCAACTGGCTCGACATCTGTGTTGGAAGGAGTAGTAGACCTGATCTACCGCTTGCCGGACGGTTCGTTAGGCATCGCAGATTTCAAGACTGACCAATCCCGCGATCGCACGATTGAGGAGATGACCGCGCCTTACGAGCCGCAGCTGGGAGCATATGCTTTCGCGGTACAAAAAGCTACCGGTATTGAAGTGTCGGAAGCGAGAATATTGTTCTCCCGATTGGCGGCTGATAAACCCGGCGATGGAGAGTACCGTTTGCCGAACGTGCAATCAGCTATCGAATTGGCGTTAAAGTTGGCATCAAGCCAATAACCGAAAACACTGACCGTCTGAACAAGGACAACACGACATGGAACTGCTCAAAGGCAAAAAGGCTTTAATAACTGGATCGCGACGAGGCATCGGCGCGGGGATTGCTCGCGTCTTCGCAGAAAACGGAGCTGATGTCGGAATCAACGATATCGAGCGCGATGAGAATGCCGATGGCATCATCGCGGAAATCGAGGAGATGGGACGAACAGCGACCTGGCATCAGGCTGACATCGGCAGTACGGACGATCGCAACCGTATGTTCGACGAATTCCTAGACGCTCACGGGCAGATCGACGTGTTGGTAAATAATGCTGTAGCTTCAGCCGATCCGCATTTCGTCAACATCACCGAAGAGTTCTGGGACTTCCTCGTGGGTCACGCGCTAAAGGGATACTTGTTTTGCTCACAACGCGCGGTCAAAGAGATGATCGAGCAGGGCAGCGGCGGGCGCGTCATCTCGATATCAAGTGTCCACAGCTACCGGGCCTGGCCGCAAGACACGGTCTACGGCATCGTCAAGGTCGGGCTCAATCGTATGGCGATGAGCATGGCTCTCGACCTCGCTGGCACGGGCATCACGTCGAATTGCGTCGCACCCGGATACATAGACAGCCGGGTCCTCCCGCCTGAGTTGGAGCACACACGCGGCGAATTGGAAGGATATGTCGACTACGCCCGCGACTACATCCCCAACCGGCGCGGCGGTGTTCCTCGCGATATCGCCAACGCGTGCCTGTTCTTGGCATCCGATCTAGGAGACTACATCAATGGGCAAACCATCACCGTGGACGGGGGATTCCTATCTGGCGGTGTCCCACCCGAAGCTGTCCCATTGGAGCCTGGGATGCCCGGCGCTGTCGAATAAAGATCTGTTGACCGAAACCAATATCCGAGGCTTCAAGTGGATTCAGTACTTCAACACATTGAGAACAAAGTCGACCGCTCTCTCGAAACGCTGTTTACGCTAGTCCGCCAGCCTAGCGTCTCTGCGCAACGCCTAGGTTTTGACAAGGCACCACAATTGGTAGCCGAGATTTTCACCGAACACGGATTTGAAACTGAGATCATTCCTACCCCGAACAACGGCCTCCCATCCGTATACGGATATGCTCCGGCTTCAATTGATGCTTTTCGCCGCGCACAATCCGCCGCAGGGGGCGATAGGTCGTCCGCAGATCCGCCGACGTTGATGCTCTACGTCCACTACGACGTCCAACCCACCGACCCCATCGAGCTTTGGGAGACCGATCCATTTGAACCGACTCGTAAAGGCGACCGGCTTTATGGCCGCGGCATGTCCGACGACAAAGGCAACATAGCCGCCCGTCTCGCTGTCATCAACGCATTTCGAGATGAATGGGGCGGCTTGCCGTGTAACGTGAAAATCTTCGCGGAAGGCGAGGAAGAATCGGGTTCGCCAAACCTTCCCGGCCTGATCGCCGAGAACGCGGACAAGCTCGCTGCCGACGCTTGTATCTGGGAAGGGGGAGGTCGCAACGCTCAAAACCGCCCTGTGATATATCTCGGCCTCAAAGGTGTTCTGGCCGTCGAGATGTCGGTCTCGCTGCTTAGAGGCGATGCCCATTCGTCATATGCGACAGTACTCCCGTCCGCCGCTTGGACGTTGATCAACGCTCTGAACTCAATAAAGGACACGGCGGATGACCGGATCCTGATCGAAGGTTTCTACGATGATGTTCGCGAGTCCACGCCTGAGGAAGATCGGGCTTTGGCGGAACTACCCGACGACTCCGACGAGTGGCGCGAAACCTTCGGCAATGAATCCTTTGTCGCAGGCCTCGGTTCTGAAGATCTGCCGCGCAAACATCTTTTCATGCCGACTGCAAATGTCGCAGGTCTCGACGCGGGTTACCAAGGCGAAGGGATGAAAACCGTTCTACCGGCCAAGGCCAGCGCGAAGATGGACTTTCGACTAGTCCCGGATATGCATCCGGACGATATTTTCGACAAGATCCGCCGTCACTTGGACCGCCACGGCTTCGAGAACGTTGATCTAAATCTGATAAGCGGCGTCCATCCGTTCCGGACCGACATGTCATCAAAATGGGCGCGCATGGCGATCGAAACCTCCGAGGAGACCTACGGAAAAAGAGCGGTCATCTATCCCAACATCGCTGGTTCAGGCCCGATGTACGATTTCGGAGGCGTTCTCGGCATCCCGATAACCTCCGCCGGTATCGACCACCCAGCACATAAAATCCACGCTCCGAACGAGAACATAACTGTTGGCGATTTCGTTCTAGGAGCAAAAAACATAGCGCGGCTCATGCACAGATTCGCTGGGGAGTGGGATCACGCCCAGAGCGGATGAACATCTCTAGTTGACTAGAATCTGTAAATGCCGAGTAGTTAAAAACCCATCGGAGCCCAACGAAAATTGGCCATCATCGAACCAACTCCCGAACACGTCCTCGACCGCGAGACCATCGAAAAACTCAAGACGGTCAACTCGACCGCCGTAATCGACATCCTCGCGCGCAACGGCCACGACCCCCGCTATATCTACATGCCCAACATACGGACGATGAACCCAGGTGTGCGTCTAGTTGCACGCGCCATAACCGTCCGTTTTCTCCCGGCTCGGGCCGACCTTATGGCCGAAAAACCTGGCGGCGAAGAATCACCCGAGTATGCGGCTTTCGAACTCGCCGGCCCGGGCGACGTCATCGTCATGGAATCCATGCGCACCAAGCTGATGTCCATCGGTGGCGACATCAAATTCCTTCGCCTGAAACAACGTGGCGTCGACGGGCTGGTTTGTGATGGAGGCATCCGCGATATGCACACAGTCAAGGATTACGGGATCGCGCTCTACGGATACGACAAGACATCGAACCTCGGTACTCGTATCGGTACTCCGTACTCTACGAACGACGCCGTAAATTGCGATGGCGTGCTCGTCAAACCAGGCGATTACATCGTTGCGGACGATGACGGCGTGGTCTGCATCCCACGATATGTCGCACCTGACATCGCTCAAAAGGCGATCGAATACGACGACCTGGAAGAGTGGATCCGAGCGCGACTGGACCGGGAAAACCTCACTCCTGGCAAGTACTATCCGCCTGATGACGCTGTCATCGCCCAATATCGAGCGGAACGCGACGCATCTGAGGAGCGGATGACAGACTAATCTCGGTCAATCAACATCGATTTCGATACTCATCCCGTCGTACGCGTACTGGATATCCAATCCACCGTTGACTCTCGGGTCGCGTAGCTGCGCGTTCATCGCGTAGTGATCGATGCCATGGGCGGCATCAGTCAAGAATGTTCGGCGAGGACGGATAATCTGGGCGTACTCTACCGCCTGTTCCATCGTCAGATGGGAGCCGTGGGTGCGTTGGGTTCTCAAAGCGTCGATGACAAGCGTATCAACGTCGGCGATCTTTTCCAAGATTTCATCGGGCACTTGAGAAGCATCAGAAATGTATGCCATATCCCCGATACGGTAGCCGTTGCATGAATAGTCGGGACCGTGCGGCACCTCAAGCGGAACCACATTCGTGCCGACAACATCAAATGGCTCATCGTTGATCGTTTGAAAGTCCAGAATCGCCACCGTACCTCCGCTAGTCATCTGAGTTCTATCGACTAGATAGTACGCCGTCTTGGATACGATATTCAGGTCCTCGCGGCGCAGATAGATCGGGATTCGAGCATCTCGACCTCTCGCCAGAAGAGCAGCGTGTTCATCACCTCGCGCGAACCGCATCATGTTCGTCCAGTCCCTCAAATCGTCCAAACCACCTGCAGAGTCTGCGTGAGCATGCGTCAAA
The DNA here is from genome assembly GCA_009838175.1 of Chloroflexota bacterium. Classification (GTDB taxonomy): domain Bacteria; phylum Chloroflexota; class Dehalococcoidia; order Lucifugimonadales; family Lucifugimonadaceae; genus Bin127. Next base: position 29,582 of record VXSB01000008.1, read on the forward strand.
ATCACCGCGTTCAATGACCGGATCGCATGCTTCGGAAACCATTCAATCGCCGCCTGATAAAAGAATTTCCCCGCGTCAATCAATATGTTTACTGGTGGCCCGTCGTCCTGCTCACGCTGGATGACGATGCCAGTGTTACGCCGACGGTTCTTTGAACCGGGACGCATGGCGTCAGTGCAGACGGGGCATGTCGGTGGATCGGCGGTAAGACAGGTCACGCGTGGGATGCCTTCCGACGTTCCGGTTCCGAGAAACATCACTGTCGCTTTGGAGTTCAAATTTGGCATTATTTCAGGGTACGACGCGAGACAACGTCAATCGCACGCAGCACGATTATTCTTGAAGATTGTTGCACTGACTGACTTCAGGTATGACATTCCTTTGATAGCGAACACAACTGACCTCATCACATCTCTTGATGCCGAGTTTGAAGGCGTCATTCCCCAGCACGATTCGCCAAATCACGCTGCGCTTGGATTTGCGCTTGGCGCTTCACTCGGAGTCCTCCAGCCCGAAACGTTTGACGATGCAACACATGCTGCGTCCGTGGAAATCACCCGCGAAATTGGGGAGCCTGACCACGTTGTATTCCTGCTTCTAGATGGGTTCGGCATGAACTTTGTGGACACGCTTTCAGAAGATTCATACGTTCGCAAACACACTGTGTCGACGATTTGCTCGACTCTTCCCACATCGACGGGTCCGAATTTGATGGCTCTTGCAACTGGCAGGTGGCCCGGAACACACGGCAACCTCGGATGGGACGTACACATCCCTCGTCTAGGTGAGCGAATTCAGCCGCTTCCGTGGCGACTCACGCGAACCGGACAACCGTTGCATGAAGTCGGATTCAGCCCGTTGGAACTCTTGCTTGCACCGATGATTCCTTTCCGCAATCTCGGTTCTTTTACATTCGTAGTTGACAACGATCTTGCTGCGTCGACGACAACCCAAATGTATGGTCAACTCGACACTGCGGGTTACGCCAAGGAAGACGATTCAGTCTCGCAGATCACCAATCACATTCTTGATGCCATCTCAAACGCGTCTGGCAAATCCTTCACCTATGTTTACTGGACCGAAGTGGACAGTTGCGCGCATGCATACGGCGAAACGCATCCAATCACAAGAACCGCCGTTCTGCGCGCGGCCGCCTTGGTAGAAGCCCTAGGAAAAGCACTGAAAGGCAAAGCGAGATTCATCGCCACCGCAGACCACGGACATCTCGACAGTCCTGATGAGGTGTGGATGACGTTGACACCCGATTCGCCGCTGAGCCAATACCTGACTTGCGTTCCGGCTGGCGAACCTCGGACGCTGTTCTTCCACACCAAATCCGGGACAGAAGAACGCTTTCAAGACCTTTTTGACGCTGCGTTCGGTGATCGTTTCACCTTGATGCGTAGCGAAGAGGCGGTTGAACTAGGCCTATTCGGGCCGCCGGAACTAGTATCGATCGCCGCCCGCGCCCGCATGGGGGAGTTCTTCGCTCTATCAAAGGGCAGATGGTCGATCTACGCCGCTGATTCCGAAGAAGAAGTAACTTTACAATCGATGCATGGCGGCATCACGACCGCTGAGAGTATCGTGCCATTGATCGTGGTTTGAAATATCCAGAAAAGCAGGTGACTTAATGTCCATCCGAGGCGGACTGAAGAAAAAGCTTCAAGCAGGTGAGACGGTAGTGGGTCCATTTGTCATCGTACCGTCGGTGACGATGATTGACACGTTGGGCTACTCAGGCATGGACTTCTGCATCATCGACACGGAGCACGGTCCGATATCGCAAGAATCCGCTACGGATTTGGTGATCGCGGCTCAGGGCGTTGGTGTCGCTCCCATCATCCGAGTTGGCGACAACGACGAGCGCTTGATACTCCGAGCGCTGGACATCGGATCTGAAGGTGTCCAAGTTCCGCAAATAAATTCAATCCCCGACGCGGAGTCAGTTGTCCATGCTGCCAAATACGCGCCGCTTGGCGAAAGGGGACTGTCGATATTCACACGTGCTGGCAACTACTTCGAGAATGACGGCGAAGGGCATACCGACCGCCAAAACGACGAAACGATGACGGTCGTCCACATCGAGGGCAAACGCGGCCTCGACAACCTCGAGCAGATAATGACGGTCGACGGCATCGATGTCCTATTCCTTGGTCCGTACGACATATCTCAATCCCTCGGATACCCCGGCGACGTCCGCAACCCGATAGTCGAGGCCGCGCTGCGCGAAGCCACAGCGAAGGCCCGTGCGCAGGGCAGGGCAGTAGGCTCCTACGCCAAAGACGTTGAAATGGGTAAATGGCTGATTGACCTAGGCATCCAGTACATCTCGATCAATGTCGATGCGATTATCTATCGCCAAGCCTGTGAAGCGATAGTCACCTCACTCAAGGATTGACATACCGCCGCTAGAGCATCGCTTCATTTAGCTGGACTCCGAAGCCAGGATGATCGCTAATCGAAAGCTTGCCGTCTGTGATCGCTGGATTTCCGACCCATAAATCGTCGGTGGCGGTATCCTGTCTACCTAACACCAGTTCGGCGAGGTTCGAGCAACTGTTGGACGCAGCGATCAAATGCAGTCCCCAAACCTCGCCTCCGCGGTGTGGGACAACAGGAATACCGTATTGAGAGGCCAACTCGCAGATTCTTATTCCAGCCGTTATTCCGCCGCACCAAGTGATGTCCGGTTGCCAGATGTCGTAGGAGCCATGCTCAGCGACATCCTTGAAGCCCACAACACCGAATTCATGCTCGCCGCCAGCTAGGTTGATAGGAGAAATCTTCGGACGAAGATTGCCGAGAGTAGCAAGGTCGTCGGGAGTCAGGACGTCTTCGAACCAGTAGACGTTGAATTCAGAAAGATCGTTTGCCATTCTCACGGCTACGTCGGCATCCCAAGACATGTAGACATCGAACATGATCTTTGTGTCTGCGCCCATCACTTGTCTGGCTTTTGAGGCGGCTTCGACGGCATCGTCAGTCCTTCCAGCCCAACGGTGGGTCAGTTTCTGTCCGGCAACCCCGAGTTCAGCGTACCACTCTGAGTCTGGTCCAGTCGCGTAGACATCGATCCGGTCTTTGCGCACTCCGCCGAGTAGTTCCGCGACCGGACGTCGTTCCGCTTTGCCCAGCGCGTCCCACAGCGCCAAATCGACGCCGCTGAGGGCCATCATCGCAATACCCTTGCGTCCGTAAGGCAACGATTCATAATAGAGGCAGTCCCATATGCGCATCACGTCTTCGGGAGAATTCAACGATTCGCCGACCAAAAGTTCGTTGAAGTGTCCGTTGACAATTGGCAGGGAGGCAAGCCCTCCTCCACCATATCCGTAACCGGTAACTCCAGTGTCGGTTCGCACTTCAACTACGATCTGCCACAGATGCGTCCGCCAAGAGGAAGCAACGTTCCGGTAGTTCGGATATATCGCTTTCAACGATTCGATTCGCATAACTGATCCCCTAAATGGCGAGAACTCCCTGCTCTGGTGATGGTGTCGAGTCATCCAACCTCGGTACTGCGGATCCGTATACGCCGTCGTAACCCGGATCTACATCAACATCGTCGCGTCTCGCGTTGACAATTGCGTTAGCCACATCTGATCGGTGAAGCACGGATACGATGTCGGCTGCGTCTGCATGTAGCAGCACATCGAACTCGCCACCGATATCGTCGGTGAGGGCGGTGTACGCGCTGACGACGCGTTTCGATGCCTTTCCTACCCCTAACGCATACGACAAAATCTCGGTCAGTGGTATCAAATGACGATACGCCGCGTATTTGCCATCAGGATCATGCCACAAACCATCATCATTCTTGACCGGTTGAACGAAGCTTCCGTCTGACAGCGAAAGCGCGCGATGCAGTACTCCAAGAGTCATTGCGCGTCCACACTCTGGACACACTCCCTTGAGACCCTTAGAGACTTCCGGATCTAATCGGATGTTGCAGTTGCGATGTCCGTCGAGGTGATACTTCCCGTGTTCAGGATGAAATTCGTATGTCTCAACGACACTGCATTCTCGAAGAGCGCGGACAATGCCGTCGTAGCTCATCTCGTCTACTTCCAGCACTGTAGCTTCTCTACCCAACGACGCTATCGAGTGAGCATCGGAGAAGGATACTATCGAGCGAATCCTTGAATCGGGCACCGACCAATGCATCGAAGGATCGCTTGACAACCCTGTCTCCACTGCCAAAATCTCTTCGCTAGCATCCCCAAAGCACTCGTAAAGCGAGTCAAATCCCGACTTGGAACCGAAGATTCCGTACCAAGGTGTGAAAACGTGAGCTGGAATGACCTCAGATCTGGTATCTGCATCGCGAATGATCGATAACAACTCGCGCGCCGATATCTTGAAAACTGGACGACCATCCGTCTCCAGATTTTGCAACTTGGCGAACGTCTCACACATGCTGTCTACGGCCTCGAAACTTGGCGCAGCAACCAACAGATGGACACGCCGCGAGCGTCTGTTCTGTCTCCAAATACACGAAACCTCGCTGACCAGCATGAACTCTTTGCCGTATGCGGAAAAGATGCCAGATCCTGGGCTAGTCTCGACCAGCTTATGTCTCATTTCATCTTGCCACGCTGGATGCGTGAAGTCGGGTGCCGCCAGCAAATCAATGCCGACACGAGTGCCGGCACTCGCAAGACTGAGAATATCCAGCTTCGGACTGGTCGCCAAGGAGTAACGCGAATGGAGGTGGAGATCGCAGATGATGCGCATTAACGTTACCTAGAGCCAGAATTCGAGACGAGTAAGCATAGAATCATAGTATTGGACTTACGGGGAGTGGCGCAGTGGAAGCGCGCCTGCTTTGGGAGCAGGAGGTCGCGGGTTCGACCCCCGCCTCCCCGACCAACGACGGTAACAGCACCAAATCTAGCGGTGCACGAGCATTTCACCGCCGTCCACCACAATCACCTGCCCCCGTATCATCTCGGCATCCGGGGAACACAACATCGCCACTACCTTAGCTACATCGTTGGGTGTAATAGGCCGCCCTGCCGGAGTGGGGCGGAGCGCCATATCCTTGATCTCTAATTCATCTGGAAACGCGTCCAGCGCGTCAGTCTCAACAAATCCTGCTGAAACGCCATTCACTACAATTCCCTTTGGCGCAAGATCAATAGCCATATAGCGAGTTACGGCCTCTAAAGCCGCTTTGGACACGCCCACAGGGAAATATTGGGGTAACACCCGGCTAGACCCTGGGGACGATATATTGATCACCCTCGAACCTTCGGGCATGTGGTCGGATGCCAGCGCCGCAAGCCGCCACGGTGCTTTGGCATTGATTCCGAGTGTCCAATCCCAATGTTTTTCACTTATATCGACCGATGATCTCATCACGCCAGATGCCGCATTGTTGACCAATATGTCGATCTTCCCAAACTGTTCTACCGCCGCATCAACTAATCCCTCAATTGCAACATCATCGGCGAGGTTAGCTCTATGTCGCAACGCAGCGACACCATGCGCCCCCAATTCTTCCTCCGCGGCCCGAGCAGCAGCATGGCTGCGAAGGTAGTTGAAGCAGATATTGGCACCGCGCCTCGCCAATTCGAGGGAGATAGCCTTGCCAATCCCACGCGAACCCCCAGTGACCAATGCAACCCTACCGTCCAACGTTTTCTGTTCAGTGTTCATTGCTGCCCTGTAGACGGATACGATTCAACTGCCTAAGGTTCAACTTCTGCCGAAGTAAAAGCTAAGGGTAAGGCACTATATCGCCAAACCACCGTCAACGCGGATCACCTCACCAGTGACGTAGCGAGCCTCTTCTTTGGTCAGGAACGCCACCATCGGTACGATCTCTTCTACGTAACCGAACCTGCCCATCGGGATCAAATCCAACAGAAATTTCCGTGCCCTGTCTGAAATCACCTCGCTAGTGGCGGTCGCTACATAGCCTGGCGCTACCACATTGACCGTGATGTTGCGTTTGGCCAGTTCCTTCGCCACCGAGTATGTGAACCCATGTATGGCCGCCTTTGATGCCGAATAGTTCGATTGCCCCAGGTTGCCACGCAATCCGACGATCGAGGAGATGTTGATGATACGGCCCCAACGCCCCTTGACCATGTCCGGTACCACTAACCTAGTGCAATGAATCGTGCCCCAGAGGTTCGTGTTTATCGTGTGTTCAAGCTGCTCATCCTTCATTCGCAAAAGCAGACTGTCCGATATTACGCCAGCATTGTTGATCAAGATCTCAACTGGTCCGAGTGTCTCGACCGCGCCAGCCACAATCTGCTCACAGCCTTCTTTGCTTGCGACACTCCCGCCTACCGCAGTTGCCGTACCGCCTGCGCTGCGTATTTCCTCAACCACCTCCAATGCTTCATCCTCGTGTGAGTTGTAATTCACCGCCACAGAATGGCCCATGGACGCTAACCGAATGGCAATACCTCGACCGATGCCGCGTGAAGCACCGGTCACGAGTGCGGTTCGTGGTTGGTCAGTGAGGTCCAACATAAAATCTGGCAGGAGGTTCGCTGAACGGCGTCAAGAAACTTGAGTGTGGAACTCGTCCAGCTCCTTTTGCTGTGCCGCCACGAAGTCGTTGTCGAACACATGCTTAGCGGTTTTGATTGCCGTTGCGATGCCTGTAGAACCCGCGGCACCGTGCCCGACGACCGCTATGCCATTGACTCCCAACAACGGTCCACCACCATATGTGGCGAGCTGATTTGTCATTGAGTAAATCTCGTCAGCCAGCGCACCTGCTCCCTTGTCCCTAACTAGATCGGCGATTGCTTTCCCCAACCCTTCCGTCAGTTTCAAAACCACGTTACCCACGAACCCGTCACAGATCACCACATCGGCTTTGTCGTAAGGCAGATCGTACGGTTCGATCATGCCGACATAGTTAAGGTTCGAACGCGTCAACAACTCGGCAGTTTCTTTCACCAAAGTGTTGCCTTTGGTCTCCTCCGAACCGACGTTCAATAGTGCGATCCGAGGATTTTTCTGGCCGTAGATGATGCGCGACATCACGCTTCCGAGCGTGCCGAAATCGGCCAACTGTTGAGGTCGAACATCGATATTTGCGCCGAGGTCGATGATCGCCGTGTTCGGCGAAAATCCGATTATCGCACCACCGAGGCATCCGCGCGTAATGCCTTCCATCGTGCCGTACGTCACGGTTGCTGCCGCTATCGACGCACCTGTAGAACCCATACTCACAAACGCGTGCGCTTTCCCCATCTTCACCAAACCAGAGCACACGAAGATCGACGCCCTTGGCTTGGATCGGAATACCATCGCCGGATTATCAGTCTCTTCGACGACGCCATCGGAAGGAATTACTTGGAGCAACGGATGGTTCGTAGCGCTGTGCTCCGCCAAAACATCAGAGATGGCTTGAGGGTCGCCCACCAAGGCGATCGCGAGATCTCCGTTGGACACTACGTCGAGAGCGGCTGGGATCGTCGCTCCCGGCCCGTGGTCACCGCCCATGGCGTCAAGGGCCACAACCATGCTGGGTCTTCCGCTAATGGACATGTTTTGCTTCAAAATTCGCCGCGCGAAACCACATCGCGACGCTCACATTAGTATACCCGCGTGGGTTGAATCATCGACTGACCAACGCCTAGCCCAGCGGACGGTAGCAGTTCCGGTCAGTGCTTTTTCGCCAGTAGGGCGGGTTACGGCGACATCACATTCGATGAATTGCCGACCGCCTACTTCTCGTACGCGTTTAACTGATCCGTGAACTGTTACTTCTTCCCCGGGCACGACGGGTGATGTAAAACGCGTCTTGACAGTACCGCCGTCATGCCACTTGGCAGGGTAGTTGATCGACATCATCTCCCACACAAAAGCGAGGCTCAGCATACCGTGAGCAATCCGTTGGCCGAAGCGGGTGGTGCTCGCAAATTCCTCGTCAAGATGTATCGGGTTGTGATCACCCGAGGCACCGGCGTACGCGTTTACCCGATCTTGGGTCACCGTGCGGCGGAATCCCTTCAGTTCTTCGCCTGTCGCTTGAGGTGGGCTCATGGCATCATGATGATCGTCGAACTCGATTCCGCAACTCTGCGACCTGCTTCATCGACAAACGTAGTTTCAAAAATCGCCCAGATGCTGCCACGACGGTTCGAACAACTCTTGAGCGTGGAATTCGCGATGATCATTTCGCCGGGAGTAGCTTGCCGGTGCACAGTCATTTGCTGACCGGCATGAACCGTCTCGATGCGATTCTCGACGATACCGATTTCCGCAATCAGCCTACTTAACACGTATGCGTCGAGTTGGAGGGGATGAGTATTCCCTGAAAAGTCGTGCAGTTTCTCGCTGTCGCCGGTTGCAGCGATGTAGGCGTCAGCATCAGGCTGCGAGATTTCGATCACATACGGGCCAAAGGCTTGTCCCGACTCGAGTTCGCCCAGATCCATCGGCGTCGCCTCATTTCTCCCGCGGCTACTGCGCTGCATGTCGATGGCTTCGTTGACCAAGACATTAGCAAGCTCGAACGAGGCTGGGTTCCCAAAATCGAGGTCGGAAATCGCTAGCACACGATGCAGTAATCCGGTAGAGGCTAATACTTCCGATGTTTCGCCGGCTGCGGGGACATTGACGCCGAGTGCAACCGCCATTGCCGAGGCTGCATTGATGCCGGACTCGTCCAGTTGTACCCCCGTAAGTGTTTGTTCGCGGTAGTGCAGCAGCACTGCGTCTTCGGTTTGTTCGAGCTTTACCCGAAGATGTGAACGGGGCGTGCCAAGTAACTCGTACGCTGCCTCTATCGCTGACGCTCTTTGTGCCTTGTCCATGACTGGGTCACTGCTCGATTCCCGGCGGCGACGAGTCTACGATTCACTCGATTATGGCGAGATCAGTTCCAATTCCACCAACCGATTCCAGACCATTTCTGCACTGCCTTCAGGCGTTTCCTTGTCGGATCTGAACATGATCTCCGGGTCTGTGGGCGGTTCGTAAGGGTCAGAAACGCCGGTGAAGTTCTCGATGCGACCCTCGAGCGCCATTTTGTATAGACCCTTAACGTCACGTTCTATGAGGGCATCCAACTCGCAAGATGCGAAGACCTCGACGAAGTTCTCGTGCTTTTCGCGAATCTCGTCGCGGATCGCTTTGTATGGCGAGATTGCGGCAACGATGCAAATCACGCCGTTGCGCGCTAATAGTTCACTGACGAAACCGATGCGGCGGACATTCGTGTCGCGGTCTTCCTTTGAAAATCCCAAACCAACGCTGAGGTTGGTTCGAACAACGTCGCCATCCAAGATTTCGACCTTCGCGCCTGCGTTCTGCAGCCGCTCCATGATCATATTGCCGATTGTGGTTTTTCCAGCCCCTGAAAGGCCAGTGAACCACAGCGTAAAACCCTTATGTTGCATGTATCACCCGTGCGAATTTTGCGAAATCAACTTTACGATTCTAATTTCCGCCGATGCCGATGGCTTCGTCGCTCATCTGTGTGAGCACCGCGTCCAGAGATTGCGACGTGTTGGGTCCATTGACTTTCCGAACAATTTCACCCTGAGGATTGACAAAGAATTTCTCGGGTATCCCTTTGACGCCGAATTCGACGGCGATGCTGCCGTCGTTGTCGATCCCATTTGGATACGTAATGTTGTGGATGTTTATGAAATCAATGACATCCTCTTCGTTGTCCCAAATCGATACACCTACGAATTCGACTCCTATCTCTGACCAGCGTTCGTATGCTTCGGCGAGCACCGATGCTTCGGCTCGACACGGAGGGCACCACGATGACCAGAAATCGACCATCACGATCGAACCTCGTAGATCGCTGAGGTGCAATTCTCGACCGTCGAGAGTCGTAATCTGAAAATCACTGTAGGTATCGGTAGTGACATCGACCTCGCCTAGCGTATCGTTCACACCTGGACGTCCGCTGTCGCGTCCAGATTGGAGCATGCCGATGATCAAAACGGTGACGAAGATCAGCAACGGCACACCGACTGCCAAAATCGGAATTTTGCGGCTAGACATCAGTGACTGAGTTGATCGACTTCCGCGTTGATTACTTCTCTCATCAATCGACCGCGGCGTGTCGAGTATTCGCCTTCATCGATTTTGCCCAACTCATGCATTTCATCTAACTCGGCGATCGCGGCGACCGTCGCAGATCGGGTACCGGGTTCTCCGCTCGGTTGTATCGCGTTAGCCACCGAGGCGACTTGATGCCGACGGGATGCGATTATGACGTATGCAACGATTGCGATCATGGCCAAAGCGACGCTCACGATGATTGCGATGCGGAACTGAACGCTTTCGAAGAAATCCAAGACTTGGCTTTGCAAGTCTGGTTTCGGCAGACCAGTGATCACTATGTCGAGTTCAGAGCTTCGTTCGTAGTTTGTCCCTTCGTACTTGACGTAACGTTCATCTCCGATTGTGACAGTATCGGTCTGTTGCAAACCTAGGCCGGAAACCGTCCCGTTATCTTCGGGGATCAAGATCGAGACGCTTCCAGCACCAAACGGCAGTCTAAATGGGTAAGCAAACTTGCCGTCGTCGAACGTCGCGGTATAACTGATCACCATGTTGTACTCGCCGGGCGGCACTGGGTTTGAGATGGCGAACCCAGTGCTGATTTCCATCACATTGCCGCTTGGCAAGTCGGACTCGACGGTCAACTCCTGGTACCCCTCGGGTAGATTGAAACGTAGGAGTTTGAAACCGGTGAGGGCAGGATCGGTTAGATCTGCAAGATAAACTGTGTCTCCGGAATTGACCAAGTTGACAGCTGCGAGAACGCCGAGAACACCGGTGGAGCCATCGATCACGGGTATCACAATCGAGTATGTGGTTACAGAAATCTCGTCAAGTGATGTGGTGCTGTCGTATACCGTCAGAGTGACCTCCTCTTCTGCGTTATCCGGGAGGACATCCACGTAGGGGGTGTAAATGCCATCGTCGACCACTACGCGGTAAAACCGAGGTTCAGAGACTTCAACGACTTCGAGGGCGAACGTCCCATTGATCCCTGTAACTGTTTCCACACGTTCGACGATCGCTTCTTCTGATTCGTCGATCACTAGAACGAACACGGTCAGTTCAGCGGGAGATTCCCCGCCTTCGGTGCCATTGACGACTTGACCTGAGATCGTGACAGTGTCTTCCGGAGACTGTGCCACAACTGAATGGGCGGGTTGGGTTAGAACGAGCACAGTTGCGATCACTACCAACACGAACAGCAACGAAGGTCTTGGGAATAACGCGTAAACGATGTTACTCATTGGTGTCGCCGCTTTCCGCCTCATCTGCTCCTCGGCGTCGTCGAACGCGTTGTACCTCAAGCTCAATCGCAAGTTCGGCTTCGATCATTCGGGACCGATGCTCCGCTCTTTGGCGCATCAAGCTAGCTGCATGCAACTTTAGTTCTTCCAACTGCTCCTCATACTCGTTGGATGTTATGTTCCCCGATTCGTATTCGTTGCGCAGAGTCACAGGCTCGCGGTGGAGGAGATGTCGCAGTGTATCGGATGATGCAACACGATCGACGGCATCAGCATTACCGGATGCGTCGCTTCTCCGCTTCATAAACGGGTAGAGGAGCACGGCTAATATGACCGTTGCCAAGAGAATCCCTACGATCGCTGCCACTGCTGCACGCCCTTAAGCTTTCATCGTGGCCGATACGGTGTCAACGATTTGTGAATCGATTGAGCGCCGCCGCCGCGCAGATCGTTCGAGCGCCGGATGGGGCCACAAAGCTATAGCGGTACCCAGCAAGAAGATAGGTCCTGCGATCCACAACCACATAGCTAACGGGTTGATGCTCACTGCCAAAGAAACGCGTTCGCCTTTTTCGTCCTGTAGAAAGTCTCGTGGGATAACGTACAAATCTTCGACTGGGTTCGTTTTTATGCCCGAGCGCACCGAGACTTGGTTGAAGTTGCGGAAGAATTCATGGCTAGGTTCTAATTGCCCCACGAGCTTGTCGCCTGGTCTTGGCTGAGTTGTTAGCGTGAATCCAGCTTTGCCATTCGCTTCTGCAATGTTGAACTCATTGCTGTATTGTGATTGATCGATTTCATATACGTCGATCCTCGCCCACTGCGCGAATCGATCGGGTCGGTCATGTGATCTCCGATCGACGTATTCGATGCGGTAGTCTTCCAACACGAGACTCTCACCCTCCGCGATCGCGGCGTCAAAACGTTGGTCGAAGAATTGTGTGCCGATTACGCCAACAGCTACCGACAAAACCGCGATATGCACGATGTAACCGCCGTGGCGCGGGCGATTACCGCTGATAAGTCGCCAGAACGCGACAACATGTGGTTCGCGCAGATTGCGGACTCTAGCCCGAACGCCCATCCACCACTCTTCGAACACCGCGAGCGCCGCGAACGTGACGGCGGCGAAAGCGACAACCGCCCAAACCTCCGTAATCCCAAAAGCAACGAGTCCAATCACGGTCAAAGACGAAGCCGCGGCAGGTACTAGCAACCAACGTTGGAGGGAACGTGTCGTCGTTCGTCGCCATGGCAGAAGTGGTCCGATTCCCATAACGATTACCAGTAACAGCAGGACCGGGCCGTTCACGCGGTTGAAATAGGGCGCTGCGACGCTGACGTCAATGTCTCGGGCCAAGTTGGAAAACACCGGGTACACGACGCCCCACAGTGTTATCGATGTCACGACGAGCAAAAGGAAGTTGTTTACGAGGAACGATGCTTCGCGGGACATGAACGATTCGATGGCGCGTTCACTCCTGAGGCGAGGATATCGCCAGATGAAAATGACAAACGCAAATGCAAGGCTTAACGCCATGAACGACAAGAAGAGAAGACCAAGCGATGATTCGGCGAATGAGTGAACCGAGACGACGCTACCGCCGCGATTTATGGACATTCCGAGTTGCGCGAGAACGAACGCGATGTTGATGAGAACGATGTTCCACATTCGGAACATCCCACGTCGTCTCTGAACCATGATTGAGTGGATGAACGCGGTGAGTACCAACCAAGGCATTAGAGCCACGTTTTCGATCGGGTCCCAGCTCCAGTACCCGCCCCAACCTAGGATCGTGTAAGCCCACCAAGCACCTAGCAGCATGCCGATACCCAATATTCCCCACATAACGATCGCAAACACGCGGGCGATGTCCACCCAATCATCGCCATACACCCCTGAGATGAGCGCGCCGGACGCGAATGCGAAGGGTATGGTGATGCCGACCAAACCGGCCATTATCAACGGCGGATGACTATACATCCCGGGATGCAGCAATAACGGGTTGATACCGCTTCCATCGGCCGGCACGATAGGCTGCGTTTCGAACGGATTGGCGAGCGTCGCCAAGGTCGCGAAGAAAAAAGCGAGCACAACCGCAAGAATGGCGATGGTGTAGGGCATCGCGACGGAGAAGCGCGGAGGTGACAACCGGATGCTAATCGACGACATTAGCGCCAAAGCGAGCGTGATGTAAAGCAGTGATCCTTCGTTAGCAGCGTAGAACGCGACTAGTGTGTAGCCGCGTCCCATCACAATGTTGGAGTTATTCGCGACGTACTTGATACTGAAATCGTTGGTGATGAATGCCACGATCAGTGCCACAGACGCGACTAGTGCGGCTAATAAAGCCATGTAGACTGCGCGTCGTCCGCTGACAATCATCTCGGGTATCCCAGCGCGCGCGCCTAAGATACACGTCACTGCGGCGTACGCAGAAACTGCAACACCGAGCCAGATTGCAATTGTGCCGATCTGATCCACTACTGGTTTTCTTGAGTCTCTTGTTGCACTGGTGGCACCCTGTCTGGCTCACCGATCGCAGATGCGATTTCACGTTTTGCGCGTTCCAGATACTCGTCCATTTCGTCATCCGATGGGGGTTGCGGCCCGACCGACTCGACATCTTGAGATTTCGAGTTGTGAGTTTCTCCACCGTTGAAACGATGTCTGCGTCGCATGTTTAGAAACGCGTTTCCGACCAACAGTGCACCACCAAGAAAAATAACAACCGGCATCAGCCAAGCGATCAAGTTGAAGCCACCTGCATCGGGTGACGCGAGCACGATCTCACCGTAACGCTCAACGAAGTATTCGCGGATCTGCTGGTTGCTGTCTCCGTCTTCAATCTTCTGACGTATCACTGCCTTCATGTCTTCCGACAGTTGGGCTTGCGATTGGTCAAGAGTTTGTCCGTCGCAGACAGGACACATCAACTGCTGCGACAGTTGGTAAATACGTTGATCCCCTGTCAGATCATCCTCGCGGACACAACCGGATGCGAGGACTACTGCAATCAGTGAGATCAAGATCACAGACATCGTGAAGATGCTTCCGACACGCCCTGAATCGCGATAATTCGACGTGAACTCGCTACCCGTGAAATAGAAGTGGATTGTCCTAACGCGTAGCGTCCGAGACGTTTGAAATCTACGCCACAGGATTAGAGGCAACGGTTCGCGGTTATTTGCCGATGCCGGTGTTTTGATCGTAGACGTAAGCCACGATCTCCCGAATATCTTCCTCTGGGAGGAGGTTTCTAAATCGCGGCATCACAACGATGCCGTTCGAGACCAAGTTGAACATTGCTTCTTGGTCATACGTCGCGCGTTTTTCGATCAGATCTGCGGGGCCAACATATGGCGAATCGTTGGTCTGAGCCCAGAAGCTGTTCGTAGACGTGATGTGCTGAGCGGCCGGGCCGTCGCCATTGCCGGATGTGCCGTGACAAGTCGCGCAGTTGATGCGGTAAAGTTCGCGTGCACGGGCGGCATCGTATGGGCGTTCCGCGCGCGCAGGAACCGTTAGGACCTGTTCAGTACCGATCTCTTGGAAGGGCACCGCGTCAGCTGCTGGAGCCAACCGCGGAGGTTCTTGCATCCGCGTCGATTGAGAGTAGTGCATCTCTGAGAAGATCTCGATCGGATACGTGTTCGATTCCTGAACCGCGCAGCCGACCGCGCTGATTGCAACCACGACAACTGCCACCAACAGCAGCAGGGCGCGCGAGGCAACTCTCGGAGAGTTTTGAGCGATCAAGGGTTTCACGCCTGTTTGATCTCCATTGCACCTGCGCCGTTCAACGCGTCGATTGCAGTATCGGCTTTGTCGTCATCTGTTGTGATGACCACGCCGATGAGTCCTTCGGTGATTCGATTGTCGTAGACGCCCGGATTGACATTCGGCAAGCGCGATTCAATAACGATCCCAACCACAGTCGAGATGACCGCCGAGAGCATCGACATCTCGTAGAGGATGACAAGCATAGCGAACAACGACAAGATCGGCTTTCCGCCGGTAACCAACGGATAGGCGATCTGCGTCGCTGCGGTTAGGAACAGCGCCAGAGTGAAGCCGATGATCGCTCCGAATGCTGGAAACCGGAACAGTCGATGTTGGGGGACGTGCTCGCCGAAGGCACCTTCGGGATACGGCGTCCCAGTTAGCACGTCGAATGTTCCTTGTGCGAAGCCTGCGTTTTTCAGCGCATCCATGGCATCCGCAGCTTGGTTGGGATCGTTGTATAGACCAAGTACGCTCTTGCTCATTTCGGTAGCTTCCTGAATCCTCTCGTTTAATCAGCCTCGCGGACAATCGCCGGCACCCTGACGCGGCCGATCTTGATCGAGTCTCCAAATGTCTGGCTCTCTTTTTGTTCGAACAATGGCACCAATGGGAAGAAGCGCGAGAACAGCAACATCAGGAACGTCACCCACGCCAACGACCAGAATAGGATGAACCACTCCAATCCACTTGGCCGGTAAGCCTCCCAGGTGTAGACGAACGGGGTTTTACGCGCCAAGCCCGGCACGATGATCATGAACCTCTCCAACCACATCCCGATGTTCACGAACAGAGACGACCAGAACATCAACGCGATATTGTTCCTGACGCTCTTTTGTAACCACATCCCAACGGGAATGATGTAGCCCGTGAACAAGAACGTAACGAATAGCAAATTCCATGGCCATTGGAAGATCTGCATGTCACGCAACTCCAGCTCCGGAGCGTCCAACCCGTACACCGCGAACAGCAGCTCTAGGAACGTGAACGCGAGCCAACCGGTCGCCACAACGATCAGCAGTCGTGCCAAAGCGTCGAAGTGCTCGGGGCGAATGAAGTCTTCCCACTTCCACAACCACCTCATCAATGCCATCATAGTCACCACGGCTGAAACGCCGGAGTGGACTGCACCAATAACGAAGTATGGAGCGAAGATAGTCGAGTGCCAGCCTTCGACTGCGGGTGTGACAGCAAAGTCCCACGACACTATCGAGTGCACCGAAACGAAGATGGGAAGCATCAACGCGGAAAGCAATATGCCGCCTACAGTCTGCAACTTCCACTGCCTCGGATTACCGCGCCATCCCAAAGCAAGGATTGTATAGAGCGCATTTTGCCATCCGGTGGTGCGGTCTCTAAGGTTGCCCAAGTCGGGTAGGAGGGCGATGTAGAGGAACAGCGTTGAACCAGTCAGATAAGTGCTGATCGCCACTGGGTCCCAGATGAGTGGCGAGCGAACGTTAGGCATGATGCCGCGCGCAAAGTCGTACGGCAGGATGAAGTAGATGATGCGCCAAGGTCGTCCCGCGTGCATCAGCGGGAACAGCAGCGCGGTTAACAGCGAGAATACGGTGAGAAGTTCAGCTGCCCGTGTGACAGGACGCCTCCACTCGGCTTGCGACAGTCGCAGAATTGCGGAGATCATGATACCGGCGTGGCTGATACCGACCCAGAACACAAAGGTCGTGATAAACAGTCCCCAGTAGACGGGTCTTGAGAGGCCAGTTACACCAAGTCCCTTGTTGACCATGATGCCGATGAGGAAGAACCCTATGGCGACGATGATGCCAAGGACTATCACGGTTGGTGCCCACCACTTAGGCGTGTCCAGCTGGCCGTTCAGCAAGACACGGTTAGTGTGGATCTGGTCGATTGTTCTGCGTTGTTGCATAGTGGCTTAGAGCGCTTGCAGCCTGCCAGCTTTAGTCGGGTTTGCCGATCAACGAAACCTTTGTCTTCATGTATTCCACTGGTCGGTAGAGAAGGTTGAATTGCTGCACATCCCAGATACTCAGGATTGGCAAGACGCGCGTGGCGGCGAGGATCAATAGGATGCTTCCTGCCAACGCGCCGACCATGATGAAAATGTCCATGACGTCGGGATACACGGTCGACGGGTACTCAGTGAGGAACCGCTCGTGGATGCGATCCTCGGGCACCGTCCAAGCCGCGACGTAGAGCCGCACACGGTCCAAGAACACGCCTAGCAATATCAATCCGGCACCGATGGCAGTTCCGTTGTAGCTCCGACGGACCCGGTTCCAGATCAACCACCACCAAGGGGTGAACCAGATGAATAACACGGCCAATATGAAAACCCAGAAGTAAGGGCCCAGAATCAGATAGTCGATCCACATCTGGTCGGAGCCGCTTCGGCCATACCAGAAGACGATGAATGCCGAGATGAAGAAGTAGCCCCACAGCAGCGTGAATGCAAACATCAGGCGACCTATCGACCAGAACTGGTCTAAGTGGAGGTACTTGTTGAGGCCGAGATACTTCCTAGCTGCCCACAGTCCGATTACCGTAACTGCCAATCCTGCTTGGATCGAGGAGATCGCGTGGTACATCGGGAATATGGCGTCTCGCCAACCCGGCACTAAGCTCATAGCGAAATCGGTGCTGATGATGAAGTGGACGAACACGAATGTGAAGAAGTAGAGCGTGCCCATCATACCAATGCGCATGCGCATCGTTCTCCATTGAACCGTAGTTCCGATCCAACCACGCGCCAACCACGCGCCAAATCGTTGCTTCCAACCAGTCGAGTGATCACGCATCGCTGCGAAATCTGGTATCGCATAGGCATAGATCAAGCCGAGGGCTGAGATGATCAGCGTGATCATCGCAACCAACGCCCAGATATGGGGAGAGACATCCGGTCCTTCGAACCAGATCGAGCGCCGACGTGCACCATCCACCACGAGCATCGGGAGGTTCAGGATCAGTGGAATCATCCAGATCGTGCAGATGATTGACACGAGCGAACATAGGGCGGCGAATCGAGCGATAGGACGCACCCAATTCCCCTTAGCTAATGTCCCAGCGATCGCCACCAGTGGGGCACCACCAAACGCGCTGAACAGGAAAGCCACCATTGCCGCGGTGTAACCCCATTCATCTTGGTCGCTCCACTCGATCAAGACCTTCACAAACGCGACAACAATCCCTACGAGTGTCAACGCGCCGAGAATCCACATCCAATTTCGAACACCAGTCGCGTTGGCTTCGGTCGTGGCGATCAATTCCGACGTAGTGACGTCGGGTTCAACGCGCGCGGGCAGCTCGTGATGTGCTTCCTCGTGCGCCTCAGCGTGTACGCCAGAATGCGCTCCTGAATGTACTGCTTCGCTAGCCATGTGATGCGCCTGCTGATCTGTCAGGATCGATCTTCGCCAGATATACAACGTTGGGATCCGTCGCCAAATGCGGAAGGAGGGTGTAGTGGCGATCGTCCTTCTTCATCTTGGAGACTTTGCTGTCTTCGTCGTTGAAGTTGCCAAATACAAGAGCGTCAGTCGGACAAGCCTGTGTGCATGCCGTCTGTATCTCGCCATCGATCACGTCGCGGTTCTCACGTTCGGCGTTCCTGACGCCTCGTCGGATGCGCTGGATGCAGAATGAGCACTTCTCCATGATTCCCCGACTGCGAACCGTAACGTCAGGGTTGAGGTGGTTGCGGAAGGCCTCGGGCCACACCGGTTCCCAGTAGTTGAAGAAACGAACGATGTAGGGACAACCGTTCGCGCAGTACCTCGTGCCGACGCATCGGTTGTAGACCTGAACATTCAAGCCTTCATTGTTGTGGTAGGTCGCAAATACCGGGCACACTGGTTCGCATGGCGCGTTTTCGCAGTGCTGGCACATGATCGGAATGAACCGCGCCTTGATGTCCGGGAACTCGCCTTCCCAGTAACGCTCCACGCGGATCCACGACATGGCTCTGGCTCGCTCAAACCGGTCTTGGAGGTTCAAGGGAACGTTGTTCTCGGCCTGACAGGCCAATACACAAGCCTGACACCCGGTGCACTTGTCGACATCGACAACCATGCCCCAGCTGTACTGTCTCTTTTCCCGTTGCAATGTCATGTGGTTAATCCACGTTCATGGTATGCGCGCAAGCGACAACCACTCTTCAGTGGCCTCCTCCTGACTCTTCTTCGCCCTCTCCGCCTTTGTCGGGGAGCAGGAATTCTTGCTGATAAGCGTGATGGTTGGCGATCTCAGCGTCGTGTGCGCTTTCGCCAGGGGCGACAACGAGAACAGGCACGCCAGGTTCGACCGGGAACGCGGTTACTTCACCCTCAAACTTAGCTAACTCGCGTTTACGACCAGATCGGGCCACCCGGACGCGAGTGGCTGCCCAAGCCAGTGAGCCGCTAGCAGGCTCAACTTGGGGAGCAAGAATCTTCAATACGTTCGCACCAAGTCCTTCGTCATATCGGCCACCGTTTTCGTGGCCAAGGCCGATCGGGACGGCAATAACTCCGGGGCGGCCGCCGGGAGTCGGGTAGGCGAGCGCTTCGATCTCGCCGTATTCAGATTTGATGAAGAGCACATCGCCTTCGCGAATACCGAGGTGTTCAGCCTCTTGATCGTTCATTTCAGCCCAAGTCGTCCAAGCTGCACTGCTCATCGGGTCCGGGTTCTGCATCGCAAACGGGGTCGCGGAAAGCCTTCCTTCGTAGAGGCTGTTCGAAAGGAACGGCACCAAGTGGAAATCGTCTCCGTCGCCCAAACCGCTTGTGTCTGAGTAGTGGACTGCGCTTTCGAGGTCGAACACGTTCGGCGGCGCGTGATCCGACGGGGTATCGGCTGTTGATTCGGTGTCCCACCAACCACCACGTTGAAGGACGCCTTGCTTGAAGAGTCGCTTGTCAGGCGCAGAAACAGAACCACGATCCAGTTCGTAAAGCTGATCGATCGAGATGTTGACTAACTCTTCCATGTCGTCAGCGCCGAGATCGCCGCTGGCGATTCGCAACAGTTCGTCACCAAAACCGCGGGCGTCAGAGATCAATCCGCCGCCACTGAACAGTTCTGTCTGTCCGATGACGGGCTGCTGAATCGTTACCACTTCGTATCCGGGTGCCGGATCCGGGATGGTGGTCCCCCAGGTTTCCAAGAACGTCTTCTCAGGAAGGATGAGGTCACAGTTGGCGAGTGTGTCGTTCATGACACTGCCGAATCCGATTACCGTCGGGACGCCGTCCATAGCTCCGATCACGTCGACCGAGTTAGGCATCCCGTGGACGATGTCGGCGCCACGGATGATGACGGTTTGAACGTCGCCGCTACGCCACTGAGCAAGCTCAACCTCCCAATCGCTGAATGAATCGCCACTACACCTTCCGGTGACGCCTTCCAAAACTGGCAACGGGTTGTATTTCACTCCGCCATCGGATCCGACCGCTCCAACGAGAGTGTTGAGCGCGTGTGTCGCAGCGATGTTGAATTGCCCGTTGGTATGCGCTCCCGCGCTCCCGCCCGCGAAAGCGAGGCTGGGGCGATGCTCCGCGAAATGCCGTGCCGCCTTCCGAATCTTGTAGGCGGACACGCCAACGCGTTCCTCGACGTCCTCGGGTCGGAATCCAACCAACGAAGATGTCGGGATCTGATTGAAGAATCGAGCGATTTCGCCGGATCCAGCAAGACGTTCATCGACGATGACCTGCGCCATGCTCATGGCCAAATGGCCTTCATATCCGGGGATTACCGGAAGCCAGAGGTCGGCATTCGCCGCAGTCATCGACATTCGAGGTTCGGCGTGGATTAGGTAACCGCGATCGTCCTTGGAACGGAACTCGCCGTATCTGACCGAGTATCCGACCGACGACTGCCAAGTGCTGAGCCAATCGGCCCCGATTGAAAGGATCGTGTTTGCGTTGGAGATGTCGTAGTGCGGTGGATCCTCTTGTTCGTATACGAACCTGATCGCGTCCTGCATCACGCCCTGTTCGGTCGGATCGAACTTGATGTGACGGCCACCGTTCAAAGCCGCGAAGTTGATGGCGACCCATTCCAAATGCCCGCCAAGCGGATTGGTGACAACCGACATGTTGTCCTTGCCCGCTTCAACAGCGCGTTGCATCAGCTGCTCAGCGCGTTGCCACGATATTGGGTCATACAACCCGCCCTTGCTCTGTCGGAACATGGGTTCACTGATGCGGTCAGGGTGGTAGGTCAGCTGAATCGCTGCGTCGTGTCGGGCACTCTGCTTGCCCAGGTTGACAGGATGATCGGGGTTGCCGGCGATCTTCTTCGCCCGACCCTGCATGACACGAACGATTAGACCGTCGCCGCCGGGCATATCTGGCCAAGTCGTCGCGTACCAAGCGTCTTCGCCACGCACGAGGTCCTCGGGCATGTCGACGGGACTCTGCACAATGAGTTCACGTTCCGGCAGACCGCAGGCGGCGAAAATCATCGTGCCTGCAGTCGCCTTTGCGCCTAGCGCCAGGAACTCTCTTCGACTTAGTTTCATATAGTGGTTTGGCTCGTGTTCGTCTCTAAATTATGAGTTGCCCCGGTCAGTGATGACATGAGGCGCAATCGGTCGGCGCATTGTTGTCGCGGTGGCAATTCACACATTGTCCCATCTTCAAAGGCTCGACCTGCGTCACGGTTTTCGTCATAGATGCGACATCGCCATGGCAAGTCGAGCAAACCCCTGCCGCTCCAGTTTTCACTCCGCTCGTGCTGTTCGTAATTGCTTCCGGGTTTGCAGTCAAATAACGAATATGGGGTTCGTGGACGAATCTCACGTGATCCGGCATCCGGTGAACCCGCTTCCAGTTGATCGGGTGCGGATCGTCACCTATCACCCCAGCCGCCATTCGAATCTGTGTCAGCGGTTCACTCTGGTCTTTCCCTATCACTTGGTGACAATACGCGCAGAACTGCACTGGTGGAATACCAGCGTTAGCCTGAGTCGTCACCGTCCGATGACAGAACGTGCAATCCATTCCCAGTCCCTGCACCTGATCCCCTAAGGAGTTCTCATAAACACCTGTTCCCGCATGAATCGTGTGCGAAAAAGGAATCGGTTGCTCGATGGACTGATCAAATCCCAGCACCGGGATCGGTTGACCGAGCCAAGCGGTTATGACAAAAGCCAATACCGCGCCCGTTACGGCTACTACGCCGAGAGTTCCGAGTCCGAGGATCGGGATCAACACCTTTAGCCACAGAGGCGTGGTTCGGTGTTTCTCGCGCAGAAACTCAAGCAACGCTGCCAAGATTTATCAACTCCTGGGTTGCTGAGTAAGCCGAGTTAAGCAAGGTTGCCGGCCGAATATCCGCTGTAATGGTAGTCGGTTTCACTGCCAATACCTGGGATATCTGACTTCAAGCCAGTCCATGTTGAGCGCCGCAAGTACGAAGCAAGTGATGACACCGACAACTGCGACAAGGCCGATAGCATAGAAGACGGGGCGGAGGCTGGACCATCGAGATGAGATCGTATTCGTGTCGACCAGTGTGACGATGATGGCGTGGGCGGTGAGGAGGCTGAAACCTGCAACTATTGCGCAACCCAACGCAGCCCAGAGAAACTTGAGCGCGGTGCCTATCTGCGCCCATTCGGACGATGAAAGCGGTTGTGGGTCCATTCGCCGTTCTCTTGGTCAAATAATGGGCAGACGGTCTCGAACTGCCGGAATCATCTTTCAGTTGTGCCTAAACGATCTTTCCAGTGGCGCAAGTTCTCGCTGCGCGCAATCATCTATCTTATTTGCCATTACGCTTCAGTGTCAAAGCGCGCAACACACGCCAAATAAGGCATTTTAGCAACTCCGCGGAGACTCGATGAATTCGATCTCGGACCCTGTGGGCAACAGCATGTACGGTTCACCGAATTCGTCGTCTGATTGAAGCGACCAACCGGCTCTCGAATTAACGGAACGCAGCCTGATTCCATGATTGCCACCGTGAACCAATATCGACTCGCCAGCTCCTGAGTCGCCAACAGGAACTACGCGGATCTCGCAAGGTCCTTCATCAGACCATCCAACGGCCTCGCAACGCCCGTCAACGTTCGTCACGTCAACCAGCAGAATGCGAGACGCGACTCGCTCCTCACCACGGATCTCGAAAGTCTGCATTGGGAAATACCCGCAGTTGTCGTTGTCCTCTATGTCAATCCAAACCTGAGCCATCGGAAATACTTTGGCGACTGCCGAACATCGATTGTAGTCGCACCTACCAAGGCGATTTTTAGCGTCGCGATCAATGCCGATGTTCGAAACTTCATTCAAAGGCGTTTCGACTTGTAATATCAATCTCAATGAACCTAAACAAGCGGGAAACCGTTGGCCGTTGTCTCGATGCTTCGCCAACGGCAGGGAAACTGCGTGATGCGAATAACCAAAGAAAAACTGCGTTGGCTCTACGAAACGATGTATCGGATCCGACGATTCGAAGAGACGATGCTCGAGCAGACGTTCCGCGGAAACGCGATGGGCGTAACGCACCCTTCCGATGGTCAAGAAGCGGTGCCTACAGGCATCTGCGCCCATTTGACCGAGAAAGACTGGATCGGATCAACGCACCGAGGTCACGGCCACTGCATCGCCAAAGGCCTTGACACGAAGGCGATGATGGCGGAGATCATGGGGCGATACACCGGTCAATGCAAAGGTAAAGGCGGCAGTATGCACATCGCCGACTTTTCCAAAGGCATGCTCGGCGCGAACGCGATTGTCGGTGCTTCGGTGCCCCTTGCTGTTGGTGCAGCGTTGACTTCCAAATATCGCGGCATGGAAGACGAGTCCGTAGGGGTTGCGTTCTTCGGAGACGGTGCCACAAGCCAAGGAGTCGTCCACGAATCGATGAACTTGGCCGCGATCTGGGACCTCCCAGTCATATTTGCCTGCGAGAACAACCAATATGCCGAAGCCACGCCGGCATGGTACGCGGTTTCAACCGAAGACATCGCCGCCAGAGCCGATTCTTATGGCATTCCGGGCGTCCAAGTTGACGGCATGAACGTCTTCGCCGTTTACGAAGCCGCCGGAGAAGCAGTCGCCCGAGCGCGCGCTGGCGAAGGCCCTACATTGCTTGAACTGAAGACTTACCGGTACCATGGACACTTCCACGCGGATGACCCCAAGAAATACCGCAAGCCCGACGAGGAGGAAGAGTACCTGGAACGCGACTGCCTCAAACACTTCGAGGGATTGGTGACGCAACAAGGCGCAATGACCGAAGAGGAATTGCAAGGGATTCGAGACGAGATCGAGCAGGAGATGCAAGATGCGGTCGATTTCGCATTAAACAGCCCTATGCCTCCAATTGACGAGCTCTACTCTGACGTCTACGTCGACTACTCCAACCCACTGGCCGGGTTGCGCTAAGCGTCAACATCCAGAACGAATTCTGTAATCAGAAAGGCAACCAGAAAGCTATGACGACAGCCGATGCAACACAGACAAGGTCTGTGCTGAGCGATCCTGGAGTTCTCGTGCCCGGCCCGGGCTACGATGTCTCCGGAACCGTTGAGCGTTACCGCGACACATTTAACCGCACGCTCCGCGACGAGTTGGACCGCGATGCCGACGTGTTCATCATGGGAGAGGACATATCTGGTGGCTTTGATCGAGACACCAATGAGCCTCTCGATGCTTGGGGAGGCCCGTTCGCAGCCACCAAAGGGTTAGTCCAAGATTTCGGTCCGGACCGCATCAGAGACGCTCCAATCTCCGAAGCCGGGTTTGTCGGTGCTGCCGTCGGCGCTGCGCTTACCGGACTGCGCCCGGTGGTCGATCTGATGTACTTCGACTTTGTGACCGTCGCTTACGATCAACTGCTCTCCAACGCTGCCAAATCTCGTTATATGTTCGGCGGGCAAACCAAGGTTCCGTTGACGCTTTTCGCCCGTTCCGGCGGAGGAACCGGTCACGCGGCTCAGCACTCCGAGAGTTTTTACTCCATGCTGGCACACATCCCGGGGTTAAAGGTAGTGGTACCTTCAGATCCGTACACGGTGCGTGGCCTGCTCGCTTCGGCGATTCGCGACGATGATCCTGTTTTCCTTGTCAACGACAAGAAACTCATCAACATGGAAGGTTTCGCTCCTGATGAGTCGTTCGCATTCCCTCTAGGCAAGGGACGTTACCTTAAGCACGGCGACGATGTCACGTTGATCGGCATGTCATACACCTCGGTAGTCTGCAAACAAGCAGCTGATATGTTGGCCGAAGAGGGCATCGAGGCGGAGGTTGTCGACATGCTGAGCTTGTCGCCATTCGACGAAGAGATCATCGTCGAATCGGTAATGAAGACCAATCGCGTCGTGATTGTTGACGAAGACACCCCGCGCGCCAGTATGGCGTCGGAGTTTGCTGCGATCGTTGCCGACAAGGCGTTCGACTACCTTGATGCGCCGGTCAAACGCGTTACCGGGCCTCACACGCCAGTGCCTTACAACAAGGGATTGGAAACCGCTTTCATGCCCCAACCAGATGATGTGGTGAGCACCGTTCGAGCGATGTTGGACGGAGAGTAACCCGCTGATTAGACGGGCTCAGTCACACTTCACGGCGTCATCTTCGTTCGCCAATCGTTGCAACATTCGAAACGGGTAGATGCCCGTCGAATGGCCATCGGTCCATAAGAACTGCAGGGCGTACCTGCCGACTTCCAAGTAGTCGACGGCGATGATGTCTTCCGGTACCATCGCGACGTTTAACAGTTGGCGACCGCTCATCTCTTCGACGCAACCCGCGCACGCACATTGCAAACGTAAGTAGCGGTACGGAAAAACGCAAGTTCGACCGTCTGACCAAGTAATGGCGATGCCGTCGCCGACTAGATCGACACTAGTTGCCGTAATGTTCGTACCTTCCATAGACGTTTAGCTCATGCATGCCCACCGAGCGATCATTTCGGTATCGCAATTTGCATTGCTGGGCTAACCTTGTTTAAGCGTATCCGACAACCAACATGACTATCCGACAATTCAGGAGCGAAACTGTGACGACAGACAGTGACAACATCGTAATGGGCCTCATCGGTGCTGGCGGCAACACCCAACTCAGACATATTCCGGGGCTCCGAGCTCAACCGGGTGTCGAGATAAAAGGTCTGGTTAACCGATCACGAGAATCTTCTGAGCGAGTCGCCGGCGAGTTTGAAATCCCAGAGGTCTACGAAGATTGGGACGAACTGCTCGAAGACGATGAAATCGACGCTGTATGTATCGGTACATGGCCGTATATGCACGCACCTTTAGTCATTGAAACGCTCGAAGCTGATAAGCACGTCCTTTGCGAAGCCCGTATGGCGATGAATTCTAACGAGGCTCTACAGATGTTGGACGCGTCAAAACGCGCTCCTCATCTGGTGGCCCAGATAGTTCCAGCGCCTCACACACTCGAAATCGATCAGACGGTGATCAGGTTGATCTCCGAGGGCTATATCGGCGATCTGGTTAACGTAAAGCTCCATGTGGGAACCGGCAGCGATTTCCCAAACCCTGATCTGCCTTTGCACTGGCGGCACAACCGCGATCTATCAGGCAACAACATCATGACAATGGGTATCTGGTACGAAGCTATGATGCGTTGGTTCGGACCCGCCAAGACGGTGCAGGCCTTGGGGCAGACCGTCGTGAGTCACCGCTTGGATGAAGGCGGTCGCCGTCGTTCAACAACCATTCCCGACCACATCGACATTCTGATGTCCATGGAGTGCGGCGGAACAATGAACTACACCACTACGGCGGTGTCTGCTTTCTCTCGTGAACTCGATCTGTGGGTCCACGGTACCGACGGAGCGCTACGCGTCGAGAACGCAGATCTTGACGAGCCGACGGGCGCAGTCTTTAAACTGAGTGGCGCACGCCGTGGAGATGATGGATTGAGCCAGATCGAGATACCGCCGGAAAACCGCGGCGCGTGGCGGGTCGAAGAGGAGTTCATCAATGCGATCAGAGGAATCGAGCCGATTACCCACACGAATTTCATCGATGGACTGAAGTACATGCAGTTCACCGACGCAGTGACGGAATCGGTCAAGACGGGCAACTTAGTGAGACTGCCGTTCTGAAAACTCGCGCATTGTGACATTCCGACTCGAATGAGTCGAACGGAGTGTCCGAAAATCTCTGCATCATGAATGTAGAGATTTCTGATTTCCATCAACAGATAGCAAAATCAAGCCAGCGTTCGGCATTTGTAGACGTTGATAAACTGGCGTCTTTCATCGAGACTCCGTCAGTTGAGCCTGACTGTCGCGCTCTGCCGCTTAGTACGTTGTTTGCGGCTGATGTCAATGCCGAAGTACCGAACGCAGCATCGCGAAGCGGATCAGAACTGATTGGGGACAAACTCGGTACGGTATCGTTTTCTGGCCCCAAAGAAGATGCCGGCCATCAACTCAATAAGTTCCGATTGAAGGACGTTCCTGAACGTGAGCGACCGCGGGAACGCATGCACGAACTCGGTCCCGCCGGCATAACGAATACCGAACTGCTGGCGATCATCCTGGGCTCCGGGATTCAAGGCATCAACGTGAAAAACGTCGCAGACAATCTGCTGACTGAGTTTGATGGACTGCGCGGTCTAAGCCGCGTGAGCTCATTCAATATGCAGAACGTTGGAGGTATTGGCGATGTGAAAGCTGACGTGCTTACCGCGGCGTTCGAATTGGGCAGAAGAGCAGCCCAAGAAGAGATCGAAGCGCCGGGGAACGCATATGGGGGCCACTTGCCGAACGGCGAGACGATCGCATGGTCCGTCGCCAGACAGTTCACTACACGGCTGCGCGACAACGCCCAAGAGGAGATGTGGGTCGTGCTGCTAGACGTTAGGAATCGTTATCGTGGCAAGGCTCGCGTCTACATCGGTTGCTGCGACCAGCTGGTGGCCAAGACGGGCGAGATTCTGAGCCGTGTCGTCGAACGAAACCTTCCCCGTTATGCGCTAGTTCACAACCACCCATCAGGAAAAGGAGACCCAAGCGGAGCCGACATTTCATTTACTGAGCGATTGGTCAGAGCTGGGCAATTTCTAGACGTCGAACTAGTGGACCACGTCGTTCTCGGTGAAGACCTGCGAAGTTTCGTCAGCATGAGGCAGAGAAAGCTAGTCGACTTCAGTTGTTCGCCCATTTCGGGGCGACGGATCATGGACGATGACGATCTCTCTGCGAGGGACCACTAAATTCGGGAACGAACATCGGTTGTAGGGCGAAGAAAACCGCTAACCGCTGTCGCCTCCAATCGCATCACCGATCTTGGACACGAGCATGTAGACACCAATCGAGATCACGAGTGTGCCAATCGCGACGAGTAGCCCGGAGAAAGCTGTGATTAGCATTACGACATCCGACATCTGATACCTCCTCATAGTATCGATTCAGGAAAATTACATCCCATTGATAGCAGATTATGCCATGATTCTCAATAAATGTGCGTTTAGGAACCGAGAAACAGCCATCAAATCATGACGGCGGGAGTGGTACGAGGTGTAGCGAGCGACTCTGGTTCGGAATTGAACCGAGGAACGGCAATTCAGGGTCGACTCGACTATGCCGCCAGCCAATGGGATCTATTGATCCAAGCGAAGCGTGTGACTGGCCCACCGCTCGGTAATTTTCCGCCTTGAGATATGCCTGAAACTGGCAGACTGCCCCCTCGCAGGACATCCGCAATGGCGACGCTCGGACGATCTTCCGATCTGCTGCCGTATGCGCCGAAAATCAACGCTCCGTTGTCTGCAACAGCATGTTCGAGCAGATGAAGAGCCAGCTGCGGCAGGTATTCGATCGGCACGAGATCCCAAATGGCGTAAACCCACCGGAATCTTCGTGGCGGCAACCATCCCCACGCATTAGCTACCCAAAAGTGATCCACTTGGTCACGAAATCGCCTCATAGCCTCATGTATCAGGCGCGGATTTAGATCCACGCCGTACGGCGTCAATTCGATTCCGCTCTTGTAGGCCCAATCAACAACTGATTCAAGCAAGTGTCCATTTGCGCAACCGAGATCCAAACACTCCCCGTCCCCATCTATTGCATCGAGTAACGGAGATCGCTCGATGCGCCATCGCTCGGGTCCCCCGCTGAATCCAGACTGCTTAATCGGGTCGCGGTGGCGCAGATAGGCAGTTTCCAATACGCGGATCGAATCCATATGTGATTCAGGGAGTCGCGACAGTCGTGCGCAGGCGGGATCAAGAAGCTGAGTGTCCATCAGTGTTACGATACTAATCGCGATCGAATCGCTTAAAACCGTCGATTGAAATCCCCGCGCGATTCGAAAAGAAACGCAACACACATCGGGAGCACATGCCATGAGCGCAACGGTGGCGATTGATCTAAACGCCGACATCGGAGAGTCTTACGCCTCCTACAAGATGGGTATGGATGAAGAAATCGTCAAACACATCACCTCTGCAAACATTGCTTGCGGATTCCACGCCGGAGATCCCGATTGGATGGCACAAACGGTCGCCCTAGCTGAGGAACACGGCGTTAGCATCGGCGCACACCCGGCATACCCTGACCTTGCAGGTTTCGGACGACGCGATATGGCATTGACCCCCGACGAGGTCGCTCACGCCATCACCTACCAAGTTGGTGCCCTCACCGCCTTCACCAAAGGCAAGAAACTCGCACACGTCAAACCGCATGGTGCACTTTACAATCGCGCTGTCGGCGACAAGGACATCGCCGCAGCGATTGTAAAAGCGATCCGCAAGATTGACGACGAGTTGATACACGTGGTTCTTGCAAACTCCGTATGGGAAGACGTGGCGCGCAACGAAAATGTGCTTGTAGCACGCGAGTGTTACGCTGACCGAGCGGTTACGCCAGAAGGCACTCTTATGCCTCGTTCCCAACCCGGGTCCGTCATACACGATGTCAATGAGGTTACATCTCGTTCGCTTCGCCTTGCATCCGAAGGGAAAGTGACAGCGTCGGATGGCAACGATATCGACTTTGCGGCAGATACTATCTGTCTGCATGGGGATACCCCGGGTGCTGTTGAGATGGCGGCATCGGTCAAGTCAACGTTCGAATCAAGCGGTATCCAAGTCAAACCGTTGTCATCAATCCTCGGATAACGACGAGCCGCAGATCAGATTTCGACAGAATTGACTTTGTCTGAATACCCTCGCATCCTTCCGGCCAACGATTCGTCAATACTGATCGAGTTCGGCGACTCCATTGATTACTCGATCAACGCGCAGGTGTACGCTCTGCAAACCGAAATCGAGAATTCTAACTTCGTCGATGCGGTCATAGAGACCATTCCGTCGTACAGATCCTTACTGGTTGAGTATGACGTCGGAACGCTAAATTACGGGGATATCCGAGACCAAGTGTCTGTCTTGGTTAAAAGAACGACTGTGATGGAAGCAGCGATCTCCGACCAAGCGTCGGAACTGCATCAGATTCCCGTAGCTTACGGCGGTGAGTTGGGGCCCGACTTAGAGACAGTCGCTGAGCATGCCGGTCTAGACGTCGAAGAGGTGATCGCGATCCACTCGGGAACCGACTACCACGTCTTCATGCTGGGTTTCGCTCCTGGATTTCCGTATTTAGGCGGCATGGACGAGCGAATTGCTTGCCCGCGCCTATCGACGCCGCGTACGCGCGTACCGGCCGGCTCCGTGGGCATCGCAGAATCGCAAACCGGGGTTTATCCGAACGAGAGCCCCGGGGGATGGCAACTAATCGGACGCACGCCGATCGCGCTTTTCGACGTGGATGCCGATCCGCCAGCTGCTATGTTGCCGGGGACTCAGGTCAACTTCGTACCGATATCGCAACAAGAGTACGAAGATAGGGCCCGGTCCGAGTAAGCGACATGCTGAGCTCGAAATCAAACGTAGAGGTTCTAACGGCGGGTAGTCGTTTGACTATTCAGGATCTGGGCCGTCGCGGCAGTCAACGGTTCGGTGTCTCCGTTAGTGGAGTTCTTGATCTACAAGCTGCGGTTCTAGCAAATCGACTCGTAGGCAATCCAGCATCATCGGCTGTGTTCGAGTCGCTTTTTGGCGGTATGTCGCTTGTCTTTTATGCAGATACCAAGATAGCTATTACTGGAGCTGAGGTCACTGTCGACGTTGACGGACATACCCTACCTATTTGGGAAACACTGATTGCGCCTGCAAACTCGGTATTGAATATCTCGGTGCCGAGTGCAGGGTTGTACGCCTACGTGGCTGTTGCCGGCGGATTGGATATTCCCTCAGTATTGGGATCGCGTTCGACTCATGCCGCGTCAGGGATAGGCGGTCTTGATGGGCGTGCATTGGCCTCCGGAGATATTCTGCCTATTGGTGATGAAACGGACGGGGATGTGAGACCCTCTGCGGGCACGACCTGTCCAGACGTGATGGTGCCAGCGTGTCGTGAAACTGACCAACGAGTTCGAGTCACCGCCGGACCTCAGTTCGATGCGTTCGATGATGGTGCGAAATCGAGTTTTTTGGCATCCAACTTCACGATTAGCAATTTGACCGACCGCCAGGGTGCAAGGCTGGATGGTGCCGAAATCCCGGCTATTGGCGGTAAACACGACATCGTTTCGGATCCGGCGTATATGGGGGCCGTACAAGTACCCGCCGATGGCAAGCCAATCATCCTCCTAGCCGATAGACAACCGACCGGTGGATACGCCAAGATCGCTTCGGTAATTTCCGCGAACCTTCCCAGCGTCGTACAAAAGGCTCCGGGATCAGACATTGCATTTGAACTGATCGAAGTCGAACAGGCGCAGGAATTGGCGCGTGAATTTAACAACATCATCCTTGATGCCCCACTCCAACAGCCTTCACACACGTACTCAACGCACTTCGAGATAGCCGGTGAAACCTACAATGTTCATTTAGTACGGCCCACGAATGTGAGCAACGGTGACGAGATCGTCTACGTAGATTTCGGCGACAAAACCGAGATCGTGGCCACCGTCGAGGTGCTAGAGGAATCAAGCCACTAAACGTTTACTCGAGAACGAAGTTGGATTTTGGACCGATATACGACGGCCTGCAGGTCAGTGGCATTGGCATGGGCATGACCTCGGTCGTGCTCATCATTTTGGCGGTCTCAGTCCGATTGATGGCGTTTACAGACGCGTATCTGCGAAAGAGAGAAGCAACCGCCAAAGAAGCATCAGAGAACGAAACTTCAGATCAACCCGCTTCCGAGCAAATTCTGGTCGACGAGTCTTCAAGCGGACCTGCTCGGGCCGCAGCAATTGCTGTCGCGATCGCGTTGTCGAGGCGATCTCAAGAGATCCATGTCAGCGGCGAAACGCGAATTGCGGGTAACGCGACGAACTCAACATACGATGCGTGGTTGACCGAAGGTCGTGCCAGACAGCGTGCGAAACAGGGCAGTAGAGGATGGCGATGACCGGTAGGTACCGAATCACCGTTGATGGCGTCACATACGAAGTCGAAGTTGGCGATGTCTCCGCGTCACCTGTGACAGTAGTCGTCGATGGCGTCGAATTTGAGATCGAACTACCCGACGATCCTCAATCACAACCGACCGTTCAACGACCGCAGCGTTCGGTAACGCGCCCAACACCAAGACGATCCGCTGATCGGGCTCGACCTTCTGCGGTAGCGGCTGCCGACAGCCAAGACGTAGTTCGCGCGCCGATGCCCGGACGAATCATCAGGGTCAATGTATCGGTCGGTGACAGCGTCCAACGAGGTCAATCGATAGTCGTGCTCGAGTCGATGAAGATGGAAAATACGATTGCGGCACCGCGAGATGGGGTTGTATCGCAGGTCCATATCGCGGCTGACGAGTCGGTGCAGCACGGCCAATCGTTGGTGGAGCTCGAATAAACGATGTCCGGCGAAGGAGTGCTTGATCAGATATTCGCCGGCTTTGAGGCCATCGGCGACGACCCGCGCATCGTAGCGATGTGGGTGATTGCCGCTGCTTTGCTCTACGTCGGTATCGCGAAACGCAAAGAACCGCTGCTTCTCGTTCCCATTTCGATGGGGATCCTATTCGCCAATCTTCCGCTTGGAGAATTCATCCGCGAGGGCGGTGGAGGGGAGCCTACAGGTATTCTACGGACATTTCAGACGGTGGGATTGGAATCGGATATCTTCCCGTTGCTGATCTTCTTGGGAGTAGGTACTGCGACCGATTTTTCGCCGATGCTTTCCAATCCCAAGACTTTATTGCTGGGTGCTGGAGCACAGGCAGGAGTGTTTTTCGCTCTGGTTGGCGCACTGATCCTAGGCGCACTTGGTTGGTTCGATTTCGGACTACTCGAAGCTGCTTCGATCGGGATCATCGGAGGTGCAGACGGCCCGACGACGATATTCATAGCGACTCGGATGCGGGAGTTAGGAGAGTCACTGCCGCATATTGAAGTGCGCGACATTGTCGGTGCAACCGCGGTAGCGGCATACTCCTACATGGCATTAGTGCCAATAATTCAACCGCCGTTGATAAAGCTGCTAACGACCAAGAGCGAACGCCAAATCCGCATGGAGTATTCGAGCGAACCGGTTTCACGAAGATCGCTCATTCTGTTTCCCATCATCACGACTATCGTAGTGAGTGTATTAGTGCCGTCGGCGTCTCCGCTCATCGGGATGCTCATGCTGGGCAATCTGATCAAAGTTTCCGGCGTGGTTCCACGACTCGCTGACGTGTCCGAGAATGCATTGATGAACGCCACGATTGTGATTTTGGGTTTGTCGGTCGGTGCCACAATGCCTGGATCGATCTTCCTGCAACCTGAAACGCTGGGCATATTCGTACTTGGTCTGTTCGCATTCGCAACCGCCACAATCACTGGCATCCTGTTGGCGAAACTGATGAATTTGGTTTCTAAGAGCAAAGTAAATCCGATGATCGGCGCCGCGGGTGTCTCCGCAGTGCCAATGGCGGCGCGGGTCGTCCAAGACATGGGTCAAGAGGAGGATCCTGAGAACTTCCTTCTTATGCACGCCATGGGGCCGAACGTCGCTGGTGTGATCGGAACTGCGACTGTCGCGGGCGTCCTGATTGCGGTTGTGCCATCCTTGATCGGTTGATCCTAGGATGCTTCACATTGCCGTTGTGTGTAACATCAATCTCTGTAATCCCATGTGCGGATAGTTCCGCCGATTCCCGGAGTATCTCCAATGCCTGACCTCACTATGCGGGGTGTATACCCGATACTGTCGACGCCGTTCGATAAACGTGGCAACATCGTGTTCGACGACCTAGAAAATCAAGTCGAATGGATCATCAACCAAGGCGTCCACGGCGTCGGAATAGCTATGGCGAGCGAGGTTTTCAAACTTACCGAGAGCGAACGCGACGCAGTCTTGAGATCCGTCGTTGACACGGCTAAGGGCCGTGTAAAGGTCGTCATGAACACTGGTATGGAAGGCACAGACGCGACGATCGCGTATTCGCAACGAGCAGAAGAATTGGGCGCTGACGCGTTGATGATCAGGCCGACTACTTACACACCCACCGTTGCATCGGAACACATCGAATACTTCGTTCGGATTGCCGAATCTGTGGGTATACCGATCTTCTTGCAAGACCAAAGCACCGCACCAGTCCCGCCGGGAATGGCGGTAGCATGTGCAAAGCGCCACGAAAACCTTTGCTACATCAAGGTCGAGACACCGCCGACGATTCCTAGGATGTCAGAGGCACAAAGTCTGATCGGCGATGATGCTGATCTGATTCTGTTTGGCGGCATGGGTGGAGCATTCCTGCTCGAAGAACTGCGAAGAGGTTCCGTCGGCACGATGCCGGGATCAACCTTGCCTGACAAGTTCGTGGAGGTCTGGGATTTGTGGGAAGCTGGAGACGAGGCAGGAGCCCTTGACGCTTTCGATCAGTACGCGTCGATTATCCGCTCGTTGGCGCAGGGACAAGGCCTAGCCAACTGGATCTACAAGCACATCATGTGGCGTCGAGGCATCTTTAGCAAAGAAGGCATCTATGCACGTGGCCCGTCGCTCAGGCCTGACGATGAGCACCTGAAGGAAATCGACGCTCTGTTGGATCGGGTTAGCTTGCTCGAGGTATCTGGTTAGTCACTCAGGGTTGTTTTTTGGAACATGACGGTCACTCCAAAAAGCCGCTCGACGACGAATTCGGTTCTCGAAATCGCATTGGAATGCCCTGTTGAGGTCATTGACTGCAATTGTCGGCGCGCCAGTGCGTCGAATTTAACCAAAACTAAAACTTCCTATCTCCGGGAAACACGATGGATTTAATTCTCGGAACCAACACAGACCTCGCGGTCTGGCAGCTTGTCCTGATGAGTGCGATCTCACTCGCTGTAGGGCTGTCCGGTGGTGTCGTCGGGATCGCGTTGGGAGTCATAAGACTGCCGATGCTGACCCTTTTCGGAGTAGACCCCTTGATCGCCGCTGGCACCAATCTCATGATCAGCGTGATGGGTTCAACAATCGGCACACTGGAAGCGTTTTTCGAAAAGCGCGTGGTACCAACTGTCGTGTTCGCCATGGGCGGCCCGGCAATCATCGGCGCATTCGTTGGTGGCTACTTCGCCGACGTAGTACCGATCTGGATACTTCTCGCAGTCGTGGCCCTGCTGATGGGTTGGTCGGCTCTTTTCCTGATCTTCTGGTCGCTCAGGATCATGCGTATACGCCGCCGCTACCCCACCGCGCGCACTCGCCGCGCGATGACAGGCGGTGGTAACGGACAGCTCGAACTCGACGTGAAACAAGCCAGCAGGGAAGGTGTCGCCGGGTTTGTGATCGGTCTGATCGGCGGTGCGGTGGGATTGGTTTTGGGAGTGTTGCGAATGCCCGCGTTGCTTGCTATGAAGATGGACCCGCATAAGGCCGCAGGAACGAATTTGGCTATCACGGTGCTAGTCGGAATCTCGGGATTCGTTGGACATCTTCTGAAAGGGGGTGTTGACTGGCACTTGATCGCGATCGTTGGCATACCTGGTGTATTGGGCATGTACGCCGGAACAAGGTTGGCGAATCGATTTGACGCCGCCGGTCTCCGGCTAGTCGTGGGCATCGTAGTCCTAATCGTCGCCCCGGCGGTTCTTTTAAGCGCGTTTCGCAACTAAACTAACGGCAAACAATCCAACCGGATTCACAGATCGATGTACAGAAACATGTACGAAGCGATGGAGGTCGAACGACCGTTACAGGTCGCAGGCGTTATCAACGCGTACGCCGCAATCCAAGCAGAAAGAGCAGGATTCAACGCCATCTATCTGTCAGGTAGCGGCGTTGCGACCGCCTCTTATGGTTTGCCGGATCTGGGGATGACTGGTTTGACCGATGTGCTAGCGGATGTTGAACGCATCAAGTCAGTAAGTGAATTGCCATTGTTGGTGGATTGCGACACGGGGTGGGGCGCGGCGCTTTCGATTGCCCGAACCGTTCGAGAGATGGAACGCGCTGGAGTTGCTGCGATCCACATTGAGGATCAGGTTCAAGAGAAGCGATGCGGGCACCTGCCTGGCAAAATGGTCGTCGAGATTGAAGAGATGTGCGACCGGATCAAGGCCGCGGTTGATGCGCGGATCGACAATCAGTTCATGATCATGGCCCGCACTGATGCGCTCGCCACGGATGGGTTGATGGGAACTTTGGACCGTTGTGCTGCCTACGTCGAAGCTGGCGCTGACGCGATTTTCGCTGAGGCGGTCACTGAATTGGGGCAGTACCAAGAATTCGCTACTCGGATCGGTGTGCCGATTCTTGCAAATCTAACGGAATTCGGCAGAACGCCGCAGTTCACTGTCGACGAGTTGCGATCAGCCGATGTAGCCATGGCGCTGTACCCTCTGTCTGCCTTCCGTGCAATGAACCGAGTGGCAGAAGCGGTGTACTCTGAAATCAAGAATGCAGGGACACAGCGCGATGTTGTGCATTTGATGCAGACTCGTGAAGAACTTTACGAGAACATCGGTTACCACGAATACGAGCAGAAGATAAACGACCTGTTCTTAGTTCGTACACAATCTGGGCGCAGGCAATCGGAACATACGAAATGACCATCACCGCCAAAGGTTTGGCTGGCGTAATCGTCGGGGAAACCGGAATCTCAACCGTCGGCAAAGCTGGCGCTGGATTGACATATCGCGGCTACAGCATCGAGGACCTAGCCAAGAATGCCACCTTCGAGGAGGTGGCATATCTGCTAATTTACGGCAAACTCCCAAACCGCACCGAATTGTGCGCCTACAACGATCGTCTCGCCAAACTTCGCGAACTGCCTTCCGATGTCTGCGCAATGCTCGAAGCATTGCCGATGTCGACTCACCCGATGGATGTGCTTCGAACTGGTGCGTCTATGATAGGTTCGCTCGAACCCGAAGGCGAGGACGGCAGAGGCGCACCATACGTGGCTGACCGTTTGATGGCCACCATGACATCAATGCTGGGCTACTGGCATCGATACGCGCATCGGAAACAGCGGATCGATACTCAGTCGGATGAGATTGGTCTAGCAGCGCATTTCCTACGATTGTTGACCGACCATAAGTCGAACGAATCAGCGCGTCGGACGCTCGACACCATCCTTGTTCTTTACGCCGAACACGAATTCAACGCTTCCACATTCACCGGGCGTGTAGTGACCAGCACACTCGCGGATACCTACTCAGCAGTCGTCGCAGCCATAGGCGCACTACGGGGACCCTTACATGGCGGTGCGAACGAGGCGGCGATGGAGCTGGTAGCGTCATTCGACAACCCGCAACAAGCGGAGAAGTCAATCCAACACATGCTTGAGGCGCGACGGTTGATCATGGGCTTTGGGCATCGGGTCTACAAATTCGGAGATCCTAGATCCGACATCGTTAAGGAACTTGCGCGGACGCTTGCCATCGAGAATGAAGATACGACGTACTTCAACATCTCCGAACGGATTGAGCATGTGATGATGCGTGAGAAAGGGTTGCACCCCAACCTCGATTTCTATTCAGCGACCGCGTATCACCTGTGTGGCATACCCACCGTTATGTTTACTCCTTTGTTCGCTATCAGCCGCACGTCGGGTTGGGTTGCGCATGTGATCGAACAACGAGACGACAATCGACTGATCCGTCCAAACGCCGACTACACGGGCCCGCCAGCACGAAAATACGTCGAGTTGCAAGACAGACAATGACGAACCGCTACGACGACGTCATTGCCGAGATTGCTGAATACGCCTGCCGTCAAGGGAGGGTTGGCACTGACGAGGCTTTTAGCACCGCGCGAATAGCGCTCATGGATTCCATCGGTTGTGCCTTCTTAGCACTTGGTTTTCCGGCATGCCGCGATTTCATCACCACCGAAGATTCGGTAGGCAACTACAGCGGTGGCACACCGATACCCGGGACCTGCCACGTCAAATCTGCGCCCCAAGCCGCGTTCGACATCACGACGGCAATTCGATGGCTCGACTTCAACGACACATGGCTTGCCAAGGAATGGGGTCATCCCTCCGACAATTTCGGAGGGATTCTCGCGTCGACAGACTGCATCTCCAGATCTCGTAGAAAAGCTGACGGCCATACGTTTCTTGTGCGTGATGTTCTTGAGATGGCGATACGATCCTACGAAATCCAAGGCGTTTTAGCCCTTGACAACGCATTCAACCGGGTCGGGATCGATCACGTGTTGCTCGTCAAGGTAGCTTCGGCTGCGGTTGCGGCAGCGGTCATGTCGGACAGCAATGAAGAAATCGTGGCATCCGCAGTTTCGCATGCGTGGCTCGATGCAACTTTGCGAACCTACCGGCATGCCCCCAATACCAACGCCCGTAAATCTTGGGCCGCTGGAGATGCGACATCTCGCGGCGTTTCAATGGCCACGTTCGCATTGCGGGGTATGGACGGCTGCTACTCAGCTCTAACTGCACCAAACTACGGTTTTCAAGATGTGTGGTTCGAAGGGCAGGATGTCACGCTGGGCAGGCCCCTTGAGTCGTACGTGATGGAAAACGTGCTGTTCAAAGTCAAGTACCCGGCGGAATTCCATGGACAGACCGCGGTTGAAGCCGGTGTCGCGTTGCACCCGTTGATAGCACATCGATTAGATGAGATCCGATCTATTGAAATCAAAACCCAAGAACCTGCGGTACGCATCATCGACAAAAAAGGTGAACTGAACAATCCAGCAGATCGCGATCACTGCATCCAATACATGACAGCGGTGGCGCTATTAAAGGGCGATGTCACATCGGACGACTACGAGGACGACGCGTCGAATGATCCTCGGATTGATGCCTTGCGCGAAAAGATGGTTATCTCCGAACGACCCGAGTACACAGTCGAGTATCTCGATCCGGAAAAGCGTTCAATCGCGAATGCTGTGAAGGTGAATTTCGATGATGGAAGCAGCACTGACGAAGTGGAGGTCCGTTTTCCGATCGGGCACCGAACCCGACGATCCGAAGCAATTCCGTTACTTTTCGACAAGTTCCACGCAAACCTTGAAGCCACGTTTGGCGATTCCGAATTCACTCGTGGAGTCGGTGCCAAGTTCCGAAATTTGGAAGATTTAGACGAGGTATCTGTTACCGATTTCATGGACGCGTTGAAGATGGACGCTCGTGCGGAAAGGACTGCTAAGAGTTGACCAAAAAACTGACCGGAAGCGATCTGTTGAACATGTCGCTCAAAGCCGAGGGTGTTGACACGCTTTTCGGTATCGCGGGCGACCACATTCTCGATGTGTTGGATCGCATGGTCGATGAACCGTTCCGCATGATCGACACGCGTCACGAATCGGGCGCGGTTCATGCCGCCGACTCGTATGCACGCACACTCCGTCGCGCTTCGGTCGCATTATCGACGACGCCAGGACATGCCAACGCTGTGCCAGCTTTGGCGAACGCGTTGCATTCGGAGGCGCCTGTGGTCAACATCGCGGGCAGCGCCGATTCCCCAAATTTGGGACGTGGCGCGATGCAAGAGATCGATCAAGTTGGTATCGCCAAGCCAGTGACAAAGGGCGCTTGGGAAGTCCCGTCGCCGGAACGCATCCCAGAATACGTCGCGTTGGCTTTCCGCACTGCTCTTAGTGGTCGCCAAGGCCCGGTTCATCTGACTATCCCTCACGACTACCAGTCGGCGACCGTGGATGCTTCCGATTTCGAGCGATACGCGCCCCGCGAGTACAGCACACCTGCGAGAGTAATGGCGGATCCGGACCGGGTCCGACGAGCTGTTCGGCTGCTCAATTCTGCAAATCGACCATTGATAATGGCCGGTTCCTCAGCTGGAGCGACAGCGGATCCTGACGAAGTTCTGCGATTAGTCGAAACTACTCGAATCCCGTTCGTGTCGGAAGACTCCGGGCGGGCACTCATCCCCGACTCTCATCCTTACAGCATCGGTTTGGGATACCTCCCTTTGAACCGTGCAGCTCAGATGGTACGTGATGCCGACGTGATTCTTATGTTGGGTAAACGTTTGGACTACACGCT
The DNA here is from genome assembly GCA_009838175.1 of Chloroflexota bacterium. Lineage (GTDB taxonomy): Bacteria > Chloroflexota > Dehalococcoidia > Lucifugimonadales > Lucifugimonadaceae > Bin127. The sequence continues at coordinate 70,004 of VXSB01000008.1, forward strand.
TGGTTTCGGCGGCAACCCACCGTTCAACAAGAATGTCAAGTTCATAATCGTCGATCCTTCGCCTGCCGAAATCGGGAGAGCGCGCACAGCCGAGGTCGCGGTTCTAAGTGATGTCGGCCCAGCGATTTCTCAACTTGCCGACGAAGCATCAGCATTAACTTGGCAAGAACCTGCGGAGTGGCTATCAGCGCTGCGAAACGAACGGGAAGCATGGATGGAAGAGCTTTATGAACATGCCAGTCCATCTATGCCGATGCACCCGATGTATGTAAGTGAGACGCTCCAAAAGCATCTGGACGAGGATGCGCACATCACTTTCGACGGTGGTGATTACTGCCATTTCCTACGGGCCACAGTGCCCCGAGAAAGGCCATTCAGATTCCACAATGTTTCGAGCTTTGGCATGATCGGAGTCGGCATCGCTTATGGGATGGGAGCGCAGACGGCATTGCCGGGTACACAGTGCGTCGTTTGCGTTGGAGACGGTTCGTTCGGATTCAACGGCATGGAACTCGATACGATGGTGCGCCATGATCTGCCAGTGAAGATATTGCTGGGCAACAACTCGATCTGGGGTATCGATTGGCAGATACAGAAGGGAATCTATGGACGCCCTGTGTGGACCGATCTAGCTCAGGGAACACGCTACGACCTAGTGGCTAGGGGTCTCGGTGCGTACGGCGAGAACGTCCAAACCGCGGAGGAGCTAGAGCCAGCCATGAAACGCGCGTTCGCACACAACGGGCCGGCGTTGCTGAACATAGAAGTCGATCAAATCATCAGCCCGGTCGCCGAAGCGGCGATCGATCGCAAGGTCGGTTCGCACGGTTAGTTCCCGAGACGCGTCGAAGGAGAAGAGAGCATGACGATCAAAGTTGACAAGACGCGGGTGCCCGACGGTAATGCCGGCTATTTTGATCCCGCTTTCGTCGAGCGACGAGAGCTGCTGCCCGGCGTTCAGGCCCAATTGATTTGGGGCGAGCGAATAATGATGGGCATTATCGATATCGAGCCGAACGCTGTAGTCCCGTGGCATTCACACATGCACGAACAGTGCGGACGTGTCTTGGAAGGGTCGGCCTGGTTCGAACTAGAGGGTCACGAAAAGACCAAATTGGTTGCGGGAGAACACTACGTCATCCCCGGCCACGTCCCGCATCAGGTGACCGCGACTAACGAGGGTTGCGTAGCACTTGACATTTGGTCGCCGATTCGAGAAGAGTACATTTCCGACGACATCGGATTCTTCAGCGATTCAGATTAGTCGCCGATAACTCAATAGAACCGACGCTAACCCGAGAATCCCGTCCGCTTAATCCGACGGACGGGATAGTATTCGATCCGAATGGGAATGGGTTACTGCTTGGTTTCCCAGAAGATTTTGCCGATCTCTTCTAGGGTGGCTTTGAAGCTCTGCGCCGCTTCCATGTCGACGTTTTGCTTCGCTTGGCTACCTAGTTTGCAAGCGTTCCAGACCAGTTCGTGAAGGTTCGGGTACTGCTCGAGATGCTCGGGCTTGAAGTAGTCTGTCCAGATGACGAGGATGTCGTCCTTGGCCTTTTTGGCGTGTTCTTCCTTAGCGACGACATATCGGATGAGATTATTCCGTGTCGAAACGTCCGACACGTCACCCGCTTCTTCGATCAGCTCAGTCATCCGGATGACGGTCTGGGCTGCCTGAATTGCGTCGTGAGGGTCATAAATCCCGCACGGTATGTCGCAGTGCGCATGGGCAACGCCGATTGGGGACAAACGGTCAGCTATTCTTCTGACACTTCGTAGCATCGTCATGGTTCCTTTCATGTTTCCGCGAGACCACCTCGCGGACCAGTAGGGCGATAGTCGATAACATGTCGATTACCGGTATCAAGAATAGACTAATCCGATGTTCGCTAGCGTCAAAACGAAATTACAGGCGATCGTCGAAGCTCCGGGCAGATTTCTCGATCGTCTGACTAGCAAATGGGTGCTGATTGTAGGTCACTCGATGCACCCGGTATTGCGAGACCGGCAAAAAGTGCGCGTTAGCCGTCGTGCCTTCAAGCATTCCGAACCGGCACGCTGGGATATCGTCCTATTCGAACACCCTGAACGGGAACGTTTCTGGGAGACGAAGCGAATCGTGGGTTTACCAGGTGAGGACGTGCAGCTAATTGACGGACGACTTCAAATCGATGGTGTCGAAACCGAGGATCCGTTTATCTACGGCGGTCAACCTCGGATGGATCGAACTTGGGCATTACGAGAGGACGAATACGTCGTGATGGGCGACAACCGCAAACGTTCAACTGACAGCAGGACGTTCGGCCCCGTCCCACGCGGCAACATCTTGGGCAAGGTAATCGTCGATCCTCAACAGCCACCGAGTTAACGGCCGCTGGTCATCTCGTGAATCAACGTGTTCACTCTACGAGCAATGTCGTGGATAAGCGGCACGATCTCATCGTCAGACGACATCTTGGACGGGTCGGGCAATCCCCAATCATCTACATCCGCGAAGTTGATGGCGGGGCAAGACTCAGCGTCCACTTCGCAGCCCATCGTGACAGTCCTTGGTCCGCGTTGCAACATTTCGTCTGTCATCAACTTCGGAACTTCCTGCGACGCGTCGAGATTGAACGACTCCAATACACGTTGAACTGCTGGATTGATTCGTGCTCCCGGCGCGGTTCCTGCGGATTGAGCGCGCATTTCCAAACCTAGCTTGGAGGCGCGGTCGTTGAATATGGTTTTTGCGGCGACGCTTCGTCCCGCATTGTGAGTGCAAACGAATAGCACGTCTATCTGGTCTTTACTCATATTTGCTCCTCGCGATTTGGACGGGTTCCGGTTTACCGCCTGGCAAACCAGGTTCGATGACCAGTTTGAACATCAACGCACCCAACGGTGCGCCGACGAGTGGGCCAAGAATGTAGACCCAGAATCCGCCTTCTGGTCCTGGGATAGCGATATCTCCCCAGCCCGCGAGCCACGAAACGATCCGCGGTCCGAAATCCCGCGCTGGGTTCCATCCCCCCTGCGTTATCGGCGCGAACAAACTGATCAGTGCGGCAACGGTAAACCCGATGAAGAACGGCACCATTCCGTTCGTCGGGATACCAGCGTTGCGTCGTTCGGTCAGCGCAAATATGACGAAAGCGAGGATTGCAGTCCCGAACGCCTCAACGGCGAACGCGTGCAGAGGAGATACGGAGAATATAGCCGAATCAAACATGCCAGGGTTAGGAAAATACTCGCCGAACGCCATCGCAGACCTTTGGCTACCCGCTTCACCCCGAACGATGTCGTTTTCTGTTTCAAATCGGTCGATGAACGGGTTGAATAGGATCAAGACCACCACACCCGCAATGACGGCCCCGATCAACTGTGCAGCCCAATATGCGAACAGGCGGTTCAACGGGAACTGATCGCGTCGGAAGATTGCGAATGACAGACTCACCGCTGGGTTGAGATGAGCACCGGATACCGCGCCGCTGACGTATATTGCCAATGTGACACCGAATCCCCACACGGCTGCGACTTGCCATAAACCAACCTGCGCACCGGTGAAAACTGCGGCAGCGACTGAACCTATTCCGAACAATACCAGAATGAAAGTACCCAATATCTCCGCCAAGCAAGCGCTCAACAGCGGGGTTGATTCCAAATTGGACGCGCCATGTCGCAATAAGCTCATTGACTATCGCCTTTAATCCATCTGGTAGCGTCGATGGAAAAGTAGCTGATGATGTTGTCTGCTCCCGCCCGCTTGATGCTCAGGAGCACCTCTAGGACGGTGTTCTTCAAGTCGATCCAACCATTCTCCGCCGCAGCGTGGATCATAGAAAATTCGCCGCTCACGTTGTAGGCGTACAGCGGGCGTTCAGGAAATTGTGCTTTTGCGTGGGTAATGACGTCGAGATATGCGAGTGCGGGTTTGACCATGATGTAGTCGGCGCCCTCTGCGATGTCGGCTTCGATCTCATTCATGGCTTCAACCCGCTGGCTCGTTGCCATCTGGTAGCTTCGCCGATCCCCGAAGCTCGGAGTTGAATCCGCCGCATCCCTAAACGGCCCGTAAAAGGCAGACGCATACTTTGCTGAGTAGCCAAGTATCTTGACGTCTCGATGTCCCGCGTCGTCAAGGGCTGTTCTAATAGCCGCAACCTGACCGTCCATCATTGCCGATGGTGCTACTACTTGTGCGCCGGCGTCGGCATGTGAAACCGCGGCGGACGCTAGCAAGGGTAGGGTGGCGTCGTTATCAACTTCACTGTTTTCGGTCAATTTGCCGCAATGCCCATGATCGGTGTATTCACACATGCAGACATCGGTGATCGCTAAAGCCTCGGGAAATCCCTTTCGAAGTTCTGATACAGTGCGTTGAACCGCTTCCTCAGGTGACCATGCCTTTGATCCCGTCGCATCTTTTTCATCTGGTATCCCGAAAAACAGGAAGCGATTGATCCCAACTGTCAGCGCGGTTTCCGCCTCCGCCATGGCTTCGTCGACCGACAGTCTCGCGATGCCGGGCATGGACGGCACTGGTTCTCGACGGTTTTCGCCGTTAATCACGAACATGGGGTAAACGAATTCAGAACCATCCAACCGCGTCTCGGCATTCTGCGAGCGCACTTCGGCATTCGAACGCAAAGGACGAAATCTTTGGAAATCGGGTAGGGCAGAGGACGACATTGCGTTCAACTATCGCAGAAGTGGTTTTCGATCGCTGAGACTAGCCCAGAAATTGATTGCTCTTCGGGAATTATGTCGACTCGTAATCCGAACGATTGCGCTGTAGACGCGGTTATAGGTCCCATACAGGCTACGACGCAGTTGTTAATTGGCGTTACATTCCCACCGAGCAATTGCCGGAGGTTCTTTACCGTTGACGAGCTGGTGAAGGTGACAATATCGATTCCATCTTCGAATGCTCGAACAGCCACATCGGCAGAATCTTCCGCCAAAACAGTTCTGTATGCGGCAACTTCAGTTACTTCAGCACCGAGTCGCCGCAATCCCTCTGGCAATGTCTCCCGCCCGATATCTGATTTGAAGACTAAAGCCGACTTTGGCGCTAAACCCGCTGATCGAAACTTGTCTACAAGACCTTCGGCAGTGTAAGTGTCTGGAGTCAGATCGGCGACGACACCGTGCTGTTTCAACGCATCGACTGTTGCCGGACCAACAGCGGCAACGTTGCAACCATGGAACGACCGTGCATCCATTCCGAGTGCATTCAAACGTTTGAACACCTGATTGACCCCGTTCGGGCTTGCGAACGCGACCCATTCGTACTTGCTTAGTCCACATAAAGAAGCATCGAGGTCGTCCGTATTTTTGACCGCGACGGATTTGATCGCGGGACACTCTACGACGATCGCACCGAGGGCCGTCAGACCAGAGGCAAGCCTACTCGCTTGACTCCTGGCACGCGTCACCAAGACGCGTTTGCCAAATAACGGACGATTGTCAAACCACCTGACCGTATCGCGCAGGTTTACGACATCGCCAACGATCATCGCGATTGGCGCGCCGAGGCCAGCGAGATTGATTTTCGAATCAATATCAGAAAGGGTCCCCACAACTGTCTGCTGAGCTGTGGATGTTCCGCGGTGAATGGCAGCGGTCGGCTCGTTCGGCGATCGTCCGCACATGATCAACTCCGACGCAATCTCGCTTATCCGGGAAGCGCCCATCAGGACTACGATAGTCCCATTCGTATTCGCAATCGCTTGCCAGTTGGCGCTCGCTTGAGGTGGTTTCTCGAACTCGCTTCCGGTTACGACGGTCACTGAAGACGCGATTCCGCGATGCGTCACAGGTATCCCAGCATACGAAGCGGCTCCAATCGCCGAGGTGATGCCTGGGATCACGACGAACGGCACTCCCGCATTGGCGAGTGCGATAGCTTCTTCGCCACCGCGACCAAAAATGAACGGGTCGCCGCCTTTCAGACGACACACGTTTTGTCCGAGCAAGGCACGTGTTACTAGCAAATCGTTAATCTCACTCTGCGAGAGTGAAACCGACCCTGGAGCCTTGGCAGCGGAAATTAACTCCGCATCATCGCGGGTGTTGTCGAGCAACTCCGCGGGAGCCAGTCGGTCGTATACCACCACATCAGCGCGATGCAGCGCATTGAGACCCCTGACAGTGATAAGTCCGGGATCACCGGGTCCCGCCCCAACCAGATAGACGGTTCCGATTTCAGCCATCACGCTGTTGAGGCGACCGCCGCTTGAGGCAACAGGTCGCGGGCACCATCTGCGACTATCCGTTTGGCAACTCGCTGACCAAGTTCAACTGCTTCAGGTGCCGGTGCGGATTCTCGGTGGCGTATCAAATTTACACCGGAAGGATCAGAAACGACTACGGCGAGGGTGATTATGTTGTCATCGATTCGGGCATGTGCACCGATTGGGGCACTACAACCCCCGCCGATGTCAGCCATGAATGCACGTTCGGCATCTACGCACAAACGTGTGCCTGCATGCTCAATGGCTGAGCAGAAGGCAATCGAACGCGAATCATCGCTGCGAGTTTGAAGGGCGAGTGCCCCTTGACCCGGTGCCGCGACGAACCACATGCAACTGAGGTACTCAGACACGCGATCGGCCATTTTGATGCGTTTCAATCCTGCGGCGGCCAGCACTAATGCATCGATAACGGAATCCTCGTCGTCAAGCATCGCCAGTCTGGTAGTGACATTGCCTCGGATCGGCTTCAGAATGAGGTCGCCACGCTCTGCGTTGACCAATGCTCTCCGACGCGCACTGCCGGTTGCGATAATGGCACCAGGCCGAAGATCATGCAACCCGCTACCGTTCCTGCTAACGACAACGTCGCGCGGGTCCTCGCGGTAGGGAACACCTGCGATCGTCAAGCCTTCAGGCATCGCTGATGGAAGATCCTTGAGGCTGTGCACCGCAACGTCGATTTCGCCGCGTAGGAGCGCGGTTTCTATCTCTTTGACGAAGACGCCTACACCGATCTCAGAAACTGGTGCGTCTTGCTTGATATCCCCGCTGGTCTTGATCGAAACTCGTTCGATTTTGATGTTCTCAAACCGGCTTTGCAACGCGCCCGCGACTTCGTTGGCCTGAGCAATCGCTAGTTTGCTGTCGCGGCAACCAAGGACTAACTTTCCACCCAAATCCGTCATGTCTAGGCATTTTATGCCCGATTGTTTGCTTCGGCGCGATCTTCCAAAGCTTCGACCAACATATCCCTTGCGGCATCTGGTTCTCCGTTTTGGAAAGCACGAAGCATGTCATCAGTGATCGATTGCGCCCAATCTTCCGGGGTAACCGGCAACTCACGCGAACGAACATCTTTTCTGACATCTGCCAACATGGGTCCCATGTCCGCCCACTGCAGGCAACGGCAGTAGTCGTGATCAGAAATTCGCTCCCGGAGACGGCGCGCTAAAGCCGGGCTGGTACCCGCGGTCGAAACCGCGACAGTGACATCTTGCCGCTGGATCAACGCCGGTGCGATGAAGGTGCAGAGTGGTGTCACATCCATTACGTTGAGCAAGATGTTTCGTTCAGCGGCTTCAACTGAGATAGCGTGGTTAACGTTCGCATCAGATGTATCGGCGACGATGACAATCCAAGCACTGGCCAAATCGCCGCTTTTGTATCCCCGTTTGACCCAATCGATCTCACCAGCACGCGCTAAGGCTTTCAAGTCGTCGGAGGTGTCGTTTTCCGGACTGAAAAGCGTCACTTGACCGCCGCATTCGAGGAGGTACTTTACCTTGCGCTCGCCTTCATGTGGGTCTCCGCCGAAGACAAGGCAACGACGATCTTGAATGTCGACGAAAACGCCGTAGTAACGAGGCATTCTACGTTCCGATCAAAGCTGCTGCGCGTTCCACATCGACGTTGTCATCGACGAAGTACCGCACACGCGTCTTCTTGTATTCCCTGTGGCTGTATAGCAGTTGGTAGTCGTCCAACTCAGTTTCGGTAGCAATGTCTCTAGCGATCTCCTCGCATTCGCCGCGAGTGACGGCGTGGATCATCGTGAAATGCGAGAAACGCCAGTCGTCGTATCGCGGTCGTTCGTAACAGTGGGTAACCGCGGGGTGTTCGGCCATTTGTTGGCCAACCGCAACCGAACGTCCCTCAGGCACGTTCCAGACCGCCATAGCGTTAGCGGAGAATCCTGCACGACGGTGGTGCAACACAGCAGCATACCGGCGCATCAGCTTCCGATCCATCATTTCATCAGCCTTCGCGAAAAGTTCGGTTACGGTCAGGTCTAACCGGTCAGCCATGTCGTCGAATGGCCTTGGTTCGAGCGGCAAGTCTTCTTGTAGTTCACGCACGAATTCGATGTCGAACTTGGAAAGATCCGTTGCGGCCGTTGGTACAGCGGCAGGCGTAGCACCGTTTCTCGTATCGTTCCCGTACTGAGTGTCTGGGACGAAGTAGTCCGTCGCGTTCGAAACGCGATTGACCATATCGAAGTTGACACCGATCTTGAAGAACCGGATTGTTGGCAGAAGACGGGACGTTTCCGCGCCTGACAATCGCGTCAGTTTGTGCACTTCACTCGCGATGTCCTTGCCAGGCGGTAACGCCAGTGTGAACCAGAGATTGAATTCACCGTTTCTCGCGTAGTTGTGACTGATGCCGGGGTGTGCGTTAAGAATCTGCGCGCCGCGATCGAGTGCATCTTCGGGGAATCGCATCGCGACGAGGGTCGATGTGTACCCGAGGCGACGGGTGTCGAAAATCGCGCCGATTTGCCGGACAACGTTCTTGCGTTTCAGTTCCTTAACGCGGGCGATCACCTCGGACTCATCCGCCTCACAACGTTCGCCGATTACGCGGAAAGGCTCCCTGACCAATGGGAAGTCGGACTGCAAGATGTTCATTATCTCGCGGTCGATGGGTTCGAATTCGTCGCGGTACAAGGTGGGAGGTTAGTCAGCGATATGAGACGCACGCCCGAATCGGCGTTAGTTTCCGATTATAAACCTGCGAATCTATTGGCCTCTTCATTCGAAGGCTCGCAGTGCATACCCCGAGCCCTCAACCAATCGATCACCCGTATCGCGGCTGCATTGCCGCTCTGCACAGCGCCCTCCATTGTTGCTGGCAGTCTTGTGTCGGTCCAGTCACCAGCAATGAAAAAACCAGAAATGTCCTGCATAGTGGTGGGACGCAATTCCTGTGACCCCGGTTCAACTTTTACGGTTGCTTCGAGAGTCTTGACGACAGACGAATTAACGACGCTCGTATCACGGGTCATTGGGAAAGCAGCGTTCATCGCTGCTTGGGTACGTTCCAGCACCTGCTGTTTGCTCAATAAGACCCACTCGTCCGCGGCACTCAACGAAACTACGATGTGTTGCCGTCTCGTTGACGAAGTGTTACGCAGTGCCGAATCGTTAAAGACCCACTGCAAACCCAGGTCCAAGAAGGCTGTTACCCGCTCATCCATCACTGTTCGTTCGTACCAAAGATGAACTGCCACGATCGGCGAATACTGGAATTTGACGAGTTGCGATGCCAGTTTGGCGTATCGTGCATCGGATTGCGGCAAGATGCGGTTCAGCACGTTAGGCGGCAACGCGGATATGACGGTATCGGTTCTCAATTGCTGACCATTAGATAGTCGAACCTCGAAACCGCCTCCATCGAATGACGCGAGAGCATCGACACCTGTGCGGTCGATCACTTCGGCGCCGTTTGCACGCAGATACTCGAACGCGGGATGCCCAATAAGATACGAAAGACCCTTTTTCGGGTAGCCGATAGCGGCATCGCTGGTGCTACTTAGTAGCGCGGCTCTGGTGAATTCGATCGCGTCGTATGCCGCAACTTCGTCAATTCGGCAATTGAATACTGGGAGAATAAACATCGACCAAAAACACTCGATAGCTTCGTCAGATTGCCCGCGTGCGGACAGCCACTTCGCGAACGTGAGGGATTTTTGAGCTTCTTCGTCTTGGGTTCCGTATCGAGCGAACTTCATACCCACCAAAACTCGCGTGACTGCCAAACGATCCTTGACGCTCAGGTGGCCGTATCTCAATAATGCAGCTCCGTTGCCAAATATCCGACTAGCGCGGAGGCTGGATATTCGACCACCAAGTGACACGGGGACTTCAAGAACCGAGCCCAACTCGATGTCCTGCCGGGTTCCAAGTTGCTCAAGCAGCTTCAAAAACTGGTCGCATACGCCGAGGATCACATGTTGGCCGTTGTCGATCTCTTCGCCGCTGCTTCGATCAGCAAACGAGAATGCGCGACCGCCGAGGAATGGTCGACGTTCGACTAATGTCGGCTTTATGCCGTGATCGAGCAGTTGAACCGCCGCCGCGATACCCGCAAGTCCGCCGCCGAATATGACCACATCCCGATGTTCCAAATCAACACCTGCGAACATTAACTGCTCACGGAACGCAATGCCCATCTCCATCCTACGCCAGCGGTGATGGTCAGTTTCTCCGACGCTGACAGGCTTACTCGTTGCGAGAGCACATCAGCATCACACGCTTCGATCTTTGCCAAGATTCGTGAATAGAACCCGCTCATCAGTTCCAAGCACTGCCGACCTCTGGCGACCATCGGGATCACATGTTCGCCACTCTCGTAGTACCCGCGTGCTCTGTTGAGTTGAAACCTCATCATCTCACGGAAGTTATCACTCAGAGTTTCTCCCGCGAACTCAGCCTCCGCAACTCCGAAGCGTGTCAAATCCTCTTGCGGTAGATAAACCCTTCCGTTGTTGTAGTCCTCCTGAATGTCGCGAAGGATATTCGTCAACTGGAATGCGATGCCGAGATCATTGGCGTATCGGATCGCCTCTGGCGATTGGTTTCCGAATATGCTGATGCAGATTATCCCGACCGCGCTCGCCACGCGGCGGCAGTAAACCTGCAGGTCCTCGAATGTGTTATACCGGTTTGTATCGATGTCCATCCGGCATCCATCGATAACGTCGACGAAGTACTGGGTGCCCAGATCGAATTTATCTATAGCGTGGGGAAGGGCAGTGAATATCGGATTTCTGGCATATTCACCTTCATGAGGCTCGGATAGCGCGAGTTCCACCTTGTCCAGTTCAGTAGACGGGTTTGTTCCGGCCTCGGGTTCATCCACGATGTCATCGCAAAGTCGACAGAAGGCGTAAGTCGCGTATATGGCTCGGCGCAACTCTTTAGGTAGCGACAAGAAAGCTATGTAGAAATTTGAGCTTGCCGTGCGCGTCAATGACGCACACTCTCGGTACGCGGATTCAATCTGATTGTCGGTTGGTTGCGACATTTGATATTGCGGAGACCGCATCTGCTCATCGAACCGAACGACTGATAAACGCACTCGCTGGAACTGGTGTCATGCCGATTAGGTTGCGCCCGACGATCTTTAGCATGATCCGAATCTTCGTAGATCTTGAAACCGTTGGTCGAACCGTCAACGTGTCGTAGTCCAATGCCTCGATCGCGTTTAGGACTGACAAACCTCCCGCCGTTATCGCCGAAAATTCGAGACGGAAGTCGCGTTGTAAGTGATCGTGGAGTTGGTAACCAGTGCGGAACAATTCTCGGGTGCGATCGACTTGGAATTTCATCAACTGTCGAAATCTAGACGTGGGTTCCTGGTCGCGGATCGATGCTAGCCCAACGCCGAATTCATCCATGTCGGATATGGGTATGTAGATACGCCCTTTCTCATAATCGCGAGCGACGTCTTGCCAAAAGTTGGCCAATTGCAGAGCGACGCACGTGTCGTCCGAGTAACTCGCCATCTCATCCGAGAAGTATCCGTAGAGATAAAGAACCAAGTGCCCGACCGGCGTCGCCGAGTACGTGCAGTATTCGATCAACGCGTCGAAATCGGCATATTCTTTGTCGCGTTGATCTCGACGGTTTGCTTCGATCAGGCGCAGAAACGGTTCAGGCGGTATATCGAACTCGTCAATCGTGCGTTGCAATGCTTGGAACCAGATGAGTTTTGGCGAACCGGAGTAGCAAAGAGCCAGCTCGTCTTCCCACCTATCGAGCAAATCCAGGCGATCGCCTTCTAACTCGTCTCCTAGGTCGTCAACCAACCTGCAAAATGCGTATACGGAATAGAAGTGGGGGCGCAATCGTCGTTTGATGAATCGACTGCCAACATTGAAGTTCTCGTAGCTGTCTGCCGCCAACTGCCGACACGCTTTATACGCCGATCCCACATCCGGAACGGCTGCCGTGAGGTGTTTCGTCGCGTTCATTCCAATTTCAGGTCGGCAATCAAATACGGATGTCGTTAGGAACTCCGTTCGACCAAGAATTCGCCCAAATCGAAGAAGTCTTTTCGGATCCGTTCGTCAATGTCTAAGCCATCAATGATTTCCGATGCCGCGGCCCAGTGTTTTGCTGACATGGATTCACAGAATTCGTAGGTGCCGGCTTCATCCATGATCTTGAGAACCGATTGAACGTCGCGGTCGTCAAGTTCCTCTCTGTCGTAAATCTCTCGCATCTGCGCGGCAGCCTTGCCCGTAGAGCTGTTCAAGGCGTGTATCGCCGGTAGCGACTTCTTCTTGTTCAGGATGTCTCCACAAACAGGTTTGCCAGTTTCGTCGCTACCCCACACGCCTAGAATGTCGTCCCGGATCTGGAAAAGTCGCCCAAATTCGTACCCGGCGCGCCTCAATCCGTCTGGAACCCTACCATTGGAGTTTCCGTTTGACGCGACCAAAGCTCCTAGATACAAACTCGTTTCAATCAGTGCACCAGTTTTGCGTTCAATCATCGATAGATACTCATCGACGGACACAGTGTTGCGATCTTCAAAAGCGATATCCATGTACTGTCCCTCGATCATCCGCATATAAGCTTGCGCGATCTGCTGTTGGGCCACCAATGAAACGCCTAGGCTTACGCCGATCTCACACAATGCCCGTGTCGACCGATCCGCCAGCTTCAACATCGAGTTGCCCGAAACTATCGCAGTCTCTTCACCCCATACCACCCAAAGAGTCGGTCGATGGTGACGAAATCGATCGCGATCTTCTATGTCATCGTGAATCAGCGAAAAGTTATGGACGTACTCAAGTGCAGTTGCAACGGGCAGTACGGAACGCGTCTCGCCGCCTACAGCATCCGCCCCCAGCAGCACCATGGCCGGTCTCAGACGTTTCCCTTGTGTAGCATCTATGTCGGCTCCGTTCTTGTCCGCCCAACCCATGTGGTACCGTTGCGTCGTTCGAATATCCGACGCGTATCGCGCAAGCTCTGAGCGCAACGCGGTATCGATCATCGGTTGATACCGGGCGAAGAACTCGGGCACGTTCGCACGGTCTGTAACTACAGGCATAGGGTGAATTTATTGATACGCGATATCAATGTTACGCAATCGCTCATTTGTTACGCCGCACTCAACAAACAACTGCGCCCCGCATTCGAACGGGGCGCAGTGCTAGCTCTAGGCTTGGATCGATGTTAAGCCGCGATGGGCAATCGCTTGGGTTGCGTGCCGTCGTTCTTCGGCAACTCTATCTTCAAAACGCCGTCCTTGTAGCCGGTCGTCGCGGAATCGACATCCACGCCGTCAGGAACTCGGAGCGCCCTGAAGTACTTGCCGTACCTCCGCTCTCGAACGAGATAACGACTGTTCTCCGAGGTCTCATCGCTGGAGTTGGTTGCCGCGATGCGCAATACGCCGTCGTCGACCGTAACATCGATGTCCTCAGCGCTGAAACCTGGCAGAGACGCCTCGATGGTGTAGTAGTCCGCATTTTGGATCACGTCCACGCCTAGCTTAAACGGCGCATTCGATGCGCGCCTGACAGGTGCGTAGTCGCTCCAGAGATCGAACGGCCAACCAGCGGTGCGAGGGAAGGGGTTCCAACGGGTCAATGATGTCATGTGTTTTCTCCTTGTGACTTGTCGTGAGGTCCATCGCTCACATATAGAAATAATAAAACTTGATACGAAGAATATCAAGTAACGTGGTGATGATGTTACAATAATCAACACTTGGCGCCTCAAACGCGCACCTGAATTTAGCCAAATCCCGGGAGTCATAAATAGCCCAACAGCACTCAAGGAGACAGATGGCAATCTCACCAGAAAACTTCACGCATCAAACCCGCGCAGTCATCGACGCGGCGGTGCAACTCATGATGCAGCGAAAAAACGTGCAACTCGATGTTGAACACATCCTCTTTGCCATGACTGACGGCAACGAAAGTCCGGTCCGGAAAATCCTTGACGTTCTGGAAGTCGAGATTGAGGCTTTTCGGACCGACCTGATCGCGTTGATCGATGCGAGACCCAAAGGTATTGGGCATCCGACTGGACGGCAACGACAGATCTTTATAACCCCTCGGGCGCAAAACGCGATGAGCAAAGCACAGTCCATTCAGCGCAAGACGTTCCGGGACGAGTTGATGAGCATGGACCATCTGTTAATTGCCATCGTTGAGGAAGCGGATGGCGACCTTGCGCGAGTCCTTGCGAAGCATCGAGTTACAGCCGAGCGCGTCTATCAAGCGGACCACCAAGTGCGCGGAGCAGCTCGTGTAACTTCACCCGACGCTGAGGAAGGGTACGGGACGCTCAGCAAGTACACGACCGATTTGACGCGATTGGCTCGCGACGGAAAACTCGATCCGATTGTTGGTCGAGATTATGAGATTCGTCGTGTGATGCAGACGTTGACGCGGCGAAGCAAGAACAATCCAGTACTGATCGGAGATGCTGGTGTAGGCAAGACTGCGATCGTCGAGGGCTTGGCTCAGATGCTCGTGAGTGAGGGTGTCCCAGAGATGCTTGCCAACAAGCGTGTACTGGCGCTGAGCATCGGGGTCCTTCTCGCCGGCGCGAAATTCCGGGGCGAGTTCGAGGAGCGACTAAAAGCAGTGATCGACGAAGCGCAATCTTCGGCTGGTGAGATTATTCTGTTCATCGACGAGTTGCACTCGGTTGTAGGCGCAGGGACTGGTAGCGAAGGGTCACTCGATGCGGCCAACATGATGAAACCGGCGCTCGCGCGCGGCGAGCTTCAAGTCGTTGGTGCGACAACGCCTGAAGAGTACCGGAGGTTCATCGAAAAAGATTCAGCCTTGGAACGTAGGTTCACACCGATCTGGGTCGAGGAACCAGAGGAAGAATCGGCCGTTGAAATGCTGAAGGCGCTAAGAAAAAACTATGAAACCCACCACGGTGTTCAACTTACTGATGCGGCGTTGGACGCTGCGGTCAGGTTAAGTGATCGCTACGTTACCGATCGGCAGCTGCCCGACAAAGCGGTTGACTTGATTGACGAGGCTGCTGCCAAGGCGAGAATCGAACGCGCCCCTGTAGTCATGGTTGATCAATCAGACGAACCAACTGAACCGGAGCGTCTGGTCATCAGCGAAAAAGACATCGCAGCGTTGATATCGGAACGCATCGGCGTCCCTCTCGATCAACTCGTCGAAGAAGAGGTCGAAAAACTCCTGAAGCTCGAAGATCGCTTGCATGAGCGAGTCATCGGACAGGATCGCGCGGTCAGCACTTTGGCAGATGCTGTCCGACGCGGCCGCATGGGGTTGAAGGACGCAAGTCGTCCGACGGGCGTGTTTCTGTTCATGGGACCGACCGGTGTCGGAAAAACCGAACTTGCAAAGGCTCTAGCCGAGTTCATGTTCGACGACCCGAACCACATGATCAGGCTCGACATGTCCGAATACGAAGGGCGGCACTCGATCTCTCGCATGATCGGGGCACCGCCGGGATACGTCGGGTACGAAGACGCCGGTCAGCTGACTGAGGCTGTGAGACGACGCCCGTACTCGGTGATACTGCTTGACGAGATTGAGAAAGCGCATCCGAACATCTACGACAGCATGTTGCAGATCTTCGACGACGGCCGGTTGACTGATGGGCATGGACGAACTGTGGACTTCAGCAACACGATCATCATCATGACCAGCAACTTAGGAACCGCCGACCAGAATAAAGGCGGTTTGGGATTTGCGATTGGGGGTAGCGAAGCGGCTTCGAACGGCTTCGACTCGCCGGGCCTAACTAACCGACATGAATCAGCTTTGAAGTCGAGATTCTCACCCGAATTCTTGAACCGGATCGATGACGTTGTCGTGTTCGATCCGCTCGGTCGCGATGAAATCGACCAGATCGTGGATAAATTCGTTCGCCAAGTCGAACAACGACTGGCAGATCGATCGATCGGTATCGAGTTGACGCCGGATGCGAAGAGTTGGATTGCTGAGCGAGGTTACGACACTTGGATGGGGGCACGACCGATGGCTCGAGCCATGCAGCGCTACGTCGAGTCGCCACTCGCGCTTGCGCTCATCAAGGGCGAGGTCAATGATGGTGCTCATGTCGTAGTTGACATAGTTGAGGATGCGATCTTGTTCGATTCAGGCGTCGTTGATGAGGAGTTTACGAAGTCAGAATCGACTTTGGCATCGACACACTGAGCACTTCCTACGCATTAGAATCGGTGCGATGTCTGAACCGAACTACACTCTACGACCATCGGTTCGGGCTGTCTTGGTGCGTTATTGACAGTCGATGAAGGTAGCTGCGACGATCAAGTCGTCAGTAGCGGCAGAAGTGGCAGCTATTCATTCCGCAGGCTGCGTTATTCGGCGTTAAGGTGTCTCGCTGGGCATCCCAAGTGGGTTCAGGCTGCGCTTTGGAGCGTCGTACTCGGCTCCACTGTGATTGGAATCTCGTTGTGGTCGGGTGGTTTCTTGGACATCACCGATGTCGGTTACCTAGCGACGTTCTACTTGAACCTCGTTGGCGCTGCCACGATAATCTTGCCGGTTCCTGGGGTTTTGGCGGCGTGTGTCGCAGCAGAACCTTCGCTTGGACTTAGTCCGGTCTTTATCGGCGTCGTCGGTGCAGCCGGCGCGACTCTAGGGGAGACGACCGCGTACCTAGTTGGGCTCGCCGGTCACGACGCGGCGATGAAACTGCGATGGTATCCGCGTATCCACGATCTGATGGAACGCCATGGTTCGGTGACGCTTTTCTTGGTGTCGGTGATTCCGACTCCGTTCTTCGATCTCGCAGGAATCGCAGCAGGAGCTTTGAATTATCCCTTCCGGAAGTTCATGATTTACGTTTTCGCAGGCAAAACGATCCGTCTCATAATCATGGCGTACGCTTGTCGACAGGGCATTGAGTGGCTCAGAAACATCTACGAATTCAATCTGCCTTTTGGGTGATTGGGTCCTGAGTCAAACGGGATTGAATCCCTGCCACTGACTGCAATCAGTCAAGCCTTGCCGAATGACCTCATGACGGACGTCCCAACACAACGCTCGAATGATCCATACGCCGGGCTATCGGTAATCATCGTTGCGGCTGGACAATCAACGCGCATGGAAGGTGTCGACAAGCTTGCGTTGGATATAGGCAGTCGATCAATCTTGTGGCATTCGCTGGAAGTCGTTGACCGAAGTCCATTAGTAAGCGGAGCGGTTGTGGTGACGCATGAAACCAAAGTAGCTGACATCAGCGAGAGCATCGCCAACGGTAATTTCTCTATGCCTATCCGAGTCGTTTCCGGTGGCGCTCGACGACAAGATTCGGTACGAAATGGGATTGGGGAATTGGACCGGGCACAGATGGCTTCCGAATTCATCGCAGTTCACGACGCCGCACGTCCCTTCGTAAATGAAGACATGCTCAAGCGGGGTCTTGCTGCAGCCCGTCACGTCGGCGCGGCGATACCTGTTGTTCCACTCAAGGATACGATCAAGCGCGTTGAGCACGGAATCGTTGTTGACACTCCTGATCGAGAAGCGATGTTCTCGGTGCAAACACCTCAAGTTTTCCGCGCTGAGATCCTGCGCGCGGCGCATCAAACCGTCGAGGCAGATGTAACTGATGATGCATCGATGGTGGAAGTAGCGGGTGGATTGGTCGCTACGTTTGAAGGAGCTTACGAAAACATCAAAATAACGACTCCATCGGATATCGATATCGCCCGAGCGATAGCTGCCGAAAGTGGTGGCGAATGGACATATCGTTGGGGAAGCGGATTCGACGGACACAAACTACTGGAAGGCGGACCCCTCAAATTAGGCGGATGCGAGATCGAGTTTGATATGCGTTTGCAGGGTCACTCTGACGGCGATGTCTTGTTTCATGCAGTCGCAAGCGCCATCCTTGGTGCCGCGGGTCTCGGAGATCTCGGTGGAAGATTCCCGTCTACTGATCCCAAATACGCCGGCGCAGACAGTTCGACATTTATCCGAGACGCAACGCTAGAGGCTAGAGCGTTAGGATGGTGCATTGACCATCTCGATGCGACGATCATCGCTCAGCGCCCAAGGCTGGCGGCATATGTTCCCGATTTCGAAGCGAATATCGCGGATGCTGTAGATACCGAGACCGATCGAGTAAACATCAAAGTGACATCGACTGACGAAGTCGGCGCCATCGGGCAAGGTGAGGGCATAGCGGCTCAAGCGATCGTGACTTTGAGGCGTCAGAGCAGTTGAGATTAAAATCTCCGTTAAACCGCACCCCGACTTTTTAACCAACCATGCAGCTTTACAACACCCTCACGCGCCAAAAAGAAGAGTTTAAGCAGATATCCGATCCAGTTCGGATGTATGTGTGTGGCGTGACGACCTACGACGAACCGCACCTCGGTCACGCGTTGGCAACGGTGATCTTTGAAGTGTTGCAGTCGTATATGCAATACCGTGGTATCAACGTCAAACGGGTACAGAACTTCACCGATGTGGACGACAAAATCATTGATCGGGCTGCCGAAAACGGTGTTGATTGGTTCGATCTGACACAAGAACACGTCGCTTCGTTTTTCGAGGCCATGGATGGTCTCAACGTCAAACGGGCAGACGTCCATCCTCGAGTCACTGAGGAGATCGACCATATAATCGCTCTGATCGACGAACTCGTGAACTCAGGAGCGGCGTACGAGGCCGGTGGTTCCGTCTACTACCGCGTACGGCGCAATGAGCAGTATGGCAAGTTGAGTGGTCGTACCGTCGACGGCGTGGCGGAGTTGGCGCGCCTTGAACCAGATCTCCTCAAAGAAAAGCCTGAAGATTTCGCTTTGTGGAAAGCCTGGAAACCCGGCGAACCATCATGGGACAGTCCATGGGGCCCCGGTCGACCCGGATGGCATATTGAGTGCTCCGCAATGGCTCGGCGTTATCTCGGCGACCAAGTCGATATCCATGGTGGCGGTTTAGACCTCGTATTTCCGCATCATGAGAATGAGGTGGCGCAGTCAGAGTCGGCGACGGGCGTAGTTCCGTTCGCACGTTTCTGGGTTCATAACGGGCTGCTGCGGATGGGTGGCGATCAGAAGATGTCAAAGTCGCTCGGGAATTTCGTGACTGTCAGGGATGCGCTTAAAACCTACTCAACCGACGCGATCAGGATGTGGGTATTCCAAAGCCACTACCGGAGCCCTGCCACTTACGATGTCGAAAATCTGGTTGCCGCGGAGAGGGCAGTCCGCAGGTTGCGACAGGCGGCAGAGGCAGTTAACGCGGGTGTCGGGACGGGCGAAGCTTACGATGCGGACCACGTAAGGCAACGCTTCGTCGAAGCGATGGACGATGATCTGAACACACCTAGGGCATTGGCGGCGATTTTCGATCTGGCTAGGGAGATTTTCACCGAGCAAGCAAAAGGATCGGATATCTCAGATGCGCAGGCAACCTTGCGTGAGTTGGTCGGCGTGTTGGGACTGACGCTCGAAGAGCCTGAAAGCAACGACACGACAGACGACGCGAAGATCGAAGAACTGATCGAAAAGCGGCAGTCAGCGCGACAGGACAGGGATTACTCAACGGCCGACGAGATTCGCGACCAGTTGGCTGAGATGGGGGTTGAGATTATGGACACGCCACAGGGAACTACCTGGCGGCGGGCATAACTTGGCTTCTTGTTAGCGTCAGCTGAACCGGACGTTCGCTATCGCAACCGCTACGAACACGATCGTCAACACGATCGTCGCTCTGAACAGTATCTTCTCTACGCCGCGACGAACGCGGAACGTGCTCTCCGACTGTCCGAAAACAGACGGGTTGTTGCCGCGGGCTTGCAAGAGCAAGATCACTATCAGCACAACGGCAATGATGAGGAGCGATATCTGAAACCACATGTCTACAAGGTTAATTCAGCGAAACCGTTGCCGAGACTTAGCAGAGCACCTTTATCCGTCCATCGCCTCGCCCAACAGCCGCATCACAGATTGCGCGTCCGCACGGCCGCGGGTCGCCTTCATCACCTGTCCCATCAAGAACCGGATTGCGTTGGTTTTGCCTGAGCGATAATCTTCGACCGCCGACGGGTTGCTCGCCAAAACCTCGTCGATTATCGGTGCCAATTCATCAGCATCACCTACCGATGCCAGACCAAGACGCTCGATCACTTCTTCGGGATCGGCGCCATTGTCGAACATTTCACCGAACACTCGTTTAGCCGAGTTATTGTTAATCTCCCGTTTCTGGAACTTGCGAACTAACACCGCTAACGCGGTCGGCTCGACTCGGGTTTCTTGGATGCTGGGAACGTCGTTCTCGTGCATTAACCGAGCCATTTCGCCGTTGAGCCAGTTAGCGGTCTCTTTGGCGAAACTGGCTTGGTCGCTCTCCGATTCACCACCCACAGTTTTCATCACGGCTTCAAAATATTCGGCCGAAGATAGTGAATCGACTAGCAGCGATGCATCGTAGTCCGAGAGTCCCCATGATCCGATGAAGCGCTGCTTCTTCGCCAACGGTAGTTCCGGCATTTGCGACTGAATATCAGCGACCCAATTTCGTCCAATATGGAGGGGCGGGATGTCTGGTTCGGGGAAGTAGCGGTAGTCGTGAGCATCCTCTTTCGACCGCTGAGTAACGGTGTACTTCTCGCCATCCATCCAACCGCGCGTCTCCTGCACGATCCGTTCTCCTCGTTTGATCGCGGCAATTTGCCGTTCGATCTCGTGCTCGACGGCCTCGCGTACGGCTCGGACGCGGTTCATGTTTTTGACTTCGACTTTCTCTCCGAGTTCTGTCGAACCTGCTGGTCTGACGCTGATGTTGGCATCGCAGCGGAAAGAGCCTTCTTCCATGTTGGCAGTGCCAACGCCGAGGTAGCGAATGATCGATTGCAACGTTGTGATGTAGGCCTCGACCTGGTCCGGTGTGCGCATGTCCGGTTCGGTGACGATCTCCATCAACGGTACACCGGCGCGGTTAATGTCTAGCAAGGAGTGCATCACTCCACCCGTCGGAGAATCGATGTGGATTAGACGCGCAACGTCTTCTTCCATGTGGACACGGTTGATGCCGACGCGGTGTGGCGTTTCTGTCGGTAAGTCAATCCAACCGTCGATACAGATCGGCTCGTCGTATTGGGATATCTGGTACCCCTTCATGAGATCGGGGTAGGTGTATTGCTTGCGATCGAATTTTGTGACTTCGGCGATTTCGCAATTCAAAGCGAGGCCGATAGCGATCGCGGATTCGACAGCACGTTTGTTGACGACCGGCAAAGTCCCTGGCAGCGCCATCGACACTGGGTCGACCAAAGTGTTGGGCGATGCTTTTTGGTATCCGGCACCCGACCAAGAGAACATCTTGCTCTTGGTGTTCAACTGGACGTGCGTTTCGAGTCCAATTACTGCTTCGAATTCGGTTTCTGACATTTAGTGTTCCCAGTACTGGGCGTGATTGCAGCTGACCATTTCTATTTTCTAATACGACTAGAAGCGTTTTTGCTTCACCAAGCCTGGGGCCCGATCAGCGGCACGAAGACGCATTCAACGCCGTAGCTGACATTGCAACCTTCATCAGTCTTAACGACGGTAGCAACGCGTTGCCTTCTGCGAGTGCCGACTGGTATCACCATACGTCCGTGAGGTTTTAGTTGATCTACTAAAGACTGCGGGACTTCTGGAGCTGATGCCCCCACAATAATGGCGTCATAAGGCGCGCGTTCCGGACAACCCAAGACTTCATCAGATGCCTCCACTACTTCGACGTTTTCGTAGCCCAGTCGCTTTAGACGATAGCGTGCGGCATCTGCGAGTTCGCCTATTCTTTCCACCGTGACTACTTGGTTTGCCAGCAACGACAATATCGCTGCTTGGTAACCAGAACCACATCCGACGTCTAGGACGCGCGCCACGCCTGGTTCTAGACCAAGTTCGGAGATCATGTGTGCGACGAGGCTCGGCTGCGAAATCGTTTGGCCTTTACCTATCGAAAGTGCACGGTCGCATGTGGCTCGACCGCGATCGTTTTCCTGCACGAAATCTTCGCGTTTAACAGTCAACGTCGCTTCTGCAACGCGGGAATCAACTTCGCGCCTCGACCGCAATGCGTGAGCAATCTCCGAGAGTCCGGAAGCGGGTTCAGTTATGGAGCGCCCGATCAGAATGTCGGACAATCTTCTCTTGATCTGTTGGAGCGGCAAGTTCGTGTTCGTAGATGATCGGCAATGGCAGTCTTTGAGTGATAAGGCTTAGGATACGGGTTGATCTAATGCCGCTTCGGATTGTTTAGTCGATGTCATAGTCGTCCGATAAGGTTGTGATTTCGATGGTTTCGTTTGACTGGTAAAATTAATGACAGAAGCAATCAGGAGTTCAATCGGGACGTCAAACGGGCGAAGACAGCCTGAATTGTCGGGTCGTTGATAGCGTGGCCAAACGTGTAGCCAAAACCCTATCCAAACGGTTGCAGAAACTGGAAAGTTAGTTGACAACGCAAGACAGACTCACCATCTCACGGGAATCCAAGCTCGATGATGCGGGCTACAAGTGGGGATTCTCGACCGATGTCGAGATGGAACTGGCACCCAAGGGTCTGAGTCCTGACATCGTCCGACTGATCTCGGAGAAAAAGGATGAGCCTGATTGGATGCTCGAGTGGCGGTTGAAGGCGTTCGAGTACTGGAGCAAGTTACAGCGCGAAGACGCCGAGCCTCGATGGGCCAAGCTGCGATATCCGGACATCGACTACCAAGATATCTACTATTACGCAGCTCCTAAATCCTTCGACGACGCTCCGAAGAGTTTGGACGAAGTCGATCCTGAGATGCTGGAGACGTTCGACAAGCTCGGGATTCCGCTTCACGAGCGAGAGCGCCTTGCCGGCGTCGCCGTCGACGCGGTGTTCGACTCGGTATCGGTTGCGACGACTTACGCGGATCAGCTTGAAGAGCGAGGCATCATCTTCTGCTCGTTCACCGAGGCAGTCCAGAACCATCCGGAGCTTGTCCAGAAGTATCTTGGATCAGTAGTTCCTTACACGGACAACTTCTTCGCGGCGTTGAATTCGGCAGTTTTCTCGGACGGTTCGTTTGCGTACGTGCCCCCCGGCGTACGGTGTCCGATTGAGTTGATGACTTATTTCCGTATCAATACTGAGGGATCAGGTCAATTCGAGCGTACGCTCATCGTCGCCGATGAGGGCGCATACGTGAGCTACCTCGAAGGATGCACGGCTCCGATACGCCGCACGAGTCAGCTACACGCAGCAGTCGTGGAGCTCGTCGCACTCGACCGCGGTGAGATCAAGTACTCGACGATCCAGAACTGGTATCCGGGGACCAAGGATGGGCAGGGCGGCGTCTACAACTTCGTGACCAAGCGGGGGATCACAGAACGCGATGCCAAAATCTCATGGACGCAGGTCGAAACTGGTTCAGCGATCACTTGGAAATATCCGTCGGTCATCTTGCGAGGGGACAACTCGGTGGGCGAATTCTACTCTGTTGCTCTCGCCAACAACTATCAGCAGGCCGACACCGGGACCAAGATGATCCACATCGGCAAGAACACCAAGTCGACCATCGTGTCGAAGGGCATCTCTGCTGGTCATGGTGAAAACACCTATCGAGGCGGCGTGAAGATTCTGCCGGGCGCAGAGAACGCCACGAATCACACGCAATGCGACTCGCTGCTGGTCGGCGATCAATGCGGTGCTCATACCGTTCCATATATCGAGGTGCGCAACCCGACCGCCCGGTTGGAACACGAGGCCAGCACATCCAAAGTGAGCGACGAGCAGCTTTTCTACTTGATGTCGCGCGGAATATCCGAAGAGGATGCTCACCACATGATCATCACTGGCTGGAGCCGGAACGTGATCAAGGAGCTGCCGTTCGAATTCGCGCTTGAAGCCGGACAATTGCTGAAAGTCAGCTTGGAAGGCGCAGTCGGGTAGTGAAGCCGCGAAGCATCACTCGACCAATTGAGTTTGTTCGGGATCCGAACGTAGCCAACAGTAGCGAACTGATACCTGAATCGATCATCCGACATCTGGGCGCGTCTCATGGCGCAACGACAGTCGGAAAACAACTTGGACAATCTACACGAGAGACCGAATGCTGAAGATTGAAAATCTGCACGCCACTGTCACAGACAGCGACGAAGTCATACTGAAGGGTATCGATCTGGAAGTAAGTCCGGGCGAGGTGCATGCAATCATGGGACCCAACGGTAGCGGCAAGAGCACGCTTGCCAATGTGCTGATGGGTAAACCGTCGTACACCGTCTCTGAGGGCGATATCACTGTCGACGGCGAGAGCATCGTCGAAATGATGCCGGACGAACGCGCCCATCTGGGATTGTTTTTGGCGATGCAGTACCCGTCAGAAGTTCCGGGTGTCCGACCTTGGCAGTTCCTCAAGGCGGCCAAGGACGCGATAGACGACGCTAATGGTCAGAAAAAGACTTCGGTGCGCCAGTTCTCCAAGCTGTTCGATGAAAAAGTCGAGGAAATAGGCATCAATCTAGATTTGATCAAGAGGTCCTTGAACGAGGGGTTCTCAGGTGGCGAGAAGAAGCGCAACGAGATGCTTCAGATGCAGGTTCTGGACCCAAGGATCGCGATCATGGACGAGACCGATTCGGGACTCGACATCGATGCGTTGCAGGCGGTTGCCGATGGCGTCAACAAGATGCGCTCGCCGGAGCGTAGTTTTGTCATTGTCACGCACTACCAGCGATTGCTCCACTTCGTGCATCCGGACATCGTGCACGTCCTCGTAGACGGCAAGATTGTCGAGACGGGCGATGCATCGTTGGCAGAGAAGGTCGAGCAGAACGGTTATCGGGACTACCTCGCTGCTCAACGCAACGGGAAGTAGCAAAAATCCTATGACCCTGAACGTAGCCGTGATGCCGAAGAACACGGCTCGGCATTTAGCGCGGTACCGTGACGACTGGCACCACTTGGCTGAGCATCAAGAGGGCTACATGAGCGGTGCCGATGCGCACCACGAATTACGACGTGCTGCTTGGGAAGAGTTTGAGCGCATCGGTTTCCCGGTCCATCGCCGAGGCAACGAACTATGGAAGTACACCGATCTGAGGCAGGTTGACCGGATTGATTTCCGATTCGGGGATTGGGATAGGCATGTGGACCTTGCGCGGATCGCGGAACTCGTTCCCATGCCGGAAGAGTGGTCCAATCTCGTATTCGTAAATGGGAGCCTCGAACACAGTTCAGGTGATGCGCCTTTGACTCGGATCCAAGCGTGCGATTGGGTGGGTGAGTTGGCGGATTACCGATCCAATGGGTTCGTTGCGTTAGCCACGGCGTTCTTACGGATCCGCGGCGGTTCTTATCTACAATTCGACCGTCCTCGGGAGTATGTTCGCCCGGTTCACATCATCCACGTGATAGACGGTTCCGTGGGCGGGCCAATCGTAGACAATCCGCGCGTAGCTGTTGAAATGGGCGACGGTAGCCGTGCGACATTGATCGAATCTCACGTCTCGCTAACGGACGATGTCCACATGACGTTGCCTGTCGTCGAGATAAAAATGGGCGAAGGTGCGGAGCTGTCTCACTATCGTTATCAGGACAACAGCGAAAAGTCGTTCCATTTCGCCACAACTCGCGTGTTGCAGGAAGCGAACTCCAACTACCGCTCGACCTCGTTCAGCGTTGGTTCGGACATTGGTCGCAACGATGTTTTTACGCACTTGGTCGGTGAATATGCTGAGTCGACGCTGCATGGCGTGTATCTGACTACCAATCGGCAACACCAAGACAACGAGATCAGCACGACTCATGCCGCTCCGCATTGCACGAGCGACCAGTATTACAAGGGAGTTCTTTCGGGACGGTCTCGAGCGGTGTTCAGTGGCAAGATCACGGTCGAGCGCGGTGCTCAGAAGACGGATGCGAACCAGAAGGACTTGAACCTGTTGCTCTCACACGGCGCGGAGGTCGACACTAAACCGTCTTTGGAAATCTATGCGGATGATGTGAAATGTGCGCATGGCGCGACCGCGGGTCATGTCGATGAGGACACGTTGTTCTATCTCCAATCGCGTGGTGTTGACTACCACACGGCGCAGGCGATGCTAATACGAGGATTTGCGGCTGAGATACTTTCGGAGTTCGAGGATAACGAGTTGCACGCGTTCTTGGAGAACCAGTTGGACGAGCTGATGCCTGCGTTGCAGGCGGCATCGGACACCATCGGGACCGCGTAGCGTTTCAGAACTCACGCTAGAATAATCGCACCGTGCTGGCGCCCAATACGCAACGCGCTACACGTTAATCACTCTGATGCGTAGCGGAATTGGACATCTAGACGAGGTCGATCGATACATCGTCGAGGATCATTGCCGCAATCCGCGCAATATCGATCCGATCTCCGACTACAACGCTGAAGCGAACATCGACAACCCGTTTTGCGGAGATGAGGTTACGGTGCAGCTTCGCATGGAGGATGATCGGGTTTCGGCGATCTGCGTTCACGGCTCTGGTTGCGCGATTACTCAAGCATCAGCGTCGATGATGGGTGAACTGGTTGAGGGAAAACGTCATTCAGAGGTCGCCAATTCGGCGACGATCATGCGACGGATGCTCACGGAAGGTCAGGAACCTGACGCCGATGACGCTGACGCGATTGGCGATGCGATTTCTCTACGAGATGTGTCACGATTCCCGATTCGCATCAAATGCGCGTTGCTCGCATGGGCGACACTCGAAGACGCGATTGAAAGCCTTGGCGGTTAGCTCAACCGCCTCGAACACGATCTGCGAGCCACAAACGGCTCAACCAAGTCGAATCGGAGCGATAAGTAGTTGGCGCGACGTTTCGCAGGTGCGACCACCACAGCCAGTGGGATACCGACGCGGCTGGACGGAAAATGTGTGCGCCTCGGAATATCTCGCGTTGGATTTCGAGCATTAGCTCGCCTCTAACGAGGGGATCGGTTTCGACGGCTTGTAGCTCGATCAGGCTATCGAGCTCAGCAGTGGAGTAACCGGTGGTATTCCATGGTCCGCCGGAATGGTGGATGGCGAACAACGCTGAGGTCGCGCTGCTGAGCGGTGGAGGTGCGCCGACGTAGATATCGTAGTCGCCTTCGTTCCAAATCTCTTCGCCGAACGTGCGAGTGGACACGGCCTCTAAGGATGCAATGGCGCCCAACCGATTTATCGCCTCGGCAAGCGACAACGCAGTGGCGGTGTATTCATCGCCGAACTTGCCCATTCGGATATTCACGATGATGCCTCTGGGAAGGTTGACGCCCTCTAATAGTGACAAGACCTTGGTCCGGTCATTGAAGAAGGAATCGACCTCGGTTGCGGGCAATAACCATTCTGGGTTGTAAAGGGGCAGTCCTGCGCTGATGAATGACTGCCCGTTGTGCAGATCGTTGATCAAGGCGTTGGGGTCCCAGGTGTATAGGACTGCCTCACGGAAGAATTGGTTGGTCAGGTAGTTGCGAGTTGTGTTGAATGCGACTTCGATGCCGGCTGCTGGGTCGTGACTCCGAGTCCAACGCAACTCGTCGAATCGCTCTGTCGCGGCTATGAGATCGGGTAGACCGGGTTGGATGAGATCGAGTTGACCAGTTCGCAACGCCGTGGTGCGAGTCTGTTCGTCCTCGATGATTGAGACATCTATTCCGTCCAGCAATGGCAGTTCCGGTATGTGGTACTGCTTGTTGGCTCGGAAGCTCATTCCGCTGCGTTCGAAGGATTCCAATATCCAAGGGCCGGTGCCTATGGTCGGGCCTTGCGTCAGATCGCCGTTGAGATTGACGGTTTCGGGTGCGACGATGGCGGCACGAGCATCGGTGAGTTTGTCGAATATCTCTGCGTCGGGCAAGGTGAGAACGATTTCCACGGTGTCATCGCTGGCGGATCGCGCTTGTACGACGGTGTTGACGAGATGCGAATTCGCCATTTGCGGGTCGGTCAGGCGATTTATGCTGAAGGCGACATCTTCGGCGGTTAGGTCTCTGCCGAGTCCGGGGTTGGTTTCCTGCCAATGAATGACAGGGCGGAGCTCGATGCTGAGTGTGGTATCGCCGTCGAACTCCCAGCTTTGGCACAGGTCGCAGATAATCTCATGTGCCGACGTTGAAGTGGTGGGATCATAGAGCGAAGAAAGTTGGTCGGTTCCGCTATTGGGTTCGTTGGGTTTCAGCCACCGATATCGGAAAAGGCGTGAGTATGCGATGCCGGGGCCCCAGCCGGCGAGTATCGGTGAGACGGATTTGTGGATGTCTTGATGGGGTGGAGCACCCGGAACTGCGATTTTGATGGTTCCGCCGCGTAGTCCCTCGATTGGCAGAGGTTTAACGGCTTCATCAGGGACAGTGGTTGGAGATGCTGTGATGGTTGGTTCGGGTTTTGGGGTCGGAGTTGGTGTCGGTAACACGGATGTCGGTGTTGCCGTAGGAGTCGATGGAATCGCCGTCGGTTCTGGTGCCGGAGTAGCGACTTCGGGAGTTTCGGTTGGCGGTACTGGTGTGGGTGTTTCGGTCGGCAGCGGGAAAGTAGGCGCGGTCGGTTTGACCGCGATGATCTCGGGCTGTGGCGTCGCGGTTGGGGGAGCGCTTGTGGGTGGGATTGGAGTATTGGTCGGCGGTGGGGTTGGCTCGGGAGGTGCTTGTGTGGGAACTGGAGTGTCGGTTGGCGC
Organism: Chloroflexota bacterium; assembly: GCA_009838175.1. GTDB lineage: Bacteria > Chloroflexota > Dehalococcoidia > Lucifugimonadales > Lucifugimonadaceae > Bin127. Next base: position 98,880 of record VXSB01000008.1, read on the forward strand.
GATGGTGGGTACGGGAGTTAGCGTGGGAGTTGGTTCATCAGCCTGACATGCGAGCGCGTTGAAAGCTAGGGCAGTAAGTGTAAAGAAGATGCCGATTGGGATGGCTTGTTTGGGGTTCAAGATGTTTTCTGCCTGAACCATTCGACGGTTTTGCTGATGCCGTCTTGGAATGATGTGTTGGCTTGCCAGCCGAGGTCGTTTTTTGCGGAGGTGACATCGAGCCAGATTTTTGGGATGTCGCCGGGTCTTGGTGGTCCGTGTTGCGGAAGTGTGGCGGTACGGATGAATTCGGAGAGGATGTTGTGAATCTCGTTTACGGAGATGCCGTATCCGGTGCCGATGTTGTATGGGCCTGGGAGGTTCGAGCCGGCTAGCGTTAGGACACCGTCGACGAAGTCTGAGATGTAGATGTAGTCGCGTTGGTCGTTGCCGTCGCCGAAGATGGTTATTTGACGGCCTTCGAGCATTGCTTGGGTGAAGATTGCGATCACACCGGCCTCGCCGTGAGGGTTTTGGCGGGGGCCATAGACGTTGGCGGGTCGGACGATGGTGTAGTTGAGGTCGTAGAGGTGCCCGTAGACGCGGAGGTAGTGTTCGATTGCAAGTTTGGAGACGGCGTACGGCGAGAGGGGTTGAGTGTCGATAGTTTCGCTGGCGGGTAGGGCGGATGGGTCGAGGTCGCCGTATACGGCTCCGCCGGTGGAGAAGAAGATGAAGCGGGGGCGATGGGGGAGTTCTCGGATGCCTTCTAGGAGGTTGAGAGTTCCGTTGACGTTGATGTTGACGTCGGTTAGAGGTTCGCGGGCTGAGATTGCGACGGATGCTTGGGCAGCTAGGTGGTAGATGGCGTTGGGGTTGAGGTCTGCGATGAGATCGGGAATGGCGGGATCGCAGATGTCTAGGTCGATAAGTGTGGCGTCGGGATGGAGGTATTGGGTGTTCGAGGTGGATAGATTGTCTATGACGGTGACTTTTTCGCCGCGGTCGATGAGGGCATCGATCAGGTGGGTGCCGATGAAGCCAGAGCCGCCGGTAACTAGGGTAGTGATAGGCGTGATTTGGGAATTTTGGTCAGGCTCGTTCAATTTTTGGTTGAGTGCTATGGCGAACGTTGCTGAATAGTTGTACGGAAGGGTTTGATTGGTGGTTTCAATCGCGTCAAACTTCAATTATGCGTCAGTGGTAGGTTGCAACTCTCGGTGTGTGTATGCGGTTTCGAGGCGACGGGATAGAATTGGCAGGCGTTGACTGTAGCGAACAGATGGAGTTCAGGTAGATGCCCGATATCAGATTGATTGCTTCTCGGCACTCAGCGTTTTACAGCCCGATGATTTCGATGATTGCGGGCGGGTTCTTGGAGATGGAGGGCTTGTCGGCTTCATATACGCCGGCGGCGGCAGGGCAGAACTCGGCGATCGAGGTTGCCGAGGGTCGGGCGGATATTGGTCAGTCGGCGGTATCGGGCAGTTGGGGCGCGTTGGATGTGGGTGAGAAGCCGCCGGTGGCGCATTTTGCTCAGATCAATGCGTTTGATGGTTTCATCGTTGCGGCGCGTGAGCCGGATGCGGATTTCAGTTGGGAGAAGTTGCTGGATGCGAAGTTCTTATATGTGCATGGCGGGCAGCCGGAGGCGATGCTGAGGTATGGGTTGCATCGGGTGGGGATCGATCTTTCGGATATCGAGGGTATCGAGTCGCCGGGTGGTGACGAGATGATGGAGCAGTGGCGAAATGGCGCGGGGGACTATTTCCACGAGCAGGGGGCGTTTCCGCAGCAGCTGGAGCACGAGGGCATTGGTCATATCGTGGGTTCGATCGGCGAGATTGTGGGTCCGACGGCGTTCAGCAGTCTGGTTGCGAGGTGGGACTATCTGGATAGTGATGAGGCGAGGGCGGTTGCGAGGGCGTATCGGGCATCACGGGAGTGGGTGAACACAGCGGATCCGATGGAGATTGCCGAGGCTGAGGAGCCGTTTTTCCCGGGGATGGCGGTTGATGCGACGGCTGCGGCGGTTGCCTACTACCAGAAGCTGGGGAATTGGGATGGGGATATCGCGATACCTCGTGATCTTTACGAGTCGGCGTTGGATGTGTTTGAGCACTCAGGGATGGTTGGTTCGCGTCACGCTTACGAGGATGTTGTGGTGGCGCCTCCGGGTGGTTAGGGCGTGTTCGTATGTCCACTTGGGGTGGCTGTTTGCCGCCGGGCCTTCCGGTTGGAAGGTCCGGCAGCTGAGGGTCTTCGGGCCCGTAGGAACTGGCCCTCGCCTCGAGCGTCGGTCCTTGCACACGGACCTCGGCTCCTTCCCTCTCCATCGCCACTCCCTAGATCGGAAGCGGACGACCCCGGAGAGGGGTCAGATGCTGCGCAGAGCGGTGTGGCAGACCGCTAGCAACCAGGTTCCAGCAACGGCCCGCGTCGCCAGACCGCGGGC
>VXSB01000016.1 GCA_009838175.1 Chloroflexota bacterium
TCGAGGCGAGGGCCAGTTCCTACGGGCCCGAAGACCCTCAGCCGCCGGGCCTTCCAAACGGAAGGCCCGGCAGCAAACAGCCACACCAAGTGGACATACGAACACGTCCTGAAATCCACGAGATATAACATCCCTATCTATGATCAAAACCGACACCAATTCCAACCTCACTGCAGCAGCTGACATTGGTGGCACTCAAATTCGTGCCGCCCTCGTGACGCGAGACGGCCAGATATTAGACGAAGCCCGTGACGATACGATACCGGAACGGGGAATCGAAGACGCGGCTGGACGGCTTTCGAACCTGGTTCACCAAGTAGCTGGCGATGCCCAAGGAGTAGTCGGTTTGGCGGTGTCAACCGCAGGCCCGATCAACCCGGCATCCGGAACTTACGACCACCCTCCCAACCTCACCGGGTGGCATGGCAAGTCGATGAAACCCGATCTCGAAAGGCTAACCTCGCTGCCCGTCGCGATCGGTCACGACGCCACGCTTGCCGCACTTGCCGAGACCAGATTCGGGCCGTTCAAGGATGCAAAAAACCTCGTTTACGTAACCATCAGCACAGGTATCGGAGGCGGTATCGTCGCCAACGGCGATATGGTCACCGGTTCCACCGGTCAGGCCGGCGAACTCGGACACATTACTGTTCGCACAGATCCCGATGCCTTCAGTTGCGGAGTTGGATGCCACGGCTGTTTCGAAGGCAACGCTTCCGGCCCCAACATCGGCAGGATGGGAAGAGTTGCCGCGCAAAACGATCCAAATAGCGCGACAACGTTAATTGAACTCGCAAATGGAGATATCAACAACATCGATGCTCGCATAACGTTCGAGGCCGCTGAACAAGGCGACCCGGTAGCCGAAAAGGTCGTCCTGCAGGTCATCGAAAACGTCGGTCGCGGCCTAGCCAGCATCCTCGCAGTCTTGGACCCCGATGGCGTGATCGTTGGAGGAGGCGTCGTCCACAGCTTGGAACATCGTTGGGACGAAGTTATCAATGCAGTCAGGACGTATGGTTTGCCGCGATACGAGACGCGTGGCGTGCCAGTATCGGTCACACAACTCGGCGACGACGTAAGCCTTATAGGAGCGTCGGTGCTGTCATTCAGCCGCTTCACTCAGAAGTGACACAGGCTCTTGCGCACGGGACTGAGACTGGTTTCAGATCGATTGCCGCCTGCCCCATCCACGTATAATCGAGGTTAGCCCACTACTGACCATCGGGGAGTGGCGCAGCTTGGTAGCGCGCTTCGTTCGGGACGAAGAGGTCCCGGGTTCAAATCCCGGCTCCCCGACCATCTCCCTCGGTTGTTGGACTTCTCGCACCGGGCCTTCTGGTCAATCATCCGCCCCTCGGCGCGTCGTACCGTAGTGCTTCATAATCTTCGGTTGACGGTCCGTCATCATCACCCGAATCGTCATCAGGTTCGGTATCGGACGGCGAAGCTTCACCATCGGTGTCAGGTGGTGTCACCCGGGATCGGTAGATCATCGCACCAGCACCAATAGCGACTGCGAGTAGCGCCAAAACCACGATCGCCACGATCCAACCGGTGGCCGAGGGCTCGTCCTCGTCAACGATCGGTGGAGCGACGGTCGGCACCGGTGTCGGAGTGTCGGTGGGCACGATCGTCGGTGTGTTGGTGGGCACCGATGTTGCAGTGCTAGTCGGCGTTGGCGTATGCGTCGGTTCCGGCGTCGCCGTCGGCATCCGTGTGCTGGTGGGCTCCGGAGTAGATGTCGGCGTGTTAGTGGGCACCGGTGTATCGGTTGGCTCCGGCGTGGGTGTATCCGTAGCCGTCGGCACTGGCGTGGGTGTATCAGTGGGCACCGGGGTATCGGTTGGCACTGGCGTATCAGTAGCCGTCGGGACTGGTGTCGGCGTATCTGTCGGAATCGGCGTCACGGTTGGTGGGAATACCACGGGCGTCGGTGGTTGCGGCGGTTCCGGCGTATGAGTCGGCGTCGGAGTTACGGTCGGCGAAACCGGTTCCGGTGTCGGTGTCGGCGTCTCGGTCGGCGGTTCCGGTGTCACCGTCGGCTCGGGCGCATCCGGTTGCACCAAGAAAATCAGACCGTCGAATGTGCCCGCTCTTGCACATACTTGCGCGGGAAGGTTGCTGGCAGGATTTGCGCGTTGGCGTATTGGCGAGTTGAGAAGCTGCTGCACGCCGTTGTCGAGGAGCAGCATGATCTCGGTCTCGTCCAACGCCGATGCTGACGCGCTCGGGACGGGCAGACACACCTCGGCCGCCGGATTGAAAACCAGTCCAGTCAATGGCAGGCGATCGGACGATACGTACGCAGTTTCGTACCAGTTGCCGATAGTGTCGAATCTGCGCACATCTTGTTGTAGAACCGTTGCCTCGGAGCCTTCGGTGAGTCGGATGCCTACCCAGTCGCGAACGGGTATCGACACCGCCGGCACGATGAGCGACGCGCCTCGAGTATCCGCAACATCGAACTGCCCGCCGCGATCATAGGTTGCGACTGCGTAATCTTCGCCTCGATAAGATGCTTCACTCGGATGGGGTTGACCGCCGGTGAATATCTGCACATCTTGGCCTTCACCAATGACGCGCACCGGAATGCGTAGCCGGATCTGGACCGCACCACCCGGGATCGCCTGCGAAATCGTCACACGGACTGCGAAATCACCAACGCGATGCGGAGCCCTGTAGATAGTAGAGCGAGCTTCCGGATCATCAAGATCGCCGATCGAGGCGGTCCAGTGCATAGTGACGTCATCGCGGTCGAATAGCGAGTTTTCAAGCCCTCCGTCGATATTGAACAGATTCACGCCGACCAAAGTGTCTTGACCTTTGCGAAGGTTGATGTATTCCTGGTACGGAATTGCATCGCCTAGTAACGCGCCTTCGCGCGGCGACACAACAGGTAGGACTGTCGGGGCCTCTGCCAGCGGGGTTACGACCGTTTCTGGCGACCACTCGCCGACTTGTCCGAGCAGGTTGCGAGCACGGATTCGGAACGCGTACTGCACCCCAGGATCGTCAATCTCAACTATTCTCGGTGCCGACGCGTTTTCGTCCTTCGGCTCTAGTTGATACCGCTCATCTATTCTTCGCCAGTCGAGATCGTATTTGAAGTCCGTGAAGTTGTCCCAGTGGACGACAACTTGCTCGTGTCCGACGGCGACCGCCGGTGCCAGCGGGGTTGTTGCCGGAACGTCTACCTCGATGGCGTTCATGACTGACACCTCGACGTTTGTCCTAGCCTGCAATCCGCAGAGGTCTCTGACCGCAACTGTCAAGTTGTAGACAGCAACCGATTCGTAATCTAGTTGGTCAGTGGTGGTGATCAGGCCGCTCGCCTCATTGATTTCAAATGGTGCGTCCGGCGGTTCGGTTTCAGCGAAGGAATATGTCAAGTACGAATACGGGTCCACATCGGTAGCCGACACAGATCCGACTTGGATACCCGCCGGCTGCTCCTCACGAACGTCGAAGCTGTAGTCGTCCTGACGGAACGATGGCGGGTTGTTCGCCAGATTTTCATTCACCGAAGGCCTGACTACATACTCTGGGGACCATTTAGATTGCTCGAGAGTCGCCTTATCTACCGCTCGTATTCTGAATACCCACTCGATCGCGTTCGTCAGGTTCTCGACGACGCTCCGATCGGAGTCGATGCCTCTCAAGTTTCTAGAAGGTGTGAGGCTATAGCTGGGGTTGCCGTCTTCATATGGAGTCCACTGAAGGTCGTATGTGGCGGTATTAGTTTGCTCCCATACCAAAAAAGCCTGCGCATTACCCGCACATACTTGTGTCACGGTTGGAACCGGCGGTCCTGCGCGGTCGATCACTTCGATTGTCAGTATGTGCCGAATCGACGCTCCGCCCAGATCCGTCGCCGCGACCTCGATGGTGTACTCCTCGATCTGCTCGAAGTCCAACCGCTCATATACATAAACATCGCCGTTTTCGGTGTTCATCGCAAATGGGCCGCGAACCGGCTCCAATATTTCGTAGTTGACTATGTCGTTGGTGTCGCCACCAATAGCCTCGAAGGTTGTGATCGCGCCAAGGTACTCTCGGTTTTCCTCCAATGAGATACGATCCACAGTTGTGCGCCAGGAGGGAGTATCGTTGCTCGATCCAGCGAGCGCCCGCGGCTCGGCGGACTCAATCCTGGTCCAATCGCTCCAAGTGCTTCGGGATGATGAGGAATGTTCTGCCATTCCTCTAACTTGAACGTCGTATTCGGTGCGGTTCGCTAGGCCAGTAATCTCATACCGATACGTACCGGGATCCGTGACCACGTTCCAGCGGGATGCGACCGTGTCCCCAACACGCCAGCGCAGCTCGTACGTGTGTCCCGCATCGGGTCGCCATGAGACGTGCAGCCGCGAGTTCCCTGGGACGACCTCAAAGTGATTCGGAGTCTGAGAATGGTCGGCGCGTACCTGCTCTTGGCCATCCGATACGAGCCAGAGCAGCCCGGCGTTGGTCGCGGCGAATAGAACAAATGCAATCGCCGATAACACCGATAAATTCTTGATTTTCGAGCGAGCTGATGCACGCCAAGATTGGCTGGAGACGGTGTATTTCATCGGCCCTATTTCGTTCGATGGCAGATTATTTGTGACACGGTGTGTAACTCAATGCCGTAAACATAGCAAAGCGACACCGCAATAATCAGCGGTTTACGGCGCGCCGAAAATAGCAATTCAGACAGTGTCTACCTGCCGTACCGCAACGTGTCGTACGGGCTCTCATCGTCCCCGCTGTCGTCTTTCTCTTCGGACACGATTTCATTGTCGCTGTCTCCATCCGGAGTCTCATCAGGTGCTGAAGCACCTGCCAACTTCCGCCGTACCCGATTGTTGTAGACGATGTATGAGACGATCCCTCCGCCTAAGACCAAGAATGCAATCACGGCGACCACAATCAACGAAATCGATACCGCGTCTTCGTCATCGTCGATGCTAGGCGGTGCTACCGCGTCATCACTCGGCGGTTGAGGTTCAGTAGTAGGTTGAGGCGTCGGTGGCGCGACAGTCGGAACTGGGGTATGAGTAGGTTCAGGAGTCGACGTCGGTGTTTCTGTAGGCACGGTTGTCGCTGCCGGCACAGGTGTCTGTGTCGCAGTGGCGGTCGCTGTCGGTTGTGCCTTCACAACCGGCGCGGTAGCGTCCTTCGGCACCGGGGTATATGTTGGCGGTTCGGTCGGAACTGCGGTCGCGGTGGGTTCCGGTGTCGGCGTGGGCGTGGGCGTAGACGTGGCTGTTGGCACCGGGGTGTGCGTCGCGGTCGGCTCTGGAGTTGGCGTGGACTTAGGTGTCGGTGGTACGGGTGTCGGAGTTGGCGTCGACGTACTGATCGCTACTACCGAAGACGTATCAGGTGTCGGTGTCGGCGTGGGCGTGTCAGTCGGAATCGCCGTTGGTTCGATAGTCGGCGTGGGCGTGGGAGTATCGGTCGGAACGGGCGTCGGTGTCGGAGTGGGTGTCACGATATCTTCGTTGGCGATGCCTAAGAAGATCTGGCCGTCGAAGACTTCGGAATGTCCGCAAACCGATGCCGGATCGTTGAAAGTGGGGTTTGGTTGGAAACGAACGGGCAGATTCATCATCGCCAAGGCACCATCAGGTGTGATGCGCATCACCATCAGAGATTGCAGCTGATCCGTCCACTCTGCCGGAACTGGCAAACAGATCGCAGCACTGCTGGTGAACGACATGTTGACAATCGGCGCACCGTCCCTGGAGACGAACTGCGATGTGAAGATGTCCCCGATAGCGGTGTATTCCTCAAGTTGGTTCTGCAAGCCAGACGCGGGTTCTCCCGGCGCGATATGGATGCCGATCCATTCGTAGCTGGGTATTGATCCTTCGCGAACCTTGAACAGCGCCTTTGACGCCTCAGGCGGACGATACTCTTTGGCTTGGAAGTACGAGATCGCGCCGTAGGTAACACCGTTGGCCTCGAAGTTGCGCGGAACCTGATCGCTGTGTTGGAACGGTTTGACTAAGCGATTCGAACCTATAACGTGGGCAACCATCTCCAGATTTCGTTGCACGATACCACCCGGCACTGTCTGTTTGACCACTACCGATAGCTTGTACACCCCTTCACGGTCTGGAGCAGTGTAAGAGACCACTCGACCGCGATCATCAGACAGGTCGCCATCGCTTGCACGCCACAAAGCGGTCACGTCACGGCGATTGATCAACGAGTTGTCGAGAAGACCATCGGTACCGAACATGTTGAAACCCAATCGGGCCGTCTGCCCACCTTTAAGCGTGATACCAGGCAGGTACATCTCCACGCCGCCCAAAACCTGGCCTTGCCGCAGAACTTCAACAGGCTCTATGGTCGGCGACGGCACATTGGTATCGACGATCGTCTCAGGAGACCACTCGCCCGGCTCGCCGAGTTGGTTCACGCGACGCAATCGGAAAGCGTAAGAACTGTCGGGGTCGGGCAGATCGATGATCCGCGGCATCGTCGCGTCCGTGTCTTCTGGACGCGAGCGGTAGTCCTCGTTTACCTTGCGCCAGTCGAGGTCGTAAACCGGGTAGTGATCAGTTGGCCACAAGACGACTACTTGATCGTGTTTGGCGATGATTGAGGGGGCGCTAGGAATGAGCGGCGTAGCGTCGATGTTCGGATCGTCCAGAACGGTAATCGTTACGTCTACGTAATCGCTGGCGCCGCACAAGTCAGTCGCGCGCACTACAAGCGAGTAAGTGTTTAGAGTCTCGAAATCCAAACGGTCAGAGGTGGTGACGATACCGGTGAAGGGGTTGATTGCGAACGGAGCATCATCAGGCGTTGCCTCTACTATCTGGAAGCGCAGCGAAGAAAATCGGTCAGGATCATTAGCCACAGTGGAACCGACGTGCACTCCTGAGGGTTGCTCTTCGATCACTTCGAACCCGTACGAATCGCTCCTGAACTCGGGAGCGCTGTTAGCCACGCCGCCATGGAACACCCCCTCTTCGGAAGACCATTTGCTCTGCTCGCCGGTCAGCTTGTCTATAGCTCGAACTCTAAAGACCCAATCCATGTTTTTCCGCAGATTCAGTTCGTTAGTGTCGACTGGTGTATCGCGCCACACTGGTCGATCAGCGTCCTCTGATCCCAGTCGTCGTTGAAGCTCGTAGTCGTATTTGTTGTTGTTGCGGCCCCATGTCACGGTCACACCAGTGTCACCCGAACACACTCGTCTGAAGATCGGCGGTGGAGGGCCCTCTGCGTCAATCACCTCGATCTGGATTTCACGTTCAATCTCGGCGCCCGAAACGTCAACTGCTCGGACATTGAACCGGTAGCCTTCGATCACCTCATAGTCGAGTTTGTCGTAGAGGTATATTTCGCCGTCGCGGGCGTTCATTGCGAATGGGAAGATTTCGGGCTCTGGGAACGGCTTGACGATCTCGTAACGGATCGAATCGCCACGATCCGGGTCCGTCGCCTTGATCGTTGCTATCGGGAGGTCGTAGTTTCGGTTTTCAACGAGTGAAAGGTTGCGCGGAATGTTTTCCCAGCGGGGCGGGCGGTTGTTGTCTAGTGGTCGCTGAGGCGTGGCGACGTAGCTGCCGGTTTCAGAGCTGGTATCTCCATTGTGCCTGCTGCGCATGCGCACCTCGTATCGAGTGCCGTTGGTCAGATTTCGTATCCTGTGACCGTCCATGTCCACATTGGTCCAAGACCAGTCTGAGGTATCGGTACGTCGTCGGTACGCCAACTGATAGTCGTGGTCCGGGCAAGGCCGCCAAGTAACGAACACCTCGGCGTCTCCGGGCACGACGACGAACTCCTTGGGCACGACGGGTTCCCCAGCCGGGCACACCGATGTGGGCGAGCTGTTGATGGGTGAACTCCAGTTCGTCGAATACGGTTCGCCGTTCGATTTATTGAATGGCCCCTCTGAGCGTGATGATGCGGAGCGCACCTGAACGTCGTAATCGGTGCCGTTCTCTAGGTTGGTGATCTCATAGGTAGATTCATTGCCGACGTCAGTCGGGCTTGACCAATCGTCTCCAACCCCATCGACGACAGTCCGCCACCGGATATGAGAACTGGACCCGGCACACCGGTTCCACGTGACCGTCAGCTTCGAATCACCGGGGAGTATCCGTACATCGGTCGGAATGTCGGGCAGATCTGTGCATCGCCGAGGCGTAGCGAGATAGTCGTCGCTCCATCGACCGCTGTCGAATCGGTTGTCCTCGAAATAAGTAGGTCGGAGTTGAACGATATACTGCCGACCATTTGTCAATCCGGTGATGTCGAACTCGCCTATGCGGCCAGCACTTGTCTCTGTTGGCCACTCGAACGGATCAGCAACTGGCTGGCTCGTGTCTCGCCATCGAATGTCATAGCGATGATCCGGGCAGACATCCCATTGCACAAAGATACCGCCATCATGCTTGTACAACTCCAAGTTGCGCGGCTCTACCGGCGGCCCCCCACAACCTGTCGGCGTCCTCTGCCCTGGAGTAGCGAAGTAACTACTCGTCCAAGAGCCTCTGGCGACGATTCTTTCGTCGACGAAACGCTCTCGTTCATCCACTTCAACTTGAACTCGATTCGCTCGAAGCTGTACTGCGTACTGCAACCCGTTGGTCAGCCCAGTGATTCTGAATTCGCCGTCCGATCCCGCGTTTGTCGTCCTAAGCCAGCTGGAGGGATTGGCTGTCGTGGTAGCGCGCCACCTGATCTCATATCGGATCTCATACCGGTATCGGCGATCCGAAGACCACTCGTCCGGACAAATATTCCATTGAACAAGAATCCCTTTGTCAATCCCCCGTAGCTCGACATTCTGAGGCGCGGTAACGCAAGCGCTGTTTCCACTTTGTGCTAGGACCTGCTCTCCGTTGTCAAGCGACGGTGCTGCGATACCGAGAGCTATTAGGCCGGCGATAACGATGATTGCGGTAACGACGGTTACGAGACGATACGTTTTAGAGAATCCTGACGCGCTCAAAACGGGGTTTGTAAAGCGTATGGGCATTGAGTGTCGAGCGTTGGATCCGAACGGAAATTTTGATCGCGTCAGTATCGCCCAGCCGAGTAGATTCGCTAGCGTTGCCGTTAACATAACAAAGCAAAACGAGCAAAATCTTTGGGTTCACACGCGATGAAACTGCTAATTGTCCGCCATGGGAAGGCCTTCGACCCCGATCCTCAACGATGGCCCGATGACAGCGAGCGACCATTGACCGCGAAAGGCGCTCGACGTTTCGCCAAATCCGCAGCCGCCATAAAAGCTCTCGTCTCCGGCGATGTCACTGTCATATCTAGCCCCTATGCCAGAGCACTGAAAACCGCCGAGATTCTCTGCGAAAAAACCGGATGGGGCGAACCGCAGATCGATGATCGCCTCTCCGCACATTACGGCCCTGGAGAGACGATGAAACTCATCGAATCGCTGGACAGCACGGGAAACTACGCGATTGTCGGTCACGATCCGACCTTCTCGTTCCTACCCGGCTACCTAATAGGCGTCAACCGTTTAGGCGCTACCGAACTGAAGACCGGCGCGGTCGCGTTAGTCGAAACCGGAACCGCACCACTCGTCCAAGGATCTGCAACGTTGACGGCGCTAATCCAGCCGAAGACCCTTTCGCGCTAACTCACAAGCCTCCGCATCGGCAATATCAACGCCAGCAACGCCCCAACCGCGGCTATCGCACCGCAGTAAATCACGATCCCCTCGAAATCGTTGGTTTCGAATATCTTGCCCGCGAGAATCGGCGACAACGATCCCACCACCGATCCGCCTGTAAAGATCAACGCCGTCGCAGAACCCTCCGATCCGCGTTCGACTTGATCCATCGTCGCCGCCGTGATTATCGGCATCACCGAGAAAAAGAACAAACCGAGCGACCCCAGCACAATCGTGAAACCGATCCCGTCGCTAATCGGGAGCAACAGGAAAACCAACGCTGCCATTGCCGCCATCGCCACGAATATCACCGGCTTGCGTCCGATCCGATCCGACAGCCAACCCATCACTGGCGTCGACACGATGCCCGCGAACGTGAGCAGCGAGACATGCCACCCGATCGTGAACGCTGACATCTCCAGCGACTCCTTCATGTAGACCACTATGAACGCTTGGAACGACGTGTGAACCGCACTTCGGAAGGCGCCCAAGCTGACTAAACCAAGCACCCTGAAATTCGTCAACAACCGCCTAGCCGAAGCGAGATACTCAGTCAGATCGAGATTGTGCTCCGCCTCTGCTCCCGCCGTCTTGAACCGCCACAGCACCGCAATCGCCGTGAGGAACATTGGAACTGACACTCCAACCGATACCCATCGCCAATCGAAACCGGAAAATTCGAAGCTGCCGATCGCGCCGCCGAGCAAAAACCCGATGATCGCCGGGCTCGCCGTGTTACCGATCTGCGCGCCCGTCAAGTGAGCCGACATCGCAACTCCGCGCCGTTTCGGATACCGTGCCGCTAAGGTCCCGAAAGCAGGCGCGTGCCACATGCTCGTTCCGAAGCCCACCACTGCGATCGCCAGCGCTATCAACCACACCCAAGGGCTAATCCCGATCAAAAAGTAACCCGCACCGACCATCAACATGCTGATCGTCAACAACCACGCGACACGCTTCCGATACATATCCGCCAACATCCCTGCAGGCACATTTGCGATGCCCGACGAGATAGAACTGATCGCAAACAACGTACCGTACGCGACATCGCCGACGGCAAACGTCGATCGGATGAACGGCATCATCACCAGCAGCGCTCCCTGACCGAAATGCTTGATCCCGTGACCAGCCGAGATGCCGATCATCAACCCCAGCGACTTCTCGTCGTCGAACTCTTCGGGGCCGGAATCTGCGATTCTGCGCCCGGACGATGAGGTTCCGACCGAGTCAGAGTGAGTGGTTGACAACTATGCGTTCCTAAAATCGGGCGATTAAAGCGATTATCGGTAGTTCACTCCCGCGCGCCCGCGATAGAACGCAAGTTTAGCAACAACCGAGAACCGACGAACCGCCCCTTTCGTGAAACGAAAGAGGCGCACACAAGCGAAGCGAGTGCGCAGGGTATGCTCGGCCCGGAAGAGCACCAGGCCATCCCCGCAAACCAACACGTCATTCCGGCGGAAGCCGGCGCTTCAGCGGACGGAACGTCCATCCAGAGGGGAAAGGCAAAGGGGCCTCCCCTCTCCCTCGATGGGAGAGAGCCGGAGCCTGCCCGGGCTTGAACCGGAGGTGAGGGTGAACCCGACTACGGCCCGGTACGCGATCCCGAGGTGAAGACCTCACGACCGCCTAGTGCCTGCAACGGTCGGTTGTTGTCGCCAGTTATCGCCTTGAGCGCGTCGACCTGCGCCTGCGAAACCGTACCGATCTCCAGCATGATGAACCAGTCGACCGGCTCCGCGCAAGGCGGTGTCGTCGCTGATCCTTTGTACGAGTAGTACCCGAGATCCCTCGTCATCAAACCCCGAGCGTTGAGAATCCCCGTCACTTCCGAAGTCCCAACTTCTGACGGTGCGTTGTCAATGATCTCTTGGATCACCGGGTCGGCCTCTCCAATGTCATATAACCGCGACACTACTGCGACATCACCGAAAACCTGGCTGTGCAACAGCTGAAGCTCCAATGCATATGATTTGCCGTCTACATGGTGCTCACTAGGCGTATGTGGAGTAATCGTTTCTAGTTGATACGTCCGCTCTCCGAAACCGAGACGGTTGCCGGTCGGATAGTTCGCACCAACCGAAGTCCCAAGGTTTGTCACGCTTTCAGCCTCTTTCCGGTAAGAGAACGAAATCGGTGGCGAAACCCCTGCTTGCTGGTATCCCGTAATGTCGATCGGGGATTGCTGCGCACCACTGCCGCAGCTTGCATTCTCTTCCGATATTGACCCCCAATTCTCTGGTCCTCCTGCTCCCGAGTAACCCCACTCAATCGTCTCAGCAACCTCTTCGACCACTTCTTCGCCGCCACAAGCCACCATCATCAATGGCAATGCCAAGATCGCCACTGCCAGCGTACCGCCAAGATATCGTTTGACCGACCTCAATTTCATTCTCTCTCTCAGATTGATCCGTCGTCCTGCTAAGTGTCGCGCCCGTGCTGAGGCACTCGATTGATTCTAAGTTAGTCGTCAGGACACTGAGATTGGGATTCTTCAGAGAGCAGACGCTCAATCCCGAAAAGCGGTGTGTCGTAACCAGTTGTCCCTTTGGTCACCATATCCGCAACGATCTCACCCATCACCGCCGAGAACTTGAAGCCATGACCCGAACATGGGCTGCAAATGATCACATTCTTATGGCCGGGGTGCCAGTCCAGCAGGAAATGATAGTCCGGCGTGTCCGTGTAAAGACAAACCGCTGACCTCAATTTCCGTCCATTCAGTTGCGGAAGGATGGGCGAAATCGCATGTCTCAGCGACCTCTCATCCTCCTCACGAACCGCCCGGTCCAAATCCACCGGATCATCAAACATCTCGCCGCCATGATGGAACGCCGTCTTCACGCCACCGCCAAAGTCGGGCTGAACATACAACCCGTAGCCCGACTTGTACTCCCATGAGTGATTCGGACAGTTCTCTGGACGGAAAAGCTCCGGGCTGCTCGCCGGCTCAAACCAGAAAAGCACCTGCCGCTCCAACCTAAGCGACAACTTCAGATTCGACACAAACCTCGGATTCCAAGCGCCGGCCGAAAACACGATCTGATCCGCCGTGTACTCCCCGTGATCGGTAAATACCCGCACTCCATCCCCGTCCGGATGCCAACGCCTGACCGGCTCGTTGTAATGAAGATCTGCGCCTTCGTTGACCGCCGAGTCGAGATGCGCAGCGACGCACTTCTCCGGGAACAAAACTCCCGACATCGGATCGAATCCACCGATCATATCGTCCCGAGGCTGAAACTGCGGCCACCTACGCCGTATCTCCGCCGCATCCAGAATCTCAAGATCCATATCGTGAGCTTCCGCCGCCCGCTTCACTCCCTTGATGTTGTCACTCTCCGCACGCCCTACCGTCAGCCCGCCGACGATCCGCAGCAACTCTTCAGCCTCGCCACGCTCTGCGATCGTCTCCTCCAACTCCCGCCAAACTTCATACCCGCGCAGCATGATCGGCACGTAATCCGGATGCTCCGCATAGATCTGACGGATCACCCGCGTGTCACCATGACTCGACCCCAACGTGTGCGGCGGCGTAAAAGCATCGAAACCTATTACGCCAACGCCTCGCTTCGCCAGCTGCCATGCCGACGCGCTGCCATGAGCGCCAAGGCCGACAACGATTACATCTGCATGTTTGTTGCCCATCGGATTGCTTTCTGTCCAAACATCAATTGATCGACAGCGGCGCCACCGCGAATACTACTTGGAACGGTTTGCAGTATATGACCACGCTGTGCTGATCGTCCACATTCACTTCACCAGGTATCAAGTAGTTCTGATTCCCGATATTACCCTTCAACTTGCCGAGTTCGACGTACGTCACATCGTCAGCATGAACGTCCCCGCGACCCATAGGATCCGGATGCGTCGTCAGCAACACTCGCAGGTCCGGGCCATTGGTCACGTTGAAGTCCTCGAACCTGAGCACGAAACCATCCGTTCCCAGATCGTAGATCGTCGCGTCACCGCTCCCCTTATGAAAAGAGTCGGCATCGCGGAACTGTCCCACCTTGACCGCCTCCGGAGCCAGCATCGCGCCCATCGCCTCCATCATCTCCTCCTGGACCTCAGTTGGATTATTCATCGCCACCTCCATCGTCGCCTGCGCCTGCGCCATCTCCATACCCGCCGGCATCACCGCATTCATCAACGCCGGAAACTCCTCGTCGACCGTCTTGTCGATAAACAGCGGCGATCCCAACCACCACGCCACAGCCGCACCGGGAATGACAATCACAGCAGCGATTATCACCGACAGCGGCTTATGCGAACTGATCCAATTGGTAATGCTCTTCATCGCAACACTCTCTTTCTCCAGTCCGACGAATAAAAACCCCTCATTTACCTTGATTCTAGTTTTCAAAACAATACATGAACACCGAAAGAACTAAACTGACACTTCAGCAAAGCGAAGCGGGCGCTGGAGATGTCCGTTTAACTATCTCACCCCATCCCTGTTATCGTGATTGCCTAGACATTCCTAACCAACAACCCCAAGAACGGAGCCAACAAAGTGGGTCAATACCAAGGTAAGTCCGTAATCGTTACCGGCGGTGCACTAGGCATCGGAGGCGGCGTATCCCGCGCCTTCGCCAACGCCGGAGCAAGCGTCACCATCATGGACATTGACGACGATGCGGGAGACGCTCTTGAAAAAGAGCTTGCAGGGCAGGGCGCAACCGTCCAATACATCTCCGCCGACGCCGGAACCATCGAAGGTTGCCGTGCCACCGCCGACGCCGCTATCGACGCCTACGGAGGCATTGACGTCGTCATCAACAACGTCGGCATTCAGCCGCCATCCTCCTACGTCGACGCCGTCGACCTCCCGGAGGAAGCCTGGGAGCGCATCATCAACATCAATCTCCGCAGCCGCTTCCTCATGGCCAAATACTCCGTCCCATCCATGCGCAAACGCGGGGGCGGCGTCATCATCTCCGTCGCCAGCGTCCAAGGACTCCTCTCGATGCCCTTCGTCTCCGCCTACGCGGCGAGCAAAGGCGGCGACCTCTCACTCACCCGACAGATGTCCATCGACTTCGCCAAAGACAACATCCGCGTCCTCTCCGTAAACCCCGGCACCATCAACACCCCCATGGTCTGGAAAGCCCTTGAAGGCACTGGCGACGACCTCGAACAAGGCCTCATCGACTCCGCCAAAATCCACCCCATAGGCCGCATCGGCGAACCCGAAGACATCGCCAACGTAATGCTCTTCCTAGCATCCGACAAAGCCTCCTTCATGACCGGCTCTTACGTAAACGTAGACGGCGGCATGATGGCCGTAGGTGCCTGGGCCGGCACAGTAGGCGCCGCCGGCAGCGACTAGCCAAGCCCGCCTCTTTCGAACCGAAAGCATCGTGAGCGGGGTATGTCCAGTGGACCGGTGTGTATGAATATCCCCTCGGACTCGACGGGAAAGGCCAGACCCCCGAATCCCCTCTCCCTCTACCGGACAGAGCCAGGCCATCGCCATATCCCCTCCCGAGAGGAAGGCCCACCGCAATCCCCCTCCTTCAGGAGGGGGTTAGGGGGAGGCTGAACGGGGACAAGAGGGCGGGGCGCATCCCGCCAATCCCCTCAATCCCCGGTTCAGACAAACAACTTGATATATTCCTACATCCGTTGTATAAACAACAAGTGAACAAGTTCCGCGGGTCTCGCGACCCGCACACAGTGCTGCGCAGACGTGTGCAGACCCCCGACCCAAGCGGCCACAGGGAGACATACGTGAGGACAGAAGGCAAAACCGGCGAGAAGATACATCCCCTCCTTCTCCCCCTATCAGGGGGAGATTCAGAGGGGGTCTCGTCGCGGCGTCTCCGCGTCCTCCGGCGGCGTCCCTCGGCGGATCGGAAGTCCGC
>VXSB01000043.1 GCA_009838175.1 Chloroflexota bacterium
AGCGAAGCGAGCTCGCAGGGGATGCCCGTTCAAGGTTCGGGCGAACGGTCTTTTATCCGGCACACGTCTTTCCGCTTCGCTGGACGGAAGAGGCTACAGCACCAGCGAGAGGGGTGAATCGAGCGATGACGAGGAGCAGTCTTTCAGAATGCTCCCCGGAGGGCCCACGGTCTGGCGACGTCGGCGGTGCTGGACTATTGACTGACTTTCACAACCAACTTATCGACGCGATCCCGAAAAGACGCGGCGATGCTTCGACTATCGATCCGTCGAACGAAAATCTCCCCGAAAGGGAGAATTGAACGCGCCCAACACATGATCTCCTCACACCCCATCACAAAAATCAGCGCATTCTGCGGTTCAGACAACACCCATCAAGTGCGAAAATACGCACATGAGCGAGGCAGAATCTTCCATGAACAAAGGCTGGCATTTAGCGACCGTTAAGGCGGTCAAGCGTGAGACCGGCGATGTCAAGACCTTCGCGCTTCAACCAGTGAATGGATTTCGCTTCCTCGCCGGCCAACACATCGACGTCCGCTTAACCGCTCCCGACGGATACCAAGCCCAACGCTCCTACTCCATCGCCTCCGCGCCCGAACACGCACCCCAAGTAGACATCACCATCGAGTTACTCGAAGACGGCGAAGTTTCCCCCTATTTCCACTACGTCGTAGAGCCCGACGATCAGATCGAGATCCGGGGACCCATCGGCGGACCATTCACATGGCGCGCGAAACCGAACATGAAGCTGTTGCTGGTCGGCGGAGGTTCCGGCATCGTGCCTCTGATGTCGATGCTCCGGCACCGCGCCGCGGCTGGCATGGCGGAGAAAATACCGGCAGTCCTGCTCTACTCATCTCGAACCGAGCATCACATCATCTATCGCGACGAGTTGGACGACATGGATGCAGCCGACGATAACCTCTCGGTTCTACACACGTTGACGCGACACCAACCGCCCGGATGGACCGGAAGGCGACGACGCGTCGATGTCGAGTTGATGCGCGACGCTTTGGAGACGCTAGACGACCTGGACTCCGAGGCGAATGGTGACACTGTGTGCTACATCTGCGGGCCGAGCGATTTCGTGGAAAACGTCGCCAACTACGCCGTAGAACTCGGCATCACACCCGAAAACATCCGAACGGAACGCTTCGGACCTACTGGCACCTAAACATCTGGAGACATACATGGGTAAACCGAACTTCGTCCTGATAATGGCCGACGACATGGGGTACGGCGATTTCGGCGTCTTCAGCGAAGGGCGCGTTCGAACACCGTTCCTCGACTCGTTGACCGGTGAGAGCGTGTGTCTATCCCAGAACTACACCGGCAGTCCAGTATGCTCGCCATCCCGCGCCGCGATACTGACTGGCAGGTATCCGATCAGAACCGGAGCCGTCACGCCGCAGGAGACTTTGGGCTACGACCGCATCGCTCTCCGAGAGACGACCCTCGGCGATATCTTCAAAGCCAACGGCTACGCTACCGGCCTCATCGGCAAGTGGCACAATGGCGCGCTCGACCCGCGTTACCACCCGAACGCCCGGGGTTTCGACGAGTTCGCCGGCTTTCGCGGCGGTTGGGCAGACTACTGGTACTACAACCTCGACCGCAACGGATCGATGGTGCCATCAGACGGGACTTACATGACGGACCTGCTCACCGACGAAGCCGTTCAGTTCATCGATCGACACGCCTCCGAGCCATTCTTTTTGAGCGTGATGTACAACGCGCCACACACGCCGCTCCACGCGCCTCAGAACTTCGTGACGCCGTATATCGAAGCCGGGTTCAACGTCGATGTCGCCATCGTCTACGCCATGATCGAGGTCATGGACCGTGGCGTCGAACAGATATCGGAAGCTCTTCGCCGTAACGGTCTATATGAAGACACCGTATTCATGTTCACCTGCGACAACGGCCCGGCGTTCGGTGTCCGATGGGATCACGTACCGCCCGGAGGAACTGGCGACACGACGCGCTTCAACTGCGGACTCAACGGCGCCAAAGGCTCGGTACTCGAAGGCGGCGTGCGGGTTCCGATGATACTCCGGTGGCCCGCTGGTCTGAATGGCGGAACCGAAAATCACCAACTCGTACAGTTCATCGACTGGCTGCCGACGTTCATGGACATGTCAGATGCGGACCCGGTCGATGGGATGCGACCGCTAGACGGTGATTCGGTGCTCCCGCAGTTAAGAGGCGAGGTTCCTCCAACCGCCCCGAAACGCTTCTGGCAATTCAGCGCATACTCGCCTATCGGAATCAGCAACGCCGCCGTCCGAGATGGCGACTGGAAACTCGTACGCCCTGCTCTACCGCTACAACCCGCTACACCCGAAGATCAGAGATTGGCTGATGAGTACGTGTTGATGGACATTCTTTACAAGTACGAGCCAGAAAAAGTGCCGCGCATATTCGATTGGCCGGAACCCGAACGCGTCATCGACGATCCGCCGCGCCCGGAGCTCTACAACATCGCTGACGATCCGCTGGAAGAGCATGATCTATGGCATGAACATCCGCAACGCGGAGCCAAGCTGCTGAACGATTTAGAAAACTGGTTCGACGAGGTTGAGAGGGAGCGAAGGACGATCCCCGACGACGAACGGATCGGAGTTTAACGAAGCGCCTGAATTAACATTGAATCTGCGAAGCGCCGCCGTTCCGCGCCTCTATTGTTGCCAACGTAGCTCAGTGGTAGAGCAGCAGTTTCGTAAACTGCAGGTCGTGGGTTCGATCCCCACCGTTGGCTCCACTGTTTTCTAAACAAACATGCACAATTTGGCTCGCCGGACGTCAATCGGTAATTCAAAACCGGCGAATGCTAGACTTGCACCAACTTTGAAGCCCGAAATCTCACTCGAATCGATGGAGCAAACACTTTGAGCGAGCAGTTGCTGATCGCCGAGCAGCCCGACCTTAACAACGCGCTCATGATCGCGGCATGGTCCGGCTGGTCCGACGCTGGGGAATCGGCTACTCGCGCGCTTCATCATCTGACGCAGGAACTCGACACCAAAAAGTTCGCTGAAATCGACGCCGAGGAGTTCTACATCTTCACCGAAGAGCGACCGTTCGTGGAGAACGCGCCCGACGGCGGACGGCGCTTGATCTGGCCGAAGAACGAGTTCTTCTATCTGAAAACTGACAGTGACGATCTGTCAGATGTAGTTTTCTTCATCGGAACCGAACCTCACCTCAAGTGGCGAACTTACACATCGCTCGTAGCAGATGTCGCCAATGCCATGAACGTGGAAATGCTGGTCACCGTAGGCGCGCTGCTCGACGAAGTGCCCCACACTCGCTCAGCGGTCGTGATGAGCACCACGATTCACGACAATCTAGGACCTCGTTACGAACACGTGAACTACGCACGACCGAACTACGAAGGGCCTTCGGGCATGACATCCGCCACAATGGACACCTTCGCCCGGCGCGGCATAATGTCGGCCTCCATCTGGGGTCATGCCCCGCGCTACCTGCAAGGCGCACAAAACCCGGCGATTACCCTTGCCATCGTGGAAGAGATCCAACGGTTCGCCAACCTGACCGTCGGAACTGAGGCTCTCCAAGAGGAAGCCGAGGATTTCAGGACGCGAGTCGATTACGCCTTACAAAACACCCCAAAGGCCGTCGAATATGTCGAGACGCTCGAGGAACGATACGACTCTGAGCTAGAGGTTGCTGATGATCCGGAGCCGGCTGCACTTATCGACGAACTCGACGAATTTCTGCGAACCCGCAATCCCGACAAAGGTGAGGAGTCTCGGAATTAAGGTTGAATCCACGAGCTGGGCAACGCGTTCACACAAAGGCAGCAATGCAATAGGCTAAGAGACCATCATGAAACAGGTAACTTTACTCGGAGTCAGCCAGATCGGCGCTTCAATCGGCCTCGGACTGCGCACTGAGCACGCCAGGAAATATCGCGTCGTTGGCTACGACCCGGATCAGGACATCCACGCGCAGGCGGAAAAGATCGGAGCGGTCGATAGCGCGGAATGGAACCTCGACACTGCCGTTCGAGACGCCGATGTGGTGATTATCTCGTTGCCCGTGACGCGAGCGTACGAGATTTTGGAGAACATCGCGCCATACGTCTCCGACAACGTGACGATCACCGACACGTGCAGCACCAAACGTTCGATACTCCGCTGGGCTGAGGACATCCTGCCCCAGCACGCCTCGTTCGTCGGTGGGCACCCGCTTGTGAAAGCAGACGCCACCGGACGTGACGAACCTTCTCCGTATCTCTTTACTCAGGCCCCATATGCGATCATTCCGCATCCAAGGAGCCGACCATCAGCGATTCGCGATGTCCAAGAGATCTGTACCGATCTCGGCGCGCGACCACTGTTCATGGATCCCGACGAGCACGACAGCTTTTCAGCCGCGGTCGAGGGTGTACCTGCATTCGTCGCCGCCGCCGCGCTTAACGCCGCCGCAGATTCTCCCTCTTGGCATGAAATCAGCAAGTTCGTCGGCAAAGATTTCGTTTCGATGAGCCAACCAATGGCCAACGATCCAGCGTGGGTCAATGGCATGGCATCCACCAACCGCGACATGCTGATCTACTGGCTCGATCAGATCAACCTGAAGATCGCCGGCATCAAACGTGTGCTGGAAAACGACGAAGAGGTCGAAGATCCAGACGGCCCGTTGGCGGACATGCTCGTTAACGCTTGGGAGAACCGACTGCGACTAGACCTTGGCATCCAACCGTCACCGCCTACGAACCAACGAGAAACTGAGCGAATGCCAAGCAGTGGAGAGGCAACTGCTTCGATGCTGATGGGCGGTTTCATCATGAAGGCATTCCGCGGGTCTAAGGACAAAGATGACCCGACTAAGTACGACCGTCGCAAGCTGTGACGATTGACCCTATTCGACCGGGCAGAAGGTTGATGGAACATGGATTTAACGGTTAGTGGCCCCCGTAGATTAGCCGGGGAAATCGTTGCTCCCGGCGACAAATCAGTGTCTCATCGAGCGGTGATGCTGAACTCGATCGCCGAAGGCCAAGCGACAATCACGAACTTCTCGCCCGGTGACGATTGCACCTCCACTATGGTCATAATGCGGGCCTTGGGTGTGAATATCGAGCGCGCTTCCGCCGACGATGGTTCGGGTGACACGTTGGTCGTAAAAGGCGCGGGTACCAACGGGCTGCGTGAAGCCGAAGACGTGTTAGATGCTGGGAACAGCGGTACGACGATGCGTTTGATGTCAGGCATCCTAGCGGGTCGCGAGTTCAAGGCGACCATGACCGGCGACAGCTCACTGCAGTCGAGACCGATGGGTAGGATCATCAAGCCGCTCTCGATGATGGGTGCGGTAATCCGTGGGCGAGAAAACAACACCCTCGCACCATTGGAGTTCGACGGTGGAGACCTGAGCGGAATCGAATACGATCTACCCGTCGCGAGCGCCCAGCTAAAGTCTGCGATCTTGCTAGCAGGACTACGCGCCGAAGGGAAGACGAGCATCTCTCAACCTGCCGCATCTCGTGATCACACGGAGCGCATGTTGTCAGCGATGGGTGCTGACATCCGCGTTGATGGGCTAGACGTCACGGTTGGTCAATCAGAAATCAATTGTGTCGACGTTGATGTGCCCGGCGACATTTCTAGCGCTGCGTTCTGGATCGTCGCCGGATTGATCCATCCGAATTCGGAAGTCGTGATCAAGAACGTTGGCATCAACCCGACTCGTGCGGGCGTAATCACGGCGTTGCAAGACATGGGCGGCAACATCGAACTAGTCAATGAACGCGACGTCGCAGGCGAACCAGTTGCAGACATCGTAGCCACGTCAAGCAACCTACGCGGCACGGAGCTCGCTGGGAGCATCATGCCACTGTTGATGGACGAGGTTCCGGTCATTGCAGTTGCCGCCGCGATGGCGGAAGAAGAGACAGTGATCCGGGATGCTGCGGAACTGCGCGTCAAGGAGACGGACCGAATCAGTGCGACAGTGGATTGGCTGGTTGCCGCAGGAGTAGAAGCAGAAGCGCGCGACGATGGCATGGCGATTGTCGGTTCAGGCCGGATCGCCGGCGGCACGTTCCAGAGTCAGGATGACCACCGCATTGCGATGGCATTGGGTATCGCGGCGATGGTTTCAGACGATCCGATAACAGTCGTGGACGCGGGTTGTGCTAGCATTTCGTATCCCGAATTCTGGGACGAACTCGAATCGTTGGGCGGCATCGTTGACTGACGGGGACGACTCGGCGAAGTCTGACGATTTCACCCCGCTCGTTGTCGTCATATCCGGACCTTCAGGCGTTGGCAAGGACGTGTTGATCGAGGGCATGGCCGGACGCGGGCTTGATTACCACTTCACCGTCACTGCTACCACACGCGCACCCCGTCCGGGAGAAGAAGAGGGCATCAACCACCATTTTTTGAGTGTCGACGAATTCGAGCGAGCAATCAGGGATGACGAGTTGTTGGAATGGGCGCGGGTCTACGGAAACTACTATGGGGTGCCTAAGCAGCAAGTTCGGGATGCTTTATCGCAAGGTAAGCACGTAATCATCAGGGTCGATCTTCAAGGCGCGCTGCGAATCAAAGAACTCGCCCCCGAAGCGCTGATGATATTCATACATCCCCCAAATATGGAGGTGCTGCGAGAGAGGCTTGAACGGCGCGGCGTCAACAGCGAAGCGGACATCGCTACTCGGCTCGATTCCGCAGCCACCGAGATTGAGCAGTCGGTAGCGTTCGATCGCCAAGTCGTCAATCGCGAAGGAAAATTGGAATCCGCTGTCGAAGAAGTGATCGAAATCGTTTACAAAGAATCTCATCGTGTGCCGCCGCGGATGGTCAAGATCTGACGAATCAAGGAGCCGAATCACGCATGAAGATCGTAATCGCCCCTCAAGAGTTCAAGGAAAGCCTGCGAGGCATTGAGATCGCCCAAGCAATGCGAGAAGGCGTGACGCGCGTTTGGCCAGACGCGCAGACGTTGCTCGTGCCCGTCGCTGATGGCGGAGACGGCACATTGCAATCGCTGGTCGACGCTTCAGATGGCGAATTGATGACGGCTAGAGTTGACGATCCATTGGGACGACCGATAGAGGCAGTTTGGGGAGCATTAGGAGATGGTCGGACAGCGGTTATCGAGATGGCGCGATCGTCCGGACTTGCGATTCTGAAGCCTGAGGAACGGAATCCGCTAGTCACCACGACGTACGGCGTTGGACAGCTGATGTCGCTAGCTCTGGACGCTGGCTATCGGCACTTGATAATCGGCATCGGCGGAAGCGCAACAAATGACGGCGGCGCGGGCATGGCGCAGGCGTTAGGCGCCAGCCTATTGGACGCGGACGGCAACGAACTTGCCAGAGGCGGGGGAGCGCTCGCGAATTTGAGCCGGATTGACGTTTCGGGATTGGACAGCCGTCTTTCAGACACGAAGATAGACGTTGCTTGCGACGTTAATAACCCGCTCTGTGGCGAAACTGGCGCGTCGGCGATCTTCGGACCCCAGAAGGGCGCAGATGCTGAAACCGTAGCCTATCTAGATAACGCGTTGCATCGCTACGGCAACCTTCTGCAACGCGACCTTGGTCGTGACGTGATGCAGGTGCCGGGCGCGGGTGCGGCTGGCGGTCTTGGGGCAGGATTGATGGCGTTCACCGATGCTCAACTGCGCCCCGGCGCGGATATCGTAATCGATGCACTGGACCTAGATGCCAAGCTCGAAGACGCTTCGCTAGTGATAGTGGGCGAAGGACAGACCGATCGCTCGACCGTTTTCAACAAAGCTCCTGTAGCAGTAGCTCAACGCGCCGAGGCACTCGGCATTCCGACCATCGCGATATCAGGGAGTCTGGGCGATGGTTTCGAAGCGATTCACGATCATGGCATCGACGCCGCGTTCAGCATCTTGGATCACTGCATGACTCTTGAAGACGCCATGTCGGATACAGCGGCGTTAGTGACGAAAGCTACTGAACAGGCTTGCCGGGCGTTGAGAGTGACAGTTTAGGCAACATCGCAAAGCCCCGTCATTCCGGCGAAAGCCGGAATCCAGAGGGGCCGGGGCAGAATCCCTCCCCTTTTTGCCTCAGCAAAATCCTCTCCCTCCCCCTCTCTGAGGGGGAATTGAAGGGGGTGTCAGCGAAGCGAACGTGGTATGAACTCGATGCTAATCTTTAGCTCCATGTGCGGACGTTACGGACTATACACAGATTTAGCGGAACTAGTAGAAATCCTCGGCTTCGAATTGCCCATGCCGATGGAGGTTTACGGCCCGCGTTGGAATATCGCGCCGACGACCGATGTATTGACGATCATTGATGCTGGCGGCGTGCGGGAAGGGACGATGATGCGTTGGGGGTTGATTCCTAGGTGGGCGAAACCCGATACCGCGTTCAAACGCCCGATGTTCAACGCGCGATCCGAGACAGTATCAGAACGTCCGACGTTCCGAGATTCATTCTCTCGACGCAGGTGTTTAGTGCCCGCCAACGGTTTCTTCGAGTGGCGACGTGATGAAACGGGCGGCAAGACACCGATGTGGATCTTCGATGCCGAGAACCCCGTCGTCGTCTTCGCAGCCATATGGAGCACTTGGAACGGGCCCGACAGCGTTGTGGAGTCCTGCGCGATTCTGACAACTGAACCGAACTCGTTGATGTCGGCGATCCACAATCGTATGCCCGTAATACTTGACGCGGATTGGGCATCTATTTGGATGGATGATGCCGCCGACAAAGCAGTGTTGACGGAGGCGATGAAGCCGCGCGAATGGGAGACCATGCAAGCCCGCGAGGTTGATCCAGCAGTCGGATCGACTCGCAACGACGGTCCCTACCTTATTGAGCCGCGTTCATCGTTGTTTTAGCAGATACCGCCACTCAAATAGCATATTTATTCTATAATCATAGCAAGGTTAGATCATGTCTATCGCTTGTGTCAAGATATCGCATTTACCACTTCGGTGCGAAATCGCTAGAAGAACGGATCTGGATGCTCAGATCATCATCGTCTATCACGGCGAGGAATCACGCCCCGTAGTTCTCGATGCTTCCCCGAATGCCCGTCTCCGACGCGGTGAATCGCTAGTCAGACCCATGACACAACACCCAGGAGCCGCAGTTATCCGCGCCGATGAAACGTTCTACGACGCGCGTTGGCATGAAATCATCGAAGACCTGCTGAACGTTAGTGATCGGGTGGAAGACACTGCTCGAGGTACTGCATTTGTGGCTATCGACGGTTTATCCGAGCTTTACGGCAGTCAAGAACAGACTGTGGAACAGATATCCGAAGCCACGGCTAAGCATGATTTAGACGCTCAGATCGGCGTCGCGCCGGGACGTTTTCCCGCGTATTGCGCCGCCATCAGAGCGCAACCGTTCAAGCCGATACGGTTGCCAAACAGCCGAGTCGCAGTAAAGGAGTTCCTAGCCCCGATGGCAGTGGATTTCCTGCCGCTCGAAGCCCGCTCCACCGAACTGTTGCACGACTTCGCGCTGCATACGATGGGCGATCTGGCAGCGCAGTCCATTTCCGCTTTGCAGGCGCAACTCGGATCCGATGGTATACGCGCTTGGGAACTGGTCAATGGCATTGACCGAACAAGGCTCAACACCATCGAACGATCTCAAAAGATCATCGATTCATTCCAATTCGAATCGCCTGCCGCCAGCATGGATGCGCTGTCATTCGGTATCCAAATGCTTCTCAATCGTGCATTCGCTTCCGTCCAAAGCATCGGCAAAGCCGCAGGACGTATGGACTTGACGTGCGAGATGTCCGATTCTGGACTCTGGGATTACTCGCACGTATTCAAAGAACCGACCGATTCGGCAACCCTAGCGCACAGCGTCGTCATGACACGCATCGAGACGGTAGTGCAAACCGACGACTCACCGATACGAAGCCCTGTTGAAAACATCCTCGTCGAATTGTCACATCTAGGGCAAGGACGCGCCGAACAATCCAGCCTTTGGAGAGAAGAAAAAACAGGTGATCTAGACACCGCTTTGCGACAGCTAAAGGCAAAGATGGGGTCATTGGCCACAAAGAAGATAGTCGATGTGGAGCCGTGGTCCCGTATTCCAGAAAGACGTCAAGCATGGGCAGAAGTTACGAGCCGGTGAACCCGCCGATACCAATTCAGGTCATGCCCACTATAAGCGGAAAACCTGCAATCTTGGTTGAAACAAGGAATGGAAGTACCAACTCTATCCCGGTAAAAAAGGTACTTGATCTGTGGGACCTGGACGATGAGTGGTGGCGTATCGTGCCGATCCATCGTCGCTACTTCAAACTGCTCATAGACACCGGGCGTGTCATGACCATATTCAAAGACCAATCAAGCGGCGAATGGTTCCGGCAAGAATACTGAACCGTGTCCCGATACGTCGAATTGCGATCCATGAGTTGGTATTCCTTCATGGAGGGAGCATCATCCACCGATGAGATGCTCGGACGCGCCCACGAGTTGGGCTACGACGCGCTTGCACTTGTAGACCGCAACAACATCACCGGTGCCCTTGAGTTCTCCGAAGCCGCCACTGAACTTGGAATTAAACCGATCATTGGTGTGACTCTGATGCTCAGCGACCATGAAAACGATCCACCTTTGCCCATCACTCTTATCGCCGAAAACCGTCAAGGCTACGCCAATATGTGCAACCTCATCACATTCGCACATATCGCGGCAGGTCGCATCGATCCTGTCTTATACACCCGCTATCTGCAAGGACGCACCGATGGAATCATTGCCCTGATTGGAGAACCAGGCAGTCACATCGCAGACGCTATGATTGAGCGATTCATCGACTGGTTCGGCAAAGAGAACCTTTTTATCGAGCTACAGCGTCACTTCGTTCATGGAGATCGCGAACGCAACAACGCACTCGTCGCACTCGCAGAGCGTAATGAAATCGAAATCGTAGCGACCGGCGGCGTCTTCTACCACGAACGAAGTCGAAGCCGACTACACGATGTACTAACTGCTATACGTCACAACCTCACGCTTGAAACATCTCATCGACAGCGGAAACCCAACTCCCACTACGAACTCAAGTCGCCTGAACGCATGGCTCAACTGTTCCAACAGTGGCCGCAGGCGATTGATAATACCCGCCGCATCGCCGATCGTTGCCAATCCTTTAACGCCAAGCAGATCAACTACCGTTTCCCGCGCGAGTCGGTTCCCGACGAGTTTTCAGATGAACAGGAGTATCTGGAATACGTCTGCAACGATGCAGCCAAGCGTCGCTACGGACGAATCACCGAGAAAGTGCGCGACCGCCTCGACCGCGAGTTCAAACTGATCAGACGACATGGACTCGCCGGCTTCTTCTTGCTATATCGACGGGTCATATCCCTAGCGCAGGATGTCGCAATAGAACTTGGGCACTCCTCAGCGGAAGTACCGATAGAGGAGAAACCGCCCGGTCGTGGCCGCGGTTCATCCGTCGCAATGCTGATCGGAACACTGATCGGTCTATCCCACATTGACCCCCTCGAGTACGACCTTCCGCTCGAACGGTTCATATCCGACGACGAACTTATGAACGCGCCGGACATCGACTTGGATTTCCCGCGCGACATTCGCGAGCAGTTGATACTGCGTGTCTTCGAGGAATTCGGATGGAGTCACGCGGCACTAACCGCGATGCTTCCCACCTACAAGCTCAAAGGCGTAGTGCGCGATGTAGGTAAAGCCTTGGGCTTGCCACCGCTCGAACTCGATGTGCTGGCTAAACGAGCCGAGTCGCATAACGCGAGCGATATTGCGACCGAGATGGTACGTATCGAAGAGATGCGCGACAAAATCCACTTGCCCGGTTGGCGCGATCTGATCGAGATTGGAGCGCAACTTCAAGGATTCCCCAAAGGTCTAGCACAGCACCCGGGCGGCATGATTATCAGTTCCACGCCCCTTATCGACATCACGCCCGTACAACCCAGCGCAATGGATGGTCGATACATCTGCCAGTGGGACAAGCACGGTGCGGACAGTGCTGGATTCCTAAAGATCGATTTCCTATCGCTAGGCGCGCTGTCGCAGATGCAGGAATGTCTACAACTCATCGAAAAGCGCACCGGATCGCACGTTGATCTATCCCGTATCGACTTCAACGACCAAGCAGTTTACGACGATTTTGCTCGTGGAGATACGGTGGGCGTGTTCCAAGTCGAATCAGCCGCGCAGATGCAGACCATCACACGTATGAAGCCCCGCAACTTGTACGACTTGGCGCTAGAAGTCGCCGCGGTGCGTCCAGGGGTGGGTGCCAACGACGGCGTATCAGAATTCATTCGTAGACGAAACGGTAGTGAATGGGACTACGATCACCCACTCGAAAGGCGCGCACTTGAAAAATCGCTTGGAATCATCCTATTCCAAGACCAAGTAGTAACGCTCGGAATCGACGTTGGCGGTATGACCGCGTCCGAATCCGATCAGATGCGCCGCGCGTTCCAGCGTCGCAACAACGAAGCCCTGATAAGGAGTTACTGGAAACGCTTCCGAGACGGCGCGTCCGAACGCGGAGTGCCGGAAAACACCGCCTATAAAATCTTCCTCAAGTTCAATCCCCATTACATGTTCCCGGAGGGCCATGCGCTCGCATTCGGTGTAACCGCGTACCACATGGCATGGTTGAGACGTCACTATCCAACCGAGTTCTACAACGCGATCTTCAACGCACAGCCAATGGGTTTCTGGCCCCTAGAGACGCTCAAACAAGACGCCAAGCGAATGGGCGTAACCATCTACAACCCCGATGTCAACCTTAGCGAAGCGATATGCGTGCCAGAAGGAGAGAACGCATTCCGCCTCGGTCTTACATTCGTGCGCGGTTTCAACTCCGAATCAGCAAAGACTCTTATCGAGAACCGTAATTGGAACGGTCCGTATCGCTCATTATCAGACCTCGTATCCCGTTCGGGTGTGCAACGCGCCGCACTGGAGAATCTAGTCAAAGCGGGAGCCTGCGACGAGTTGACGGGAGTCAACGATCGACGGCACGCGTTATGGGAAGTCGGACTCCGCTATCAAGCCAGCGGTTCGCAAGGACGACTCCAACTCGCAGTTGACCAAGATATGGCAACGCTCGAGCCCGCGCGCGAACGCGACCACATGACATACGAATACGAAACGTTGGGCCTTTGGACAGAGGGACATGTAATGTCAACCATGCGCGACATGCTCTCCGAAAATCAAATCCTGAACAGCACTCAGTTAGATGACAAATCGGATGAAGAGTACGTCATCGTGTCCGGCAAAGTCCTCCGTCGCCAACGTCCTCTAGGCAAGATGATCTTCATGACTCTCGAAGACGAATTCGGCATGATACCCCTAGCCGTTCCACCCGACACTTGGAAAAAATATCGCGACGAACTCCGCATGCCCATCATCGTCGCCGAGGGTCGAGTCTCCCGCAAAAGCGGCACCATGAACATCATGGTTCACCAAGCCTGGCCCCTCACACCAGCCTTCAACGCCCGCGCCAAAATCCCCGACATCAGCCACAATTTTCGCTGAGCGACGACGGTGATCCCCAAATCCGCGCAATCCGCGGTTCAGACAACACCCCCCATCATTCCTTCAATCCTTCAAATCCAGGTTCAGACAACTTTTTGAACTTGTTCAAAAACTAATCTTGCCGCCAAATTGCCG
>VXSB01000045.1 GCA_009838175.1 Chloroflexota bacterium
TCCGTCTGGCTTGCTATTGTTGGCGGAGCAGGCATATGCTCCGCGTCCGAGCCCTACAGCTACAACGGTCTTCGTAACCGGATTTTTGGGAACGTTGCGCCCGTCTTTCTGGGCTTGTGGCGGGCACCGCCGGCGGGCGCCGTCAGCGCCCCGTGCACTCCCGCCCGTTGCCATACTTCATTATTCGGTTGTGTTTAAGCTGCGTCTAAAAAGGTTTGCGCACACCCGTGTCGACGCGGCGATTCTTCGTTTTCAGGGCGCCGCTCCGATGAACGTCGTCTCGGCGCTTAGTTGTTATATTGCAACATGTGTAGTGTGATTGTCAAGTTGTTTGGCTATTATGCCTTTTACACACCCAACCCACAAGACACTGAGGTGGAGTAGCACACGATGAACATACTTCAACCTGTTCTCGACTCTGCGATCCAAGACATTTTGGATCACGCGGGCGACGTTTCAGAGGAAGAACTCCTCTCGACAATCGAGAAGGCGATGCCAAGTTTAGTCGAAAACACCGCTCGTTCTGTGCTGTCCGCAATCAAGTCTGACATGGATGACGGACTGAAAGAAAAGACGGAAAACAGACAACGGTTTGAGCAGAGATTGATAGATCGCTGGCAGAAGCCCTTGTCGCTCCTCGAACTGTTGGTTTCCATCGTCACAGAAGTCGGTCACGATTTCAACGACTCGTTTAGAGACGACGCAGCACGTTCAAACGACTATCGTTTCGACGTTTTGATGCGACTCCAAGCCAGAGCATCTAAGACCGCATCTGCAATCCTCGTTCTGTTGCGTTCTGGGCATGCAGACGACGCTTGCGCTCGATGGCGCACACTTCACGAAATTGCGGTTGTGAGTTGGTTTATCAAAGATGCAAACCAAGATGTGGCTGAAAGGTATCTGTTGCACGAGATAATCCACCAATACAAGGCGGCTTTACAACTTCAAAGGTATGCAAGTCGGTTAAACGAATCCCCTCTTTCACAATTCGAATTCAATCGGTTGGAAACACGGCGCAACTGTCTCGTTGCCAAGTATGGAAAGCCATTCAAAGAGAACTATGGATGGGCAGCATCTGCGTTGAAGAAAAATAGTCCGTCGTTTGCTGACATTGAAGATGCGGTGGACTTGGAACATTGGAGACCGTACTTCAAGATGGCAAGCGACAACACACACGCAAATGCTCATGGCATGATGTTCCAGTTGGGTATAGCCGACCATCAAATCGGCAAGGTGATGCTGGCGGGACCAAGCAATGCTGGTCTTGCAGACCCCGGACATTGGACGGCAATCTCATTGCAGCAGGTTACGTTGAATCTGTTGACGACCAAGACGAGTTTAGATAGTGTGGTCGTGATGCTAATCCTCGAAGAACTACAGGATGAGATCGGAGACGCGTTTCTCGAAGCGCATCGAGCGCTTGAAGCCGAAATTCAGAAAAATCAGGGTGTGTAAAAGGCATAACCGCCAGTTGTTTTGTGGCCTCCCCCTGACCCCCTCCTGAAGGAGGGGGAAGATGAGGGGAAAGATGCTGGGTTGTTTGTTGTCTGAACCGCTGATTGCGCTGATTGGGGTGATGGGCTGTGATGTGCCCCGCCCTTTTGTCCCCGTCTCACCCTCACCCGAGACCCCCTCTTAATCTCCCCCTGGAGGGGGAGGGAAGAGTGGCGAGGGACAGGGGACCTGCGCCACATCCCTGCCGCCCCGGGCATACCCCGCGAAATTCGCTTCGCTCTTTCGCGCCCCTTTCGCCCAGCGAAAGGGGCGTGCCGCATCCCCCTGGCCCCTCCTGAAGGAGGGTAGATGTTGGTTGCGTGGTGTTTCTTTGTTTTGCGGTTGGTTGGGTGGTTTGCTAGGGTTTTGGTGGATGGTGATCAGGATGTAGGGGATGGATCGGTATGTTTGTGACAGTTCTGTTTTTTGCGGGAGCTCGGGAACGGGTTGGTACTGGGCGTGTGGAGGTTAATGTTGCGGATGGGGGGACGTTGGGCGATGCGGTTGATGGTGCGATTGCGTTGGTTGGTGCTGAGTATGAATTGCCTGAGAACGTGATGTTGGCACGGAATGGTGCATACGCTGACCGATCGACTGTCTTGAGCAACGGCGACGAGATCGCAATTATTCCTCCGGTCAGCGGCGGCGCGAATGGCATCTCGGATGTCTGGGTTACGAGTGATGAAATCGATGCTGACGAGGTGGTCTCTCGGGTGGGTTCGGATCGGGATGGTGCCGTGGTCGTGTTTCACGGGATTACGCGTGACCACAATGAAGGACGCTCGGTGTTGTGGCTGGAGTACGAGGCATATTCTCCGATGGCCGAGGACATGATGACACAGATAATCGACGAGATGCGAGACAAGTGGGAGGTCGGCGATGTTGCCGTGTGCCACCGGACCGGTCGCGTCGACATAGGTCAGACGAGCATGGTGTTGGCGGTGAGCGCGGCGCATCGGCGTCCGGCGTTTGAGTCTGCGCTGTATTTCATCGATCGGTTGAAAGAGGTAGTGCCGATCTGGAAAAAGGAGTATTTCGAGGGCGGCGAGGTTTGGATCGGCGAGACCCCTGGTTGAACTTGTCCCTCAGTTTGAATGCGGCTTTGTGCGGCGTTATAGTGATATTAAAGATTTGGTGAAAGTTTCCGGCTCGTAACGGGGCATATAGCCCATACTCCCATTCCCGCCCAACTAGACCGCATCGTTGCACGACGACCTCGATGCGCGATTCACGACTCGATCATGTCTCAAACTCAAGTCGCAACAGAAAACTTGGTGCACGTGTCCGATTTGGTTAAGGACTACGACGAGTTGCGCGCGGTTGACGGCATTGGGTTCGATGTGAAGCGGGGCGAGACGTTCGGACTCCTAGGGCCAAACGGGGCCGGTAAGACGACGACTATGCGCATGTTGGCTGGCCTTTCACCGGCAACTGATGGTTCGATCACGGTTGCTGGCATGGACGTCGCAAAGTCAGGGCGGGATGTACGGAATGTGATTGGTGTTGTGACTCAGCATGATGGTCTGGACAACTCGTTGGTGGTGCACCGGAACTTGGAGATGCACGGGTATCTGGCAGGGTTGTCATACCGAGAAGCGATCAAGCGAACCAAAGAAGTGTTGGGTTTTTTCAACCTAGAGAGTCGCGCCAATGCGAGCATTCACGCGTTGTCTGGCGGGATGAAGCGAAGGTTGGCGATTGCGCGAGCGATGATGGCGAGTCCGCAGTTGCTGGTGATGGATGAACCAACAACGGGTTTGGATCCCCAGAGCCGTAATCGGGTTTGGGAACAACTAGGGGCGTTGAAAGAATCGGGCGTGACGATCATCATGTCGACCCATTACATGATCGAGGCTGAGACGCTGTGCGATCGCTTGGCGATTATGGATCACGGCAACATCCTCGACATCGGTGAGCCGGATGAGGTGGTCAGGCACCACGTAGGTGCGGAAGTCGCGATGTTGCAGATCGGAGACTCGGCGACCCGCGAGGAGCGAGCGGCGTTACGCCGTCAATTGGAAGAAGAAGGACGCGATTACAGCGAGGTCGGACCGCGGATATTGGTGACGGCGCCACGAGGCACGAAACCGGATGTCTCTACATTGACCGACATCGTTGAGATGCGCGTCACCTATCGTCCGGCTCACCTAGAGGACGTGTTTTTGGTTCTGACAGGTAGAGAGTTGAGAGACGAATGAGCACTGAAGTCATATTTTTGAACCAAGCGCAGGCCGAGTTGAAGACGATCGCGGGCATCCGCTATCGGAGCATCGCGGCGTTGTGGCTTCGGCACTGGTTCGCATTCATTCGCTTCTGGAAATACGCGGTGGCGTTTATGTTCGTCGAGCCCGTCGTCATGATGATCGGCGTCGGCGTCGGCATCGGAAGATTGGTGCCGACCGTACCGGGGACTGAAATCCCTTATCCGGAGTTCGTGGCGCCGGGGATCATCGTCGGAAGTGCGATGTTCGTGCCGATGGTGGAGTGTTCGATGGGAGCGTACAACCGGATGGAGAACCAACTTTACGACACGCAGTTGACTGCCCCGTTGTCGGTGTTGGAGGTGTTGATTGCCGACATTTCGTTCGGTGTGACTCGTGCGTTCATAAGCATGGTTTCGATAACGGTGATAGCGGTTGCATTCGGCTGGATCAACGAATGGACAGTGGTCTTCGTTGTGCTTCCCGTATTTCTGGTGGCAGTGCTTTTTGCGGGTGTCGGCTTCCTGTTCTCGTCGACTGCGCCGCATGTGAACTTTGTGACGTTGGTTTTCACAGTAGTCGGTACGCCGATGTTCATGTTCAGCGGCATCTTCTACCCCTTTGAAGTGTTGCCGTCGTGGGCGCAGACGATCTCGAACTTCATACCCTTGGCGCCGGCGGTCAACCTGAGCAGGGCATTTGCGACGAATACCATGGACGCTTCGATGGTGTGGGACCTGCTATTCCTAGTGGGAATGATTGCGGTCGTGTTGCCGTTGTCGTATGTTCTGTTGCGCCGAAAATTGATTTCCTGAGCTCGGGGGCGGACTCCGCGTGCAGGGGCAGGTTTCAAACCTGCCCCTACGCTAGGGCATTAGAATTAGAAGCATCAGGCACGGAGGGTTCGCATAGAGGCCTAGTGCGCCCGCCTGCTAAGCGGGTTGGGGGTGTTGAGCCCCCTCGCGGGTTCGAATCCCGCACCCTCCGCCATCACCTAGCTACTTAACGTCCTCTGGCGCACCAATCGGCGCCGATCTGCCGCACTCCGAGCCGCTCACGCTTTGTAGCAGGCAGCTAGGCGCCCGCTTCCCTTGTCCTGTAGCGGCGGGTGGTCGTTGTCTCGACAGAAGTTGTCGGCTATTGGGCAGCGGTCGTAGAACCTGCATCGGGGTAGGGGATCTACTGGTACTGAGACGGAGCCTTTGATGTCGATCGGGTCCCTTGTGGCTTCCGGATCTGGGACGGGGACCGCTGACAGTAGCGCCTTCGTGTAGGGGTGAACGGGGTTCTGGAGGACCTCTTCCGTTTCGCCCATCTCGACTATCTTGCCGAGATACATGACCGCGATTCGGCTGCACATGTACCTCGCGACGGCGAGGTCGTGGGTGATGTATAGGTAGCTGATTCCTAAACGATCTGCCAGCTCGCCCATGAGTTGCATGATGCCGGTCCTGATGGATATGTCCAGCATCGACGTGGGCTCGTCCGCAACTACGAACGACGGATTCATCACCAATGCTCTTGCTATCGCCACCCGCTGCCTCTGACCACCTGATAACTCGTGAGGGAATCTGAAAAGGAACGAAGAAGGTGGCGTCAGACCGACCAAGCCCAAGGTCTCAGAGACACGTTCCAACCGCTCCGCGTGGTCGCCGATCTTCTGGACCTGCAAAGGCTCCGCAACCGTGTCGAAGATCGTCCGTCTGGGATTCATCGACTCGTACGGGTCTTGGAACACCATCTGCGCTCTGCGCCTGAAATCCTTTAGAGGCTGTCCCTTGAGGTGTGCGATGTCCTCAAGATCGCCGGACTCGTTCTCGAAAAGCACCTGGCCTTCAGTCGGTTCGGCTAGTCGTACCAGCATCCTGCCTGTGGTCGTCTTGCCGCATCCCGATTCGCCGACGATCCCGAGAGTTTCGCCCGCCATCAAATCAAACGACACACCGTCCACGGCGTGTACAAAGCTAGGGTTTCGATCCCACCATCCCGAGGACAAGGGAAACCGCTTCGAAAGGTCAATGGCCCTCAACAGCAGGCGAGACGTGGCTGCGGGGATAGCTTGAGTGTTGTTCGTAGCTTCACTCATCCGATGGATTCCAGCAGGCTGCCCATTGGTCGCCGCGCTTTACGATCGGCGGCGCGGTGGTTCGGCACTCGTCAGTCGCGTACGCGCATCGCGGATTGAAGGCGCATCCACCGGGCGGGTCCAGAAGGTTCGGGGGCTCTCCTGGCAACGTGACCAGTTCGTGCTTCTCACCTCTCACGCTGGGAAAGGCAGACATCAGTGCACGCGTGTACGGATGGATGGGTCTCGCATACACGTCGGCCGTTGGCCCGAACTCGACGAGTTTCCCGGCGTACATCACGCCCACAACATCGCAGACCTCAGCGATCACGGCCATATCGTGCGAGATGTAGATCATGCTCATCTCGAGTGAATGCTGAATCGTCTGCATCTCCCGGAGGATGTGGTCTTGGACAATCACGTCCAGCGCCGTGGTCGGCTCGTCGGCGATGATGATGTCAGGCTCGCACGCCAATGCCATGGCGATGATGGCCCTCTGCCTCATACCGCCGCTGTATTCGTGGGGATAACGCAATATGTAGCTCGGATCTAGGCTGACCAGATCGAAGAGCTCACGCACCCGTTCCATCGCGTCTCGCCCTGCCGAAGAGGAGTGCGCTTCCAACGCCTCTACGATCTGGTCTCCGACGCGGTAGACGGGATCTAGGGAGTTCATCGCGGCTTGGAAAACCATCGAGATGCGATCCCATCGGTGGGGCCTCATCTCGTCTTCGCTAAGAGGCACGAGATCGATGCCGTTCAATGCGATGCTTCCTGCAACGAGCCTGGCGTTGTCTGGGAGCAATTTCAGCAACGTCATCGCAATCGACGACTTGCCGCAACCGGATTCGCCGACGAGCCCGAGCGACTGTCCGCGTTCCACTGAGAACGAGACGCCATCGACCGCACGCACTACCCCCGCTTGCGTCACGTAGTGCATCTTCAGATCGTCGACGGCTAGGACTGGATCGGTTGTCATCGGCTCCTCAGCCTTGGATTTACCACCTCGTCAAGCGAGCGACCGACGAGATAGAAGGCGGAACATAGCAGCGTGATGGACAAGCTGGCCGGGAATATCAGCCACCAGAACTCAGCGACCTGTAGCAGGTATCCGGCCGACTCGGTCGTATGGATCATCAGCCCCCAACTCATCCGCACGTTGAGGAGACCGAGGAAGCTAAGCACCGCTTCGGAGAAGATCGCGCTGGTCACGGTGAACATCATGTAGAGGAAAGAAAGCGGTAGGAGATTCGGCACGATGTGTACCAAGATGATGTGGAAGTGTCCGCCGCCCGCGCTCCTCGCGGCGTCGATGTACGGCTTGACGACCACGGATAAGGCCTGTGACTTTAACACCACGCCGGTGGCACCAAAGCCTGACAGAATGCCGATTAACAGTGCCAATTCAAAGTGTTCGACTCCGATAAGCGCGCTAAGCACGATCAGCACGCTGATGGCCGGCATCATGATCATGATGTCGGCGAGCCTCATCAGGATCGTGTCGACCCAACCTCCGAAGTACGCAGCGATTGCGCCCACCGAAGTCCCGATGACGACGGTCACCGTCGCGGCGAGCAGGCCAAGTAGAAACTCCGACCTCGCGCTGAACATGAGTTGACTGAGGATGTCCCTGCCGAGCGGATCGGTGCCCAATGGGTGCTTTAGGCTTGGCGGCGCGGGCTGCTTCGTCTCATCGAACGCGTAACCGATAACCGGATCGTAAATTCGCGGTTCCCATACCGTACTCATCAAGACTGGGTGCGCCACAGCCAGCAGAGCGTACATCGCGATTATCGCCAGTCCTAACAGGCCGATGCGGGTTCGGACGAAAAGTCCCCAGTTTTCGCGCACCGATCGAGACGCCAGCCTCAGGCGCGCTCTCCATACTGAGCTCGGTACGGCTGGCTGAGCGTTAACGGTCGCCATCAGTACCGGATCCTCGGGTCGAGATAGGCGTACAGGATGTCCGCGACCAGATGGGCGACTAGGACGAAGATTCCGACGAACACGAACGCACCGACCGCCAGCGGCAAGTCTTCTGTGAGCGTCGCCGATACGAGTGTCTGGCCCATTCCGGGCCACGAGAAGATCGACTCCGTTATGACTCCACCATCTACCGCGAATGCCAAACTGAAAATGAAGCTCGTGACGACTGGGAGCAGGGCATTACGTGCCACGTGCTTGTCGCGCACGGCGGACTCGGGTAATCCCTTCGCCCGCGCGGCCATCACAAAGTCCTCGCGCATCGTCTCGAGCATGCTGTTGCGTGTGAGCAGCATCGTGCCCGCGAAGCTGATCAACGTGAGCGTGGCCACAGGGAGCACCATGTGCCGCAAAATGTCCCAAGCGTAGGACACTGTTCCCCACGACATCCAAACCGCAACTACGGCGAGAGTAGCCAAAACCATGCTAACGATACGAATGATCCGAGCATTGCTCATCCGCTTTTGTGCCGTGATAACGAACACGGTGAGTACCACGAACGACACCGCAAATGCTGTGATGATCATCTGGGTAAACACCGAATTGGCGTCAATAGGCGCGTCCCGCCATAAGACGGGATCGAGGAATTTGCCGATCGGAAACCATCCTGCCTTGAAGGCGAAGAGCCAGATCATCATCAGCCCGAACCACGGCGTGAACACGGTGTAGAGCGTGACTCCGCTAACGGTGGACGTGTATTCGAACCATCCTCCTCTCCGCCATGCAACGACCTTTCCGAGGCCAAACCCGAGATAGAAAGAGAGCGCGGTTGCGGTCATGAAAAGCACCACCGTCCTAGGCAGCCTCTCGCCGATGACATCGGCAACCGACCTAGGGTAGTGGCTGAAGGAAATGCCGAAGTTGCCAGTGAAGGTGTTCTTCAGGTGGACTAGGTACTGCTTCCACAGCGGTTCGTTCACGCCGAAAAGATCTTGCAACCGCTCTCGTGTCTCAGGTGGGACATCAGGGTTCAGCGCATAGAAGTTGCTGACATCTCCCGGCTGCGCGTTGAC
Organism: Chloroflexota bacterium; assembly: GCA_009838175.1. Classification (GTDB taxonomy): domain Bacteria; phylum Chloroflexota; class Dehalococcoidia; order Lucifugimonadales; family Lucifugimonadaceae; genus Bin127. Next base: position 8,757 of record VXSB01000045.1, read on the forward strand.
GATGAAGAAAACGAGCGACAGAAACACGAACAGCGTGACGAGAATCTGCGCCGACCTCTTCAGAAGGTACTTGGCCATCAGCCGGTTTTAAGGATCACGTCGGTGATCTCCCCGTGATCCCCGCCAAACCATGCGTCATTCCGGCGAAAGCCGGAATCCAGTGGCCGGGATCACGGAGTTTTTGGAATGATCTCACGAAAGGGGCAGTGGGTGTCTTACTTGATCACTGCTTCCTGTTGCATACCGTTCAGTTGTTCCAGTCCGCCGAGCACCGAAGTGTAGGGGAACTCGATCCGCGACGGGCGGTACGCGTCCAACTTCGGTGTGGTGAACAACGGCACGTACGGCAGGTCTTCGGCTAGGAACTCTTGGAGTTGGAACACCTTGTCGCGCGCGCCATCTATCGTCGTCTCCGAAAGCAATCCCAGCGCAAGCTCGTCGAACTGACTGTTGGCGTATCCGCCCCAGTTGTAACCACCGCCGATCTCAGGGGAGTGCCTGCTGTGGAAGAAGTTCTCGAGATAGTCCGGGAAGATCGACAGTCCCCAACCGAGCATCCACATGTCGAGGTCTTCGGCCACCGTATCGCTGAAGAGCTCGTCCACGATCACGTTGAATCCGGTGAGGTGGGCGCGGACCGGTATCCCGATGTCGTTCATCCAACGGTCGGCCCAGATGGCGAATGTTGACCGCATGGGATCGTATCCCGCGCTTGGCGCGATAAGCGTCATCTCAGGTACCGGCGTACCGTCCGGCATCTTGAGACCCTTGCCTTGCTTGGCAACGAAGTTGCCGTCCTCGCTGATCTCTGGCTCTTCCTCGTATGTGAAGCCCGCGCTCTTGAGAAGCTCGACGGCTTGGGCTATCCGATCGCCACGGCTCAAGTCCTTGCCGTACGTCGGAACATCTGCGTTGTGCCAGAACTCGTTGCCTTCGGGCACCATCGCGTACACGGGTATGGCCGCGTCTTGAAGAACAGTCCTTGCGACGAACTCCTTGTCGATAACCGTAGCCACGGCCTGTCTGAACTCCGTGATGTTCATCGGGGCTTTACGGACGTTGAAGCCGATGTATCGGACGCCGTTGTTGGCGTTCTGGGCGATCTGCAGATCGGGAGTGTTCCTGACACGGTCGAGGAAGCCTTTTTCGAGTCCTAGAGGGTTGAAGACGTAGTCAATATCGCCTTTGGTGAGAGCGAGGATCGCCGCGTCTTGGTTGCCGTAGATGCTGAATAGCTCAGACTCGACGTGGGGGCCGACTGTGTATTCGAGAACCTTGTCGCCACCTGTTTCTCCGAAGTAGGTAGCTGAGTGTCCTGTGCGGTCATTGGATACCGAGTAGGCACCGTTGTCGTACAACGTGACTACCGTCCCGCTGTCGAAGTAGTTGGGATCGGTATTGTTCTCGAAGAAAGCGCCGGGTTCCCACTTGTTGAACGTGAATCCGCCGAGCGTAGGTTCTCCTTCGGGGACATGTGCGAACAGTGCTTCCTGCTGCTGTTCCATCTCACCGGCTTTCTTCGCCTCCTCGACAACCGGCGACCAGTAGTGCTCGGCAAGTACCGGCATGAAGCCGAGGCCGAACTGCCAGACGCTCAACCCGGGTGTCTGCGGATTGCCTTCATCGTCCGCGGTCTTGAAGAACACCTTAAGCGTGTGGCTGTCGAGCGCTTCGACGCGGTCCAAGAACGCCTGGTCAACCACCGCCGCCCAGTTCGACGAGAGACCCAAGTCCATTACCGTGTTGACCGTGAAGACGAAATCGTTGGCGTCCAGCCCTTCGCCATCGCTCCAAGTGACATCGTCCCTGATCGGCACCTCTGCCGTCCAGAACTCGCCGTCGCCCACCGTCTCTTTGATCAGATCTGTCGGGAAGTCCGCTGCTAGACCTGGTACCCAGTCGAACCGCTGGTCCGAGTAGCCGTACAACGCGCCAGAGTGACCGTCGAGCACGTATTGGGTCCATACCGAACCGGCCGGTCCTCCGTAGTAGTTCCAGAAGTTCCTAGAAATAGGCTCCTCGAAAATTCCCATCTGGTAGATCGGCGGCCCCGCTGAAACCTCTGGTTCCGGAGTGGGCTCCACAATCTTCTCGACCTCGACAATCTTCTCCACCACCTTCTCCACCTCGACCTCTTTGATCACCTCTTTCTCCACTTCCACCTCAACTTCTTTGATCACTTCCTTCTCCACCTCAACTTCCTTAATCACCTCCTTCTCAACTTCGACCTCCTTGATGACCTCTACTGGAACCTCTTTGATGATCGTGACTGGTTCCGGCTCCTCCGTGCAAGCGGCAAGTAGCGCGGACGTCAGGACTATCAGAGCTAGGATCGAAAATCGCGCCGATCGTGACAGCTTCATGACTTAACTCCCTTACTTGCAGGTCATTCTATACCTGATACCTCATCTCTCCCTCGATGGGAAAGGGCTAGAGCCTGCCCCGGACTTGATCCGGGGATAAGGGGGAACGGGTAGCCAAAGGGCCGGGCTTTCCCCCGCAAGCGGGGGAAATGTCCGAAGGACAAAGGGGGCATGAACGTCATACCCGCGCCCCTCTGGATTCCTGCGTAGGCAGGAATCCAGAGGGGCGCGGAGAGGCGGCGATGTCCCCTCTCCCTTGATGGGAGAGGGTGACCCTCCCCTTTTTGCGTCAGCAAAAGGGGGACGCGGCAAGCGCAGCGAGACGCAGGGGGTTCACACGCCCGAAACGATGGACACACCTCCCAACAACCAACACCCAATCACAGCCCATCATTCAAAATCATTAAAATCATAGTTCAAAACCCCCACCCACCATGATCCCCCTAATCCAAAACCACACCGACGACATCGCCGAAATCTGCCGACGTCACCACGTCAAGCGCCTAGAAGTCTTCGGATCCGCAGCCGTTGGCGACTTCAACCCCCAAACCAGCGACATCGACTTCCTAGTCGATTTCGACGAAGCAGTAGCTGGAAGACGCTTCCAAACACGCCTTGAACTTACCGATGCCCTTCAGACCCTATTCGGACGCCACGTTGACCTTGTCGTCTACAAGAACGTAGTTAATCCCTATTTCCGAAGATCCGTTGACGCAACAAAAGAGCCCATCTATGAGGCATGACCCCAAGAGCTACTTGTGGGACATCCAACAAGCAGCCCAGCGCATCAACTCACTGACCGCCGAGACGACATTCGACGAATACAACGGAGATTGGAAAGTCTCACTGTTGGTCGAGCGCCTATTCATCATCATCGGCGAAGCCATGACCAGACTCGAAACCCACCACCCAGACATCGCCTCCCAGATAACCGATTACAGAGATATCATCGGCTTCCGCATTATCCTAGTCCACCGCTACCCAGAAATTCGAAACCAAGAAATCTGGGAAATCATCCAGCAAAAACTCCCAACCCTCCTCACCGAAGTCACCAACCTCCTCGAACAGCCCTAAATCCCCCACCCCATTCGCGCAGCGTAAGGGGGCGCGAGCAAGCAGAGCGACGCGAGCGGGGGATGCCTGGACAGGGACGGGCGACACACCCCTAATCAATATCATCCCGCCCATCCAAACACACCAGCTCTACTACACTACGCGGCGTTATCTGGTGGTTGAATAGTGAAGATCTCAGGCTGATCGCTCCCAGCTTCAATCAACCTCAACTGTTTCGATTCAAAAAATGATCTGAGATCGCTTGCATATTCTGGCGCTGGCTCGATCTGCACGAATCTCGAAAGTTCCAGACCAGCCTGGCTCAACGCCATACCGTACAGTCTCAATTCTCTTTCCGGTCTCAGTCCGTTTGTTGTAGACAAAAACCAGTACTTGCGTTGGAAACTAAATGGTACCCTCACCATTGGTCGATGAACACCGGCAGCGAGTCCTGGCAATCCGCGTCCCACAGACGCGGCGTAATCGCGCCAAGAATTGTAATCCGGCCTGATCAGTTGGTTTTCTTCCAGAGTGTTCAATTTGCCATAATCGATACCGTATTTTTTCAGGCCGTTGCCGTTGTCGTAATTGTCGAAATGCAGGACTCTCATATCGTCCATCGATGCAATAGCGAGTGAGCAAAGTTGGACAAAGAGCTTGGCTGTCCGTTGGTCGAGATTCCTCAACAAACTTAGAGTGCGAAGTGATGTGCTGCCAGGCCGTTGCACTTCACCAGCCAATACTTTACCCCATAAATGTTGCATATCATCGTTTGTGACATCTTGAACTTCATTGAAAAACCTAGCGGTCCAATCATGATCAGGTTCGTGGTTTTGAACCGTTTTCTCGCCCAGTTCTTCGGCAGCGATACTCACAACCTGTTTGATGTTGTCTTGCCTCTTCGCTTCTTGGTACTCGATTCTTTGTGCGACCAAACCTTCCATCGTGGTTTCTCCCACGGCGGTCAAGTCGACGTCTTTTAGGGACAGGTTCGCTAGTTTGCGTGCTTGAGTAATGATGTCTAAGGATTTTGCTTGACCCGAAGCCAAAACCGTCATCTCTTCCGCAGTGGCCCGCGCGGATATCAAACGAGCCTTCGCCTCCCTGCCTGCGCGCCAAGGAGCCAGCATCGGGCCTGCTACAGCTCCGATTCCGCTAGCCGCATAATCAACTAGTTTGTCAATAGCTGGTACGTTCAGATCTACCATACGTCTAGCCTAACAAGAATTTGACAAGGAAGTACTATCTTGAGAGAAACCGTTCGATTAGGAACCCGCTCAGCCCCCGGTTCAGACATCACCCTGACCCCAACAAC
>VXSB01000035.1 GCA_009838175.1 Chloroflexota bacterium
TTATACACCTCCATTTTCGCCGGCAGCGTCTGATGTGTATATGCCACAGCCCCGGCCATCCCCTGCGAGCGTCGCTGCGGTTGCGCGCGCCCCCTTCCGCTTTGCGATGGGGACGATTCCCCCTTTGTCCTTCGGACATTTCCCCCGTTGACGGGGGCAACCCCTCCCGGCCCCGTCACCCTCTCCCTAGCCCTCTCCCATCGAGGGAGAGGGGATTTGTCGTCGGCATCGGGGATTTTTACGCGTTCTACTGCTCCGTTGTAGCCGGGCATGGCGTAGGTTACGTTTCCGCCTTCGAAGGCTGGACCGGCGGGGCAGGAGGCGGCGTGGAGTTGGTTTTTGGTGCCGGCGATGATTTCGGTGTTGGTGCCGATGTCGATTAGCATGACGGGGTCGTCTTGCTGGTCGATGGCGATTGTTAGGAGGTCGGCGGCGACGTCGGAGCCGATGTGAGAGGCGATTAAGGGGCCGCTGTAGATGTTGGCGTTGGGGTTTATGCGGATGCCGAGTTCGTGGGCTTGGACATTGATGGCGGTGGTGTCGCGGTTGCCGTTGCGGAAGTCGTCTTCGATGTGGGACTTGTAGGGTTTCTGGCCGATGGGTTCGACGTCGATGCCGAATAGGATGTCGCGCATGGTGGTGTTGCCGACGGCGACGAGTTCGACGATGTGGCGTCGTCGGATCTTGAGGGCGCGGACCATTTCGCCGATCTCGTAGTTGATGCTGGAGATGAGAACGGCTTTAAGTTCGCCTCGGTAGGTTCCGGTGTCGTATGAGATGCGGTTCATGACGTCGGAGCCGCCGAAGCGCTGGGGGTTCTCGAAGGATGCGGTGTATAGGATGTCGCCGGTCTCGAGGTCGACGAGGTTCATGGCGACGGTGGTGGTTCCGATATCGGCGGCGATGCCTAGGATGCGTCCGCGGTAGCGGTCGATGATGCGGGGGGCGTGGGCATCCCCCACACCTCCCCGGGCATCCCCCGCTCGCATCGCTTCGCTCGCTCGCGCCCCCTTGCGCTTTGCGAAGGGGGGGAGGTCTCCTTTGAAGATGATGTTGTTGCCTTCGCGGGTGGTTAGGGGGTCTAGTTCGATGTTTTCTTTATTGATGTCTTGGGGGTCGATGGATTCAGTTAGGATGCGTGGTTGGCGTCTTAGGACGTTGAACTCGATGTCGGCTTCGATGTCGACGACGCGTGCTTGGCAGGCTAGTCGGTAGTTGTCGCGGAGGAAGTCTTCGGTGTCGTTGAGGGGTTCGAGGGCGTCCATGCCGCGTCGGACTTCGACGATGCATTCGTGGCATTCGCCGTTGCGGTTGCAGGAGGTTGGTACGCGTACGGCGAGGTCGTCGGCGTAGTCGAAGAGGGTCTTGCCAGCTTCGAGGGGGAGTTGAGTTTGGTTGTGGATTAGGGGGGACATCTGAACCGTGTTTTCACCCTCACCCTAGCCCTCTCCCATCAAGGGAGAGGGGATGATGGTGGTGGGATTTTGAACTATGATGTCGATGATTTTGGATGATGTGCTGTGATGGGCCGCACCTACCTCGTTGGGCCCCCTTTGTCCTGCGGACATTTCCCCCGTGAACGGGGGAAACCTTACCACCCGTCCGCCCCGGGCACCCCCTGCGGTCTTGCTTCGCTCGCCCGCGTCCCCCTCGCTGCGCGAAGGGGAGGATTATCAGATTTCCCATGCGGAGCGGTAGTCGAGGTCGCCGTCTTTGGCTGTGCAGATTGGTGGGTTTAGGGGGTTTTTGGTGAAGTGTTGGTTGCGGCAGCCGAATTTGGCGGTGCAGCGGGAGCGGGCGTCTTTGTAGGGGCATCTGGTGAGGCTGGAGTCTTCGGCGTGTTTGGCGATGTCGGCGAAGATGTTTGCCATGCGGGTCATGCTTTTGCGTGCGGCTTCGACGTCGAGGTTGGGTTGGTCGTCGTCGCTCGCCTCTCGGCCGCCACTTTCACCCTCACCCTGACCCTCTCCCATCGAGGGAGAGGGGAGTGGTCGGGTGCCACTCCGATCATCCCCTGCGCCGCCGCTTCGCTTGGCGCGTCCCCTTACGCTTCGTGAAGGGGACAGGAAAGCGGTGTGCTTTGTTTTTCTCTGGATTCCCGCCTGCGCGGGAATGACGGGAGGGTTTGCGGGAATGACGGGTTTGTTTCCGTCGCGGGCATCCCTAGCAAGGGCAGGTTTGAAACCTGCCCCTACGGTGTTCTCTTCGCTTTGCGAAGTGGAGGGATATAGGTTGTTGCCATTTTTCATGGCTTGGTGCTGACGGGTGGGTCAGGCGAGTTCTTTTTGGAGTTGTAGGAGGTCGCTGGCGGTTTCTACGCAGTCTACGGCGTTTTCGCCGTAGCCGTCGGCGCCCATTTCGTCGGCGAATTCGCGGGTTACGGGTGCGCCACCGACCATGATGCGGACTTCGTCGCGGAGTCCGATGTCTTCGAAGTAGGAGATGGTGCGTCCCATGTTGGGCATGGTGGTGGTGAGTAGGGCGGACATGCCGACGACTTGGGCTTCGAACTCCATGACGGCGTCTGCGAACTCTTCGGGTGAGGTGTCGACGCCGAGGTCGTGGACGGTCCAGCCGGCGCCTCGGAGCATCATGATGCAGAGGTTCTTGCCGATGTCGTGGAGGTCGCCTTTGACGGTGCCCATGATTACGGTGCCGATGGGCTCGATGCCGGATGCGGAGAGGATGGGTTCGATATGGGTCATGCCGGCCTTCATGGCGCGTGCGGCGACGAGGACTTCAGGGACGAAGATGACGTTGTCGCGGAACTTGACGCCGACGATGGCCATGCCGTTTAACAGCCCGTGATCGAGGATGTGGTTGGCGGTGTAGCCGTTGTCGAGGCACTCTTTGGTGAGGCGGTCGACTTCGAGGTTCTTGCCGATGATGAGCTGGTATGCGATCTCTTGCATCACCTCGTCGGCGAGGTCTAGAGCTTCGCTGATGTGTTTCTGCTCGCCGGGTCTGGTGACCCATTCGAACTCACGTTGTAGGCCGTCGTTGACGATTGGCATGGGTGATGGGAAGCGGTTTAGTCGCGGATTGTTGGCGCGCGGTTATGCAGCGGACATTTCGATTCTAAATGGCGTTGGGCAGGCGTTCCCTCAGATGACAGGGCTAAACGAGTTGGAATTCCTGCTGTGATACAGCCAGAGGTTCAGGGATTGGCAGCCCTTCTTCCGTCAACATTTGGAGGTGTGAATTGCCAGCCTCGACAATCAGTTTTTTTACCTCTTCCTCAGTGTCGGCGGCAGCGAAACAACCGGGTATATCCGGGATGTAAGCGCCCCAACTAGTCGGGCCCTTTTCGATCAGAACTGTATAGGTGCGTTGCATTTCGATCTCTGAACCTGCGCGATGCTGATGTATCTGCTCTTTTTGCCTGCCGTATTTCCTCCCCGGGTGGTGGAACCGCGTTGCCAGTTCACCCCGGCATCCCCTGCGATCTCGCTTCGCTTGCTCGCGTCCCCTTACGCTCCGCGAAGGGGACGGCTTGGTAATCGACGCTTACGATTCTACGGTTAATTCTCGGAGTAGTCCCAGTGTTCGGCGGCCCAGTCTTCTACGGCTCTGGGGATTTCTAGGAGGTTTTCGAGTTTGGTTTTTAGTGGGATGGCGCACTCGGGGGCGATTAGTTGGACGCCGGCGTCTAGGTTTTTGAAGACTTCGGCTCGGACTTCTTCAGGGCCTTTGGAGTAGAGGGTTACGGGATTGTTGATGTTGCCGACTAGATTGATACCCCCGTCTACAGCGTCCATCGACTCTTGGGGGTCGTTCTTGGAGTCGTAGTGGAATGCGGCCATGCCAGTGGTGGCGATGTAGGGCATACGGTCGGTAGTTGCGCCGCAGATGTGAAGCATGATCGGGACGGGGAGGTCTTCGACGAATTCGTGGTGGAGGTCCATTAGGAAGCGTCGGTAGTATTCGCCGCTCACGAGATCGCCCGTGGCGTGGTCGGGGAGGGTGAGCACGTCGGCGCCGGCTTCGATCTGGGCGAGTCCGAACTCGATGGTGAACTGTTTCAACCTGTGAAGCATGTCCATGACCATCGGCGGGTCGTCGACGGTGGCGAGTAGGAAGGGTTCGACACCGAAGACGTGGTAGGCGAGGGTCCAAGGGCCCATGGTCTTGCCGACGATGGCCACTTCGTCGCCGAACTCCTGTTTGAGGAGGCGGATCGACTCGATGATGGTCCAGTTGTCGGGGTGATCGAGGAAGCCGTCGGGCATTTTGATGTCGTCGACGGTCTTCCAGATGGGTCGAGTCATGCGCACGGTGGGCCAGTTGTCTTTGCCTTCCCACTGCATCTCGCATCCGAGGGCGGATGACTCTTGGATGATGGAGAAGTATGGTGCGATGGCGTCGAAACCGAGCTGGGTGTAGCCGGTAGCGGCGAGTCGGGCGTTCATCTCAGGGTCGCGGTTGGCGGTGGGGAATGGTGCTTCGACGAGGTCCATCAGCTCGACGGTGGCGACGTTGGTGGGATTGGTGACGGGCGGTCGGTCGACGGGTTCACCACGGAGGGCGCGGAGGGTCCGCTCTTTGGAGGTGAGGGTTCCGGCGTATTTTGTGGATGGCATATTAGTGGCCCTCCTTTTTCTCTAGGATTCCGGCTTTCGCCGGAATGACGTGATTGGTCCGGAATTACGTATTCGGTTTAGTTGCTGGCGAAACCTAGCGTCTGCGTTGTCATCTGGCCGGCTAGGTCGGCTTGTTCGAGCATGGTGTCGACGGCGCTGACGTTGCGGGCGTAGGGGAGTAGGAGTCGGGCGAAGCGGTCGAGGCGTTCGCCGTGTTTGAAGCGGAATCGGTCACGGTCTTCGCCTACGCGTTCGCACTCGCCGTAGCGCATGTAGCCACCGACGACGGCCATGATGCGCATCTGGGGACGGGCGAATTCGCCGGCGGCGGTGACGTGGTAGGTCCAACCGAGTTCGTCGGAGTGTTCGGGGGTGACGGTGAAGGTGAGGCGCGATTTGGTGTCGGCGACGGAGATGGGGCCGGTGGGTATAGGGTTGGTCTTCTCGACGGCTTCGGTGAAGGCGAAGCGGAGGGGTCGGTCGTAGAACTCCTGGGAGATCAGTTCGGCTTGGTTGGTGGCGTCGGATGAGGGATCGACGTCGGCGAGGGCGCAGAGGCGTTCGCGGATGGTCTCGATGCGTTTGGCGGTGCCTTCGACTTGGGAGAATGTGTGGATGGTGAGCGTCCGGTCGCGGAGGTAGAGGCCGACGGTGATGTCGTGGAAGTGGGGATCGACCGCGACGAGTTCGATGCAGCGTCCTAAGGTTCGGAGCGGAGCGGCGATGATGTTTTCGCGGGTTATGCCTTTTGAGTAGGTAACGACGGCTCTCCTAATTAGTTATGTGGTTACTTTACTGCTTCGACGAGTGCTTGGATGTGTTCAGGTGTGGTTCCACAGCAGCCGCCGAGGATTTGGACTGGCACTTCGGCTAGTTGCTTGTAGCGTTCCGCCATGTAGTCCGGCGATTCGGGATAGATGATTTCGCCGCCTTTATATGCCGGGATGCCGGCGTTGGACTGGATGACGATAGGGCAGTCTACGACGGGGCGCATCTGGTCGGCGATCTCGATCATCTTGTCGATGCCGTTTCCGCAGTTGGATCCGACGACATCGGCGCCGGCTTCACGCAGTCCAGTGGCGGCGTCTTCCGGTGGGGTGCCCCACATGGTGAAGAAGCCACGTGGGCCTTTGTCGAAGACCATTGTGGCCATGACGACGAGATCGGTGTTCTCACGGGTGGCTTTGATGGCGATCTGTGCTTCATCGAGGACCATCTGGGTCTCGATCATGACGGCGTCTGCGCCGCCTTCTTCGAGGGCGACGATCTGCTCGGTGAATGCGTCGTACATCTCGGCTTCGCTGACCATTCCGAGAGGTTCGATGAACTCGCCGGTGGGACCGACGGAACCGGCGACGCATTGACCGGGCCCGGCTTGGGATTTGGCGTGTTCAGCGGCTAGTGCGTTTAGTTCGTGGACGCGGTCCTGCGCGTCGTAGTGTTTGAGGCGGAATTTGGTGCCGCCGAAGGTGTTGGTGAGAACGATGTCGGAGCCGGCGTCGAAGTATTCGCGCGCCATGCCGCGGATGGTATCGGGCGCGTCGGCGTTCATCAGTTCGGGACAGCCGCCTGATTCTAGGCCGTGTTGCTGGAGATAGGTTCCTGTCGCGCCGTCGAATACGAGTATCTCGTTGTCGAGACGCTGGAGGATTTCGTGGGTGGATTTGACCTGAGTAGTCATGGGTCTATTCTACCCAGTGGTCGATGGCGCCCGGCTCCTCGACACGATCGCCAGCGTCGTGAAGGTCTCGGATGCGGGATACGAAGTCGTCGGGCATGCCGTCATTTATGCGCTCGGCCAGCTGTTGAGCGGCAGTCTCGGCGTCGAGTTCAGATTCGGTCGCGTCGCCCCATTGCCATGCGTCGAGATAGGCGTCGGAGCCGTATGATCCGTCCATCATTGCGACGGCGTCGGCGGCTTCTTGGAAGCGATGATCGAGAGGCAGAGAGACGGTGTTGTCGGCATCCTCGGATTTGACTTGGACGGGGATCTCTTTCCAATAGAGGACGCTGGTTTTTGAGGGCATGATTTGGTGTGAAACGCTGGCTGATTGGATGCTCGAATTTTACTCTGTGGCGAGTCTAAGCAGACGAAATACGAACTCAATCGGGTATCGGATGTTTGACATCGCGGTTTATTTCGTTTAGATTTATCGGCGCTAGATGTGCTGGTTCGTCCAGCTCTACTGCTTTGTACGTCGCGGTTTCGCGGTGTTGCTTAGCAAGAAAACATACATGGAGGTCATGTATAGAAGATGAAAAATATCAAAAAGTACCTGCTCGCTAGCGCGGTGGCAATCGCCGTTCTAGGGGCCTGGGCTTGCGGCGGCGAAACCGTGATTCAGACGGTCGTTGTCGAAAGAGAGGTCCAGGTTCAGGGCGAGACGGTAATTCAGACCGTTGAGGTCGTCAAAGAAGTCCAAGTCCAAGGTGAGACGGTCGTCCAGACTGTTGTCGTCGAGAAAGAGGTCGAGGTCCAAGTGACCGAGATCCAGACGGTAGAAGTCGAGAAGGAAATTCTCCGAGAGGTCGTTAAAGAGGTCGAGAAGATCGTCGAGATTGAGGCGCCGGAAGCTACGGCGACTGCAAGCCTAGTCGGCACTATCGGCGCACCAGACCCCAAGACCGAGGGCGGCGCGGCCGTTATCGGTTTTGCGGGCATTGGCCAGCAGGTCGGCAGGAATGCCAACCAAGCATCTGACGCGCTCAAGAACTGGGGTGTTGCTGAGACTCTGTTCCGTCGTGGCGCCGCCGACGAGACGCTCCCATGGGTCGCGACCACGTGGTCGATCAGCGATGACTTGACGACCGGAATGGTCACCATCCAAGACGGCATCGAGTTCCGCACGAAGGACAAGAACTACGGCCAGCTTACGGCTGAAGACGTTGCTTGGAGCATGAACGACGCCAACAACGCGACGAACACGACCTCGATTCACGGACAGGCAGGCGACTTTGCCGGTCTCTGGGGTGAGTGGCGCGTAGTTGACGATTGGACAGTCGAGTGGAACTTCGCCACGAAGGCGGACGGCAGCCCAGCGTTTGACGGCACTTGGAAAGACGACTACGTCAACCAGTCGGGTCAAGCATTCCCGGTCCTTTCGAAAAGCGCATTTGATACCGAGGGTGAGGACTTCGTCCGAGACACCATCGTTGCGAGCGGCCCGTACCTGGTTGACACGTGGATTGCGGACGACCGGATAGTGCTATCAGCGGATGACGGTCACTGGAAGTTCAGCCCGAAGACCAGCACCATCATCATGGTTCAGGCAGGCGACCCGACCAACCGTGCAACGTTGTTGCGCACGGGTCAGATCGACACCGCTCAGCTCGAGCCTAAAGACGCAGCCAACCTGATCGTCGACTCCAGTAACTGGGGTCAGTCAGGAACAGGTGGCGCGGTCCAGCTCGGCATCTTCTTCTCGGGCAACCTCTGGGAAGACACGGACGCCAAATCTGGCGAGCCGCTTCCGCCGAAGGGCCCGTTCGTGCACAACCACGCATGGATCGGTAACTACACCGGTTCCCACGGCGATGGTGACATGGAACAGGCGCGACAGATACGTCACGCGATGGCTATCGCGGTTGACCGCGACGCCGTAAACGAGTCGCTACTCGCGGGCCTCGGAAACGTCGTCCAAGTCGAGTACTTCGCTTGGGGTCACCCGAACTACGCAACAGTTCAGTGCACGCAAGAGCCAGGTGGTGTTTACACCGAAGAGGCGCCGGCAGGCACCGGACCTTGCACGTATGAGTACGACCCGATTGAGGCCGTGAAGATCATCAAGTCTCAAGATGCCAAGTGGATCAAGTCCTCCGTGAAGTCCGACATTCTCGGCAACGACACGTTCGAGGTTTCGGTGTACGCAGGCCCAGAGCTTGGTGGTGGCGCATCGGTCACCGGTGAAGTTGCAGACGCAGTTGCCGGTTACTGGTCCGACATCGGCCTATCGACCTTCTCCTTGAAGTTCACGTACGTGACGTTCCGTCCGACGGTTGTGAACCGAGCGAACGTGCACCCGTGGATCACCTCTTGTGACAAGGGTCGAGAGTCGAACCCGTGGCACTTCCCTAAGGGCCTAGTTCAGACCTCACTGACACGTGGTGGTTTCGGATGTGGCTTTGAGTCGCCGAAGATTTTGGAGCTCTACGAAGGCATGGCATCTGCCAGCGACACGGCAGAGGCGACCGACTTTGCGAACCGCTACCTGCAGTACGTCTACTACTGGAACCTGCAGCCTGGCGTTGTCGCAGTCCCGCAAGACTGGTTCTGGAACCGCAACAAGTTTGCATCTTGGCCGCAAGACCGAGCAGCAGCTAGCGGTATCAACAACCTGTGGGACATCGAGCTGGCTCAATAGAGATGAGCTGCTCTAACTGAGTTCCCGCCACCGGACGTCGCGGTTACATTGCGACGTCCGGTGGCGAAACCCAAGCGCTCTCAATGGGCGTCCGGTAGACCTTGGTCTGGTGTGGGGCGCGAGAGCCAATCATTCAAGAAGGGGTATTCTGTCCTTGGACTTGCGCTAGGGTTCACACCTAGATCCAAGGCTTGGGGTAACATCTTTTCGCATCATGCGTCGTTTCTTAATAAGAAGATTCCTCTTCATGATCCTCAGCACGATTGCGGCAACGGCGATCGTGTTCTCGCTATCACGTGCGGTTGGCGACCCTTTGCTGCTGTTCGCCACGTCTGGGTACGGCATCTCGGATGAAGCGGTAGCGGAGATCCGCAAAGAGCTTGCGCTGGATCGGACGTATCCGGAGCAGTATTTGCTCTGGTTGAGCCGTGTTTTGCGCGGCGATCTTGGTCAAAATCTGGCGTTCAAGTTGCCGGTGGCGCGGATCATCACGGAGAAAATTCCTCATAGCCTTCAGCTCGGGACGTTCGCGTGGTTGTTTTCAGGTGTGATTGGAGTAGGCTTGGGGGTGTTGTCGGCCGTTAAGAGGGCGACTCTGGCAGACTACGGTGGCAGATTCTTGGCGCTGATCGGTCAATCGATTCCGATATTTTGGTTTGCGATAATTCTGATTCAGGTGTTTGCGGTGTGGTTGGATTGGTTGCCGGCGGGTTTGGCCGGCGATTCGACGCAGGAGCCGTCGTTATGGCAGTTGGAGTATCTCGTGTTGCCGGTGACGGCGATGACGCTTGGCGGCTTGGCAGGCTATTTGCGGCTCACGAGATCGGCGATGCTCGAGGTTCTCGAATCCGAGTATGTGAAGCTGGCTCGGGCTAAAGGTGTTGCGACATCTTTCGTGGTGTGGAAGCACGCGTTCCGCAACGCGTTGATCCAGCCGTTGACAGCGTCGACATTGGCGTTCGCCGGCTTCATCGAAGGTGCGCTGGTGGTGGAGACGATCTTCTCGCGGCCGGGCATTGGTCAGATGGCTATCCAAGCCGTGCACGGCAATGATTTTCCGATACTGCAAGGCGCGGTGTTGATGTTTATTTTGGTCTACGTCGTTGCGACATTCCTGACGGATGTCGTGTACGCGCTGATAGACCCAAGGATCAGGTTCGACTAGCGGACAATTGGAACTGAGATTTGGCAACCGACCAAAGCCAAGAGAATCGTTTCTCCGCTGAAGAAGCGGTGCAAACGGTGGACGCACCGTCGACGGGTTTGAGGACCGTGAAACGCCCTCTGCCGTCTCAGATCTGGTACGTGTTGCGCCGCTGGCCGATCATTCCGATCATCATATTGTTGCTGGTTGCGGTGGTTGCGTTCTCTGCGGATTGGATCTCCCCAACCGACCCAGCAGTGCAGAAGTTGAATTTCAACTTGATGGCACCGACTTGGGGCCAGCCAAGACCGGAGAACGATACCGCTGCGAACAAGGCCGACTTTGACATGAGCACCGACGAAGGCTTGATCGGGTACATGATCGCGTCCAAGAAGGGCTTCACTCGAAACGAGTTCATTTTAGGCAGTGACGGCCTCGGCAGGGACATTCTTTCCCGAATCATCCACGGTGCTCGCATCTCACTTAAAGTGTCGGGATACGCGCTCATATCGGGTGTCATCATCGGCACCGCGATGGGCATCCTAGGTGGATATTACGGCGGGTGGATCGATGAGATTTTGATGCGCTTCGTTGACATTTGGAACGCGTTGCCGTTCCTGTTGATCGCCATCATGGTCGGAGCGACGATTGGAGCGACAGAGACGACGGTAATTATCATCATCGCGATGATTGCATGGCCGCCGTTCGTGCGGCAGATCCGGGCCGACGTGCTGACGATTCGGTCGCTCGACTACATCTCGGCGGCGAGAATTATGGGCGCCAGCAACCTGCGTTTGATGATGCGGCACATCCTGCCCGGCACAGTCAGCACCGTTCTCGTCATCGCCACGCTAAGAGTTGGCGGACTGATCCTAACCGAATCGACGCTGTCGTTCCTCGGCGTCGGCATTCCCGACCCGATACCTACTTGGGGCAAGATGGTTGACGAGGGTTACCAGTATCTCATCAACGGCGTATGGTGGTCGTCGTTCTTCCCGGGCTTGTCGATCTTCCTTTTGGTCATGGCGATGAACTTCTTCGGTGACTGGCTGAGGGACCGGCTAGATCCCAGACTGCGGCAACTCGATTAGTCTTCGGGGCACGCAACCCGATCCTTGATGCCGCGTTTGCGGGAAGAACGTGCACTGGCGCTTATATACTTTCGGCGTCTATCTTGAGCGAACGTGCGTGTATCTTCGTGATGCACAATTGACTATCGGCGCGCATGGCGTCGTCTCAGCAAACTAGGCAAGGCTAGGTTAAGGAGCAATCGAACATGTCGGTAGGATTCATCGGACTGGGTTATATGGGACAGGGAATGGCGGACAATCTGCTCGCCAAGGGTGCGGAGCCGGTCGTTTACACGCGGACGCAGTCGAAGATAGAGGCGATGATCGATCGAGGCGCTACGGGAGCGAGTTCATCCGCAGATCTGGTGTCCAAAGTTGATGTCGTTCTGGCTTGCCTACCTAGTGTGCAGACATCGTTGGACGTGATCATTGGCGAGGTCGTTCCGGCTTGTGAGCCCGGTCAGATAATCGTGGACCACAGCACGGTCGATATTGGAACCTCACGTAAGTGTGCGGAAGCGGCGGAAGCGAAAGGCGCGATGTTCATCGACGCGCCGATCAGCGGCGGACCTACCGGTGCCGCAGCCGGAACGCTGGCGATTATGTGCGGTGGCTCCGACGAGGCGTTCACGAAAGCGTTGCCATATTTCGAGCTAATGGGCGCCAACGTCCGCCATATGGGGCCGAACGGTGCAGGCACGGCGATGAAGTTGATCAATCAGCTACTCGTAGGCGTGCACACAGTTGCCGCCGCCGAAGCGTTTGCGTTAGCGAACTCGGCGGGTGTAGATATCGGAGTCGCAGCGGAATTGCTCAGTGTAGCTTGGGGTGCGAGCGCAATGGTTGATCGGAGCGCACCGATAACCGCGGCGCGTGATTTCGAGGACTCGGCAGCACCAGTCCGCAACCTCGATAAGGATCTAGGCATAATCAAGGACCTGGCCGCCTCGGAAGGGCTCTCGCTGGAGTTGGCGATCAAATCCGAGGAGCTCTTCCACACAATGATGGAGAATGGTTGGGACGAAAACGATATCGCAGGGGTTTTGGAGGTGATTGAGGCACGGTCGGCTTGATATGGGAATTTAGGTAAGCACTTCGCCATTCTCTGGATTCCCGCCTGCGCGGGAATGACATTGTGGGAAAGGTCTCAAATTGGGTAAACACAGCATAGCGGTGATAAAAGGCGACGGTATCGGTGTCGATGTCGTTGACGAAGCGCTAAAGGTCTTGCACGCGCTCGCGGGCAGGCATGGCATCGAGTGGGATTTCGTTGAGTTTCCGTGGAGTTCGGACTACTATTTCGAGCACGACGAGATGATGCCGTCAGACGGTGTGGAGCAACTGCGGGGCTTAGATGCCATATTCCTCGGTGCGGTCGGACACCCGGAGGTACAGGACCACATCACGCTTAACGGTCTGCTATTGCCGATCCGCAGAGCATTCGACCAGTACGCGTGCGTTCGGCCTTCTGTTTTGCTACCAGGTGTTGACTCGCCACTTAAGGATGTCAAACCCTACGATATCGACCTCGTAGTCGTGCGTGAAAACACCGAGGGTGAATATGCCAACGTCGGCGGTTTCCAGTACCAAGACTTCCCGGGCGAAGTGGCGGTGCAATCGTCAGTCTTCACTCGCAAAGGATGCGAACGCGTCATCCGTTACGCCTTCGAACTGGCTCGTGAACGCAGAAAGAAGATGCACGTGACTTCGATCACGAAGTCGAACGCACAAGGCTACGGCATGGTGCTGTGGGATCGCACGTTCGACGCGGTGAAGGATGAGTATCCAGATATTACAACTGATTCGCTGTTGATCGATGCGGCTTGTATGGACTTTATCCGTCGACCGGAGAATTTCGATGTCGTAGTGGCATCGAATCTGTTCGGAGATATTCTGACGGACATCGGGGCGATTATCACCGGATCGATGGGACTGGCTTCGAGTGCTAATCTTGATCCCACTCGGATTAGCCCGTCAATGTTCGAGCCGACGCACGGAAGTGCTCCAGACATAGCCGGAATGGGTATCGCGAACCCGATGGCACAGATATTGACTTCGGCTCTGATGCTCGATCACCTTGGCGAAGATGGAGCGGCTGCCGATGTCAGATCTGCGGTCGAGAATCTGCTAGAAGAAGGCGAAACGTTGACCCCCGATTTGGGCGGCTCTTCGACGACCATGGCGGTCGGCGATGCGATCGCTGCTTTAGTGTCCTGAGAACGAGATAACGCGGAGGAGAGATTTGGATCCGCTAGAAAAGGTTGCAATTGGAGATCAAGGCGTAGAGATTACGCGGCTCGGCTTGGGTGGCGCCTTTTTGAGTGGGATGGTAGTGACGGAGGGCCTCGAGAGCAGTACTGGGAGCGATGAGGCGCGCAGGATAGTGAGGCGGGCTCTGGAGTTAGGAATCAACTATTTCGATACCGCGCCGTTGTACGGAGCCGGTGTGAGCGAAGTCCGTTATGGAGCGGCTCTCAAGGGTGTTGATCGCGAAAGCTACGTGATTTCGACGAAAGTCGGACGAGTGTTGGAACTGGTCGAAGGCGGTATGACGGCGGAGGAATCACCGGACAACTTCGCGGAACACTACTGCGTAGATACGTGGACGCGCGACAACGTCTTGAGATCGATCGAAGAGAGTCTGGAACGGCTACAAACTGATCACGTCGAAATTGTGCTGATTCACGACCCTGACAGGGCGGCACATGGAGAAGGCGAAGCGATCGCTGAGGGGTTCCCAACGTTGATCGAGTTGCGGGAGCAGGGCGTCGTTAAAGCCATCGGGTGCGGGATGAACGAGTGGGAGATGCCGACCGGGTTTATCCATCGGTTCGACATTGATGCGGTATTGCTGGCCGGGCGGTACACATTGCTGGACCATGTGGCTTATCCGGAATTCCTGCCTTTGTGTTTAGAGCGGGATGTGAAGATCATCATCGGTGGCCCGTACAACAGCGGGATATTGGCCCGTGATCTGGACGGGACGGTGACTTTCGACTACGAGATTGCACCGGAACAATTGGTCGAGAAGGCGCGAAAGTTGAACGCGGTCTGCCGGCGGCATGGCGTGGATTTGAAGGCCGCGGCGTTGCAGTTCGTGCTCGCACATCCGGCGGTTGCGTCGGCGATACCAGGCGCGCAGTCAGTGCCGGAGTTAGAGCAGAACTTCGAATTGGTGAGTGCGGAGATACCCGGCGATGTTTGGGCCGAGATGAAGGCCGAAGGGCTGATACCTGCGGATGCGCCGACGCCTTAAGGAAACAGGTGAGCGCGACGGGGTTTAGTGCCCCTCCATCTCCACATGCGTCGCCACAGGTGTCCTACCTACCGCGAAATCAAAATCGCAGCCGTGCTGGGCTTGCATGACGTGGCGGTTGTAGACATGCATGTAGCCGCGGTCGGCGTGTCCGTTGGGGGTAGGTGCAGACTTTAGTTCAGCTTGACGCCGCGCTAATTCGGCATCGTCAACCAGTAAATCCAAGCGTCCGCTGTTGGCGTCCAGCGAGATCATGTCGCCGTCGCGTACGAGTGCGAGAGGTCCACCGATGGCCGATTCGGGGGAGACGTGTAGCACTACGGTGCCGAATGCGGTACCGCTCATGCGCGCGTCGGAGATACGGACCATGTCGCGGACGCCTTGCTCGAGTATCTTGCGCGGCAGCGGCATGAACCCGGCTTCTGGCATGCCGGGGCCGCCAATCGGGCCTGCCGACTGCATCACCAGCACGTCGTCCTCGGTTACATCGAGGTCGGGATCGTCGATACGCCGACTGAGGTCGGCCGGACTCGAGAACACGATCGCACGACCCGTGTGCTGAAGCAGTTTCGGAGACGCGGCTGAGCGTTTGATGACTGCGCCGTCGGGAGCCAAAGAGCCATGCAGGATCGAGATACCGCCGTCAGGGTAGAGGGCGTGCGCGGGATCCAGGATGACATCGTCGTTGTGACAGTTGGCATCAACGACGTTTTCAGCGAGCGTCTGACCGTTAATGTTGGTGCAGTCTCGGTTTAGCAAGTGGAGAATCTTCTTGAAGAACGCGGGCGCACCCCCGGCGTAGAAGAAGTCTTCCATCAGGAACTTGCCTGATGGCTTGAGATTGGCTATGACGGGGACTTGCTCAGAAAGCTCCTCCCATCGTGCGAGCGGCAGGTCTACCCCGGCGCGCCCTGCGATGGCGGTCAAGTGGATGATCGCGTTGGTAGATCCTCCCAGTGCGAGCAACGACAGCGCGGCATTCTCAAATGCCTCCTCGGTGAGAATCTCAGATGGTCGCACGTTGCGTTGGACGAGGTCGACCGCGGTCGCACCGGCACGTTCTGCAAAGACTCGGCGTCGAGAGTCGGCACCCGGTATCGCTGCCCCGCCGGGTAGCGTCATGCCGAGAGCCTCGCATATAACCGACATCGTGCTGGCGGTGCCCATCACCATGCAGTGGCCGGGCGAGCGGTATATCGCCTCTTCCATCGAGTCATACTCGGCCTGTGTGATGGTACCGGCGCGGAGTTCCGACCAGTAGCGGCGGCAGTCAGTGCACGAACCGAGTTCTTCACCCCGCCAGTTGCCTTTCAGTTGCGGACCACCGGTGACTATGATCGCTGGCAAGTCGGCGGAAGCAGCGCCCATGAGCATCGCAGGCGTCGTCTTGTCGCAGTTGGAGAGTAGCACTACGCCGTCGATGGGCAGCCCTCGGATCATCTCTTCCACATCCATCGCCATCAGGTTGCGGTAGAGCATCGATGTTGGTGCTAGGAAAAACTCGCCGAGAGATATGGTGGGGAACTCCAACGGGAAACCACCGGCGGCGATGACACCGCGCTTGACGTGCTCGGCGACCAGACGAAGATGGGCGTTGCAGTGCGTCGCCTCGCTCCACGAGTTGGCAATACCGATGACTGGCTTGCCAGCGAACGAGTCTTCGTCCCAGCCTTGGTTCTTCAAACCGGAGCGATGCAAGAAGCCCTCGAGGTCGCGGGGCCCGAACCATGCTTCGCTGCGAAGAACTTTGCCGTTGGAGTTGGTCATCACAATCACCTACCTTTGCGAAGCGAAATTGTACAGGGCAGAGGTTCGTTTAACATCAACCGAATGAGCGCCAAACGATACATCCTCTTGGGAGGAGTGGTCGGAGCTAGTGTGGCGATCGCCTTCAGTCTGGCATTGTGGTTCCAGTTCGATACTGCTGGAACGGAAGTGGTCGTAATCGCGTCGCTACCGATCTGCGCAGTCTTGGGCGCGCTGTTTGGATTGGCTTGGTGGCGGATTTTGGATCGCAGGTGAGAGAATCACGAGCTTTCAACAACCGCCGAAGAAACGCTTTAACCGAGAAATGAATCGCTCAATGATGTTGCCGCCGGAGTACGCTGATCTGCGCGCACGCGGGCTCTTGCCGTTCTTCCGATCCTCGATGCATTCCACACATGTGCAGTAAGGCGGATGTTCGTCGCGTGCGTAGTTCCAACGGTCCATAAGTAACGATGACTCTCTGGTATACCTCTATGGCTACCAGTCTATTTGGCGCTTAAGCTCATCCAGACGCACGCGTTCCTCATCCGTAAGGTTCTCGTAGAAACCTTCGAGTCCGCTGTATTCGCCGGTGTAGTTCGGCTCGCGGCGTTCGAGGAACGATGTCCGGCCCTCTTGGGCATCCTGGGTCGTTTGCAGCAGGAGGAAGTTCATCATCGCTTGAACGTTCCACGCCTGCTCGACGGGCAGATCGGAGAAGCGATGCACGAACTCCTTCATCTTGATTGTTGCGAGCGGCGGCATCTCTGCAATGCGTTTTGCGAGTTCTAACGCACGTGGCATGAGTTGGTCAGCTGGAACTGCTTCGTTGACAAGGCCGATCCTCATCGCTTCCTCGGCATCTACGGTTTCGTCGGCGAGTAGCATCTTCATGGCATCGGCGTATCGGAGCTGTTTCAGCAGCATCGTCGCACCCGGTCCGGCACCGACCCATCCGCGAGAGATAAGGCCAAAACGGAAGTTGGCGTTGCCGATCGCCGCGATGCGGATATCGGTCGAAGCCAACAGCAGATATAGTCCGGCACCCACTGCCCAGCCGTTCACAGCAGCGATCACAGGCTTGTGAATCCGGGGAAAATGGTCGGCCATACCGCCGTCGATACCCGTTTGGAAGCCGTTTATGTAGCCAGAAGGTGGTCTGAATATGCGTTCCAGCGCAAGGAATTCGTGTTCTTCGGGTGTGACATCGTCGCGGATAGAGAGGTCGTGCCCACCGCAGAAGTGCCTGTCGCCCTCGCCCGTGAGGATGATGACTCGGACATTACGGTCATCCCAAGCAGCGCGCCAAGCTTCGCTGAGATCGAGCGCATGTTGTTTATCCAAGCTGTTGGCTCGTCGCGCGTTGGCGATTGTAATAACGGCTATGTGACCGTCAGTGTTGTATAGGATGCTCATCGCGAGAGGATATCGACAGTCTTGGAACCCTTTGCCATACTTATCATTTATGTGCTAGGACATATGTATAATATATAGCCGAGTAGCGATTAGGCTACGAGTAACTATAAAAGAGAGAATTCGCAAAATGCTTGCAAAGACGAACACGTGCGCTGTCAGCGGAGTAGACGGTCAACTAGTTGAGGTAGAAGTAGACATCTCGCCGGGGCTGCCCCGGTTCAACATTGTGGGACTGCCCGATTCGTCGGTGCAGGAGTCCCGCGAACGCGTTCGCGCGGCCATCCGTAACTCCGGCGCGGAGTTCCCAATGCGGCGGATAACGGTGTCGCTGGCACCCGCCGACATCAAGAAGACCGGGCCTTCGTACGATCTGCCGATCGCCATCGGAATACTGGTCTGCAGCGGACAGGTCCCTGACGCGGTGGCGAGTTCGCTGTTCCTAGGCGAGTTGTCGTTAGATGGAAAGCTCCGCTCCACGCACGGCATGTTGCCGATGCTGCAGGCCGGCAAGGATCGGGGGTACGACACCGCATTCGTCCCCAACGTCAACGCGAAAGAAGCGTCTTTGGTACCCGGCATCGAGATCCGGCCGGCAGAGACGCTCAAACAGCTGGTGTCCTACCTACGCGATGGCATCGACATGCCTATCGTGCAGGGCGGCGGAATACCCGAAATGCTTCCGTCCACATCGACGCGCACCGGTTACGACTTCCGTGATGTTCGAGGCCAGGAACAGGCCAAGAGGGCATTGGAGATCGCCGCGGCGGGCCACCACAACATCGTATTGATGGGCGCACCCGGTTGCGGCAAGACCTTGCTAGCGCGGTGCCTACCGTCGATCATGCCGCCAATGACTCCCGAAGAAGCGTTGGAGGTCACAACGATCTACTCGGTAACCGGACTATTGCCGTCGGGCAGTCCACTGATCACGCACCGTCCCTTCCGCGCGCCTCACTACACGATATCGAACGCTGGACTCATCGGCGGTGGAAGCATACCGCGTCCGGGCGAGGTAACACTGAGCCATCGCGGCGTCCTGTTCTTGGACGAACTGCCCGAATTCGGCAACGCGACTTTGGAGACCTTGCGACAGCCACTCGAGGATCGATCGGTAACCATAAGCCGAGCGCGGACAAGCGCTACGTATCCAGCAAGCTTCATGCTGGTTGGTGCAATGAACCCGTGCCCATGTGGCTACCACGGTGATTCGCAGCATCCATGCACCTGTGGCGAACCGGCAGTCGCACGCTACCAGCGTCGGATTTCAGGTCCGTTGATCGACCGCATCGACATGTTCGTCGATGTACCACGTGTCGAGTATGACAAGCTGATCACTCCGCCCAACGAAGAGGGATCGGAGGCGGCTCGCGAGCGCATCATGGTCGCGGTCGACCTGCAACACGAGCGATTCAGAGGATCAACCGTGATGTCTAATGCGCTTATGGGACCGGTAGAGGTATGGGATTCCTGCAAGATGTCGGATGACGCGAAGTCGTTGCTCCAAAGCGCGATGAAGCACTTGCGATTATCTGCAAGGTCATGCCACCGGGTCTTGAAAGTTGCACGCACGATCTCAGACCTTGAGCAGATGCCCCTCATCGAGAATCACCACCTTGCCGAAGCACTCATGTACCGGCACAAGACAGCATCTTAAGACTGGAGCGCAATAAGACGAATCAACGATGTCGATCGAAGAATTAACGGCGACGTTAGAAGAACGCGGTCTGATTTGGCAGGGGGCGGGTTCGCACTTATCGGTGTGGGTTCGGATTCAAACTCTCAATACGTCGAAGTCTCCTGCCACGGCCAGTAGAGCAGCCACACCTTGCCTACGATGTCTTCGGTAGGAACATAGCCCCAGTTCCGAGAGTCGTTTGACTGATCGCGATTGTCGCCGAGCACGAAGTAGTTGTCTGGCGGTACTACCACTGGGAATTTGTGGTGCGACTTGGTCTCCGTAAATTGATCGGAGTAGTTGGTTGGGATTTCGTTGACTTTGACTACGCCTCCGGAAATATCCACCTTGTCGCCGGGCAGTCCGACAACGCGTTTGACGATCTTTTCAGTTCCGGGCTGTTGCGGCTCGAAGACGATTATGTCTCCGCGCTCGGGACCCTCGAACAGAAAGTCCGGCTGACCGTATAGCGAGATACCCCAGAAGCGTACCGCCCCTAGACGGTTCACAAGTACGCGGTGATCCTCCTGAAAGCTCGGCTCCATGCTTGGGCCGTTTACAGTGTAGGTAATGGCCACGTTGCGAACGAATATGACTACCAGAGCGGTGATGATGATCATCTCCGCAACGCCACGTAACTGTGTCCAGATGTGGTGTGTCATCCCGTAAGCAATTGTAGTTTTTCGGCGATAAAGTCCTTCGCGACGAGATTATATGCAGGTTGACGAAAATCTTTTGCTGACGATGGCGATGGGCGGCGACGTCGATGCATTCAATCGTCTCGTCGCCATCCACCAGAACGCCGTCTACGGATTCGCGATGAGTCTCACCCGCCAGCACGCGCTGGCCGATGATGTCACTCAAGAAACCTTCATCTCGGCGTTCCATAGCATCTCCAAGATGAGAGGCGGCAATTTCCGCGCGTGGCTCTTGAGAATCGCCAGAAACAAAGCCTACGACCACTTTCGCCGCCAGAACCGACGCCGCGAGT
This sequence comes from Chloroflexota bacterium, assembly GCA_009838175.1. Taxonomy (GTDB): domain Bacteria; phylum Chloroflexota; class Dehalococcoidia; order Lucifugimonadales; family Lucifugimonadaceae; genus Bin127. Next base: position 20,240 of record VXSB01000035.1, read on the forward strand.
CCTCGGTCGATGAAGAGGACGCGCCGTTCCTTGCGACACTGTCCGACGACAACCCTTCGCCGCACGCCGTAGCCGTCAACTCCGAGCTGCGAGAAGCCTTAGAGCACTGCGTCGGCGGATTGAGCGACGAACACCGAGAGGTTATCGTGCTGATCGACGTGCAGGGTGAGAGCTACGACGACGCATCGGCCGTCTGCGGCGTCAACATCGGAACCGTGAAGTCGAGATTGAACCGCGCCCGGCGTCGGGTTCGAGACTGCCTAAGAGGCTTCCCGGGACTGCTTCCGAGTGGAATGGCAGGGCAGACGTTGTAATCATGCGAAAAATGGAACAATTGAGCCGCGTACAGCGTCTAGTTGACATGTCGATCGCAGCCAAAATCGATAGCATTGCGCACCTTCACAACAGAGCGCAGAGGGTGAGTGCACCGTGATCGACCGCTTGCGAAGAATGGTCCGCGGTCCCGACCCCGTTGAGGACCTGATCTCCGCGTATCTCGACGCTACCAGCGATACAGAGCTTGAAGGCGTCGAGCAGCGTCTGCGTGCGGCAGGTGTAGATGTCGACGAACTTCGAACCGTGCGTGAAACCGCGCAGTTGTTGCGATCTATCGACACTGTCGAAGCACCGAGATCCTTCGCACTCACCCCGGAGACGTTGGCGCATCAGGGCTATTCGGAGTCGGAAACTGAAAAAATCCTGAACCCACGCGCTGGATGGCGTGGTTTGAGGCTACGCAACGCCGCTGTCTACGTCCCATTGGCAATAGCCGCGATCGCATTGACTGGCGTCGCGCTCTTGACGATCGGCGACCTTTCGGAATACGTAACTGATCGGTTCGATGAGTTGTCGGAAAGCGATACAGTCGTGCAAACGGTCGTGGTGGAGAAGGAAGTGCAAAGTTCTGATTCGGCGTTATCCGGAGCGCCAGCTGCAACGATGCAACCCGCCGCCGAAGCCGCCGCAATGGAGATGATTGAGGTCGAAAAAGTCGTCGAAGTCGAAAAAGAGGTCATCGTCACCGTCGTCGTCGAAAAGGAAGTCCAAGTCGCAGGCGAGACGGTTGTACAGACCGTCGAGGTGGAAAGGATCGTCGAAGTCGAGAAGGTTGTCGAGCGAGAAGTAATCGTTGAGAAGAAAGTGCCCGTCACTGTAGTCGTAGAGAAAGAGGTTGTCGTCGAACGCGAGGTCGTTGTCGAAATGGAGAAGCTCGTGGAAGTGGAGAAGGAAGTGGAAGTGGTCAAAGAGGTCGAGGTCCTCCCCACTCCGGCCCCTGCCCCTGCCCGCGCCGAGGCGATGATGACGGATGACTTCGCAGACGAGGAAGAGACTCCGACGCCGATTCCAGAAGAGGTCCCATGCGTCATCGCGCCAACTGCGACACCTACGCCAACAGGCTCTCCGACTGCATCAACCACTCCTGAACCCACCGCAACGATGTCGCCCATTCCAATATGCACGCCCACACCGACGCCTTCCCCCACGCCTACATCAACACCAACTCCAACGCGTTGACCAAGGCGCGTCTCCGTCATCGATAATCGAGGTTCGGCATGGAACAAAGTCGAGTCGTCGTTCGTCTCTACTAACAGAAGCCAATTTCGATTGGCGATCACCAACAAGCAGTTGAAAGAGGAAACACCCAAATGTTGATCACGAGGAAATACATCGGCATCGCAATTGTGGCACTGCTCGCCGTCGTTGGCTCGACCGTCTCGGTGCTGACTTTGAGCGCTCAGGAGCCCGGATCGCTGGCGACGGTGGTGGCGACTCACGATGCCGCCATTGGCAACGTGAAGTATTGCGACCCGAGAACCGACGGCATCACCGTCCAAGGTGCCGGCGTCGTAACCATCCCCGCAAACATCGGTGTTGTCGAGTTGGGTGTCGACGTTATTGCCGACCCGCTCATCGACGCACGAAGCACGGCGGCACACGCAATGCAAAACATCATCGATGCGGTCAAAGAGCAGGGTGTAACCGACGACCAGATCACGACTACTCGACTGAACATCAGGCCGGAGAGGACGTGGGTCGAAGAAGAGTTCACTCTGGATGACGGGAGCACCGGACGTCGCAGCCGTGATGTCATCATCGGCTACCGTGTATCCAATCGCGTGAGGATCGAGATCGATGTCGCCGACACATCCCAAGATGAGGATACGGACATCCTCAGTGCAGTGATAGATGCCGCGGCCACCGCGGGTGGCGACAACGTCCGCATCGATTCGATCTATTTCACGGCTGATCAGACAACCGAATCTCTCGATGAGGCACGGAAGTTGGCGGTTCAAGACGCGCTTCACCGGGCGAACCTGTACGCCGAGTCGTTCGGCGTGGAAGTTGGCATCTTGATCAGCGCGACCGAAACACTCACATCCACACCGGTCTACGGAGACGCAGTAGCCGTGAGGCTCGAATCAGCTTCGTTCGACGGCCCGAGCACTCCTATCAGTGCAGGCGATGTCGAGATCAGAGCTAGCATAAACGCCAAGTTCGCCATCGCTCAGCCGGGTTGCGTTGACAAACTGGCGGCCGCGAAGAGCAAAGTGGTCGAGTAAACCCGAGCGTTGCTTGGGCGTTGATACAATCTGAAACCGCACGCTCCACAGCGAGGGCTGTGGGGCGTGCTTCGGTTAGAAGCATGGTACTGAGCGACAAGAGCATCCGAGACGAGATCGCCTCCGGGCGAATCGGCATCGACCCCTTCAGTGGTAGCGATGTCCAACCCGCTTCGGTCGATCTGCATTTGGATGACAAAGTGCTGGTCTTCCGAAACTCTACCGCTCCACACATAGATCTGAGGCGCGACATCCCTGAGTTGAATGAGATGGTCATGATCGAAGATGACCAACCATTCATCCTTCATCCGGGCGAGTTCGTCTTGGGCAACACCCTAGAGCGCATCACACTCAGCGACTCCATCGTGGCCCGCCTAGAAGGCAAAAGCTCTCTAGGCCGTATCGGACTCCTCATCCATTCGACAGCAGGATTCGTCGACCCCGGTTGGGACGGACATCTGACGCTCGAACTGTCGAACGTGTCACGATTGCCGCTCACCCTCTACAAAGGAATGCCAATAGGGCAGATCTCCTTCCAATACCTCTCAACGCCAGCCGAAAACCCCTACGGCTCCAAAGAGCTGCGTAGCCGTTATCAGGGGCAGACGGAACCCACAGCATCAAGAATGCACGTAGGCTTCGACGAGACGTTGCGCGGGTAGGAGTTACCGCCACTGTCCGTCATTCCGGCCCCTCACGTCATTCCGGCGAAAGCCGGAATCCAGAGGGGAAGGGCAGTGCGTTCGATAAGGATAATCAGTACCCCTAACGCTACTGCCGAGTCTCCGATTGCGCGGCGCGGTGTCTGTTTGGGCCAGACCCCTAACCGCCGCTCTGGATTCCGGCTTTCGCCGGAATGACATATGTTACGTCCAATGGAAGTCGGTCTCGAACTCCGCTTTCCCCTGCACCTTGTCCTGCCGCACTCGGTATAGCTGACCGCCTCGGTTAGAGATGGAGTGGTAAGCAGGAGGATCAGCGTCGGTTATCGGATCATCGCTTCCGAACGTCGCCGTCGTCACGTAGATGTCGGTGAAGTCGTCGCCACCGAAGTTGACCGCCGACGTCTGGACCGCTGGGAACTTGATGCGGCTCATCTCCGTGCCATCTGGATCGAACTGGATGAGCTGTGCGCCACCCCAGCATGCCGACCATATGTTGCCCTCTGCATCGACCGTCATGCCATCCGGAATACCTTCGCTAGGATCGAGCTTGACCAAGATGCGGAAATTCGATAGCGTGTGGTCCGCCTCGCGATAGTCGTAGGCGTAGATCTCCCCCGCCAACGAATCGGTGTGGTAAAAGACGGTTAGATCGGGCGAGAAGCCCATCCCGTTGCTGATGCCGAGGCCGTCGGCGATGATTTCGTGCGACCCATCAGGCTTGAAGCGCATCAACTCTCCACGCGGCGCGTCCTCAAAGTAGCTACCAGCATAGAAACTGCCGTCCGGACCAGCAGTCACATCGTTGAACTGCATCTGATCCCGCATCTCCGGCTCGTGATGCAACCACTCCCAGTCGGAATCCGACCGCCACAGCATGACACCTTCCCAAGTCCCGAACGTCAACCCGCCATTCTTGTTGACCGCCGCACCTCCGACGAAGATACCGTTGTGGATCGTCTCGTTAACGCCGGTCGCAGGATCGAATTTGAAGTACCGCCCACCCCGGATATCAGTCCAGTAAAGCACGCTCGTCCCAGGGTCCCAAACCGGTCCCTCGCCGACTAAAGCATGTTCCTCGGCCAACATCTCGATCTGCATGTCTGACATCGTGTTCTCCTACACCTAAATTCGCGCGGTTCGCCTAGCTCAATGTGGATATTATCGTTGTTGCACAAATCGTTCGTCCCCTTCGCGAGGCGTAAGGGGACGCGAGCAAGCGAAGCGACGCTCGCAGGGGATGCCCGTCCCAGACACCAACCAACCATCGCAATTTCCTCCAACAGTCCCCTCTCCCCTCCGTGGGAGAGGGTTAGGGTGAGGGGGACCGGGCGGACAAAGGGGTGCAACGCCACCGTCATTCCCGCGCAGGCGGGCGCTTCAGCGGGCGGGACGACCATCCAGAGGGAAAAGAATCATGACTAACACCAGCTACAAATCGCTGACACCGCACTACACATGGGCAGAAACGTTGGAGGAGCAAGAAGCACAACTGGAGGAAAACCCTCTGCTACAGCGCATGATCGCTTCGCGAGAGGCGAAGGCAAACGACTCGCATCGTCCCTTCTACCACTACGTCAATCCCGAAAACAACCTGAACGACCCGAACGGACTCTGCTTCTGGCAGGGCAGGTGGCACCTGTTCTATCAGGGATATCCGCCGGAGGACCCGAGAGTGCACTGGGGCCACGCCATCAGCGATGATCTGATCCACTGGCGAGACCTGCCATACGCGATCTATCCCGACCCGGAGGAGAGCTGCTTCTCCGGCTCGACGCTGGTCGACGGCGATCGCGTGATCGCGATGTATCACGGGACCCAGGTCGGCAACATGGCGGCGGTGTCGAGCGATCCGCTCCTGCTCAACTGGGAAAAAGTGACCGGCAAACCCGTGATACCGACGCTCCCGCAGGACGGCACACCGCAGGAATACACCGTCTTCGACCCCTGCATCTGGAAGAAGGGCGATTACTACTACTCGCTATCCTGCGGCATGTTGCCGGATGGCCCCGGAGGCAAACGGGTCGCCGTCGATTTCCTCTTCCGCTCAAAAGATCTCGCGACATGGGAATACCTGCACCCATTCGCTGAGGACGATCGCTACACGCTGGTCGGCGACGACGGGGCGTGCCCGTACTTCTGGCCGATAGGGGACAGGTGGATACTACCGTTCTTCAGCCACATGAGCGGCGGACAATACCTCCTCGGCGACTACGACATGGAGCGCGACAAGTTCGTCGTGACCTCAGCCGGACTCTTCAACTTCGGACCATCGACCCCGTCAGGCGTCCACGCACCGTCGGCGACGCCCGACGGCGAAGGCGGCGTCATCATCATCCACAACATGAACCCGGGCTACGACACCGAAGGCTGGAACCAGATCATGTCGCTGCCACGCCGCTTGACACTGGGCGAGCGAGAGGACGAGATAAACATCGAACCCGCCGGCGATATCGAATCCCTTCGAGGCGACCACCAGCACATCGGCGAAACGGTCTTACCCGCAAACCAAGAAGTGGTCCTTGACAACATCCAAGGCAACGCCATGGAGTTGGATCTAGAGATCGACGCGCAGGAATCTCCGATGGTCGAGATCAACGTCCTAAGATCGCCCAACCGAGAGGAGTTCACCCGCATCGCCTTCTTCAAGGATCGAGGCTTCCGCATCCATCGCGACCTGCCCAAAGAAGGAGCATTACTGGCAAGCGGACTACCCGCAGTCCCACCATTCGGCTCGCCGAGGCCAGTCCCGGCGATGCAGAGTATGCTGACCTTGGAGACTTCCTACTCTTCAACGCTCCCCGGCGCACTCTCACGCGCACCCGAAACCGGCCCCGTCGTCCTCGAAGACGGCGAGAACCTGCAACTCCGCATCTTCATCGACCGTAGCATCGTCGAGATCTTCGCCAACAACCGACTATGCATCGCCGCCCGCGTCTACCCCGGCCGCTCCGACAGCACCGGCATATCCCTCCGCGCACAAGGCTCTAACGCCACCCTGAAATCGCTAGACGCCTGGCAAATGGCAAACATCCACAAGTAGACGTCCACCCAATCGCCCCTTTCGCTCAGGAAGTCCCAGGGGAGAACCGACGCAAGGCGGGCCCGTCCCCTTCGCGAAGCGTAAGGGGACGCGAGCGAGCGAAGCGAGATCGCAGGGGATGCCCCCGTCACCCCGTCACACACCCGTCATTCCGGCGAAAGCCGGAATCCAGAGGGGCGGGGAGCGGCAAGTACCATTGAAGCATCGGGGGAGTGGCGGAATGGTAGACGCGCATGCCTTAGGAGCATGTGGCTGCGGCCGTGCGAGTTCGAATCCCGCCTCACCACCATTCGTCCCCGCCGTTCTGGTAGGAATATTGATAGCATGATCGCCGTGCTATCATGTCATAATGATCGTATCGTTCGATGATGCAGGCACCGAAGATGTCTTTAACGGCAGGGACACTCGAAACGCCAGACGGGCTTGTCCTCAAGCGATTTGGAGCGTGGCAAGGCGAAAGTTGGACCTCTTGGATTCCGCCGCAACCATCAACGACCTCCGTGTTTCACCCGGCAATCGCCTCGAACGATTGAGCGGGAATCGAAGACGGCAACACAGCATTCGCGTTAACGACCAATATCGCATATGTTTCGTTTGGACAGACGCAGGTCCAGACGAAGTAGAGATTACCGACTACCACTGAACGAACAGGAGACTAAGCATGGTTCGCATTCCCTCTGACCGTGAGCCCACACACCCGGGTGAGATGCTTTTGCAAGAGTTTCTGCTCCCCCTCGACATGACGCAGCGCCACTTGGCGACTGCCATACAGGTGCCCTTTCAGCGCGTCAACGAAGTCGTCCGCGGCAGGCGCGGAGTCACTCCCAGCACCGCGCTCCGGCTAGCCCGATTCTTCGGGACATCTCCCGAATTTTGGATCAATCTGCAACTGCGTTGGGATCTTTACTACGCCCGACGCGCCGAGGCGGAGCAGATCGAAAGCATTCAGCCCCATGAACTTGTCAACGCCCCGTAACCCTCGCCAACCTCATCGTCATCCCCGACACACCCCGTCATTCCGGCGAAAGCCGGAATCCAGAGGAGCGGAGGGCGGCAAGTACCATTGAAGCATCGGGGGAGTGGCGGAATGGTAGACGCGCATGCCTTAGGAGCATGTGGCTGCGGCCGTGCGGGTTCGAATCCCGCCTCCCCCACCAGGTTTGAAGGAATCAAGAACCTTTCAGTTCAGGTTCACTCTGGCAATGTAAACCTGCCCTATTCCGTCGCCACCCTGATACGGCGAACGCACCGGTAGGGCGAAGGTCGATACACCATGATGATCTGCGATCCAGCTACGATCGGTTGCCGTTATAATTTTGGCGGTCTAATTTGCACTAGCTGAGTAGGTAACGGATGCGTCTTATTTCATGGAACGTCAACGGCATCAGGGCAGTTCACAAGAAGGGTTTCCTCGATTGGTTCGAGTCTGAACAGCCCGACGTGCTCTGCGTTCAGGAAACCAAAGCCCACGAGGTCCAACTTCCCAAAGCCCTGAAACAGGTCGAGGGATACTCATCTTGGTTCACCACCCCGGAACGCAAGGGCTACAGCGGCGTCGGCCTATACACCCGCGATGGTATCGCTCCCCGCAGCGTTACCTTCGGCCTTGGCGTCGAGCGGTTCGACAGCGAGGGGCGCACCATCGTTGCTGACTTCGACGATTTCGTGTTCCTCGGCATCTATTTCCCCAACGGCAAGCGCTCCGCCGACCGCCTCCGGTACAAGATGGAGTTCTACGACGCATTTCTGGACTACGTCGACAACCTGCGTCAACAGGGTCGCAACGTGGTGGTCTGCGGCGATGTCAACACCGCCCACAAGGAGATCGACCTGGCGCGCCCCAAGGAGAACAGGAAAATTTCCGGATTCCTGCCGGAGGAACGTGCCTGGATGGACACTTTCTTCGAGCATGGCTATGTAGACACCTTCCGGCAGTTCAACCAAGAGCCGGAAAACTACACGTGGTGGAACGTAATGACCCGCGCCCGGGATCGAAACGTGGGTTGGCGCATCGACTACTTCTTCACCGACACCGACTTCGCCTCCAATCTCACCAACGCATTCATTCTGGCTGACGTAATGGGCTCCGACCATTGCCCAGTTGGCATCGAAATCGCTTGAATTGGAGCGAATGTCCTTCGTGGCAAGTGTCGTTGATGAGGGGTTGAAATCGCTGGACGTGCGGCAGGTGGCGGATTTCTACAAGTAGACGTGCTACTGCCGTCATTCCGGCGAAAGCCGGCACTTCAGCGGACGGAACGTCCATCCAGCGGGGCGGAAGTACCATTGATGTATCGGGTGAGTGGCGGAATGGTAGACGCGCATGCCTTAGGAGCATGTGGTTGCGGCCGTGCGGGTTCGAATCCCGCCTCCCGCACCATGCGGTGTCTCACTGACCGTACGAATTAGGAGGAACGCTCAAAATGAGTGGATCCAAGTTGATCGAAAAGCGTCAAGGATGGTCGGAAGCGAGAGTTGCCGCGGTCAAAAAAGTCGTGTCACAGTCGCCTGAGATTGCGAAACACGATACCGTCTGCATTTATGTGACCGGATCATTTGGCCGGCTCGAAGCATCCGAACACTCGGATTTGGATCTTTTTTTCATTGAGGAGATTGACAACGACAACGTTCGCATGTCGGACCAGGCTAAGGCATTGATGTTTGACGTGCTTGTTGACCAGTGCCGAAATTTGGGATTTCCAGACTTCTCGGATGACGGAGCGTATCTTCAAATCCACAATCTGCAGAACATGATGGAATGTCTTGGTGGTAGGGCCGACGACTATGAGAATCTCTTTACTGCAAGGCAGTTGTTACTGTTGGAGAGCCTTCCCATCCACAACGAAAGACTGTACGAACGAGTTCGCCGCGAAATTACTGGCTCGTATTTTCGTGATTACCCTGATCACGTTGAGGATTTTCGACCTACTTTCCTCGTTAACGACATTCTTCGTTATTGGAAAACGCTTTGTTTGAACTATGAACACAGCCGCAATAACCCCGACACTAATGAATCAAGTGCACGCAAAAGCCAATTGAAGAACTTGAAGTTGAAGTTCAGCAGGATGCTGACGTGTTTTTCGCTCATTATTCCTCTTGCCAAACCACGAGAATCGATCGAGCTTGACGAGTGTATCAGTCTGATGCAGCAACGCCCCTTAAAGCGGCTAAAAAGCGTTGCGGTTGCGACCGACAATATTGAGTTGTGGAACTCCTTGTCGGGCGACTACAGCTGGTTCTTGAGCACGGTGGGACAACCGACGGAAGACGTCCTGAAATGGATCGGATCAGACGCAAATCGAGAGGAAGCGTTGATGCGAGCAAAGGTTTTCGGCGACAATATGTATCGTTTTTTGGCCTCGGTTGCTGGTCAAGAAACCTTAAGGTACCTGGTCATTTAAGGATGGTTTCGAGGACTTTCCACGTTCTTTACGTACCCGATGGACTGATAGCCGGCTGCATCGACGCTTTAAGGCTGTTGGCTAATCCAACAGAAAAGCACCGGGCTCACATCACGGTAAGGGGCCCGTATAGCCGCAGACGCAATGATTTCGGTGCCAACAGTCGGTTAATTGAAGGCAGTCAGATCAACATCCTTGGAGCAGGTAATTTTTTCGAATTTGGACAAAACACGGTCTTTCTTCAATGCGGTTCTCCGAAACTCCAGGATGTGTGGGATAAACCCGATTACGGATTCAATCCCCACATCACGTTGTATGACGGCCCGTCACGAGAGTTCGCCAATCGGCTCTGGGATGTTGTGTCAAGACGTTCCTATGGGGTCTCATTCGTAGCGGGACCATTAACGCAGCTGGTTTCATCTCGAAGAAATCAGGGTGCTATGAACCTCCATGCCAGTCTTGATTCAAGACTCCTAAAAGAAACGACCGGCTTAGACCTTGATGGAGTAACGATTGATTCTCTTGCGTGGGATCTGCGGCTTCAGGCGATAGATAAATTGTGTGAATATCTGTCGACGATGGAATCCGGTTTGGGTTCGTCTCGATCGCGGAGGCGCGCTCGCGCAGCTACCGAACTTGAGATTCAAGAGGTCGACCCCTCATCGCCGTTGCTGGTTGCGATAAAAACTTTAGCAAAGAAGAACAGTGCAACATTAGGCTTTCTGCCTGAGGGTGCGTTCGACGCCTACGCGGAACGCGGATGGATTTTGGCAGCAGTTGCCGATGGCGACGTGGCGGGATTTGTGGTTTACCGCGTATCAAATATGAGAGCAGTACTCGTTCATTTGTGCACTGAGGAAACGCATCGGGGGCAAGGGATCGCCAAGCGATTGTTCCGAAGCGTTGTCGAAAGAACCAGCCAATTACGAGGAATCCTCGCGAATACTCGGCGTGATTTCCCTGCCCACACTATGTGGCCCAGATTGGGCTTCGCGGCTATTGGCGAAAAACCGGGTAGGGGAGCAAGGCCCTCAGTACTCACTCGCTGGTGGTATGAGCATCCACATCCGACGCTCTTTTCAAACCCCACGCTGCACACAAGCGCGCAATCACCGATCGAAGTTGCCATCGACCTAAACATTTTCTACGACCTCGTGACTTCGTCTTCGAGGAAAGGCGCAGAAGAATCTCGCTCACTTCAAAACGACTGGCTCATCGACGAAATACAGCTATGTGTGACTGGAGAGTTGTTCAACGAGATAACTAGGTTGGCAAGTCCAGAAGTCAGGCAAGGACAAAGAGACCTTGCTCATGAGTTCACGCGTATTTCTGGCCCGGTCGAAGTTTTTGATAGCTGTTACACAAAGTTGTCTTCGATCATGGGCTTGGCCAAGAATGACCGAGAGTCGTCAGATCTGCGACATCTGGCGCACACGGCCGCCGCCGAAGTTGAATTTTTCGTAACCCGGGACGAGAAAATACTGAAGTTTCGTAAAGAGATAGAAAACGAAACTGGGGTCATTGCGATGCGACCTGCCGATCTGTTGATCGAGATCGACCAAGTTAGGAATTTGGCCTCGTATCAACCAGTACGCTTGCTCGGAACCGCGCTTGAAGTAAGAAAAGTAGAGCGACAACAGCGCGAAAACCTTGAAATTTTCTTTATCAACAGGGCCTTCGGAGAAAAAAAATCCGATTTTCGGCGAACACTGTCTACGATCTTGCCGTCGAATCCGGCCGTGGAGTCAGCGGTCATCCTCGATAACGGTGAGCCAATGGCTCTATACGGCACGGACCGAACAAATCCGGATATTCTGACGGTCCCCTGCCTCAGATTTTACCGGGGACGACTGGCGCGCACACTCGCCAGACAGATAATAGCGATGGTTATCGAATCTTCAACAGCGAACCATTGCTCAATAACTAGTGTCACGGATGATTGGTTGGAACCGTATGTCGAAGAGGCTCTAGCCGAAAGTGGGTTCGTGAAAGTCGGGGTACGGTGGATAAAACTCAACTATGCCGCCATTGGCACCGGATCAGATGTCTCTGCAGGACTCGAAAAACTATTGGAGCATGCCAGGTGTTCAGGATTCGAACTTCCTGTAACTCAAAGGTTTCCGCTACGAATACTACGTCGTTTGACAGCGGACGAAACCGCCCTCTTAGAAAAGAATCTTCGACCGTTAAAACTCACAAATGATTCGTTGGACACGTTGGTGATACCGATACAGCCGCGTTGGGCTCAACACTTATTTGACGCGGGTTTGGCGGAACAAACCCTCTTTGGGGCGCGCCCTGATCTGGTAATGACTTGCGAAAATGCCTACTACCGATCACCACGTGCTTTGGGCAACACATCCGTTCCATTTCGAATTCTGTGGTACGTATCTGAAGACGACAGATACGCGGGCACTGGCCAGATCCGCGCATATTCAGTCGGGTCGAGTGTCGAGGTTTTGGCAGCCAGCGAAGCGCATAGTCGTTACAAGCGTCTGGGTGTGTACGATTGGCACCAAGTTCGTGAAATATCAGACGGAGATCCCGACGGCCTAACTATGGTTATCCGGTTCCGCGATACAGAGATATTCGACAGGCCGATCAACAGAGACAGATTTAGCAGGTTGTTAGAAGCATCAGACCAGAAAAAACCGCTCCTGATGGCTCCGCAACGAATTTCGGAATCTGCGTTTGCAGACATTTATAAAGAAGGTCAGTCTTGGCTCTGAGCAACGGGGCGGCTGAATTCTTGGTTCTGTCCGTAAAACCCAAATTCGCTGAAGCTATTGTTGATGGACGCAAGACAATCGAGATTAGGCGCCAAAAGCCCAACGTGAAACCAGGCACTCTCGGGTTCGTGTACTCGTCTTCACCCACGCAGGCGGTGGTTGGGTCATTCCGAGTGGACAGGGTATTCTCTACAACTCCCGAGGAACTTTGGGTTGAAGCAGAAGCCCATGCCGAAATCTCAAAGCGGGATTTCGACGACTATTTCGCAGGTGTTGGCATCGGTCATGGCATCATCGTGTCTTGCGGTAAGCGGTTCCAAAAACCCATAAAACTTTCCCAATTGCGGCTTGTTTGGCCTGGGTGGAAACCCCCGCGCAGTTTCGGTTATCTAGTTGCCACTGATGCGTACTCATTGAGATTGATGTCGGCGTTCCGACATCGAATGATCAATGACGGACAACAGACGGGGATGTCTATTGACGTTCGTGATGAAAGCGATTCTTTGCGGGACCAAAGAGGTGCGTTTCATCTGAAAAGCCACGAGTTGAAAGCTTTAATTTCGCTTTTGAGTTGAGATGTCGGAATCGGTTGCAGCCTACTTGGCACGCCTTCAGATCTTAGAATCCGACCGACTGGCCAAACCTAATCCGACACTTCATTCACAACCGCTCCATTACTGAAGGTGGCCCTATCAGCGTGGCACTGTATGGAGCGTTCTCAAACCCCCACCGGTCTTGACAGCTTCCCTCCGTCGAAGATGACCTCGGCTCCGGTCATGTAGCTGATTCGTCAGAGGCGAGAAAGACCACACCGCAACCCTTATCCTAACGCCTCTCCTAAAACGCGAGGCCACAAAACGCCACTGATATCCGCGGTTCCATGCCCCAAATCCCGATTCAGAAAACCCTCATTTTCGAACAAGTATTAAACTTCATCAAAAACTAATCTTGCCGCCAAATTGCCGCTCCAGCGGCAAGTTTGTTCTAAATTCCACTTCCAGTCACACCCGGAAATCCTACGAAAACCAGCACTTCACACCTCGTATGTGCTAATACCCCGCACATACCTAGCGCTGCATCCCGAATCCCATCACAAAACACCCCTGTCATGATCTTGCCGCTCCAGAGGCAATTTGCGGCAATTTGGCGGCAAGAGCGGCAATTCAGCGGCAAAATTTCATCACTACACCCGAGCTGATTCAACCCCACTCACACCTATCCGCGTATGATTGCGAAAGGTCTGTTCCGGCCATTTCCGCCGGTTTTCTTGACCTCAAACACACGGCAACATGCGCGTCAACGAACACATACGATACCAGCCCGACGACAAGCCTCCTCCCCTCGTTACCCTAAGCGTCGCGTCTCAGGGCGTTGTTATTGCGGTGTCGAATACCGCTGCGTTGGTGACGATATTCGTCTTGGCATCGGGTGGTAGCGAAGGATACCTGTCGTGGGCGCTTTTTGCTTCGCTGATAATCGCCGGTGCCATCACCGCTCTCCACGCCGCCAAATTGGGCCGCATCGCACCGGGCTACATCCTCCTGATGGGACCTGCCGCTCCGTTCATGGCCGTATGCGTGTTGGCCATCACACAAGGCGGGTTCGCGCTAATGTCGAACCTGATTGTCGCCGCCTCACTCGTCCAGTTCGCCCTCGCGTTCTGGCTCGCACAACTCCGACGCATCATCACCCCCGTAGTCTCCGGCGTCGCCTTCATGCTCATTTCAGCATCCGCTATGCCCATCGCCATCGCCAGACTCGAAAACGTCCCCGCTGACGCTTCTCCTTTGGCCGGACCCGCGGTCGGCGTCGCCGCTTTGATCGTTGCTGCGATCCTGATGCTCCGCGCCACCGGTGTACTGCGGCTGTTCGCCATCCCTGTAACCATCGCCGCGGGCTGGGTTGTCGCCATTCCGCTTGGAGTGTTCGATTTTCGGTCCGCGCTCGACGCTCCGTGGTTTGGTCTGCCGCAATTCTCCGCGTGGCCCGGTTTCAGTTCTATCCGCCTCGAAGACTTTCTCGCACTGCTTCCCGTCTTCCTAATCGTCAGCATCGTCGTGGGAATCAAGGCCAGCAACGAGGGGGCCGCTATTCAGCAGGTGTCATGGCGGATCCCGCGCGCCGTAGACTTCCGCGGCGTACAAGGGACGCTCAACGTAAGCGGCGTCGGCATACTGCTCGCCGGCATCGCTGGTACGCTCCCTCCACTCAACTACCTACCCTCCTCGATCGCGCTTATCAATTTCACTGCCGTCGCCGCACGCCGCGCAGGGTTTGTCATGGGTGCTGTGCTCATCGCAATCGCACTCCTGCCCAAGATCGTCGCCGTTCTACTCACCATCCCCCGACCCGTTACCGGTGTGATTCTCATGATCGTGATGGGCCTCCTATTCGTAGAAGGAATTCGCACGGTCCTGCAAGACGGTTTCAGCCAGCAAAAAGCGATCATTGTCGGATTGGCGCTCTCCATCGGTATCGGTTTGCAGACGCACAACATTCTCGCCGAACCTCTTGGGAGCATCTGGGGAGTGGCGTTCGGCAATAGCGTCGTAGTCGGCATCCTAGCCGCGGTCCTGATGTCGCTGCTGCTGGAAATCACCGCTTCCAGACGCCGGAGGTTCGAAACTGAGCTCGACATCTCGGCACTACCCGATATCCAAGAGTTCCTGCGTGGACTAGCTTCCAAGATGCGATGGAGCGAGGAATCCATCGCGAAACTGTCCTCCGCCGGCGAAGAGACGCTGTCCACGATGTTGGAGCTGCGCGACGATTACGATGTGGAAAAAATACCTCGTCTGGTTATCATCGCGCGACCCGGCGGCCGTGCTATGGAGATGGAGTTTCTGGCGGTGTTTTCCGAGGAGAACATTGAAGATCGCATCTCTTACATGAGTGAACAGGCCGAGGCACCGGATGTGAGTGAGCTTTCGTTCCGACTCCTCCGCCACTACGCCTCATCGGTGCGGCATCGCAAATACCATGGAATCGACATCGTCACGGTACAAGTCGATGCATAACCGTATCTGTGATGATCCTCGGGATTTAACTTTCGATGGGACACATTCAGGTACGAGAATTTAACCACAAGAAAGGTACTGAAATGGCTGGATATCTGATAGCGGAACTAAACGTTACGGACCAAGAACTGTTCGCAGAATTCGCAACTAAGATTGTCGAACTCGTCAAAGACTATGACGGCCGGTATCTGGTGCGTGGCGGCGAAACTGAAGTCATCGAGGGAGACTGGTCCCCGCAGCGCGTAGTCGTCATCGAGTTCGACAGCTACGAACGTGTCCAAGCCTTCGCCCATTCAGCGGAATACAAAGAACTCGCCGAGATTCGCTCGAACAGCAGCACTTCCAGCACCATAATCGTCGACGGAGTTTAGTTCCGAACTCGACCTCTGACTGAGACGGGGTCCTCTGCAATTCGGAATTTCAGTCAGCTTGCCGCAACGCCTCGCTCGATGTGGACTATGACGACCTGATCTCCACGCCTGCCGCTTCCTCTTGCAGTCGATATATCACGTGTGTGTCCATATCTCCCCAGCCGCGGTTGCCGCACTGTATGGAGATTTGCTCCACGATATTGGCAACGGGCATCGGAACGCTTAGTTCGCGGGCCAACTCGCTTGCCAGTGATATGTCCTTTCGTGCGAGTGCTTGGCGGAACGACGGCGGGTCGTATTTACCTAGAAATACGGTTCGCTCTAAGCCTTCCTTTTGAGTGCCGAGTATGCTCCGACTGCCTGCCTCCATCAGCGCATCTAGGTCTAGTCCAGCCTTCATGCCGAGCGTGAGACCCTCGGCTACGACCTGTCTGACGGCCAGAGTGATCATGTTGTTTACGAGCTTGCAGGTGCTTCCCATGCCTAGCTCGCCTTGGTAGACGATCTTGTCTGTGAAGGATTCGAACACGGGGAGGAGTCGCTCGTAGACGTCCTTGTCGCCGCTTGGCATCACGATGACTTCGCTACTCGCAGCATCGGCGGGGCTTGCGAGCACCGGTGCGTCTAGGACGTGGGCGCCTTTTTGCTCGAATGTCTTGCCTATTTCGCGGATTAAGGATGGGCGGCTGGTGGAGAGGTCGACGTATACCTTGCCCGAGCTCACTCCGCTCAGGATTCCGTCGCGACCCAAGGCGATCTCCTCTACCTCAGGTGGTCCCGGCACGGAGGTCATGATGATATCGCTGACTTCAGCAACCTCGGCTGGCGATGCCGCCAACCGGGCGCCACCTTCCAGTAGGGGGCGCGTCGCACCCTCGCGCGCGTCGTAGACAGCCATGGTAAACCCGGCCCTCTGGATATTCAGCGCCATCGGGGTGCCCAGGTTGCCGAGTCCTATGAAGCCTACCGTTTCCATGCCAGCCTCCGTCCGTTTAGGGACTACATCTTTGCATTTTTGCGCTTGGGTGAACTACCGAACTACGGAAGTCGTCGTTTACGTCTCGTTACGGCGTCACTTTCGCACGCACGCGCAACATATCAGTTGGCAGTCATGCTAAATTTAAAGGCGACGCAGTTGCTTTCAGTTACTGCTTGACGATATGTACCTGCGAGGCTTTCAATGACTACCGCAGTTAGCAGAGATACAGACACTGCACTTATGGCCCACCTTTTGCGACGGGCTGGCTTTGGAGCGACGCGAGACCAGATCGACGAATACGTCGCCAAGGGCTACGACGAAACCGTCGAAGAGCTTCTACATCCGGAATACTCGGAGCCTGAAGATCAGGACTTGCTCGACCGCTACTTCATCGCTTCTGTGGAGGCAAGATCGGTAGGTCACGCCGATCCGCAGTGGGCATGGCGCATGGCTACCACCACCAAACATCTCGAAGAGAAGATCGCCCTCTTCTGGCACGGTTTACTGGCGGTCGGCGGCATCAAGCTCGACCATGGGATGGAGATGCTCACGGAGATCGATCTCTTCCGCCGCTACGGACTCGGCAAGTTCCGCGACATTCTGCTCGAAATATCCCGCAATCCGGGAATGATGTACTGGTTGGACAACCAGAATAGCCACAAGGGCGCGCCAAACGAAAACTACGGTCGAGAGTTGCTCGAACTGTTTTCGATGGGCATCGATGAAATGGGGGAGGGCGCGTACACCGAAGACGATGTCAAGGCCGCGGCCCGAGCCTTCACCGGGTGGGCATCTAAGCCGACTATGCCACCATTCTTCCTAGGTCCGTTCCCGATGGAATTCCAGTTCGATCCTAACGATCACGACGACGGCGAAAAAGAATTCCTCGGCGAAGTCGGTAACTGGAATGGCGAAGACATCGTAGAGATTACCGTGCGTCAGCGGGCAACGGCGGAGTTCATATCCAGAAGGCTTTACCAGTTCTTCGTGGCTGACGAAGCGGACGAGGATGAAGTCCAACGGCTGGCCGATGTCTTCGAGGAGAACGATGGCGAGATACGCGCCGTGCTTCGGGCGATCTTCAAGTCCGATCACTTCAAGTCCGAAGCGATCCGCTATCGCAAAGTAAAGAGCCCGACCGAGTTGGTGTTTGGCGTAGCGAGATTGACGGACCGATTCGATCTGCCAGATATGGACGCGTCTCAGCTGGCTTCTCAGACGATGTTCATGGGGCAGTTTTTGCTTAACCCGCCCAGCGTTGAGGGTTGGCACGAGGGAGAGGAGTGGATCGACAGCGGCGCACTGGTCGAGCGGATCAACTTTGCCTCAACCGAACTGGAACGTAGAGACGCGCCCGGCATCCAGCGAATGGTGGACCTCGTGAGCGAAGCCGGCGGTATGGGTTCGACAGAGTACGTGGCTGCGTGCCTCGACGCGATGGGTTGCATCGACATCTCTGACCGAACGTTCGGGCTAATCGCTGAACATGCATCAAGTCAGATGGAACCAACGAACGAAGACGAAGAAACCGACCGCGCCATCGAGATATTCCAGTTGATCGCTTCAACACCCGACTACCAATACTGCTGATACGAACAACGGCACAAAAAATACGCAGGAGATACTCCAATGGCAACGAACGGCCATAACGGAAATGGCAGAGCCAAGAATCTGGTTGTCATCCAGCTCTCTGGCGGCAACGACTACCTAAACACAGTCGTGCCTTACCAGGACGGTCTCTATTACGACTATCGTCCGACCATGGGTCTGAGTGGCGACAAAGTGATTCCAGTAGATGACCGGGTCGCATTCAACTCCCACATGGGCCCGTTCAAAGACCTCTACGATGAGGGCAAGTTGGCGGTTCTGATGGGCATCGGATACCCCGAGCCGAACAGGTCGCACTTCCGCTCGATGGACATCTGGCACACCGCGGAGCCTGCGGTAGCCTCGTCCAAGGGTTGGCTCGGAAAGACGACCAAAGCTATCGATCCAGAGGGCAAGAACGCCGTGACAGCCGTAAACTTTGGCCGCGGCTTGCCGAGAGCCCTGGCATACCCGGATGTTTCCGTAGCATCGGTCGGAGCACTCGAGTCCTACGGCTTGTATACGGGTCTGGCAGGAGCTTCAAACCGCGACGCGTTGCTTGACACGGTCAGCCGCATCTACCAACCCATGTCGGACGACGGCCTTCCATCGTTGCGCCTGCTCCAGACCGGGCGGGGGATGTTAGACGGCGCTGACACTCTACGGTCAGCACCCGAAAAGTATTCGTCGACCGTCGAGTACAACGCCGAGAACCCGATTGCTCAGGCCTTAAAGGGCGTCGCGCAGGTGATGTCGGCGGACCTCGGAACTCGCATCTTCTACACCCAACACGGCAGCTTCGACACGCACACCAATGAATTGGTGAACCACGCGAAGTTGTGGGACGAGGTGTCGGAGGCGATTGAGTGCTTCTGGGCGGATCTGAACGAGCTTGGCCAGGCGGATGACACGGTGATCTGGATGTTCTCTGAGTTTGGCAGGCGAATCGAGGACAACGGTGCAGGCACCGACCACGGTTCCGGTGGCGTCGCGTTCATGATCGGCAACCCGGTCAACGGTGGACTGTACGGCGACTATCCGAGCCTCAAGCCAGCCGATCAATTGGAAGGCGATGTCCACTACAACACGGATTACCGAGATGTCTACGCGACCATCCTCGATGACTTCATGCACGTCGACTCTGAGTGGGTTTTGAACGACAAGTTCAACGGAAAATCGGAGTTGGTCGCGAACTGACGGCGCTCCACAGTACGGAAACAACAAGATGAGCGACTACTCGTATAGCCACACTCTGGGGATCGCCTCGTTCGAAGGTCGAGGCTTCATGAACCCTGTGGACGTCCGTTTTTCGAAGGACGGCTACCTTTACGTTTTGAGCCGGTCCAACGCCGGCAACCGCAACGTAAGGGTGAGCGCGGTAACCCTAGACTCGGAGTTCATGTTCGAATTCGCCAACTGGGGAACTGATCCAGGGCTGTCGACTCAACCGACCGCTATCGTCGTCGGTGAGGACGAACGCGTCTATCTAACCGATGAATTCACGCAACTTCTGTCCGTGTTCGAAAAGGACGGCACCTTTGTGCAGCGTTGGGGCGAGACTGGCTCCGCGGAAGGACAGTGGAACCGACCGTCGGGTTTGGCCTTCGATTCCGAAGGCTATCTGCACGTCGTAGACCACCTCAATGCCCGCGTGCAGAAGTACACGGTGGACGGGGAGTACATCTCTTCGTTCGGCACTTTTGGTACCGGACCGGGTGAATTTAACTACCCGTGGGGCATCTCGATCGATGCCGAAGATTGCATCTGGATCGTCGATTGGCGCAACGACCGAGTCCAGCGTTTCACGCCGGACGGCGAGTTCATATTCGCCTTCGGGTCGAGCGGTACCAGTGACGGCGAGTTTGACCGACCCTCCAGCCTCCACGTCAGCGGCGACGGTACGGTGTACGTGTCCGACTGGCGCAACGATCGCGTTCAGGTGTTCGATATGGATGGAAGGCATCGCGAAACCCTTATAGGTCACGCCACGTTGTCCCAGTGGTGCCAAGAATTTCTGGACGTAAACCCCGAGCAGGCAGGATGGCGTGCCAATTCCGGCATGGCCGAGCAAGAGAAGCTGTTCTGGCGGCCAGCGGGCATCGACACGAACGCCGATGGGCTAGTCTGCATCGCCGATAGCTGTCGTCACCGAGTTCAGATCTACAGTCGCGTCAGGGAACCTGCCCTGGTCTGAACTGCTCTTGATTGGCATGACTGGTTCAGGCGGCGACCCAAGCGTTGGACCAGCTCGAATTTCAACGGATCCGCGTGAGCTGCGCTCTCACCCCGGCCAAGCCGATCAACGACGGCTGCAGAATTAGGGAGGTATCGTTGTGACTAGATATACCGAGCTTTCCCACCAACTGGGCGTCACGCCCTCTGCCGGGTTGGAGACGCTTCGCCGCTTCGGCCTTAATACTGAGGCGTCGATGTCCGACGACATCAACAGCATGGGCGATTTTTCCGACATTCTCGTTAGCGCCCACGCGCCGGCCGTGATTGGCGACTTGCGCCTCAACATCGCCTCGACCGATGCCGACTTCCGGGCGACATCGATCCAATTCATTAACGACTACATACGCCTAGCTGCCCAGTACCCCAACGTGAGGCAGATCAATTTGCACTTCGCTCCGAAGCGTTGGCACGACGACGCGCAAACCGTGGGGCGAGACGGGAAGTATGACCTGTTCATCCACAGCGTCCGCGAAATCGCCGCCTTCTGCGAGCGGAACGACCTCGAACTCGTCCTCGAAAACAATAACTCCTACTGGACTGACGACATCAAGGACGCTCCTCACGAAGAGGTCGACTGGTCGCAGCGCAACGAAAATTTCGGCATGGCGCCGGAGGATTGGCATCAGGCCGCCATCGATGTCGATCGCCATAACGTGGCTCTCTGTCTCGACTCGAGCCACGTCGTGACCTACGCTCATCGCTTCCCGGAGGACCAAAGGGAGGAGCGCGTGCTCGCATTCCTTTCTCGCCCCGACCTCATCCGCCACGTCCACTGGAACGACAACTACCTATACGACTACCGCGGCCGCAAGGACTCCCACGCCGCACTCGACCACGGCACTCTACCTACAGAGATGCACCGCCGCATCAAGTACCTCGACGCGACTCTGCTCATGGAGCATTTCCACGGCGTCGACATCCTTGAAGGCGAGCTCGCATTCATCGACAGCCTCTAGCGTCCGGTGCCGGGGATCGGGTTGGAACCCCCTGCGTAGCTGGGATAAAGGGGTTAAGAACGACCGCATCAGGAGTGGTCCGCATAGCCGACAGCTGTCGGCACCGGACTCAGATCTACGGTCGCGCCAGGGAACATGCGCTATTCTGGACCGCTCTATAAAGACGCTCTAAGCTCGAGACCGCGCCAACACCGCCTGCCCAAATGGGGTGTCGGCCAATCGCCATTGTCCGGAGAGTTTGCCTCCGTCGATGATGAGTTCGGTCCCGGTCATGTAGCTCGATTCGTCGGAAGCTAGGAAGAGGATGCCGTAGCCGATCTCATCCGGGGTGCCCATTCGGCCCATGGGCCTGTCGGATGCTTCGGAATCGCCTATCTGCTGAGTGCCGGCGTGGAGCATCTGGGTGTCGATGGCGCCGGGGTGGACGGAGTTGCACCTGATGCCGTCCCGGGCGTACTGTATCGCCGTGCATTTGGCCAGCAGGTGGACCGCGGCTTTGGAGGCGTTGTACGCGGCGGACCAAGCTTGTCCCACTAGTCCGGCGCCAGAAGATATGTTGATGATCGACCCGCCACCAGCGCGCCTCATGTGCGGAATAACCTCCCTCGTGCCGAGGAATGTGCCCTTGCCGTTGACCGCCATCACGTGGTCCCAGTCTTCGACTGTCGTCTCTTCCACCTTGGCGTAGTGCGCCGCCGCGGCGCAATTGACCAAGACGTTGATTTTGCCGTATCGGGCGACGACTTCGCTCGCAGCTTCGGCCCAGTCGCGCTCGCTTACGATGTCGAGCCTTTGGAAGAAGGCATCCCCGCCGGACTCGTTGATATCGGCCGCGACTTGTCGCCCCTTTTCTTCGTCGATGTCGACGATACAGACCTTCGCACCTTCGCCCGCGAATAGCCTAGCCGAAGCGGCGCCGATCCCGCTCGCGCTGCCGGTAATTATGGCGACTTTGCCTTCGAGTCTCATGGTCCGAATCCGTCCTTCCTCTGCGTTCCGCTTACGCACAGTAGTCTATCGGCAACGAGCATCCCCTGCGTCCTCGCTTCGCGAAGGGGAGGAGAGATGGTGGCTACAATACCTAGGTGTAGGTAATTGAGAGAAAGCGAAGTGTAAATCGGAGCCAA
Source organism: Chloroflexota bacterium (assembly GCA_009838175.1). Taxonomy (GTDB): domain Bacteria; phylum Chloroflexota; class Dehalococcoidia; order Lucifugimonadales; family Lucifugimonadaceae; genus Bin127. The sequence goes on from VXSB01000035.1 coordinate 42,908, forward strand.
AAATGGCTGGTAAGACATCTGAAAAGTCGATGAGTTTCGAGGAGCGAGTAGCCGCGGCAAAGGCAGCAGGAAAGCCCCTGTTGCTAAGCGGTGGCAATCCGCAGATCGCGAAGGGTGATGGCGATGCACCGGTGCAGGCGTATATTGCGGCGATGCCGGAGTGGAAGCAGGGGATCGGGCGTTGGATCGATGATCTGATCGTGCGGGAGGTGCCGCATGTGAAGAAGGCGGTGCGATGGAACTCGCCATTCTACGGAGTGGAGGGTAAGGGCTGGTTTGCAAGTATGCATGTTTTCACGCGGCATGTGAAGGTGACGTTTATGAACGGAGGTTCGTTGGACCCTATGCCGCCTTTGGTGGGCAAGAGCCCGGAAGAGCGGTGGGTGAACGTTCCGGAGGACGGCTGGGATGAGGAGCAGATGGCGGAGTGGGTACGGCAGTCGGCAACATTGCCGGGCTGGGATGGGTTTTGAGGGGGATAGCGATCGTCAATGTGTATGCTCACCGTAATCCGTTTGTAAAGGAGGGTTGCAATGGCTTTGCAGTTGGATCACACGATTGTTCCGGCTTACGACAAAGTGAAGTCGGCAAAGTTGATCGCCCGGTTGTTCGGGCTGGAATACAACGGTACGTGGGGGCATTTCGCACCGGTCAAAGTGAACGACATCCTGACGCTCGATTTCGACGATTCGGACGCCCCGCGGTCTAACCACTAAGCGTTTTTAGCTTCGGATGAGGAGTTCGATGCGGTGTTGCAACGCGTCAAGGACGAAGGTATGTCGTTTGGGAGCGGGCCGCGGTCACGCGCGGATGGCAAGATCAACTACTTGCACAATGGTCGAGGGTTTTATTTCGAGTGCGAGAATGGTCACGTTTGGGAGGTCATTACGCACACGTACGTGACGGATTGAGGATTTTGATTCCCGCCTACACGGGAACGACGGGAAGAGCCGCTGAATGACGGGGTGTTGCGTGTCGTGCATACCCCTGCTCACTTCGCTCGCGCCCCCTTTCGTGATGAAAGGGGAAGGGTGATGCCGCGTGTATTTAATATCGGACAGATTCGACGGTGGATTAAGTCCATAATTGGATAGGTGGGATTCGATAACTGAGTTTGACGGGGTTTCACGAGATGGAGTGTGAGATTTGAACAATATGCTGGCCGGCTTCAGTTGGCTGGTCACGGTTCGGCCGTGGTTGACGCTGCTGGCATTGGTCTTGGTCACGTTCGTCCTTGGGTTTGGGACGAGTTTGCGAGCTCCTCCGCAGGAGACCGCCGAGGCACTCCCTAAGGGGAGCTCAATCACCAAGGCGCTTACGGCGATCGAAGAGAGCTTCGGGGATTCGGAGGTGAGAGTGGTTACGCTCCTCTTCCGCGGAGATGCGCTGACACCGGATGGGCTTTCGCAGATGTCGGCGCTTCTGGGTCAGATCGCAAGCGACCGCCAAGTTTCCGGTCTGCTTTCGCCGGTGGATCCGATCTTCGGTCCGTCGATGCTCGTGCAAGCCATGTTGCAGGTGCCCAACTTCGATTCGGTTTCGCAAGCACAGATCGATGGTGTCCTAGGTGCGCCTCAAATCAGCGCGTTGCTGGATGCGACGACAGGGGTCGACGAGGACGGGACAAAGGTCGCCATCGCAAGTGTTCAGCTACAAAACACAGGCGATGACGCCGTAAAGGACATTGAGCGTCGAATCAACGACCTCGCAATTGCTAGCGAAGGACCGTTAGCGGTGAGCAGTATGTCGTTTGCGGTTATCGAGGACGAATACATTGAGGGCACGGAGACCGGAGTGGCGCCTTTGATAGGACTGGCGCTGCTCTTGATCGCGTTGCTGATCCTGTTATTCATGCGCACGATCTCAGATCTGGTGTTGACGCTCGTGGGGTTGTTCGTCTCGATTATCTGGATTACAGGCGCGGAGGGTTGGTTGGGTCCGAACGGTTTGGGAATTGTTGCTGCACCGAATCCACTGTCGTCGATGGTGCCGATCATCATCATTGGTCTCACGGTCGACTATGCGATCCAAGCGGTCTCGCATTACCGCGAACAGCGACTTGCGGGTGAACCGGTAGAGGTGGCGGTCAGGGTGGGGTTGCGAAACGTTACTTTGCCGCTTGTGCTCGCAGCCGTGACGACGATAGTCAGTCTGCTGGCGGGACTTTTCTCGCCTATCGATATGGTCGGCGATTTCGGCGTTGTCGGCGGTTTCGGCGTGGGTTTGGCTCTGATCGTGATGTTGACGCTGCTACCCGCAGGACGGACTATCTTGGATCGTCGGCGCGAGGCGCGTGGGAAGCTCAAGCCGCCTCGGCCCATCGCTACGGCGCTACCTGGAGTGGAGCGTTTGGCGGCGTGGTTAGGCAGGAGCCTTACGCGGAGACCGGCACCTTACATAATCGTGGTTGTCGCCGTCACGGTCGGTTTGGGATACGCGGCCACTGGACTCGATTCGGAGTACAGCATCCGTGATCTGTTGCCTCGCGGTGGGACCGTGCTGACGGATTTGAATACGCTGGACACGGCTGTCGGCGGTTCGACGGAGATGGCGAGTGTGATCGTACAAGCTGAGGCTACCCAGACCCGGACTTTGCTGAACGTTCGGGAGTTCGAGGAGGCGTTCGACAATCCATCGCGTCGCCCAAGCGCGGCGGCTGGGCCAGTATTGGCTTCATACGAACTGCTTATCCGCGACTGGACTACAGACAGTGGCGAGCCTGGAGACAAGTACGATGCGGAGATCGCAAGTCGCTTCCAAGAAGCATCTGCCGGTATCGAAATCGATCCGGTTGAAATGCAGGCAATCCTCGACGCGATTGAGGCTCAGGACCCCGCTCTGTCTCGGGTTTTGGTCAATAACCCCAATGGAATCGACGCGATCCTCTTGCAATTCCCGGCGTACACCGGCAATCCTGCGGCGACAAAACTCCTACAGGATGATATCGAGGCGCGATGGTTCGGGGAGGACGACACGATTACGGTTACTTCAGAGGCCGTGATCTCGTTCGCAGTTACCGATGCGATCCGAGACACACAGACGGAATCGATCGGAGCCACCGTCGCGGTGGCGTTGGGTGTGCTGGGCATATTTTTCTGGGTGACTGTCAGGCAGCCCGCATTGGCACTGATTGCAGTAGGGCCGACGGTGTTGGTGATGATTTCAGTGCTGGGGACGATGGCGCTGCTGGGGATCCCCTATACGCTAGTCACCTCGATCATCACGGCATTGTCGATCGGCATCGGCGTCGACTACACGATCCACGTGATCCATCGCTACCGGGAAGAATACGCGCACGTACGTGATCCACAGACGGCAGCAGTCAGGACGCTCGCGACTACAGGTTCGGCCTTACTCGGTTCTGCGCTCACTACGGCGCTGGGCATTGGCGTGTTGATCGCCTCGCCAATGCTGGCAATGCAGCAGTTCGGAATCACGGCGGCAATCACTATCGCCTATTCGCTGATCGTTTCGATCTTGGTCGTGCCACCCGCCATGACGGTTTGGGGAGCGTACCAGAACATGCGGTTGCGCTCGATGGTGCGACTATGGGAAGAGGAGCTCGATCTGGAGATCGAGGCGGTTTACCGTCGCCACGAAGAGGACTGATCGTCGGCGAGGCGACGGATGGTTTATCCGTCGCCTGACGGTTTTGATGGTGTTTAGCTAGAGGCGGCCTCTTCTGATAGGCCCTCGCTGCCTCGGTACATGCCGAGACCGACAATAAAGAGGCAGATGGATCCGATGAACAGCAAGATGTTAAAGATCATCAAGTAGACAACGGGTTCGTCGCCGGGCACGAACATCGCGGCGAGATAGGTGATCAACCCTGCCGCGCCCGACACCAGAAGAACATTCGCCCCGATCTTGAACGCGTTCATCGTTTGGATCAGTTTGCCGACCCCGTAGCCAACCAGCATTGTGGCGAACGGGTATATCGTGATAAACGCCAAGAAGACGGCCGTCAACGTGGTGTGTATGACGAGCGCGGTTTCCTCCAACAAAATCTGATCTTCGGATCCGGCTGCGGCGTTGCTTGCGCGTTGAATTAGGTGCGTGACAAAGTGACGCATGCCCAAGCCGATGATGTTGATGCTCCACTCGATGATGGAGATGATGATCCCGAACTTGAGAAGAGTACCGCTCAGCCCTCCCAAACGCGTTGCCAGAGGGAAGAGCCCGTAAGCACCGAACGATATCAGCAGCATCGCAAGAATTGACAGGAATACCATCGCGTGCGCTAATGTCGGCGCATCTGCGATCACTTCCAGCGCCGCAGGAAAGTCGGTCTGATCCACGCCGTTTACAAGCGTGTTCCCGGGGTACAACAAGGAAGCTACGATCGAAAGCAGTATGCCAACCATCATTGCGATTCCGGCGTATTTGGTGGTCACGAAATCCTCCTATCTATCTTCCATGCACATACAGCACAGCTTGAACGTTTCATTCAGTGCGCCATTTGATACGGGAAGTTTAGCATTAGTGCCACACATTTGACATTTGAATGATTATTAAGCGCAGCATTTAGGGGCAAATGTCAAATCGACTAAATGTCGCAGCCAAGCGGATTCGATCTAATGGCGTTGTTCGGATGACGCATCAATGCGACGAAACTTGCCCGCCGTCGATGTTGATGGATTGGCCGCTGATCCAGTGGCCTTCTTCGGAGCAGAGAAAGACGATGGTGCTGGCGACGTCGGTTCCGGTGCCGGGACGGCCCATGGGGATGTTCGACTCCAGACGCTCCCAGTCTTCGCGCCCGCCGGGGGTGTTGTCTCGTTTGTTGTCCCAGCGTGAGGTGTCGATAACGCCGGGACAGACGGTGTTGACGTTGATGTTGTAGTGGCCGAGTTCTTTGGAGAGGCTGCCGGTGAGGCCTTGGAGGCTCATGTTGGCGACCACGTAGGCGGCGAAGTTGCGGGGTTGGATCTTGCCGGCGATGGACGAGACCATGATGATGCTTCCGCCGTTTCCTTGTCGGATCATCGCCTGCGCCGCCGTTTTGGATGCGTAGTAGGAGCCGTGGACCTTGATGTCGAGGACGCGGTGCCAGATGGTGTCGTCGAGTTCGACTACGGGGACGCGGTCTTCAGCCATGGCGAATGCAGCGTTGTTGACCAAGATGTCGACTGATCCTAGTTCGGCAACGGTCTTCTCGACGATGCCACGGGCCTGAGAGGGATCGCCCAAATCGGCGACGATGGTTAGAGCGCGTCGCCCAATGGCACGTATCTCGTCGGCGACGCTTTCAATGTCTCGCCAGCCCATAGCTTTTTCGTCATCGGGAAAGGTGTCGGGTGAGCGCCCGGTCCCGGTTACGGCGACGTCGGCACCGGCTTGTGCCAGAGCGAGTGCGGTGTCGCGACCGATGCCTCGGTAACGTCCTGCGCCAGTTACGATGGCGACTTTTCCTGAGAGGTCTGGCATGGCGGGTTCCTTTGGAGTACTCGCGAGTTAGTAGGTTGGTTACCGTACGTTAGCTTTCGGCGCGTACTGTAAGGTTACGCTTCACAACACGCCGCTCGGCATCTGATTATCCCGTAAAGGCAGTTGATTTCGAAGCAGACGCGGCGGATTAATGATTCGTCGTCATCTTCGTGATGGTCGCTGCCTGAAAAGTTTTCTATGCCTTCGTTGATTAAGAATGGGATGAGAATCCAAGACGCTACGGGGTCAGCCCACCACCAGGCGAGGAGGACGTTTAGGGCAAGGCCGATTAGGATCGCGAGGTCTTGGATGTCGCAAAAGAGGGTTTCCATGGCTTCGGCTCTGAGGGACCATGATTGCATGCGGACGGCGATGCGCATTTTGGCGATGTAGAGCGCTGTCATAACGACGGCGCTGGCGACGATTATGGCGATCCCGAGGGGGCTGGGATCGGGTTGTGGCAGCCAGCCGAGGAGGTTCGCGGAGGAGTGGAGGGCGATGTAGACGGCTAGCAGGAGGAATGTCAATCCGAGGAGTTTTTGGGCTCTTTTTTCGGCTGATTCTTCGTTATGGTCGTCTTTGTTTGCTCGGAGGCGCCATACGAGGATGCCACCTGCTACGAGTTCGACGATGCTGTCGAGTCCGAATGCGAGGAGCGCGACGCTGCTCGATTGGAGGGTTGCCCAGAAAGCGATGGCGGCTTCGACCAGATTCCAAGCTAGGCCTATGATCACGAGGATGAGGGCGGATCGACGGAGGTTTTCGAGGACCTCGGACATGGTTGGTAATTTTACGCAGGAGGTTTTTGCCGTGTTTTTGAGACGTTGTATATCCGCGATGATGCCGCTCATGCCGGAGTTTTGCCGCTCCCAGCGGCATGAGCGGCATGTTGAAGGGGAATCATGCCGCTGGGAGCGGCAAAACTCCGGCATGATTAGTTTTTGAACAAGTTCAAAAAATTATCTGATCCGAGACTGCGGGGATCTCGTATCGGGGTACGGGACAAGCTTAGTGATGGGCTGGGATCCAGCCGCGGTTTTGGCGCCAGTCAGGGGTGAGGTCGGAGAAGCGGTTGAGGGTTAGGCCGGAGATGTCGATGTCGGATTTGCCGTGGAGGACTAGGTCGCTGACTACTTTGCCAGTGGCGGGTGCGATTCCGAATCCGTGGGCGGAGGCGGTGACGATGATGTAGTTGCTGGGTGAGTCTGGGATGTCGATGATGGGCATGTAGTCCGGGGCCTGTTCGACGATTCCGGCCCAGCTTCGGATGACGGGGACATCGGCTACTGCCGGGAGGAGTTCGGCGAGGCGTCTGGCGATGTTTCTGATGAGGGGGGTGTTGGGCTTGGCGGGATCGGAGGTCAGGTCGACGTCTATCCACTCGTGGGCTCCGCCTCCGAAGAGCAGATTGCCTCTGGCGGCTTGTCGACCGTAGAGTCCGTTGCCGACGAGGGCGATGTCGAAGAGTGGGTCTAGGGGAGCGGTGGCGATTATCTCGACTCTTGCTGGTGCGACGGGGACGTGAACGCCAACCATGTCCGCGAGGAGTGCGGTCTGGGGGCCGGCTGCGGCGACTACGAAATCGGCGGCGATGTCGCCAACGGTCGTTTCGACAGAGGTTACCTTGTCGTCTTTAACGTTGATTCCAGTTACTGCAGTGTTCTGATAGAGCCTGCCGCCGAGGTCTTGGAATGCCCATGCGAATGCTTGGACCGCGCGTTGGGGATTGGCGTGGCCGCCGTTTGCGAAGAAGAGCCCGCCGAGCGTCCGTCCGGATATTCCGGGTATCAATTCGCTGATCTGGGAAGGGTCGAGTTGTTCGACGCTGATGCCGTGTCGCTGGGCGTGGTCGCGTTCAGTGAAGATGTCGCCCATCTCCTCTTCGGACACTGCGACTTGGATTCTGCCCTGATGAATGAACTCGGTGGGAAAGCCAAGTTCGTCGTCAAGGGTTGCCCATAACCTGACGGATTCGACGGCGAGCGGTATAAGGGCGGGTTCGTCAGTGCGTTCGCTGATCATTCCGCCGTTTCGACCCGATGCCTCGCCGCCGACCATTCCTTTTTCGACGACTACGACGTCCTTACCGGCTTTGGCGAGGAAGTAGGCTGAGCTCAAGCCTGAAACGCCACCGCCGATAATGACTATTTCTGCTCTGTCTACGGGCATTCGCTATCCCAGCACTTTGTTGTTTGGGCTGAACCACTTGGGCCACTCGTTGCGTACATCTTCGGATTCGTCGTCGGGCCATATGACGTTAAGCGGCAGCGGGCGCAAAGGCGGGCGGTAGGTGCTCAAGGGCACGTCGGCAATGTCAGTGTTTGACTCCTCTGCGAGTAGCAGGGCGACTTGCTCGCGGCAGTTTCTGCCTTGGCATGTGCCCGTTCCGGCGCGTGTCAATCGCTTGACCTGGTTCGGGTTGACCGGGTTGTCTTTGAGTTGAGTTTGGAGGTTGCGACGGTTCATCTGCTCCGATTCCCACTCGAGATAGCGTGGAGGTTCCAAGCCGATGATCTCGGAACGCGTTATCTCCTCGCACTGGCAGGCGAAGGTGTCCTGACCGGCGGCGTTGGCTAGTGAGTGGAGCCATTGTTTCCAGATCGTATGGACTTGTGTGGGCCCCCTTTGTCCTTCGGACATTTCCCCCTTTAACGGGGGAAACCCTTTGGTTGTAGCGCCTAGAGATTCCGCAGCGGCGATTCCGGCGATGCGGCCTTGATTGCGGGCGATGTCGGGATTGTGGACCATTGCTTCATGGAAGCCTGCGGCATCGCCAGCGACGAATACGCCATATACGCTGGTCCGCATCCGGTCATCGTGAGTCGGCACATAGCCGCCAAGTTCGGACTTGAAGGTGAGGTCGCAGTCGAGAAGGCTGAGGATTTCGATATTTGGGACGAGTCCGATGGCTAGGCAGACGGTGTCGGCTGTGATGACCTTTTCGGTGCCGGCAATAGGTTCAAGATTGTCGTCGATTTCGACCAGCACTACAGATTGGATATCGCCGTTGTTACCGACTGCTTGCTTGACGGTATGGGAGGTGTAGAGTTCGGTGGCTTTGGATTGCAGGAGCGTCGCAAGAGTTTTCTCGCCGCGCATGGAGGGTGCAATGTCTACGATGGCGGCAACGTCGATGCCGTTATCGAGTGCCATTTTTGCGGTTTTGAGGCCGAGCAAGCCTCCACCGAGGATGACCATGCGTTGTGCGGAGAGTGCCTGATACCGGCTCATCAGCGAATGAGCGCCGTTGGCTCCCATCGCTCCAGCGAGGTCACAACCCGCGAATCCGAAGGACAGATCACGGGACCCGGTGGCGACGATGAGGCGGTCGTACTTCATCATCCAAGACCGTTCGTGGTCTGCTAGTCCGATCTGGGGGCCGTCGAGAAGCCTGCTGTTTTGGGAGTTGCGGAATGCGCCCCATACGCAGGTGCCGAGTTGGATGTCTACACCGGCTTCTTCAGCCTCGCTTATTGCTTCATATTGGGCTTCGTTGGTCGCGGCTACTCGCTCCATCATTAGCGCTCTGTCGCGAAGCACGTTATTGAACCTTTGACCGAAAAACAGAGGGACATTCAGTCCAGCCATGGAAGTCGGTACCGGGTTTTCGTCGATGAGGGTGACTGGAACACCGGCTTTGGCGGCTTCGATGGCGGCGGCCGTACCCGACACCCCCGCACCCACTACGACAAGTGGTCTGGATTCCATGTGAGGTCCTTTATGTTGTCCTCGACCGGTCAGCACCCGTTTACGCGATCGGGTAGGGCGGTGCTGAGGGCTTTAGTGTAGTTGGCTCCGAAACCGCAGCAGGTGCCTATGACTTGGGCTCCTGTTTCGATCCACTTGGTGGCTTCTTGGGTCAACTCATCCGCGGTCTCTTCATTGGCTACGCTGCTGTCTTGCCAGGTCTCGAGGTAATCGGTTCTGCCGGCGTCGGGGTAGAGGACGACGGTGCCAGACCACTGGTCGAGAACGACTTGGAGGGCGGCGGCGGTCTCGGATATTCGGCTGTGGAAGACGCTGATGGCGTCGGGGTTGAGCGATGCGACCTCTTTGACGCCTTCGGCGAGGGTCATGTCGTAGTTGACGGACCGCCAGCTGGATGTCCATAGGGGCATTCCCATACCGCTACTGTAGGCATTGCGCTCGTCGCCGAAATTCATTCTGACCGTCTCTCCGTCATCCGCTACGGATGCGGTGAAACCGACCCAGACCGGTAGGCCAGTCGCCTTTGCGGCTTCGGCGGCGATCATTCGGGAATCGTTATCGGCCCACATGTTCTCCATGATGAAGAGGTCGATGCCAGACTCGGCGAGGATGTCGGCCTGCTCATCGGAGTAGGCACGAAGCTCCTCAGCAGGGAGACTAGCGCCGTATCCGAAGCCGGTACCGCCCAGAAGTGTGCCGGTCCTCTGATCTCGGACGGGAATCCGGCACGAGATGGAACCAGCGATGTAGACGGGTTTTTCGACCTCTACCCGGTCTCGTGCTTCCCGTGCGGCGTCGACGGCGCGGACGTTAATCTCCCTCACCAGGTCCGGGTAGCCCGATGCCTCGAGCGCGGGGCGAATGGTGTTGAAGGTGTTGGTTGTGATGACGTCGGCACCTGCCCGTATGTAACGCTCATGCATCTGCCGCACGGTGGAAGGGTGCGTGTAGTTGCCGGGTCCGCACCACGCGGCGGGGTGCATGGGCACGCCCATGGACTGGAGCTCGGTACCGATGGCACCGTCCAAGATGATCACCTCACCGTTGTCGATGCGGTGCTTCAGTTGTTCGTAGTTGGCCATTACTCGAACCTCCCCCTCGTTGTCTGATGGGGCTCAGTGCTGTATGCGTTGGATGCCACATATTATGCGGCGCGAATCGGTAGAACGCGCGGCACTTGAAGGATGATTTCGTAAGTTATTTGGCTGATGATGTCGGCGATCGATCAGCTAGGGATGGTTGCGTTCGAGAATGAACTGATGATTTCGGTTGAGGGAATTTAAGACTCAGCTAAACCGAGCATTGCTAGAACCTTTTCGGCGATTTCCATCGCGTCGGATCGCTGGACATCGAGGAGGGTGAAGCCGTGGCAGTTAACGGCTTCGACCATCAGTGCGTTGTATGCGATCGTGCGTTTGAGGAACTTGTCGATCATCGTTTGTTCGCGAATGGATTTCGAGCTGTATAGGCTGTTGGCGTGGATTCGTTGGCGGAAAAGTTCGTCGCTGGCAGTGAGCCATACTGCGCCGATCTTGTCGAAGTCTAGGCTCGTCGTAAATTCGGGCCATAATGCAGACCCCTCTAGGACTACTCCGTTCGGGGATGAATTGTCGGAGTGCGACGCGATGATGGACTCTACCTTTGGCCAGACGTTGACCCAGTAGTGACGGAGGACGTCCTCGATCAACTCATCGACTGAGAGGCAGAGGTAGTGCTCCGCTACGTCGTCTGGCACCTTGTCTGGTGCTGACCTCCAGGGTCGGCCGGGATGACGCGCAAGGCTGTCGGTGGATACGTGTGTCCAGCCCAAGGCAATTGCTAACGATGCGGCGATGGTCGATTTACCGACGTGGGATGATCCGCCGATGAGGATTACTTTTGGGACAGTATCCATGTCAGCAGTTCGTCTAGGAAAGTATCGCCATAGCCCGGTGAATGGTTACTGCCTTTGCCTGTCCAAAGCTCGATGCTGATTCCGTCGGGACAGCCCGAATCCACGCGGAATGTTTGGGTTTCTGAGCCTTGAGTGTATCGGTCGAGGTCGAGGATGGCGTAGGGTTCGGGGTTTTCGGGCCAGCTGCAGCCGGCGCGTTGGCTCCAGCGCGTCACCATGTCTGTAGCGCTGGCGTAGAATGCTCGTTTGCCGTCGCCTTTTTCGCTATCTTGGGCATCTGGCTCGGCCGCGTCGCCGTCGAAGCGGATCACTTCGTCTGCGGTGCCGTGGATTTGTAGCACGGAGACTGGCGATGCGCCGTCGCAGCTGGAGTCTTCAACGTAGCTGGTGCCTGCGAGACTGGCGACGGCGCGGAGACCAGGGAGTCGTTTGCATGCCATGTGGTGCGCCATGAAGCCGCCGTTGGAGTAGCCGAAGAAGTAGATGTGGCCGAAATCTTTGAGCAACATTGCTTGCGTCACAAGATCGGTGAGATAGGCGACATCGTCCTCGCCGGACTTGCCACCGTCGCAGCAGTGATCGGTGGGGTTCCAAAAGGGATTTCCTTGGGCGTCTAGCGAACCAGTGGGCAGTAGGAGGGCGAAGCCGTGGGTATTGATGCGTTCCTGAAGGGGGAAGTAAGCGGAATGGTCGGCGGAGTTTCCGCCGTAGCCGTGAAGTGAGACGATGAGTGGGGTTTCGCCATCGATGAATTCCTGAGGGGTAACGAGGACGGTGCGGTCTCGGCGTCCGGGGTGTTCGATGTAGTGAACCACGCCTCCGGCATCTTCGGCAAGGATGGCGGTTCTTTCGACGGTAGTGCCTTCGGGGAGCGTCAACTTATCGCCTTTGCCCTCAGACCACTCGTCACTCTTTGACCATTGCTCCTTATCGGGGAAGTCGGACTCAGATTTGGATTCGGCATCCTCGAGTTTCTGTTGAAGAGTGGCGATTTCGCGATTGAGTTCGGCGTTTTCGCTTTGGACAGCTTGTAGCGACTCTTGTAGGGCTTGGACGGTTGCCTCCAGTTCGAGTAATCGTTCGTCGCTGGAGGGATCTTCGTCTGCGGCGGTACATGCCAGCAGGGCGGCGAACAGGATGCAGAGTGCCGATGTAGCTGCGATGTATCGCATGCATTTTGCCGCTATGGATGCTTGGGAGAGCCTGTTGCCGACTAGGTGTGACTCGAGGGTTGGCATTTGTCCAAGGGTAGATGTTGGCTTGGAGCACGCAATGAAAAAGATCGTCATAAAGGACGGAACTGGGCTTGGAACTGATCGCAGATTCGAGCGACCTCGTCACTGACTTTCTCTGAAGTTACAAAGCACGAGAGTCGCCAAACTCTTTGGGTTTCAGGATGGGAAATGACTGCCGCGATCATTCCTTGAGGCAAATTTTGGATATAACGGTCGTAACTTTGAACTTGACCGCGCCAACTTGCTGACTGTATTCCAACTCGTTCTGTAACTACTACCGCGTCAAACTCCGCGAGCCTGATGCCGTCCTCGGTCCAAGACATCAACACTTCCTTAGGATCCGCTTGGGCGGACACTCCGTCTGCCCAGACTATTATGAGTACCGCCTCCCGCTCCCCAGCGGTTTCTAATTCGCGTCTCATGGAGAAATCTGGGAGGTCTGGCGGAGGGCCCCTATCGTTTGGCGTCGCATCGTCCCGCAGTGTCGCGGGTGTAGGTATGACGCTGAATCCGGATGGGATCTGCCACTCCGAATCACCGGCTATGGTGACAGTCGTGCCTGAAGTGGAAACGGTGTTAGTTGAATTTACGCAGGCGATGAGAAGGATACAGAGTGCCGATATAGTGAGAAATCGTAGCCTGTCGGTACCGATGGCTCCAAGGATGAGGATAGGGCTGATGCCGCGAAGAGTAGCCATTTTTCCAAGAGTAGAACAGAGCTGCCTTGGACCGCTCTGGTTGGACGTTCTCTAATAGCCGCGGGCTTCGTCAGGGCCGAAGGGGTGCACGCCGGCGTGTAGGAGGCCAGTATCGGGGTCGATCATGACGCCGCGCGGTCGGGAGAACCCTCCACCGGTAGAGGGTTCAGGAACGACAGAGACGTTGTGGCCCATGCGGGCAAGTGTTTCGACTGTCTGCGAGTCGATTCGGTGGTCGATGAAGGTTTCGCGTTCGGCTGCGTCGACGCTCGGTGCCGTGATTGCTTCCTGCATGGTCATTCCAAAGTCGATGACGTTGGAGATGACGTGTGCGATGCGGCAGATGATTCTGCGTCCGCCGGGGGCTCCGACGGTTAGGAAGGATTTGCTGTTCTTCAGTGCGACGACTGGTGACATGTTGTTGAGGCCGCGTTTGAAACCAGCGATCGAGTTCGCCGCGCCGGGTTTGGGGTTGAAGACGACCATGCCGTTGCTGAGAAGTACGCCGGTGCCGGGCACGATGACGCTGGATCCGAATCCTCCGACTGCGGTCTGGGTGCAGGCGACCATGTTCCTGTCGCGGTCGATGACGCTGAAGTGGGTTGTGCAGTCGCCTTCGCTAGGTGGCGATGCTGACAACGCTTGATCGGGCCGCGGTTGCGGGTCGTAGTTCCAAGGATCGTGGAGAGGATTGTCGATGTAGGCGACCCACGGTTGCAGCTCGCGTTCGTGCTCTAGATTGGCGGTGTCGGTATCTATGGAGTTGGAGATATGCCGGGCGTAGTCTTTGGACAGGAGCCCTTCGAACGGTACTGGGACGAACTCTGGATCGCCGACGAAGCTGTAGCGGTCGGCGAAGGCGTGTCGAGCCGCTTCGATGAAGAGGTGAAGGTGCTCAGGCGAACCGTGTTCGCGCAGATCGAAGTTCTCCAAGATGTTGAGGGTCTGGAGCGTCGTGATCGTGCCGGCTGTGACGGGGCAGGTGAGCAGTTCGTAGCCCCTGTAATGGGTGTTAACTGGATGACGCACTTCTGCCTCGTATTCGGCGAGGTCGCGCGCAGTCAGTAGCCCGTCGTTTCGTCGCATCTCCTCGTCGATGGCAGCGGCGATCTCGCCTTTGTGCAGGGCGTTTTTGCCCTTTTTGCTGATCCGTTCGAGAGTGTCGGCTAGGTCGCGTTGAACGACTTTTGCCCCGGGCGGCGGGGGATATCCGTCGGGCATAAAGACGCGCGCGGTCTCTTTGTACCGAGCAAGGTTCGGCATGTTGCTGGCGATCTGCAAACGGATGGAGGGGTCTGCCTCGAAGCCTTGTCGGGCATAATGGACCGCTGGCTCCAGCAGCAACTCGAGCGGGAGGGAGCCGAACAGTTCGTGGGCGCGGCACATGCCAGCCGTGACCCCGGGCACGCCTGCGGAGCGGTGTCCGATGGCGTTGGCTTGTTCTTCGACTTCGTATATTCCGTTGCCTGTAACAGCTTGGCCGATGACGCGGAATGTGTCGGGCGTTGCTGCCTGTGGGGCGCGGTGACCGTAGTCGATGGCGACGGTTCGTCGTTCGGCTGCGATGTAGACGATCATCTGACCGTGACCAGCGATGGACGAGCTTGCGGGTTCGACCACGTTGAGGCAGAAGCCAGTGGCGATTGCGGCGTCTACTGCGTTGCCGCCGCTCTTGAGGATGTCGACGCCGACCTGAGCGGCGACGGGGTGAGCAGTAGCGACTGCGCCGTGCTCTACGACGACTTCGTCTTTGTCGGGTCGGTAGACGCTATGAGTGTTCATGGGTTCAAACCAACTACCAATGCGATCTCTTTGGTCGTCTATGCAGTTGAACTGAGGTCTGTATTAGGGTAGCGCGTCCGAATTATGATCCCTCTAGACAGGGAGTTGTGTCCGAGCTTGTATGGAGGGTTATCTGGTGTGCCGTGTATACTTTGGATAGCGGTGATCGTTTAACGAAAAGACCGCAAAACGGTCGGAGGGACTAGGATGCGATGTCGCACGTGGTAGCCGCATCCTTGGTTTTACCGCTTTTCCAAGGCGAACCTCCGGCCTGCTTGATTCTAGGGTGGTAATCGGGGTTAGTAAGGGGCTGTTGGCGTTCAACTGGATAGGTCTTCGAGGACGATGTGCGCCGCGTTGTGGCCGGGAGCACCGGTTACTTCACCGCCGGGGTGGCCACCTGCGCCGCAGAGGTAGAGGTTCTTGATGGGTGAACGGTAGTCGGACCATCCGGGCAGAGGGCGGCGGGACATCATCTGCTGCGGGATCATGTCGAGGTGGCGAATGTTGCCGTCGGTGAGTCCGATGCGTTCCTCGATGTCTTCTGGAGTGAGCAGCGTCCAGTCGATGATGGCGTCTCTGAAGTTGGGTGCGAATTGTGTCACGTAGTCGATGAGCCACTCGCCGTATTGCTCTCGCATGTCCGACCATGGTCCGTCGGGAAGGTGCGGCGGCAGGTAGTAGACCCACAGCGATAGGACATGGTGGCCTTCGGGCGCGACTGTCTTGTCGTACACCGACGGGGTCTGGAGCTGCATGATGGGGGTTTCCGTTATGCGTCCGTTCTGCGCGTCGTTCCAAGCGTTTTGACACTGGTCGATTGACGGGCTGAGAGTCATCATCGCCAAGTGCTCCGGGTTGAAGTCCGCGCCGAGATGTCGGGAGAAATCGGGAAGCTCTTTCATAGCGCACAGGAACTTGGCGGAAGCGGCCTGTGTCTTGAGCGCCTTCACCTCGTCGATGAAGTCGTCGTCGAGGTCGGACTCGTCGATGAGCTTGAGGTAGGTACGCTTCGGATCGGCGTTCGAGAGTACGATATCGGCTTCGATCACCTCGCCGTCTTCGAGTTCGACACCAGTTGCCTTGCCATCCGTGGCGAGAATGCGCTTCACCGGTGTTTCCGTCCGAATAGACACGCCAGATGCCTCGGCGGATCGTGCGAGCGATTGAGTGATTCCGCCCATGCCGCCGCGGACGATCCCGTAGTTCTCGGTGTCTTCGCGGAAGGCACTGAAGCGGTATAGAGCGGTTATGTATGCGCTGCCGGGTGCGGATATGTCGCCCATGTCGAATGCGCCGATGGCGACCGCCGCCTTCACTTCGTCGGATACGAAGTAGCGTTCAACCAGCTCTCTGAGCGGGACGGTGAGGAGTGTCTCTAGGAGTTCTTCTTCGCCTTCATCGCGGAACCGCGCTGCGAGTTCGGCGAGGGAGGGGGGCGGGCCGAGGTAGTAGTCGCTGAGTATCCGTACGGCACGGTGCCAGAAGTTGGCCCATTCAAACCAGGCGACGGCGTCCTCAGGCGATTGTCCAGCAAGGTCCTCCACCGTCTTGGCGTCGTCGTGCCAGAAAGTGAGCGCCTTTCCGTTGGGGTAGGGATGGACGCGTCCCGGGTCAATAGGGTAGACGTGGAAGCCGTGCTTGCGCATCTCAAGGTCGTCGATGACCTTCTTCTGAAGGATGTGGCAGACGTATGAGCAGGTCGAGATGTGGTAGCCGGGGAACCACTCCTCGGTGACGACGGCACCACCGACGACGTGCCTGCGCTCCAGCACTTGGACGTTCAGCCCGGCACGTGCGAGGTATCCGGCGGCGACCAGTCCGTTGTGCCCGGCACCGACAATGACGACCTTTGTGTTCTGGGCCATGGGATCTCCTGATGTGTGGTGTTTTGGCGAAGCGGGGCGATATGATTTTAGACGGCAATGTTAGCAGAGGGGGAGTAGCGCCATGTTGCCTTGAGTTGCGCCCGAACCTATCGTTTCGGTTAGTCTCTGTTCAAATGAAAGGACAGTTTCATCAGTGACCCGAGTTCTCATAGCTGCCTTCGACGGTCTCCAGCCTTCACAGGTTCGTGTTGACCTCACACCGAATCTCTTCAAATTTGCTGACGGTGGTGTCACGTTTGCTAGGAACCATCCGGTATTTCCGACCGTGACGCGGATAAACGTTGCCAGCCTTGTCACTGGTCGTCACCCCGGTTCGCATGGATTGGCCGGCAACACAGTCGTTATGCGGGATTACGACGCGAACAACGTGATAGAGGCGATGGAGCCGGTGCTCACCAAGGTGGCGGAGAAGACAGGCGATGTCCTGTTGGTGCCGACTCTGGCGGACACCCTGTACGACAACGGAGAAGAATATGTAGCCGTGGGTGTCGGCACATCTGGCAACGCGTACGTTCAAAACCCACGTGCCGAAGCACTGGGTGGTGCCACTATCCATCCAGAGTTTTGCCTGCCTAGAGGCGTGCATGACCAGTTAATCGGGGGCTTCGGCCCGTGGCCAACTACCACTTCGCCGAATGTTCCACAGATGGAGCACGGAACACGCGTGCTGATCGAGTACGTGCTCGCTGAGCGCAGTCCGACGGTGGCGTTGATCTGGTTCTCCGAGCCTGACAGCAGCAACCACAAAGCGGGAGTGGGATCCGTCCTCTCCAATCAAGCCCTCGCCTCCGCCGATCAGCAGTTCGGACGGATCATTGGATGGTTGGAAGGTAGTGGAACGTTGGAAGAAACCGACGTGATAGTGGTCTCGGACCACGGGTACGCGACTATTGAGTCGGTTGTGGACATCGAGGCCGAGTTGCGTCAGGCCGGCTTTCCGAGCGGCGGTCAACCCGGCGGCGTGTTGGTCGCGTCTAACGGGGGAGCGCTGCTCTTCTACGCGCACGAAGCCGATCCCGTGACCGTTGAGCGGTTGGCAACGTGGCTTTCCAAACAGTCTTGGTGCGGTGCGATGCTGGCTGCGGAACGCGTTGGTGTCGTGCCTGGCACGCTGCCTGCAAGTGTAGGCAATATCGATGGTCGTAGAAGCCCCGATCTCACGATGTCCTTTGCGTGGAGTTCCGCACCCAACGACGCCGGTTTCCCTGGTCAGACGGCATCCTCAGGAGGTCCGGTCGGCGTCGGCACGCACGGTGGGATGAGCCGCCACGAGTTGCGGAATACGCTGATAGCGCGCGGCCCTAGTTTCCGTCGGTCGACCGTCGTTGACACACCAACGGGCAACATTGACGTCGCCCCAACGATTCTTCACATTTTGGGTTTACCCGGCGGGGACGACATGGACGGCCGCGTCCTGCACGAAGCTCTGGACGGCGGCGATGATGTATCAGAAGCCGAGTGCCGTTCAGTGACGCATGCTGCCGAGCTCGGCGACTACCGGCAGGAGGTGACGGTGACTACCGTGAGGGGTTCGGCTTACCTCGACGAGGGGAACGCTGTATTACGTTAGGCAGGGGGCCGAGCGAAGGATTTGGTAGAGCGCCTTTGCTAGGCCTTGCTCTGTGTGACTTATCCACACGTCACTATCGGGGCTCAACTTCGTCGAAGAATGTCTCGGCGGCGGATGACAGGAGGGTGGTTAGGTGAGTGTAGAGGTAGGTGACGCCTTGGTCTAGGTATCGTTGGATGGCTTGGGTGTTGCCGGCGGATCCGGATGTTTTGCCTGCATCTGCGATGGTGGCAAAGACGGTGTCCATGGCTTGGCGGACTTCGGGCGCGTCGGGGCGTCCGGGGTATCCGAGGGACTGTGAGAGGTCAGAAGGACCGACGAAGAAGACGTCGACGCCGGGGACTTGCACGATCTCGTCGACATTTCTGACGGCTTCGGCTTCTTCGAGTTGGACGCATACGAGAGTCTCGTTGTTGGTGTGTTCCGCATAATCGGACATGGACATGTCGTATCCGTATGACGCTGATCTGACACCGGCGGCTAGTCCGCGTTCGCCGATGGGATGGTATTTGACGGCTTGGACGGCTCTTCGGGCATCGTTGGCGGTGTTGACGTGGGGCACCTGTACGCCCATGACGCCGCGGTCCATGAGTTGTCCGATGGCCTCAAATCCGTTGACCGGCGGTCTGGCGATGGGTGTCACGCCCGCGGTTTCAGCGGCCATGACCATGAGTTCGACGCTCTCGATCGAGATTGATCCATGTTCGCAGTCAATGAGCACCCAATCGAAGCCGAGTCGTCCGACGATATCGACGATGTGTGGTGATGGGAACATGACCGACACGCCGAATGCAGGTTCGCCGGCGAGGAGTTTTTGTTTCATAGGGTTGAGGCTCATGGTGAGTATCAGGCTAATAGATTGTTTGACCGTGGTGATTCGAAGAAGTATCGAAGAGGCACTCTCGCGATCTATGAGGTACCGACAAGTTGGATGTACAAACTGGCGGATCGGCGTATAATCCGCTGAACGGTACGCCATCCAAGGGGGTGCTGAGTTGTCCAGCACGTTTGACACCATCATTGTCGGCGCCGGTTCGGCCGGGGCCATTCTCGCAACGCGACTTACAGAGGACCCTGACCATTCGGTGCTTCTAATCGAGGCGGGTCCAGACTATCCAGAGTTCGACGATATACCTGACGAGGTTAAGTATGGGTACGGGCACAAGAATCGACCGTGGCGGAGAGCGCATAGCGACCACAGGTGGACGTTCGTTGCGCGTTACACAGACGAGGCGATGCCGGGTTTGGTGCCGCGTGGCAGGGTAGTGGGTGGTTCAAGCGCGGTGAACGCGCAGATTTTCCTGAGGGGCGTGCCGGAGGACTACGACACGTGGGCATCGTGGGGCAACGACAGGTGGAGCTTCGAGGAATTGATGCCGTTCTTCAGGATGATCGAGACGGACACCGACTTCTCTGGCGATTTCCACGGGTCCGATGGTCCGATCATCGTGCGGCGATTCAAACCGGAGGAGTGGAATGCTCCTCAACGGGCGTTCTACGAGGCGGCGCGGGCCAATGGATTCCCAGACTGCCCGGATCACAACGCTCCCGACACGACAGGTGTCGGTCCGACGCCGCTCAACAATCCCGGCCGCGTGCGTTGGAGCACGGCGATCGGTTATCTCAGCACCGCACGGGAGCGGCCTAATCTCACGATTCAATCGGATTGCCTAGTCCACAAGGTTCTGTTCGACGGCAAGAAGGCTGTCGGGACCCGGGCGGAAGTTGACGGTAAAGTATCAGACTATGAGGGCGAAAACGTCATCCTGTCGGCGGGTGCGATTGGCTCGCCGCACCTATTGATGCTCTCAGGCGTAGGTCCTGTGGGAAGGTTGGATGACGTTGGCGTGCCGCTGGTGCATGAGTTGCCGGGCGTGGGTAAGAATCTCCGGGACCATCCGCAGGTCAGGATGGCGTGGCGGACGCACGATGGTTTTGAGATGCCTGAAGAGACGCCGGGCGTCCAGATTACTCTGCGTTACACCGCCGCAGCTTCGCACCTTCCAAACGACATGCTGATTCTAGCGAGTTCGCGCACTCCGATCGACTACAGGCCGTATCGAACGGGCGCAAGCGATGAACTCGGTCTTGGGATGACCATCTGCATCGACCTTGCGGTCGGTGCGGGCAGTCTGTATTTGCGAGACAAAGACCCGCATATCCAGCCGTTCCTCGACTACAATTATCTGGAGGACGATTTCGACACGGCGAGGTTCCGCGAAGGCGTTCAGATCTGTCTCGCATTCGCGGAGCACGAGGACTGGGCCCGTATGGCGAAGGAGCGAGTGTACCCGACTGATGCAGACCTTGAGTCGGACGAGACGTTGAACGCGTGGATCAGGCGAAGAGTGGCCACGAGTCATCACGTGTCTGGCACGTGCAAGATGGGACCGGATTCGGATCCGATGGCAGTCGTAGATCAGTTCGGCAATGTGCGCGGTCTCGAGAACCTGAAGGTCGCGGACGCGTCGATCATGCCGGACTGCATCCGTGCGAACACGAACGTGACATCGATGGTGATCGGCGAGCGCGTGGCGTCGTTTATAGGGGAAAGTTATAGGCGAGATGCGGTCAACGATAGCGGAAGCAGCTAGTAATGTGGTCGTTTACGAGGCCTGCGGACTGCATGAAGGCGTAGCAGATCGTGGGTCCGACGAAGGTGAAGCCGTAGGCTCGGAGAGATTTGCTCATAGCGTCGGATTCGTCGGTCTGGGCGGGTATGTCGGCGAGGGTTAGGAAGGCGTTTTGGCGAGTTTGACCGTGGACAAAGCTCCAGAGATATGCGTCGAGGGAGCCGTGATCGGATTGGACGGCGATGGTGGCACGGGCATTTTTTATGGCGGCGTCGATCTTGGCGCGGTTTCGGATGATGCGGGTGTCGGCGCGGAGTCGTTCGCGGTCGGAGTCGTCGTATGCTGCAACCGTTGGGATGTCGAAGTTGTCGAATGCGGCGCGGTATCCTTCGCGGCGGTGAAGGACGGTGCGCCAGGAGAGTCCTGCCTGTGCACCTTCAAGGATGAGCAGCTCGAAGAGGGCGCGGTCGTCGTGAATGGGGACGCCCCAGTCCTCGTCGTGGTATTTCTGCATGAGTGGGTCGTCGCCAGCCCATTCGCATCGAGTCACTGGTTGTGGTTTCATGCAATGGAAGCGTACTACGGCGTGCGATACGGATGCGGTCTTGCTAGTCTTTTAACGACTGATTGACGCAGTTTACACATGGGCAGTCGTTATGAACTGGAAGCAGCACGAATCTGAGGATGCGATTCTGGAGCCGGGGTTGCATGAAGGCGATGGCGTTGTGACGCGTCGGAGATTCTTCCGTGGGGAGTCGAAACTACCGGTGCGGATCGAGGTTTGGGAGTTGCCGCCGGGCGCGAGCGAGGGCAGCCATGTGCACGATGGGGAAGACACGCTGGAGGAGTTCTACTACTTCATTGCAGGTCGAGGAGTGATGTGGATGGACGGTGATGAGAGGGTAGTAGAGTCTGGCGATGCGGTGATGGCTCCGCCGGGCGTTGATCATGGGTTTCGGTGTGTTGGGGATGAGACGTTGAAACTGGTGATAGCTTGGGGCAAACCGACAGGGTAGACGGGATAAGAGGTTTGAGTGTTTGACATCAACGATCTTTTACCTAACTGTCTGAGTGTCAACGACGCTATCGATTGATTGTTCTTGAGCCGGTAACCTTATAGGTTGCCGTGAGCCTCCGCGATGATCATGATCAAAGAAGAAACGATCACAGCGCTGGGTGAGTACGCGAAGGTTTCGATTGCGTTCACGGTTGCGTCACGTTATGTGGCAGTGCCGGTTGGCGCTGCGAGCCAAGGCTGGGAACTGATTAAGGAGCCGATCGATCCGCCTTGGATCAAGGATTACGACGGTGGTGAACCGCCGACTCGGTGGTTGCGATGGGACACTAGCAACTGGCGGTTGATTTCAGCGTTTTCGAACGGCAGTCGGGTGGGCGGTGCAATCGTTGTACACGATTCGCCAGAGTTGCACTTCCTAGAGGGGCGGAAGGATCTTGCGGCGTTGTGGGATCTGCGTGTTTCGCCCGCGTGTCGAAGGCAAGGCGTGGGTGCGAGGTTGTTTGAGCATGTCGTCGGATACGCAAAAAGTGTAGGCTGTGTGGAACTCAAGATCGAGACGCAGGACGTCAACGTAAACGCTTGCGATTTTTATGCGAAACAAGGGTGTCGGCTGGTGAACGTCATTCCCGATGCGTATCCCGGTTGGCCTGATGAGGTGGAGTTCGACTGGATGTTGAAACTCTGATAAAGGCCTGAGTTCCATCACGTGGTTGCACGCGAAGATGTACTAAGCAATG
Organism: Chloroflexota bacterium; assembly: GCA_009838175.1. Classification (GTDB taxonomy): domain Bacteria; phylum Chloroflexota; class Dehalococcoidia; order Lucifugimonadales; family Lucifugimonadaceae; genus Bin127. Next base: position 65,439 of record VXSB01000035.1, read on the forward strand.
ATTCAGGGGTATAACATGCATTTAATGCCTGTTAATTGTCGGCCTGAGGGAGTTTACGCTTGACGCAATCGCTGGCGCGTTTCAGCGCGCGAAGACCGATCGTCACGATCGGCGCATGGATCGTTTTGGTCGTTATCGCTTTAGCGATTATCGGGCAGCTTCTCGCATCCGCGACGACCACCGAACTGAAGCTCAGCGGCGGGTTCGAGTCGGCAAAAGCTGTGGCTGCTTTGGAGAGGCTGCGTGGCGGACCTGAACCGATATCTGAAGTCATCGTCATTCAGTCCGAGACGTTGACTGTCGATGAGCCTGCGTTTGCGGCGAAGGTGAATTCGGTTTTGCAGGAGATCGTGGAGTTGGGCGACGAGATCGTCGGCGATGGCGCGGTTAATTACTACATGCTTAGTGCGTTGGCTCCCGAGACCGCAGAGAACCTTGTGTCGGCGGATCGTCAGACGACGTTGATGACGATACCGATAGCGGGCGATTTCGACGAGGCGGCGGTGAATGTCAAAGAAGTGATCGAGGTCGTCGAACGTGCGGATGAAGCTGATGATTTCAGAGTGCTGATAAGTGGTCCCGCGAGCGTTTCGTACGAGACTAACGAGTTTGCCAGGCACGACTTGGAACAGGGCGAACGAGTTGGTGTTCCAGTTGCTTTGCTGATTTTGTTGGCACTTTTCGGCGCGGTTGTAGCGGCATTGATACCCATCGGCTTGGCCATCGTCGCCATTGTTATTGCCTTGGGGTTCGTAGCCATCATTGGGCAGGTGTTCGACTTGGTCTTTTTTGTGACTTTGATGATCACGATGATCGGTTTGGCGGTAGGTATCGACTACTCTCTGTTCATCATTTCCCGCTTCCGCGAAGAGATGGATCGCGGTTTAAGTATCCAGGAGGCGGTGGCGCGTGCAGGGGAGACAGCGGGTAGAACGGTGCTGTTCAGCGGTTTGACCGTGGTGATCGCTCTGTGCGGGATGTTCATAATCCCGATGGGTTTCTTCCAATCACTGGGTTTGGGAGCGATCTTGGTAGTCATCATCGAGATGGCCGCGACTCTGACATTGTTGCCAGCGATACTGGCCCTGCTGGGCCCGAAGGTCGATCTTTTGTCGATACCGTTCTTCCGTAGGAAGGGCGGCGAAGAATCGCATGAGCATCGCGAGCACGGTTTCTGGGAGCGCACGACGGTGATCGTGACTAAAGTGCCTTGGCTCAGCTTCTTGATCGTGGCCGCACCGATGGTTGTAGCGATCGTCTACTACTTCCAGATCGAGACTGGATTGAACGGAGTAGAGACGTTACCCGACGGATCGGTAACGAAGGAGGCGTTCTTTGTTTTGGAAGAGGAGTTCGCGTTTGGTCTAGCTAGTCCGTCGGACATCGTTATTGAGGGCAATATCGGCGATCCGCAGGTACAGGGCGCGATCCAGAAGTTGACGCAACTGTTGATCGAGGACCCGAGGTTCCCGATACCCCCTTTGCTAGACCCGTCGTCATCGGGTGAGATCGCGTTGATCAAATTGGCGTTGCCGGGTCATCCTACGGGCGAGGACGCTGTCGCGCTGATGTCGGTTCTGCGGGATGAACATATACCGGCCGCGTTCTCAGGCGTTCCTGTGGAGGTCAACGTGGGAGGTCAGAGCGCAGCCTCGGCGGAGATTTTCCAAGTTGTCGACCAGTACACGCCGATAGTTTTCACGTTCGTGCTGGGCTTCAGTTTCATCGTGCTGTTGCTAGTGTTCAGGTCGATAGTGATTCCGATCAAAGCGGTGATCATGAATCTGCTATCGGTGGGCACCGCCTACGGTCTGCTGGTTCTAGTGTTCCAAAAGGGGTTCGCCACAGATTTGCTCGGATTCCAGCGCGCGGATGTGATTGATGCATGGATACCGCTGTTCCTGTTCACGATTCTCTTCGGCCTCTCAATGGACTATCACGTGTTCCTTTTGAGCCGGGTGCGTGAACGCTTCGACCAGACTGGCAACAACACGGAAGCGGTGAGTTACGGGTTGCGATCGACCGCGAACCTCATTACTGGAGCGGCACTGATCATGGTGGCAGTGTTCGGAGCGTTTGCGGCCGGGAAGACGATAATTAATCAACAGGTTGGGTTCGGTCTAGCGGTAGCAATTCTCTTGGATGCGACGCTGGTCAGATCGGTGCTTGTGCCGGCGAGCATGGAGATGCTCGGGAAGGGTAACTGGTACCTCCCGTCTTGGTTGCAATGGCTGCCTGACTTGAGAGTAGAAGCAGAAGAATAATCTACGATACCTAGTGATGGAGACATCACTGCCTTTGATCCACGACTTACAACACCGGCATTTCAATGCGAATTCCATCTGACAACAAGCCGGGCTACGAACTCGCCCGAGCTGTTGAGCCGGAGATAGCTAGCAACTACATCGCACATACCTATGTCGCCGATCCAGAAGCGGACGCGTTGATGCTGAAGCTTGCGCATCTGGCCCCGTTCGAGATGCGGCAGTTGTTGCAGGCGGCGATGGACGATGATCAGGACGGGTTAAAGCAAGCCCCGGCGGCCCTCAGAGACTTCTTCGACGGTATGACGCCGCCCGATTGGGTAAACCCGTCAGAATTTCCCGCCGGCGTTCGGATGTTCCATCGGAACTCTAAGGTTATCTTGGCATCTTTCGTGAGTGGAGTGCTCATTGAAGGTTTTATGACCAACATCTCGAAATCGTTTTTCATCACCGGACGAGTTCGGGATCAAGGCGTAAGGCGTTTGCAGCAGAACAACCGGCATTTAGTCGAGTGTTTTCTGCCGGGCGGATTGGAGAGATACGGGGACGGTTGGAAATTATCTGTAAGGATTCGGCTGATTCACGCGCAAATCAGACGGCTTCTCGGCGAATCGGACGAATGGGACGCGGATGCTTGGGGCGTCCCGTTGAGTTCAGCGCATTTGGGGTTTGCGATCACCGCGTTTTCTGCGAGGTTGCTCGCGCACATGAGAAGGTTGGGAGCGAGTTACTCAGAGGAAGAGGCGGAGAGTTTCATGGCTGCGTGGCGTTACGTCGGCTGGTTGATGGGCATTCCAGAGACGATACTTTTCCGCGATGAAGCGGAGGCGCTCAAACTCTTCGAAATCGGTGGTATTTGTGAGCCCGAACCGGGGATTGAATCGATCGCGATGGCGAACTCGCTCGTGAACTCTGCTCCGTTATTGGCGGATATGACTGATCCCACAGTACGCCAAGCATTCGCGAAATACATCTACGGCGTTTCTCGCGCGGTCATCGGCAACAAGTTGGCGGAGCAATTGAACTATCCGCCAACTTCAACGATCGGTGTCTTGGCTTGGTTCAGGATACAGCAACGCTATGAACGACTGATGCGCAATACGACCTTGCGCAAGTTGCCTTTGCTTAGCCGCATCGACCGGGGGATGTACGATCAGTTCGCTGGCCTGATACAAGTGTCTGCGTTTGACGAAGCCGGCATCTCGTACGCGCTTCCGGACCACGTTTACAACGAGCAGTCGAGCAAGTGGTGAATACAGCACCTCCCATCGTATCGGTCGATTTTCTCTTCCACCACTACGATGCAATTGCGTTCGATTCCTACGGCGTGTTAGTAGATGGTATCGATCCTTTGCCGGGCGCGATTGAGTTTACGGAGCGGTTGACCACTGCGGGCAAGCCATGGGTGCTGGCGACTAATGATGCTTCGCGATTGACGGCAGGTCGGTTGGAGGTGATGCAAGGGCAGGGCTTCGGCATCGAAGAGGATCAGGTGATTTCTGCAGGATCGTTGCTGCGTCGGTTTTTCGAGGAGCGAGGGGTGATGGGAACTCCGTGCATCGCTACGGGGCATGGGGATGCTGTTGAGTTCGTGCGGCTAGGAGGGTGTGAATCGGTGCCGCTGACTGTCGATGATGATGCTTCGACATCTCTCGCAATCGCTGGAATCACTGGATATGACTGGTTCGAGGCGACGCGTGACATGCTCTCGCTGATAATCCGAAGGATGGATGCTGGCAATCCGCTTCATTTGGTGGTTCCGAACCCGGACGTGTTATATCCGGACGGCGTGAACCGTTTTTCGATTGGGCCCGGCGGATTGGCTGAGATGATCGAGACCGCGGTTTCCCGGCGTTTCGGTGATGACGACGCGGTGAAGTTCGCGAAGCTGGGCAAGCCGTATGCACCCATGTTCGACGCCATCAAGGATCGTCTCAACGGATACAACAAGGTGGCTTTCGTCGGCGATCAACTGCACACTGATATAGCAGGTGCGAATCGAGCAGGGCTCGACTCGGTGCTGATCGGCACTGGGATCACACGTTGGAATGATGCGAGCGACCTCAAGGATGTGTCGCCGTCGATGATGCCGACCCTGCTGTTGCCGTCAATGGAATGAGCAGCCCATATGAGTGTTGGTTTGGGTGGATGTTCGTATAATCCACTAAACTTGGATACGCTTCGATTCGGTTAGTCGGGCAGTTTGGAAGGCCCGATAAAGTCCGTGTCGTTGATTGAAGTAACAGCTTGGGAGCGAAGATCGTGGCAAAGCTATCTGGCGGTGAAGCGCTAGCGAAATCATTGGTTCGAGAGGGAGTGGAGGTTATCTTCGGGCTGCCAGGCGTGCAGATGTACGGGCTGGTGACCGGTATCCGCGACGAACCGGGTCTGCGGATGATAACGACGAGGCACGAGTTCGCGACGACGCACATGGCTGATGGTTACGCTCGTGCGACCGGAAAACCTGCTGTTGCGATGGTTGTGCCCGGCGTCGGTCTTTACAACGCCGGTTCGGGGTTGGCGACGGCGTATGCGCGATCATCCCCCGTTCTGCTGCTGGCTGGCGAGGTCCCGCGGGCACAGATCAACAAGGGGCTTGATGGTCTGCATGAGATCGTCAATCAAGTGAACTTGGTGAAACCCATCACGAAGTATCAAGCATGTATCCGACGTCCACACGAAGCGCCGGGAGCGGTCCAAGAAGCCTTTAAGCAGATGCGCTCTGGAAGGCCTAGGCCTACGTACATCGATATGCCGCCGGAAGGTCAGGTTGAGAGGGAAGAGGTAGATCTGCTCGAAAGCGCGCCCGGCGAACGGGCGACGGCTGACGATTCCCTGATCGAAGAGGCCGCGCGCGACATTCTGAACGCCAAATCAGCGGTTATCTTCGCGGGTGGAGGCATTGCTAGGTCGGATGCTTTCGAAGAGTTGGCGCAGCTGGCAGAGATGACAGGATTGCCAGTGGTGAACTCAGCTGGCGGCAAGGGCGTGATCCCGTATTCGCACCCGAACAGCATCGGATCGTGGGTTGGGGCGGAAGGTCCTATAAAGGGCATGATCGACAATGCCGAGGTGATCCTCGCTATTGGCACGCGATTCACGCCTAGGAACCCGGCGGGTAGCGGCTCGAAGGTGATTCACATCGATCCCGATGAAACGATTCTCGGCAGGCCACATCCGAACAAGATGAAGTTGAAAGGCGACGCTAAGGCGACCCTGACGAAGCTTAACGTGGCGTTGGATGATCTGGGATGCGATCCCGAAGCAATGGCTGCGCGTCACGCCTTCGACAAGGTGGCGCTAGATGCGCATCGAGAGAATGACCGTAGCGAGGACGCGGCTTATCCGTGGTTGGTAGCGATTCAGAACGCATATCCCGACGACGCGACTGGCATTTGGGGAATGACACAGCTGGGCTACTACTCACGGCAGCACTTCGAAGTCGAACGTCCGTGGTCGTACATCGACTCTGGTTACATGGGTACATTGGGGTACGCGTATCCGACGGCGCTGGGAGCGAAAGTAGGAGTGCCGGACCGCCCGGTCATCTGCATCGTGGGCGATGGCGGCTTCATGTACTCGTCAGGCGAACTCTCGACTGCCGTTAAGTACGGCATCAACGTCGTGGCGGTCGTCTTCAACGATGGGGCGTACGGTAACGTGGCGCGTGACTTGGACCAAGACTTTGGCGGTTCTTATGAAGCCGATTTCGCGAATCCGGACTTCGTGGGGATGGCCGAGGCGTATGGTGCGGCCGGCTTCTTGGCGACGAGTCCAGAGGAGCTGACAACGGCGATACGTTCTGCTGTGGAGGTCGACGCTCCGAGCATCGTGGAGGTTCAGCTAGGGCGTTTGCCGCGTCCGAAAGCGTGGACAGCGCGTGCACCGTGGACGAAACCGCAAGAGGGTTTGCTGGAGTAGCGCACCGCTGATTGTGAGCGGTTTTCCATTCGAACGCGTTTCAATTGATTGAAACGCGTTCGTTCGATTCCTTAAGATACGCGCATCACCTCTACCAGCGTATGTATTTGGTCAAGGAGCGGGTTGGATGTTGTTGTCAAAGAACGAGTGCATGAAGTGCAATCGGGGAATGATGCGGCTTCAGCAGGACGCGTACAGCACCTATTTCACCTGCATGACTTGCGGGGCGACGATGGTGACGCGCTGCCCGCACTGCGAAACCCCGAGCATTGCAATCGACATGAGTCCACCGTCTCCGACGGTGTATTGCCGAGCTTGCGAATGCGCGAATGCTGAGTTGGCAGCGGCGGCGTGCAGTTATGAACCGGTCAGAGCTGCGATTTGAGGGATTCGATCTGGGATCTTACCTCTGGACCAAGTAGCCTTTACATTCTGACAGGTTGTCAGATGAGCTAAACTGGGCGGATTATCCCACAGGCGACGCGGTTGCCAGTGTCCGATTCCTCTCCGCCATAGGCATCGGGCTTTTCGTGCACTATGATCGCCGATCCGTCAGCATCGAATATGGAATGGCGTGGGCCGGTGTCCAAGGTGAATCCAACCGTAAAGAAATCAGCACGCGCGGAACCGTCGGAGGCGGCATAGATGTTGGGCAAGTCCCCGCCATGCCCTCGGGTTCCTTCACCACGTTTCCACGCTGGGTGGATAAATCCGTGTTCCGCATCTTCAGGGTTGAAGTGATCACCAGCCGCGCTAAAGTCGGGTGCACATGCACCGACCTCGTGGACGATAAGGGCGTGGCCACCAGGAGTAAGGCCGTTCACTTCAGCCATGATTAATACTCCAGTGTTAGTTTGCCGGAAAGTAACGGTTCCAACAGGATCGCCATCTGGCGATTCCAGTGCGGCCTCGGCTATCAGGTCAGGGGTAGGCTGATGCGTTCCGCCGGACCGAGCGGCAATGAAAAACAGCCCGGCGGCCAGTAAGATCACGACCGGTATCAAGGGCATGGCTATGAGAATAGCCCGATCAAATCTTTGGGGTATTTTGGTCACTCTTTGAGCCAAGCACAACTATTGCGGCGGCGTAGTCCTTATTGTTCCTCTTCGGTGTGTCACAGTTGCGTGTGTCCTCGGGGTTGCACGGAGCGCGGCGCACATTAGCGCTTTTTGATACTTGATATCACAAAAATGAATTATTCGGACACGCCTTACGTTAACATCGTCAAGTGCTCCGAGTGCCAACGGTCCCACTCGGTCCATCTGCCGTTGGATGTTTCGCTGACGATGGTGTAGGCGCAGTTGGGCATTCTGGGACGGCTACGGTAGTCGAACGCGCGCCCGGCCATGTAGTCGAGGATGACGCCGATCGTTCCGGCATGTAGGAAACCAACGACGCGATCGCAGTTCTTTGATTTAGCGTCTTCCAGGAGTTGACGAAAGCCTTGTTGGACGCGGTTTGAGAATTGATTGGGGTCTTCCCCACCGAACTGGGAAAAATCCAATTCGACCCGGTGGTTGATAACGTCGTTCTTGAACGCTACGGATGCGTCTTCGATACGTCCGACGTCGATTTCGTTGAGACCTGCGATGCGAGTGAAGCGGCGAGAGGTGAGGTCCGCATAGGTTTGAGCAGTCTGGATAGCGCGGGGCAGGCTGCTGGAGTAGCACTCGTCGAACTCCACGTCCTTTAATGCGTGGGCGACGGAACGTGCCTGCTCAAAGCCGAGTTCGGTTAGGCCATGGTGCGGTTTGTATAAGCCGTCCTCGCCGACGATAGTTTCGCCGTGTCTTACCAGCCAGAGTTCCATATTGTGAAGTGCGGTGGGTGTGTTTGTGAAGGGGCAGTTGACGCAAATTCGCTTACAATTACGCGCGCCAAAGGTCTATTTTGCAACAATCGATTGTTGACGTGAATTAACTCGCGATCGATATCGTCGAAAGGGTCAAAGAGATGAAACCTGACGGAACGGTACGGATCGGATTCATCGGCGCCGGATGGTGGGCGACCGCGAACCACATGCCTGTTTTCGCGGGGCGAGACGACGTAGAGATGACGGCTGTATGCCGCTTGGGAGCCGACGAACTCCAGCTCGTGAAGGAGACGTTCGGATTCGTTCACGCGACGGAGAGTTACGAGGAGCTTCTCGAGATTGAAGGGTTGGACGGTGTGGTTGTCGCTACTCCTCATTCGCTGCACTACGAACACACGATGGCGGCGCTGAGACGCGGGTTGCACGTGATGTGTGAGAAGCCGTTGGCTACTACCGCAGCGCATGCGAGAGCGATGGTGGAAGAGGCGGATAGGCAAGGCGTGCAGTTGCTGATCCCGCACGGCTGGCACTACGCGCCGTACATCCAAAATGCCAAGGAGATGATGGAGCAAAATCCGGTGGGAAACATCGAATTCGTGATGTGCCACATGGCATCTCCGGTTCGGAGCTTGTTGGAGGGTAAACAGTTCTTGGCGACTGGTGGAGGTGCCGGCGACAACATGTTCGAGCCGGGCGCTGAGACGTGGGCGGATCCGGTGATTGCCGGTGGCGGCTACGCGCTGGCGCAGATGACGCACTCGGCAGGTATGGCGTACTGGCTGACCGGATTGAAGGCAGACACAGTGTTTGCGTACAACACTGCTCCGACAGCGCAGGTTGAGCTTTACAACGCTTTCTCGGTCGGTTTCGATGGTGGTGCGATAGGCACGTTCTCGGGCGCGGGCGCGTTGCCACAGGATCAGACTTTCCAACTCGACATTCGCGTCTTCGGAGATGAGGGCGCGTTTGTGCTCGACATTGATCGAGCGCGTCTCGAGGTGCAACGGCACGACGGAGAGCATATCAAGATTGATGTTGGAGAGGATGCCGGAGAGTACTACGGTGGGGGACCGCCGGACAACTTCACGGACATTCTTCTCGGCAAGGACGTTCCCAACTGGGCACCCGGCTGGGCGGGAATGCGGGCGATTGAGATGATTGATGCCGCGTACCGTTCGGCGAAATCTGGCATAGCTGAAAAGGTATAGAGGCTAGGACAGGAAGCGCACTTGACGACGAAGCGCCAGGGCCAACAATCGGTGCTAGTGGTCGAGGACGACCCCGGTCTTCTCGCCACTTTGGAGTTCAATCTTCAGACGACCGGCTATCGCGTCTTGACCGCTTTGGATGGTGCGACCGCGCTCGACATTCGTAGATCGAACAGTGTCGAGTTGATCATCTTGGATCTGTCGTTGCCAGTTATGGGCGGAATGCAAGTGTGCAAAGCGTTGAGAGACACTGGCGATACGGTTCCGATCATTATGTTGACCGCTTGGCATCAGGAGAATCAACGGGTCGACGGCCTTCGCAGCGGTGCTGACGACTACGTTGTCAAACCGTTCAGTTTGAGCGAACTGATGGCACGTGTCGAGGCTCAACTGCGTCGTGCGACGATGTTCAACAATCTACCCGTCGACGGTGGGGGCGGTGGGCACACCATCGAAGTTGGCGATCTGGAGATCGATCTAGTCCGCCGAAGTGCAGTACTGGATGGATACGACCTCGACCTGAGGACTAAAGAGTTCGACTTATTGGTCCATCTGGCATCCCAACCGGGGCGAGTTTTTTCACGTTCTCAGTTGTTGGAAGGCGTCTGGGGCGGAGATAATCCAGGCGGATCACGGACCATCGATGTTCACGTGTCTTTGCTGCGACGCAAGCTGGAAGAAGACCCGTCCAATCCGGCCCATCTTTTGACTGTAAGGGGCGTCGGGTATCGTTTCGTGCCGTGATCGATGCCCGATCTATGCAGAATATTGGACTTCATACCGCTTAGATGGCGTTACGCGACCGCGGCGGCCTTGCCGCTGGTGATCGGATGGTCGCTGTACGGTGTAGCGGGTTGGTGGTCGGTTGCGGCGGGTTCAATAGTTGCCGTCGTTACCGTACTGTTTCTAGGTCGTCGGCAGACGCGTTTCTTCCTCCGGACTGCGACAGGAATCATTCGGACTAGGTCGATAGACCGCAGAAACCGGTTGGAGATCGAAGGTCCGCCTGAGCAGCAACGCATCCTCAACGCTGTCAACCGTCTTGCTGAGAGCGTCGAAATTTCGCTCTCGGAGTCTGATCGCAACCGACGGTATCAGGAGACGATTCTGAACGAGATTACGGTCGGGATTCTGGTCGTAGATGAGAACGGGATGTTGCAGTACGCCAATCCTGCAGTGTGCCGGATGCTGGGCTTTGAATTCTCAGTTCCTAGCTCTAGCCCAACCCCATTGGCGACGAATGTCAACATTTACGAAATCAACGAGGCTGTTACTACAAGCGCGACAGCAGGGGAGACGGTGCGTCGGAGCGTAGAGCTGTACGACACTCGTCGGCATCTCGAACTGTTTTCACGGCCTCTGCCGCCGGACGAGAGCGGTGTTCGGCGAGCTATCGTCATCATCAACGATCGCACCGACGAGTATCGGCTTGGCGTCGCGATGCGGGAGTTTGTGGCGAACGCATCGCACGAGCTTCGCACGCCTATCGCGTCGATTCAGGCATCGGTCGACACGCTGAAGCTGGACACCGAGTTGCCGCCAGAAGTCATCGAGCAGTTTCTTGACCGCATCGATGACGGAGCGCAACGCATGACGGCGCTGGTCAATGAGCTGATGGATCTGACGTTGCTCGAGTCGGGGCGCTCACCAGTCAACCTCCAAATGACGAATGCGGCGGAGCTGATCAGTTCAGTTATGAAGAGTCATGGTCCGGTTGGGATACGCTCGGATCACGAAATATCGACCTTTATCTCCGAGGATCTGCCGGATGTGTTGATCGACCGTCCGAAGATGGAACGGGCAGTTGGGAATCTTTTGGTAAATGCGATGAAGTTCACGCCACCGGGCGGAACGATCAAGTTCGAATGTAAGAGAGACGGGGAGTTCGTGGTGTATTCGGTCCAAGATTCAGGCGAGGGAATCGATCCGGAAGAGTTGCCGCACATCTTCGAACGCTTCTACAAGTCACACCGATCATCGGGTGACAGAACCGGGTTTGGATTAGGTCTTTCGATAACGAAAAACATCGTTGAGATACACAACGGCACCGTGGAAGTGGAGAGCGTGGTTGGTGAAGGATCGACGTTCACGGTTCGGTTGCCGATTCCTTAGGTTAGGTTTTTGTGCCCCTCACCCTAACCCTCTCCCACGGCGGAGAGAGGGGATATGGATGTAGCAGAGATGTAAATCGGAATTAAACAACGTAGTGCATCTTGATTCTTTAGGGGTACGCAGTTGTGTGCTCCTGAACGTTGAAAAACGAATTGTTATCAGGAGACCGGAAACCCGATGCAATATCAATTTACTAGGCACTTGGCAAGCCTTAGGGGCCTGCTCATCATCGGCATGTTGGTAGCGGTCGTGATGGTCGCCTGCAGCAGCGATGAAGAACCGCAAGAGCCTGCGGCGCAAGCCGGCCTGCTCTCAGGCGAGATCGTCATCGATGGTTCGTCTACGGTCTACCCGCTAACGGTCGCCGCTGCCGAGGATTTCCGTAAAGAGAACCCTCGAGTCCAAATTCCGGTTGGTGTTTCCGGCACTGGCGGCGGCTTCAAGAAGTTCACTGCTGGGGAGACGGTGATCTCCGACGCTTCGCGGCCCATTAAAGATTCCGAGCGCGAACTCGCGGATCGGAACGGTGTCGATTTCATGGAGTTGACGGTTGCGTACGATGGATTGTCCGTCTTGATAAACCCTGACAACGACTGGGCGAGTTGTCTAACGACGGATCAGTTGAACGAAGTCTGGAAACCGGACAGCGAAGTCAGCAACTGGAACCAGATTGATCCGAGTTTCCCGGATCGAGAGATCGTTCTCTACGGTCCCGACTCTGACTCCGGCACGTTTGACTACTTCACGGAAGAGATCAACGGGGATACCGGGGTGATCCGCCACGACTTTTTCCCGGCGGTGGACGACAATGTTCTGGTGCAGGGCATTGCCGGCGATCGCGGCGCGTTGGGCTACTTCGGTTACGCGTACTACGTCGCCAATGCCGACAAGTTGAAACTAGTGGCTGTTGATGGTGGTGACGGATGTATTGAACCGAACGAAGAGACGATCAACAACGGCTCGTACTCGCCACTTGGCCGACCGCTTTACGTCTACGTGAACACCGCTTCGCTCCAACGCGAAGAGGTCAAGGCTTTCGTCGACTTTTACCTCGAGAACGCTGTTGACCTAGCTGCAAGCGTAGGTTATGTAGGACTGCCGCAGCAGATGTACGACGACGCATTGGCCCTAGTAGCGAAATCGGCCAACACCGGAAGTGAAGTTAAGCGCTGATGCAATCCGGACCGCCCAATGCGATCTTGATCTAGAGCGCCATCCACTATGTCATTAAGGAACGAGGAAGCGTATCTGGCGCGGCACCGCAATCGGCGCCATCTAGAGCAGGCAATCGTCTTGTGGGTCCTGAGAGCCGCGGCGCTGATTTCGATACTCACCACCATCGGCATCGTAGCGGTGCTAGTTTCGCAGAGCATCGGCTTTTTCCAAGAAGAGATCTGCGTCCTCAATGAGGGAGAGCCGATCAAGCCATGCGAACCCGGCGTTAACGGCACCCTCACGCGCGTCGGCATATTCGACTTCTTGACCGGCACTAACTGGTCGCCGCTTTTCAAGCCTTACCGTGAAGTCGGCCTCTCCTTCGGCGTCTTGCCGCTGGTCGCCGGCACTTTCTTAGTCGCTGCGGTCGCCGGGATCGTATCGCTGGGATTGGGGATCGGCGCGGCGGTTTTCCTGTCTGAATATGCTCCAGATCGTGTTCGGACGATTATCAAGCCCATACTGGAGGTTTTAGCTGGAATACCAACCGTCGTTTATGGCTACTTCGCGCTCTTGACGATCGGGCCGGCGTTGCGCTTCGTGATCGGCGACGACAACTTAGGGACATTCAGCGCGTTGAGCGCTGGACTCGTGATGGGCATCATGATCATGCCGATGGTTACAACGCTCAGTGAGGATGCCATGATATCGGTGCCTCGTTCGCTTCGAGATGCCGCGTACGCCTTGGGTGCTACACGTTTCGAGGTCGCTACGAAGGTTGTCGTTCCGGCGGCGCTGTCGGGGATCGTTTCTTCATTCATCCTTGCGGTGTCGCGAGCGGTTGGCGAGACGATGATCGTATACCTGGCCGCCGGCGGACGTCCGAACTTGACCTTTAACCCGCTCGAAGCCGTCCAAGCGATGACCGCATTCATCGTCAACGTTGCGCTAGGGGACACACCGCACGGCGAGATTGAGTACTACACGATCTTCGTAGTCGGTCTATTGCTGTTCCTGATCACACTGGTGATGAATATCTTGGGACGCTGGGTGGTGCAGCGCTTCCGCCAGCAGTACGAGTAAACACCCGGAAGCGACTACCTAACATTCCAACTGACAGTGGGAAAACGAATGGCCTTTCAATCTCAAAGCAGCGCTCGCAAGACTTACCGACTGGCACGAGACAATGTATTTGCCGCGCTTTTCACAAGCTCGGTGATCATCGGCGTGCTGGTCCTCGCTTGGCTGCTCATCGAGGTGTTCATGGACAGCATCGGCTGGCTCGACTGGCAGTTTCTTAGTAGCTACTCGTCGCGACACCCGGACCAGGCCGGAATTCTGGCGCCGATCGCCGGAACCTTCTGGGTAATCATTCTCACCGCAGTAATGACGGTGCCAGTTGGTATTGCGACAGCGGTTTACCTCGAAGAGTTCGCACCAAACAACCGGATCACACGCCTGATCCAGTTGAACATCTCGAACTTGGCGGGAGTACCTTCGGTGGTCTATGGACTACTGGGCCTCGCCATCTTCGTCCAGTACCTTTTCGACGGGCAGAGGAGCCTTTTGGCAGGTGCATTGACGCTCTCGTTGCTGGTCATGCCGATCGTGATCATCGCTTCGCAGGAGGCGATCCGGGCGGTGCCACCAAGTTACCGTGACGCGGCTTACGCTATGGGAGCAACCCGATGGCAGGTGGTGAAGATGGTGGTTTTACCGCAGGCCATACCGAGCATCATGTCGGGCATTATCTTGGCGATGTCGCGTGCTATAGGCGAGACGGCGCCGATCTTGGTAGTGAGTTCCCTGGTGTTCATTACCTACGTGCCGACCTCGCCGTTCGACCGCTTTACAGTGCTGCCGTTGCAGATCGTGACATGGGTATCGCAGCCACAAGACGACTTCCGACACATCGCGGCTGCGGCAATCGTCATTCTGTTGGTGATGCTGTTGACTATGAACGCTGCTGCGATCTACATCCGAGCGAAATTCCAGCGGCGGGCTGAGTACTAAGTCGACGAGATCGGGGATCGATCAGAGCGTTAGATCGTCGATGATCTCTGCGTTCGGGATCATTTGCAAGACTTTGGGATCCGCCTTTATCTTTGTGGAGCGGCTGCCCCCGCCGAGGATGACGTAGGGCTGTTCGAGGAGAGAGGAGTCGATGTAGATGGGGATGTCTGGTGGGAGAGCGAGGCAGGTAACGCCGCCGATCATCATGCCGGTAAGTTCGGATGTCTCTTCGGCTTTTGCGAACGAGGCACGCTTGATGCCCATTAGCTCGCAGACTTTGTGGTTTACATCGAGGCGTTTGTCGGCGCGCACGACCGAGGCCGAGTGCTTTTTGGCACCGCGTTTGCTGGCAACGACGATGGTGTTGCCTGAGGTCTCGATCGGGAAGCCGTACTTTTCGCAGAAGTTGATGGTATCAGCGAAGTCGGGATCGATCTGGACGACTTCGTAAGACGCTCCGATATCGTCCAAGAAGGATGTCACGCGGCCTTCGATTTCTCGACTCTGGTCGGTCAATTTTCACCTCGTCTGGTGTCGGATGTTTTGGGTGCTGCAGGTATCTAGCGTATTATCTTGAATTGGCGATGACTTGTTGGCTGATCAATACGACCCGCGAGAACTACGACATCACGCGGGAGCGCGGCTTCGACCTGATGGGCATTGACGCGCCCAACTCACGCAAGGCTTCGCAGATGGTTTCGGGCGATCGCATCGTCTTCTATATTCGGGACGATCGCAGCTTTGCTGCCGCTGCAACGGTGACGGCGAAGGTGCTTCACGATAGTTCGCCGATCTGGAAACATCACACCAAGAAGGAGAAATTCCGTAACCGAGTCCCGATCGAGCTGGATGTTATCGCCGAGGATGGGGATTGGGTTGACGCCTTGCAAGTAGGACCAACGATGGAGTATGTCAAGCGTTGGCCGCCCGAGATGTGGGAACTCGCATTCTTCGGCATGGTGCATATCATCTCCAAGCGCGACTTCGAACTTTTGGAGAACGAACTAAATCGTTACGCCGATGATGCCGAATATGAGGGCGAACTTGAGTACGAGACTGACCGCGGTGATGAGCAAGAAGACGAAGAAGCGGTCGAAGTCGGCGTGACCGATTAGGTTAATCAATTCTATGCCGCGGCTGGCTCGATCTCGGTAACACCATCCATCAACACGAAGCCAGTCGGCGACACGCTAGATTTCATGCGCGCCGGCCCATCGTCTACATCGAAGTTGGCGGCATAGAGGTGATCCAAAGTCGTCATCTCCGTAGGCTCGAAACCGCCAAGATCACTGGCTGCAACGTATTCTTCCAACATCTCCTCGTTGGTGATGGTGGGAGTGCAGGACGCTACCACGTTTGGCATCAGGCAGAAACGAATGGCCAGCTGACCGATTGTGGCATCGTAGTTTTCCAAGAGGAAGTCTATAGCCGCGAGTTTTCGGATCGCTGACTTCATCCACATCAGCCGTCGGTATGAACGATGGTCAGATTCCCCGAACGGCGTCTCATCTAAGACAGTGTCCTTAGTGTGCGTGCCATCGAGCATGCCTGAAGCGTGCGGAACTCGTGTGAAGACTCCGACATCGTTTGCGGTTGCCGCATCGATGATCGCCCGCGCTGGGTCCTGCTCGAGTATCGAGTAGATGATCTGTGCCGGCACACGGCGTTCGGAAACCGACGCGACACCTTCATCCTGCCATCCGAGGTCGGGCCCAACTGCGACAGCGTAGTGGCGAATCTTGCCGCTATCCTTGAGCCGTTCTAACTCTTCGAACGTGTCGTCGCGCCGGATCGCTTCTAAACGTGCGTTGTGCATCTGAAAGATGTCGATGCAGTCGATGTTTAGGCGATTGAGGGATTGGTCGCATTGCTTGGCTACCGCTTCAGGTGACCAGTCGTGGGGCCTTTCACGGTGCCCGGTTCGCGGGGCATCGAGGTCATACCCGAATTTAGTGCCTATGACCAGATCGTTCAACTCTCCGGGCGTGAACGCTTCTGCAAGAATCGTTTCGCCATAACCATCGCCGTATGCCGGGGCGGAATCGAAGAAGGTGATGCCGAGGTCGCGCGCTTTTCGCAGCAGTTGAACACCGAAATCTTGGTCTGTCACCCCCCACCACGTTGTCGCAACGCTCCAAACGCCGAAACCGACCTCTGAAAGTATCAGATCGGTCGATTTGAGTTGTCGATGCTTCATGCTACCGGTACGGGTTTTACGGACGCTTCCGAAAGCAAGAGTCTAATTTCTCGTAACCGATCTTCCCATTCCGCATCCGGAATGGCTGGAAAAGACCGTGTAATGTCTATCGCTGGGTTGATGTCGACCCACGACTTGCAGCCCTTGTGATGCGGTGCAACGGGGATCTGGATCGGTTCGATCAACCTGTATGTTCGTAGCACGATAAGGTCGGCGGCATGACGAGGTTTCCAAGCAATGCGCTTGTTCACGAACTCATCCGTCCAGACATGTAAATCCGACAACGCTTCCAACTGCTCAGCGTGGTTGACCGTCAACACGTCCGCAACCTCTGCCCAAGCAGTGAAAGTTACGGTATCGCCAGCGACAGGAGCGTCGTAATCGACCAAGTGCTGAAACTCGGGTTTCAGCAATCGGTCAGCTTCATGAAAGTGGGTAGGGTAGAGCAGGAAATGTCGATGAGGAATTTCGAAATGGCGGTTGGCTTCTCGGATGCCGCCTTTTCGTAGAAGGAACAACTGATCGCCCGATGCGAGCGCGTCGATGGTGGCGGACCACTCTTTCAGAGCGATGTTGAGCATGTTTTCGATTTTAGTCGAGTTATCAGAGTGGTCCTAGGGAGTTCGTTCGGGATGACTCACACAGATCGATTGTGAAATGTCTCCAACGTTACTCCTCGTATCTGTGCCAAGAAATCAGCAACTATCCTTACGTCCTTCGGCTCTGTCCACCTCGCGCGATTCTTCTTAAAGGGTTGGGGATAGGCGTCAGTCTCCAAGACGATGCTGTCTAGCGGGACGCGACGCGCGACGTCTTGGAGTTCCTTCGAGCGGAGCAGGGGCTTGGCGAAGGAGATTTTAAGTCCGAGGTCGAGGACTTTTCGGGCGTAGTCGTAGTCACCTTGGAAGTAGTGGGCGGCGCCTCCGAGTTGTCCGGCGTCTTGGTCAACGAGGATGTCTAGGGCGGATGCGCGGGCTTCGAAGCGCGAGAGGTCATCAAGGTGCTCTCGGACGTGGAACACGACGGGCAGGTCGTGTCGCTTGGCGATCTTGATCTGAGCGGCGAAAGCTTCCTCTTGCCAGCGATGATCAGGACTGTTGGGCATGTGATCGATGCCGATTTCGCTCATGACGGTGACGCGCTCGTGGGATGCCATTGATTCAAGCGTGGCGATGTCTTCGGATGAGATCGGTGCTTCGAGGTCGGCGGGGTGTATGCCAACACCTGCGAACACGTTCGGATAGGTCTCGGCGAGAGCGATGGCGCGTCTGGAGTCTTCGATGGTGGTCCCAGCGGCAATGATGGTGGAGACCCCAGCCTCGGCGGCGCGCTGGAGCATCCCCGGAACTTCCGACGGGTCATGTTGCTGGATATGAGTGTGGATGTCGATCAGCATGAGGTTTGCTCAAGTTCGTCGGAAGCGGGTGCTTCAAGCTCGGATCTTAGTGTCGAAGCCAATTCGTCGCCCCAGCTTTCAATTTCGTCCCACTGTCGGTAGTCGCCGTTAGGCGTGACTCGCAGAATGGCGTCGATGATGCGGAGATAGAAGGGCAGATTTCTTCGCGAGTATGCACCTTTGAACGTGGCTGTCGAGACGACGCTGAGTTGCACGTCTTCTTGGTTGAACGCTTTCTCGACCCAGGCGTCGTGCTCTTCCCGAAGCTTGCCGGGATGTTTGACGTCGATCATGCCAACGCTGAAGAGCGCGATTGGGATGTTGGTAATCCGCTCTCGATTAGCGATCAAGAGCAACGCTGGTTCGGGCAGCCAACGCGCGGCGTACATCGGTGAGCCGATGACTAACGCGTCATATTTCGTCACTTCGATGCCGAGGTTGGCGTGTAAAACATCGGTGTCGAAGCCGGCTGCACTGAGGCGTTCGCCGATGCGTGCCGCTATCTCGGCGGTTGAGCCGTGTTTCGTGCCGTACGCCACTAGAATTCGTGCCATGAGAAAAGGGTACAGCTATCAGATGATGTCGAAAATCCGGGATATGCTTTACAGACGCATCGAAGGTGCGTTCGCGGTGCTATGAGGTCTCGTTCGGATTTTTCGGCATCGGCTTGGAGATGCCCAATGTTTGAAACAGCTTTACTCTACGTTCACATTCTCGCCGGTTCGACCGCGTTGCTCGCGGCTGTAATCCCGGTCGTAACTAAGAAAGGCGGCACGCACCATGTGAGGGCAGGACGTGTGTACGCGCTGGCGATGACCATCGTTTTCGTTACAGCGTTGCCACTCGCCATTCTTGGTGACGACATTTTCTTGCTGATTATTGCTTTTTTCAGTTTCTACTTGGTGTTTGCGGGTTGGCGCTTCGCCCGTAACAACAGTGGGAAACCTCTGTGGGTCGACTGGACGGCGGTATCCGTCATGGCCGTCATCGGTTTGTCGATGTGGATCTATGGCGCAATCATTGGACTTTCGGGCGATTCGCAATGGGTTGTTCTAGTTGTTTTTGGATCGATTGCAGTCACCCTCAGCGTGGCCGATGCGCAATACCACCGCAATTGGTCCGAATCGGCTGCCCAACGAATACAACGCCACTTGACCAACATGCTCGCCGGCACAATCGCCACGATAACCGCCGTAGCGGTCGTCAACTTGGATTTCGAACCCGCGTGGATAACTTGGATCGCCCCAACGGTATTCATTACTCCCCTCATTGTGTGGTGGAACGTAAGGTTGACTCGACTACGGATGCAGCGAACGTGACGAGCGGCGACTAGGTAGGTCTCGTAACTCAGAGATAACCTTTACTGCACAGGAATCGGGATAGATACGAAAGGCACCATAAAATGCGACCAGGATTTGGACAGTTCAATACGCCGACCCCCGAATTCCTGAGGTTTGCCGCCCAATACGGAGTGAAGGACGTGTTGCTCGCACAACCGCAGATCCCGGATGCTGGCGGCAAGTGGGCGGTGAGCGATCTTGTGAAGATGCGGATTCAGGTCGAGAACGAGGGTTTACGTTTGATGGCGATCGAGAATGTGCCGCTTACGTTTTACCAAGAGATCATCGTGGGCGGCCCGAACCGAGAACGACAGATCGAAAACATGGTAGAGACCATCCGTAACATCGGGGCCGCAGGTATACCGATCTTCGGTTATCACTGGATGCCTTCACACGTGTGGAGATCGCAGCCGGCGATAATCCGAGGCGGCGCATTGGCCACGGCGTTCGACAACGACGAGGCGCGGAAGATGCCGAATACGCATGGGCGAGAGCACACCGAGGAGGAGATGTGGGAGCGACTTGAGGAGTGGATACGTATCATCACGCCAGTCGCTGAGGAGGCTGGTGTGCGATGCGGCATCCATCCATGCGACCCGCCTGTCGAGAAGCTAGGCGGTATCCCCCAGCTGTTCCGGTCGTTCGATGCGTACAAGCGATTGATCGAGATCGTCGACTCGCCGAGCAACGGTATCGAGTTCTGCCAAGGCACCTTCTCGGAGATGGAGGATGCCGCAGACGGCGGGATTTACGACATGATCCGGTACTTCGGCGAGCGCAAAAAGATACTCTACGTGCACTTCAGGAACGTTTCCGGGACCGTACCCAAATTCCGCGAAGAGTTCATCAACACCGGTCACGTCGATATGTACGAGGCGATGAAGATATACCACGAGGTCGGCTACGACTCGTTCTTCATTGACGACCACGTACCGCAGACATTCGAGGACACACCGTGGGGGCACCGCGGCAGGGCGTTCGCCAACGGCTACATCCAAGCCATGATCGAAGCGGTTACGAAACAGTCTGCCGATTGAGGCCAAGACCACCACAATCCCGTCATTCCGGCGAAAGCCGGCGCTTCAGCGGACGGGACGTCCATCCAGATGAGTTGGGTGGATTAGGAGATAAACGATGCCAGACTTCAAGGACGCAGTCCGCAGCGGATTGATCGAATACATGGAAGGGCTCGAGAAAGCGCTGGATGGATTAACCGAGGACGAGTTGCGATACCAACCCGCTCTCCACGCAAACTTCATCGAGTGGATCGTCTGGCACATGGCCCGAGTGGAGGACCGCTGGGTCAACCTCGTGCTCCGGCAAGATGACGACATCTGGGTAAAAGACGGCTGGTACAAGCGCTTCGGAATGGATCCTGACGACTACGGACGGGAAGATACCGCAGAGAAAATGCGGGCAATGCCCAAGACAGATATCAACGAGATGATGGACTACTACCGCCAAGCGCGCGCGGTCACACTTGCACATCTCGACGAAATGCCCGTCGAAGACCTCGACAAAGAGTTCTATCACCCGCGCAGGAAGATCGCGGTAAGCGGCGCGTGGGTATTAGGGCACATCCTCGTCGAAGAGGCTCAGCATCTAGGGCAGATCGCGTACCTGCGCGGAATGATGCGCGGGTTGGATGGGTAGTTGGGGACTAGCCATGAACCCTTTCTTCAAGCTATTGACAGCGGCATCAACGAGTGCTTTGGCAAGCTGAATCGGGCTTTGGATGGGCTGAGCGAAGACGAGCTTCGTTGGCAACCGACGCTGGAGGCGAACCCCATCGACTGGATGGTTTGGCACATGGCAAGAGTTGAAGACAACTTGGTCAATGTTGTACTTCAAAATCAAGCTCCAATCTGGGAACGCGACGGCTGGGGCGATCGTTTAGGCACCTCTTACGCCGGTGCTGGCGCTGGGATGACAATGGATGAAATCCGTGCAATGGGTCGGATCGATGTTCCACTTGTCATGAAGTACTACCGGTCGATTCGCATGGAGACATCGGACTACTTCGAGAACGTGATGCGCGAAGATGACCTGTCGAGAGTCATCGAACACACAAACTTCCGAGGTTGGACGGGCGCTCAAATCTTGGGTCGCCTGTTATGCGAAGAAGCTGAACATCTCGGACAGATCGAATACCTCCGAGGCATGATGAGAGGACTGAACAAATGATGAGACCATTCTTAGTAGCCATAGATTCAGGCCTGAACGAGGCTTTCGACAAACTAAAAAGGGCGCTAGACGGCCTCTCCGAAGACGAGCTCCATTGGCGGCCCGCATTGGAGTCGAACACCATAGATTGGATGGTGTGGCACATGGCCCGAGTCGAAGACAACTGGATCAACGTCCGCCTTCGAAATTCCGATTCCATCTGGGACAGCGACGGTTGGGCCGAGCGTTGCGGTGTCGAAGAACCGACCAACGGATTCGGCCAGACCGCAGAAGATATCCGAGCGATGCCGGCGTTTGATGTCCCGAAGATCATGGACTACTACCAAGCCGTCCGCAACGGCACAACCGCATACTTCGAAAACGAGATGAAGGAATCCGACCTGACCATCGAACTCACACATCCGCGCTACGACCCGATCACCTATGCATGGGTCCTCGGCCATCTCCTCTGCGAAGAGGCGGAACACCTAGGTCAGATCGAGTATCTGCGCGGGATGATGCGGGGTATTAACAAGTGACATTTCGTTGCAAGGAGGATCATTCAGATGACTCAACCAAGAATCCCCCAACTACAAGGCAACCCCATCTGGTTCAGTCTGTCCACTCCTGATCCGCAAGGTGCCAAAGATTTCTACACCGGTCTTTTCGGCTGGGAGTGGGCGGATGTTCCGATGTCGGGTGGCAATACCTACCACATGGCGATTAAGGACGACGCCAACATCGCCGGTATGTCTGCCAACGACGATATTCACGGAGTTATGGGAGTGTGGGTCAACAGCGTCTATGTCGAGGATGCCGAAGAGACCGCCGAGCGAATAAAGGCGAACGGCGGCAGCGTGCTTACCGAGCCTCACAATGCCGACGGTTGGGGCGTAACTGCGACCATCGCAACGCCAGAAGGCGCGGTGTTCGGCTTATGGCAAAGCCTGAAAGGCTATGGTGCCGACATATTCGGAGAACCAGGCTCTGTGTGCTGGATCGAGTATCACACGCATGACTTGAAAGCTTCGAAAGAGTTTTACACCGCAGTTTTCGGTGCCAGATTCGAAGAATTCAAGATACCGATGGATGACGGATCTGGTGATGAGTTCAGCATGACGATGCTCGATTTGGGCAGAGACCAGGAACATTGCGCATTCGTTGAGTTGCCAGACGCATCATCGCCCGCAAGTTGGGCGACATATTTCATGACGGAAGACATTCACGCTTCAGTGGCGAAGGCACAATCGCTTGGTGCCGAGTTGGTTTTCGGTGTCATGGACGTGCCTCCCGGGTCGTTCGCCGTCATGCACGATCCACAAGGTGTGCGCTTCAGCCTTTGGCAATCCGCAGAATAGCCGGTCTGGTCATTTGCCAGATTGATGCCGACGCGCAACGGTTACGTTTTATCCTGAAGTTTTGGGTCAGTGTGAAAGCAGTTGGGAATCACGCTTAGTTAGGAGAAAGAGTTGAGCAGTTCGTCGAAACCAGTTCAGGGGACGCCGGTTTGGTGGGATTTGGCGTCTACGGATGTAGATGCGACCAAGAAATTCTATTCAGAGTTGCTGGGTTGGGAGTGGCACGATCTGATGTCTAGCCCGCAAGGGGTGTTCACGGTGGCGAAAGTAGGCGGGAGGACAGTCGGCGGTGTCTACACCGACAATCCGGGTATGCCGAAGGCCGAGGGGCCGACGATGTGGGTCAACACTTATTGGGTCGATGATGCTGAGGCGGCGATGAATCGAGCAGTTGAAAAAGGGGGGACGGTGTTGATGCCAGCGTGCGAGGATCCGGCTGGTGGCGGATTCAAGTCGTTGCTACTGACGCCTGAAGGCGCGCCGTTCGTAGTTTGGAGCGGAGACAAGGGCGTTGAGAACGAGGCGTATGGCGAGATGGGTGCGGTTTGCTGGACGGAATACTATACACGAGATGTGGCAGGGATCAACGACTTTGTTGGTCATCTGTTCGGGTCACGATACCAGCGGGTTGATTTGTCGCGTCCTCCGGTCGGCGATGAAGACGCGGAGGGAGAAGTGCAATACCAGTATTTCTGGTTGAAAGTGCCCGATCTCGAGCCCGATCGTGGCGGCATGATGGAGATGGATGCGAGTTGGGGTGACATGGCGTCGCACTTCATGGTTTACTTCCGGGTCGAGGACTGCGACGCGTCGGCTGCAAAGGTAGCTGAGCTTGGTGGCGAGGTGTGCGTACCGCCAACGGAGATTCCGCCAGGCAAGTTTTCGGTGGTCAACGACTCGTTGGGTTCGACGTTCAGCATTATGTCGTTGCGCCCGATGGAGTAACCACAGATTGGCGACGCGAGACGCGCCGAACCTCATTTCGACGCGTCCAAAGCAACAACACAACAAGGCGAGAAAGGCTAAAAACACATGCCGAAAGTTGAAAAATACGCTCAGGGAACCCCGTCGTGGGTCGATCTGTCAACCTCTGACCAACCAGCCGCGAAGAATTTTTACGCCACGCTGTTCGGGTGGGATTACGAAGACAACGATGCGGGTAATGGAATGATCTACTCCATGGCCCAAATCGACGGGGCTCCCGCAGGCGCCATCGCTCCTCAGCAGCCAGAAGAAGCTCAGCAAGGCATCCCGCCGCATTGGAACGTCTACATCACCGTAGATGACGTCGACGCAGTTGCCGAACGAGTGCCAGAATTGGGCGGCAACGTGCTCATGGCTCCCATGGATGTGTTCGACGCCGGGCGTATGATCGTCGCGCAAGACTCGGTCGGTGCTGTAGTCATGTTCTGGCAACCCAACCAACACATCGGCGCTGAAGTCCGAGATGAGCATGGAGCATTGACGTGGACGCTCGTGATGACTAACGACAAGGATGCGTCCGCTGATTTCTACTCGAAGTTGCTCGACATCGAAGTAGCAAGAGACGCAATGCCTTCACCAGACGGTGGCACAGTGCACCAATTGATGGTGAACGGCGCACCCGTTGCCAGCATCATGAACATGCCGCAAAACCTGCTAGATATGGGGGTACCGCCACATTGGGAGGTCTACTTCAGGGTTGACGACGCACAAGCAGTCTGCGACGCCGCAACTGCGAACGGCGGAATGGTTTACATGGGGCCGGCAGACTTGGGACCAATGGGAACAATCGGCTTCATGCAGGACCCGCAAGGCGCACAGTTCGGCGTCCAATCGCCTCCAGCCGGATAGACGAACCGCGAAAGGAATACTGACTTGAAGATCGAAAGCTACAAACAGGGAACACCGTGTTGGACTGATCTATCGACGACGGATCAGGACGGGGCCAAGGCGTTCTACTCGGAGCTCTTCGGATGGGATTACCAAGACATTCCGATGGGCGAAGGTCAGGTCTACTCAATAGCGAAGCTTGACGGATCAGACGCCGGAGCGATATTCACGCAGGTGCCTCAGGAGGTTGAGGCTGGAGTACCGTCGCACTGGAAGGTTTACATCGCAGTAGATGACATTGAGGCGACTGCTTCGAAAGTCTCTGATCTTGGTGGAACAGTGATCGCTGATGAGTTCGATGAGGACGAGTCCGGACACATGATGATGGCGCAGGACCCGACCGGTGCGATGATCCAGTTCTGGCAGGCCAAGGAAAATATCGGTTGCGAAGTCCGAGATGAGCACGGCGCATTGACTTGGGTTGAGTTGCTGACTTCAGATCAAGAAGGCGCAGGGAAGTTTTACACCGAACTACTCGGCGTCGATCTCGACAAAGAAACGATGCCCACACCAGAGGGCGAGCCGTACCACATGCTCATGGTCGACGGCGTCCCGGTGGCTGGTGTGATGCCATCGCCAGAACATCTGGTCGAAATGGGCGTCCCGCCGCACTGGGAGGTCTACTTCCGAGTCGACGATGCTAACGCGGTTGTCGAGAAGGCGAAGTCGATGGGCGCAGCCGTACATTTTGGCCCGGAAGTATTGCCAATGGTGGGCACATTCGCGGTTATGCAAGACCCGCAAGGAGCAGTCTTCGGCATTCAGCAAGCCCCATCAGTGTGATCCAACATCGAACTACCAGTGCCTCAGTACACCAATCTCAGCCAAGGAACGCCGTTTTGGGTCGACTTGAGTTCGCCTGACATCGAAGCTTCGATGTCGTTCTACGCGAACCTGTTCGGTTGGAGCTACGAAGAGGCACCACCTGAGGACGTCGGGGGAAGACGTTACGCATGGGCGCAGATATCACCCGGATATCCCGCCGGAATTGCTTCACTGGACAACGAAGCGATCGCGTCTGGCGCGGAACCTCAGTGGAGCGTCCAACTGCTGGTCGACGACATGGACGAGATCGTGAATCGAATCGCTGATTTCAGGGGTTCTATAGTCCAGGCCCCAGCGAAGGTAGGGGAGTATGGGATTGGCGCGCAGATCGCCGATCCAACCGGCGGAAGAGTAAACATCTGGCAGGCGTTTCAGTCGGGTCCCACCATCAAGCACGAACATGGCTCGATGCAGTGGTGCGAGTTGATGACACCCGATCCTGAAACCGCCGCCGCGTTTTACCGAATGTTGCTGAGGGTCAAGACAGATCCGATGGAAATGCCGGACGGCTCGGTCAACTCGATAGTCAGCACCAAAGATGGCCCCGTGATGGGCATCAGCGCTCTCGGAGGGCTTTCGGAAGAGTTGCTCGCATGCTTCGGCGGTCCGACATGGATCGTCTACTTCAACGTCGATGATGTTGACGCGGCAGTTGAACGAGCAGTGCAGAACGGTGCCGAGTTGCCAGATCCGCCATGGGACGTGCCAGGAGTAGGACGCATCGCCTGGATTTTCGATCCCCTAGGTGCACTGTTAGGACTGATTACTCCCCCGAGTTCGTAACCATTTGCCGCGTCGGATTGCATGTAACATTTCATGCGTTACAAACAATCTGCGGGAACACGGCAAATGTCAACGGCGAACTTCGGAAAAAGACTTGAGGGCAAAGTAGCCATCGTGACGGGCGGCGGTGGCGCAATGGGCGGTGCACAGTGTCGATTATTCGCAGAACACGGCGCGGCCGTGTGCGTCGCAGACTTCCGAATGGATGCAGCTGAAGCGGTCCGCTCTGACATCGCCGAGAACGGCGGCAATGCCATCGCCTATGAGTTGGATGTCCGTGATGAAGCGGGATGGGCCGATTGCGTCAGCGCGACCGAAGATGCGTTCGGACCTGTGAGTATTTTGTGCAACAATGCCGGGGCGAATTTCAGGGTCAGCTTCGACGATCAATCCCTCGATATGTGGAACATCATCATGGAGACCGGATTGACCGGCGCTTTTCTCGGAATAAAAGCCGTCGTGCCATCCATGCGCCGAGCCGGTAGCGGAGCAATACTGAACATCGGATCGCTCGCATCCATCCGTCCCGGCGGCGGATCACCGGGGTACGCCGCGCAGAAGATGGGCATGGTCGGACTGAACCGAGCCGCAGCCGCAAGCTACGCCAAGGAGAACATCCGATCCGTAATCATCTCACCCGGACACGTCGATACTCCATTCATCAGAGGCAACAACGCTTACAGTCCAAACGACCCGTCGACCAGCATCGACAACCCCGAAAACTACGAAGGCAGACGTTCCAACACCCCCATGGGACGACTCATGATGCCCGAAGATTTGGCCAACGCCTTCCTCTTCGCAGCATCCGACGAAGCCAGCGGCGTTACCGGCTCCATGATCACCGTCGATGGCGGCGCGGCTTTATGAGTCCATCGCGCAGCAACCGTCATTCCGGCGAAAGCCGGAATCCAGAGGGGTAGGGTAGCGGGTAGCGCTACCAGAATCGCCTCACCACTAACCGACTAACCGGATTTCCAGCGGTCTCAATATGATTGAAGTATGAGAGTTCTTATATCTGGAGCAAGCGGTTTCATCGGTAAATCACTAACCGCACGCTTGCTCGAACGTGGCGACGAGGTGGTCCATCTCGTGCGCCGAGAACCCGAATCCGATTCTGAAGCAATCCAGATCCGCTGGGACACCACCGATCCCGATTCCGTAAACGTTGACGATCTCGGTGCCGTCGATGCCGTATTCAACTTCTCTGGCGCCACCGTCGCGAAACGTTGGACCCGTAACTACCTCGACGTTATCTCCAGCAGTCGAATCATTACCACTAAGACGCTCGTCGAGATCATCCGACGAATGGAAGCGCCCCCAAACGTGTTGATTACCGCTTCCGGCGTTGCCTTCTATGGCGATCGCGACGACGAACAACTGACCGAACAGAGCGAACGTGGAGAGGGTATCCTCGCCGACATCGCAGTTCCGTGGGAAGCTGCCACCGCCAGTGCCGAGGAGTTCGGCGTCCGCACAGCCACCGCGCGTTTCGGCATGGTGTTTGCTGCCGATGACGGGCCGCTTCCGGTACTGGCACGTCCGTTCAGAACAGGTCTAGGCGGGAGATTGGGCAACGGCAGACAGTGGACGCCATGGATCCACATCGACGACGCGATTTCGGCCCTGATCTTTGTCGCCGAAAACGAATCATTGAACGGACCCATCAACGTAGTTTCCCCCGGCGTCGTCAGAAACTCCGAAATATCTCAAGCCATCGCCGACGCGTTGCACAAGCCCTGCTTCGGATGGATGCCCGCAATCATCGCTAAATTCGTGATCGGAAACTACATCCAAGAACTCGCCATCGACAGCAAATTCGTCATACCCGAAAAACTCCTCCAAGCCAGCTTCGAGTTCAAATATCGCGACCTCCGAGCCTGTCTAGAACACGAATTGAGCACAAATTAGAGGAATGTGTTGTCCCTTTCGTAAAACGAAAGGGGCGCGAGCGAGTGCAACGAAGCGAGCGGGGTATGCCCGGGGGAGGCGGTGTAAATGGGAATCCCCTCTCCCTCGCCACTCTTCCCTCCCCCTTCCAGGGGGAGATTAAGAGGGGGTACCGGGTGAGGGTGAACGGGGACAAAAGGGCGGGGCTATCCCCCCAATCCCCGGTTCAGACAACTTCCACTTGACAACCACTACATCTGTAGTAATATAACAACTAAGCGCCGAGACGACGTTCGTCGGAGCGGCGCACGAAAACGAAGAATCGCCGCGTCGAGACGGGTGTGCGCAACCTTTTCAGACGCAGCTTAAACACAACTGAATAATGAAGTATTGGCAACGGGCGGGAGTGCACGGG
>VXSB01000018.1 GCA_009838175.1 Chloroflexota bacterium
GGCCGGCGTAGGGGGCGACCGAACCGAGTTCCACACTCTTGTCGGAAAACGGATCGGGATCGTCGGTCTCGGCAGAATCGGGTCGCGAGTAGCAAAACGTCTGCAAGGCTGGGAGTGCGAAGTGGTCTACTACGACGTAGTCGATCACGATGATGAATATGTCGAGGCGGCCCACGCGAAGTTCGTTGAACTCGACGAGTTGCTTGAAACCTCCGACATCGTTAGCCTGCATGTCCCGCTGGAGCGAACGACGCATCACATGATTTCCGACCGTGAATTCGCGTTGATGAAGAGTTCCGCCATCTTGGTAAACACATGCCGAGGTCCGGTCGTCGATGAAGCTGCGTTGAAGCGCGCGTTGAAGGATGGCCAGATTTTCGGCGCGGGTCTAGATGTCACAGAAGTAGAGCCGATCGAGCCGGACAACGATTTGCCAAACTTTCCCAACGTTGTGGTGACGCCACATTTGGCCACAAAGGCGCTCGAATCCGAGCACAACGCGACTGCGAATGCAGTTGCAAACGTAGCGAGAGTGGCGCGCGGCGAATCGCCGGAGTGGGTTGTTCCGCCGGTCTAGGTTTTGCACCTACAGCGTGCGCGAATCGTGAATAGCAATTAACATTTAGATTGCACGTGCACGGACGAAGTCGGGAAAATGAACGTTGCGCCACGTTGCGACTGCGCCGGACTTGCGTGATCCACTGAAACCCGAGACCGAAATCGTTGCTGTCGGCAACGAAAAGCCGCGAGAAGCTTGCGGCATATTCGGTGCATACATCCCAGGACACGAAGCTGCACGCGCCGCATTCTTCGGAATCTTCGCCCTCCAACACCGAGGACAAGAGAGCGCTGGCATCGCCGCTTCAAACGGCTTAGCTTTGAGCCTGACAGCCGAAGTTGGTCTCGTTTCGCAGGTATTTCAGGAAAACGATCTGACTGGTCTCCAAGGGCATTTGGCGATCGCACATACTCGTTATTCGACCACCGGATCGAATCGTCGCCACAACGCTCAACCCTTGCTGGCGTACGGACCGCGGGGAGCAATAGCATTAGGCCACAACGGCAACGTCATCAACGCTTTGCCGCTACGCGAGTTTTGCCGGGAAGAATATGGTAGCGTCTTCACCGGTAGCTCCGATAGCGAAGTGATCGCTGAACTCTACGCTAAAACCCCTGGCGACGACTGGTTCGAAGTTTCGGACCATGTGATGTCGCTGTTGAGCGGTGCGTATTCGTTAATCATGATGACCAAGCACGAGTTGATAGCGGTTCGCGACCCGCTCGGCGTTCGCCCGTTGTGTATCGGCAAGCTGGATGGCGGTTGGGTCTTCGCATCCGAAACCGCAGCGCTGGACAATCTCGGAGCCGAGTTCGAACGCGAATTGGAGCCGGGTGAAGTCGTAGTAGTCGACCGTGACGGTATCACGAGTCGCGTCTGGCCAAAGGCACCTATTGCACACAAGATGTGCATCTTTGAGCAGATCTACTTCGCGAGGCCTGACAGCATCCTTGATGGGAGTTTGGCTTACGAGAACCGCATGCGGATGGGTGCGATCGCGTACCGTGAAAATCCGACTGAAGCCGACCTAGTCATTGGCATTCCTGACTCCTCAACCCCACACGCCGCGGGCTACGCCGCTGAGGCGAACATTCCTTACGCCGAGGGACTCGTAAAAAACCGCTACGTCGGCAGGACCTTCATTCAGCCGGATCAGTACATGCGCGACATCGGTGTGCGGACGAAATTTAATGCCATGCGGCAGGTCATAAATGGGAAACGAATCGTGGTCGTCGACGACACCATCGTACGAAGTACGACGGTCAGGCACGTCGTCAGGATGTTGCGGGAGGCCGGTGCTAAAGAAGTACACGTCCGGGTTGCAGCGCCGCCGATTAAATCCACTTGTCACTTCGGTGTGGACATGGCTACGCTTGATCAGCTTATCGCAGCCAATTACTCCGTTGAGGAGATCTGCGAAATCATCGGCGCAGACACCTTGAGCTATTTGAGTCTAGAGGGTCTGGAAGAGGCGGTTTCGGCTGGTCCCAACGAGTATTGTCGAGGTTGCTTCACCGGTAAGTATCCCATTGACGTTCAACTCGAGATGGACAAGCTTCGCATGGATAGGCTAGTCGCCGAACCAGTTGGCGCATCTTAAGCGCAGATTGCAGATGACAGAAGTATCGGCTAAGGCGTACGCGGCTGCGGGGGTTGATTTGGATGCTGCGGCTCGCGTCAAGCTCCGCATCGGCGATATCGCGAGGTCAACATATGCGGAAGGTGTAGTATCGGCCCCTGGTGCTTTTGGTGGTGTGTTTGATGCTGACCCGAACAGTGAATACCTCATGGTCGCGAGCACCGATTCGGTCGGTACAAAGTTGCGTATCGCACAAGCGATGCAGAAGCACGACACGATTGGCATTGACATCGTCAATCACTGCGTCAACGACATTCTCCCAGCCGGAGCTGAACCGCTCTTCTTCTTGGACTACATCGGTCTTGACGGTTATGACGACGATTTGATTGCCGAGATACTCACGGGGGTAGCAGCTGGTTGCGTGGAAAATGGATGTGCACTGATCGGGGGTGAAACGGCGTCACTGCCCGGCGTTTATCACGGCGACGACTACGATTTAGTCGGTTTCATTGTAGGGCGAGTCAGGCGTGATCAGCTGCTTCGACCAGACAAGACGAACGCGGGAGATGCACTCATCGGGTTGCCGTCCAGCGGGTTGCACACGAACGGATACTCACTCGTCCGATCAATCTTCAATTCGGACGATGAGCCGAGTGCTTTGGATGTTGAGGTACCGGAAGACGGGCGATCTTTGGGCGAGGCCCTTCTGGCTCCGCACAAATCGTATCTTGGGCAGCTGCGACCGGTGATGAATCGCGTGAAAAGTTTGGCACACATCACGGGCGGGAGTTTCGAGAAGAATGTTCCGCGTGCGCTGGCTCCAGGGCTCGGTGCGCAACTCGACGTCAAATCTTGGATGCCACCGCCGCTGTTTCATTACATCCAAGAACAAGGTGACATCGAGATCGAGGAGATGTACAACGTCTTCAACATGGGTGCCGGAATGATCGTGTGTGTAGATCCGAGTGATGTTGACCATCTTCTCAACGAACTGGAGGGTGCTTGGGTAATTGGTGAAGCGAAGTTGCATGATGGTGTTGGATCGAAGGTTGAGTTGCGGAGACTTTGACTTAGAAATACGAGTGCTGAAGTAGTGAAAAACAGAAAAAAGCTGGCGTTGATGAGCGCGTATGATCGGCGCGGCTTGGTTGAGTTCGCAAAGCTTGTCGCCGAGTGCGGATACGACATCGTGTCAACTGGCGGTACCGCGGCAGAGTTAAAAGCCAACGGCATCGACGTGGTCGAGGTTTCGGAACTCACGGGTGCTCCAGAGATATTGGATGGTCGCGTCAAAACTCTCCACCCGAAAATTCACGGCGGGTTGCTGGCACTTCGCGACAACGAGGATCACCAACGGCAGTTGGAGCATCTTGGCATTCGCGAGATCGATTTAGTTGTCAACAACCTGTACCCGTTCGTTGAGACCGTTCGCAGCCCCGAAACGTCGTTGAGCGATGCGCTAGAGAACATCGACATAGGTGGTCCGGCGATGACCCGCGCTGCGGCAAAAAACCACCCCAATGTGGTGATCGTGGTGGATCCCGCGGATTACGAACAAGTGGGAAGGATGATCCGTGATGGCGCGGTTGCGCAGTCTGAACGTCGGAGATTGGCGGCTAAGGCTTTCCAACACGTTGCCGCGTACGACACCGCTATCGCAACCTATCTGCGGGAAGGCACTGACACAGGCTCGGGCGAGGATACAGGGCCGGAATTGCCAACGGAGTTGACGTTCGGCTATTCGCTTGTCGCTAGTCCTCGCTATGGCGAGAATCCTCATCAAAGTGCTGGAATCTACTCGCTGCCGGGCGAAGACGGCGGTGTTGTCAACGCCGAACAGCTTCACGGCATCGACATGTCTTACCTGAACTACTTCGATGCCGATGCGGCTTGGGCAGTCGCTCGTTCGTTCTCTGGACTTGGTCCCCATGCCGCCGTAGTTGTCAAACACGCGAATCCGTGTGGACTGGCCGTCCGGGAAGATCAGACCGATGCGTGGGAGGCCGCACGTTCCGGCGATCCCGTTTCTGCATTTGGTGGAATCGTAGCGTTCAGCGAGTGTTTATCTGCCGAAACCGCGGAGAGGATGCACGGATTGCTGTTAGACGTCGTTGTCGCACCGGATTACGACGATGAAGCGTTGGAGATACTGCGTAAACGCCGTCGAACCCGAGTCTTGAGAGTGCATGAACATCACGAAGCACGTTGGGAAGTTCGGTCGGTTTCTGGTGGTGCACTCGTGCAGGAGCCCGACCATCTTGCCGACGATGGCTCCCAAACCATGCGTGTGGTTACGGAGCGCCAACCGAGCGACTACGAGCAGATCGATCTATGGTTCGCGTGGCGCGCGTGCAGGTTCATCAAATCCAATGCGATTGTGTTTACCAAGGATCGAACGCTGGTCGGCATGGGAGCCGGACAGCCCAACCGCGTGACGAGTGTGCACTTGTCAGCTCGGGTCGCGGAGGATCGAGCCGAAGGCGCAGTGATGGCGTCCGACGCCTTTATCCCATTCCCAGACGCGGTGGAGGTTGCTGCGGAAGCAGGTGTGAAAGCGGTAGTTCAACCGGGCGGTTCGGTGAACGATGATGCAGTCATAGCCGCGGCAAACGAGTTGGGTGTCGCGATGGTATTTGCTGGCAAGCGGCATTTCTATCATTGATACATCGTGTATTCACGAAACCGAAGTGTCCAGACTTTCAGTAGACATCACTATTCCGGTGCTCAACGAAGAGCACTCGTTGCCGCACTGCATCGCAACGTTGACTAATCATCTGTCGGAAGGGGTGGACGCCGATTGGGACTGGAGCGTCACCATAGCGGACAACGGTTCCGAAGATGCAACACCGGAGGTCGGTCGGCAATTGTCGGATGACTATCCGAATGTGAGATTGACTCGACTGGAGCAGCGCGGACGTGGACGAGCGTTGAAGAAGGCGTGGTTGGAGAGCGATGCCGACGTTCGATGCTTCATGGACGTGGATCTTTCGACACAGCTGGATTCGCTTGAACCACTCGTTGACGCTATTGGACGGGATGGTTATGACGTATCTATCGGTTCGCGGCTATTGCCAGATTCGCGGGTTGAGCGTCGGACATTGAAGCGCGAAGTAGTCTCGAGGTCTTACAACGCTCTGATTCGGTTGATGTTTCCGAGGAAGACCTTCCGCGACGCCCAATGCGGGTTCAAAGCTGTCTCACGGGAAGTCGCAGACGAGGTGGTTCCGCACGTTGAAAATACGGGATGGTTTTTTGACACCGAGCTTTTGTTGCTGAGTCTGCGGGCTGGTTACAAGATCAAAGAGATCCCGGTTCATTGGGTCGATGATCCGGATACCCGAGTTCGGGTGGTATCAACCGCAATCGAGGACATAAAGGGATTGCTGCGAGTTCGTTTCTCACCAGCTAACGTGCGCGGATCGAAAGCTGACGTTGGATAGATGCCTGATCGTGCAAAATCGGACTCTAGGCGTAATATAACCTGTCTCGCAGAGTTCGAACGGACAGTGGATTGAATGATGCTCACACCATCAGAAGAACTAGAGCTTTCTTCGCCGACGCTGCGCGGCGCGACGGTGTCGATCGATTACCACAACGCTCAGACGATCCTACGAACCGAACAGCGCAACCCGAACGTTGTCTTTGAGGTGTATGCCGGAACGGATGGGCTTTTGTCTGGAGTGAACGAGGTATTGCCTTTCCTGCGAGCCCGCTTGCCGGTTTCAAACTCGCAAGTGTTTTCTCTCTCAGATGGCGAGACCATCAGCGAGGGCGAGACCATTCTACGAATCATTGGACCGTACGCCGCCTTCGGCATGTACCGGGATGTCATCACCGGCATATTTGCGTCCAGCATCGGATGGGCTACGGCCGCGAACGAGTGCGTCCAAGCAGCTGGTAACACGCGCGTTATAGTAAGTGGTTCGCCTTATATCCACCCGGACGTAGTTGATTCGATGGAGTACTCTGCCTATATAGGCGGATGTGCTGCGGTTTCCACGCAAAAGGGCGGCGATCGCACGGCGACCGTCCCGCAAGGATCCATGCCGCACGACTTCGTGTTGATCTGGGGCGCTGCCGACCGCGCCATGACGGTATACGACAGGCATAGCCGGTTAGGTGCGCAGCGAGTCATGCCGATCCCCACGACCGGAGATGCGATCCAAGAAGCGTTGGACGCCGCATATGCGCTGAGCGGTGGTACCACCAACCCTCTTCGGGCGGTGAAAGTCAACGTCCCAGAAAATCTGGGCGGTGGAACACCCGCATTGGCGACTGAGCTAAAGGCTCGGCTGTCCGACGCTGGATTCGGTTCGGTAGATGTCTACGTTGCTGGCGAATTGACACCAGAGTTGATTGCTGAGTATGAAGCCTCAGATGCAGAAGTAGGGCTGTACATAGTTGGTCGGTACGTCGCAGCTGCGCATCCGGTTCCAGTGGTTGCGGCAATCAAAGAGATCGATGGCAAGGCCGTCGCACCGCGGGGGATGGCGCCCGGCCGGGTTCACAACCATCGTATGTTGCAGCGCGAACTCAATTGACCAAATGCCCAAATGGTCGGTTAGTTGATTTGTGGATCGCGTTCAATCTTTAAGTGCAACGCGATTTGGTGGGTAGGCAACAATTTCGCCCATTCGGCTGGTCTGATACCTGGCAACCAAGCGATCCGACCGTTTTCCGTCAACGTGACCAGTGGGATGCGATCGCGCCAAGATGCGGCTACCTTCGCTTTGATTAGGAAATCCGAAAGGTCGACATCCTGATTCATTCCTAGGGGGTTGAAGCGATCTGACGGCCTGCGATTCCTTATCTCTAATCGCTTATTCACGACAATCTT
Organism: Chloroflexota bacterium; assembly: GCA_009838175.1. Classification (GTDB taxonomy): domain Bacteria; phylum Chloroflexota; class Dehalococcoidia; order Lucifugimonadales; family Lucifugimonadaceae; genus Bin127. The sequence continues at coordinate 6,976 of VXSB01000018.1, forward strand.
GGGGTTCAGCCACGCTTCATCGGGTGAGGCTGTTGGAATCCCAGCCCCGCGTGGTCTGAGCGACGCAGTGACCGTGAACCCACTTCCTAGATCTAACTCTCCCGGTACCGCCAACTCGGTAGTGCGGCCCAATGGTTGCGGGTATGGGATGACATCGCTCGGAACCGAGTTGGCGTTCTCCATGCGAATGTGCATGTGGTCAGACTTGAACGACACTCCCCCAGGCAAATCGTAGTTTGACGACTTGCCGGAAGCGATCATATCGATCAACTTGGTCAGGTGTGCCTCATCAAGCTGTGTGTTTGTGTTAGCCACGGCACGATGCATTTTGGATAAGGTTGCTGCTGCGACGATAGGGTGTAGCTGGGCGAAGTGAGAGCGTAGATAGACGTTTGTAGGTTCAGTCGCGGATTCGCTCATCGCATCACGCACCAGCACATTGACCAAGTCACTGTGCGATTTCATGATCGAGGCGAATCTGTCGATCGCGTTGATGGCGTCGGGATTCAACGCTTGAAGTTCTGGGATGATGCGGTGTCTGATTCGGTTTCGGGCGTAACGTTCCCAATCGTCATTGGATCCGTCGTGTCTCGCGGTTATCTTGAGGGCATTGAGAAAAGTTACAGCTTCTTGATGCGTGGTGCTAAGCATGGGGCGAACGATATTCACCTCTCGGTTCGTGGGTGTGCGTATTCGCCGAACGACCCGCATGCCGCCGGCACCCCTCAAACCTGCGCCGCGCGCGATGCGCAGCAATATCGTCTCCGCTTGGTCTTCGACGGTGTGCGCCACAAGGATGGCTTCAGCTCCGACTTCGTCACTGGTCTTTGCTAGGAAAGCGTAACGTTCTTCACGCGCAGAGTTCTCGTCGAGATTTTCGATTGGATGATTCGAACGGGCAACGTGTAACGCAATGTCTGTGTCGGCGCACAGATTGCGAACGAACTCTTCGTCCGCGTCGGATTCTTCGCCGCGGGTTTGGTGGTTGTAATGGGCCGCGGTCAAGTTGCGATATCGATGTTGCAACCGTTTGCATCCCAACAGCAGAGCGGTCGAATCAAATCCGCCCGAAACGGCACAGACGATGGAGTGTTCGGGCGATACGCCCGCAGTTGAGAGCTCCTCGTCGAGGTTTAGCAGAAAGGTACGGTCGTCTGATTTAGGTCGCATTTGAGCGTCATGAGGAGGACTGTCTCTGCCCGATCGGTTCGGAAATCTCGTCCGTGGCGATGTTTTTGATCTTCAGACGTTCAATGCGATTGCCGTCCATTTCGAGAACTTCCATGTAGATCGCGTCATCGTAGGTAGTCTTTTGACCGACCTCTGGCATCCGCTGGGACCGATCAATAAAGAAGCCAGCGATAGTTTCATACCGCTCGTTTTGGGGCACTTCAATACCTGTTTCGTCCCGTGTTCTCTCGACCGATAGTGCGCCCGGTAAGACATAGGTGTCGTCTTCGAGTTGCTGTACGGCTTTCTCCTCGATGACTAACGTGTCATCGTCGTCTCCCCGCATCATCTCCAGCAAGCCGTTCAAAGTGACTAGACCGTTAATCCGGTTTTCTTCGTTGTGCGCAACGGCCAAGTGTTGCTCAGTTCGAATCATCTCGGTAAAGAGGTCATCGAGTTTGGTGGTGTCTGCCAAAACCAAGATGTCGGTTCGCATCAATTCGGTGACTGGGGTATCCAATTCATCATCTCCCCCGTCGGCGATGAATTTGATGACGTCGTTGGCGTAAACTGCTCCAGCCAATTGCTCAAGCTCGTACCAATAGCCGATGCGGAGGGGTTCTCCACGTTGCACCACGAAACCCGGTTGAGACCGGTGCGACTCTTCCGTCGCGTTTATGTCTTCGACGTGTTCACGGTATTTTTCCAAGAAGGTGTTGAGGGTGTCGTGTTCGTTCAGCCACACAATCTGGCTGGTGTGCACTCGAACCCGGTGGTCCCGGAGATCTCGGGCTCCGAAATCGATCAGGTTGTCCAACATCTCGCCGTGGGTGTCGTCAAACAGTCCCTGTTCCTGGCTCTGGTCGATGATCAGGCTCAATTCGCCTTGGGTGTAGCCGGGGCGGGTGTCGATTTCCGAGATGCCAAACAATCTGAGCAACCCGCGCGGTAGGAGGGTGAACACCCAGACTATGGGCTTGGAAACGGTCATGATGGCGAGGATTATGTGGGCGACTGCCAACGACCACGTTTCCGGGGCTATAGCTCCGAGTGTCTTGGGCGTGAGTTCGCCGACGATATAGACCATCACGGTCGCGGCGGCGGTCGAAATGATCGTAGTCATGACGGTGTTCTCGCCACCGCCGATCGAGTTGATAATCAAGCTGGTCGAAGCTGTAGCGACGAGGACGTTGAACAGATTACCGACGAGAAGAATCGTCGCGAAAAAGTTCTCGTACCGCTCGAGCACGCGCATCACAGCGTAGGCTCGGCGGTCACCGTTCTCAGCAAGGTGTTGGATGTGCGACGGTCGAGCGCTGAGCAACGCCGATTCGGCAGCCGAAATGAAAGCGCTACCAAGAAGTGCGCCTAAGATCAATAGCGCGTTGATAACCATGTGCTAATCATAAACGGGAGGAATCCTCGCACGTCGGCGTAGGGATTCATTTACATCCCGTTATGTAGAGGTTGAATAGCTGTTCTGAGACGTGGTTTGCTTGATCAACGCGTTGCTAAAGGGCGTAGCTGATCGCCAATAGCTGCGATTAGTCGGGCAGGGTAATGCTACGGACCTGCGCATCGACCTCGTCTCGCATCTCGGGATGTTCTTTGAGGAAGATTCGAGAGGCTTCGCGGCCTTGCCCAAGCCTTGTTTCGCCGTACGAATAGAAGGAACCGCGTTTTTGCAGGATGCCGTGCTCGACACCGAGCTCCAAGAGGTCGCCCTCCATGCTGATGCCCTCGTTGAATATGATGTCGACCTCTGCTTGTCGGAACGGGGGTGCCACCTTGTTCTTGACGACGCGGACCCGTACACGATTGCCGGTGATTTCTTTTCCGTTCTTGAGCGATTCCTTTCGACGCATGTCGAGACGGACGCTTGAATAGAATTTCAGCGCTCGGCCACCGGGCGTAACTTCTGGACTTCCGTATACAACGCCGACTTTTTCCCGGAGCTGGTTGATGAAGATGCAGACGGTGTTGGTTTTGTTGATGATGGCGGTGAGTTTTCGGAGCGCCTGAGACATGAGCCGTGCTTGCGCGCCGACTTGGAACTCTCCCATTTCGCCTCGTATCTCGGATGCTGGAACTAAAGCCGCGACGCTGTCAAGCACTACCATGTCGAGGGCGGAAGAACGAACCAAGTGTTCGACGATCTCAAGCGCCTGTTCGGCGGAGTCGGGCTGGGATATCAGCAGCGAATCGATGTCTACGCCGATAGCTTCTGCGTAAACGGGGTCCATAGCGTGTTCGACATCGACGTAGGCGCATTCTCCACCGGCCTTTTGCGCCTGCGCGACGGTGGACATGGCAAGTGTGGATTTGCCGGCTGATTCAGCACCGTAGATCTCGATGATCCTGCCTCTAGGGAGGCCACCGATACCGAGAGCGATGTCTAGCGAAAGAGATCCAGTTGATATGGCTTCGACGTTGCGAAAGCTATGGTTCTCGCTCATGCGCATAACTGCGCCACGCCCGAAGTTGCGTTCGATTTGTGCGATCGCCTCTTCAAGAGCTTTTTCTCGGACGCTTTGCCGCTTAGTTGTCGTCATTTGCTTGTCGTTCTCAGTAGGTTCGGTTTCGATACTCTCGAGAATTTCTTGTTCCAGAGTTGCAGTGCTTTTGCTAGCCATGCTGATATTCCTTAATGTTATGCCTTAGGGCGTTGCGGCACGCGCCACATATGTGTTAGCACAAGAGTAACACAACGAATCGCAGTTGTGGAACAAATATCCGAAAAAACTAGCGGAAATTTATGAATTCGCTTCCGGCGTTAGCTACCTGCTTCCATCTAGCCAACTACTCAACAGTTCGTGAGAGTCTCTACTTCGGCGAGGAGTTGCCGCTTGATCTCATCGGGAACGTCGTGCCAGTGAACCTCCATGAGTGCGCCTTGAAGCGCCCAAAGGAGGTTTAAGGATGTCGAGTCGGGGAATCTTGACTTGACACGGTGAAACACTTCAGCTGCACCCAATTCGCGGATTTCATCTGGACCGTCAATGCCGACCGCGACGATCTGTTCAGCTGATTTCGGTCCTAAGTTTTTCAACGACGCGATGCGTCTCGGTGTGTTTGACATACAGCCGTAGCGTTGTTTTCAGCGACCATGTGCGCGGTTTCAGCCGGTACCTTCGAGACTTACTGAAGGGATTTGATTTTGGGTGTAGGGTGTAGATTATCGGGTCGCTATGGGATTGAGGGTGTCGGTTGTCTGGTGCGAATGGGTCGCAAACGGTGTAAGTTTGTAGCCAAGATGTGGCGACATCCGTAGACTGTGTAGCTATAAACGCGACGAAGCAACGAGGTGACCATGAAAAACTTGATATTGGTTGCAATTCTGGTGTTGACGGCTACGATGCTGGCATGTGGCGGTGGAGATGATCCGACCGCAACGCCGGAGCCGACAGTGGCTCAGAGTTCCGGTGCTTCGGGTGGGTCAACCGCGGCTGGAGATGGCGGCGACCCCACGATCTTGGGAGAGTGCAGCAACGGGGTGGTGATGCAGCCGGGTGAAGGTTGTAGCTTCGAGGGCGATGAGGGTAGGCCGGCGGACCTAGATATTTGGGTGGGAGCCGACGGCTCGATATGTCGTGGAAAAGGATCAGTGATGATGTCAGGTTTCATGGTTGGGGTGAATGAGGTCTGTGCCGAAGAGTACGAAGTGATCGACGTGTTCGAAGCAGAGATCAGCTTCGAGCCGAATGGTGACGGGAGCTGGACGGTTACGACTAATTAGTGATGGGGCATCTGGCGAGGGCATTCTCCTGCGATCTCGCTTCGCGGACCCTCCTCTTAATCTCCCCCTGAGAGGGGAGGGGGTGTGGGTTCTCGCCCTGAGGGAGGTGGGCAACCACAAGGGTTGCCCCTACGCGTCTGTCTGGTGGGCGTGTTTGTATGTCCACTTGGTGTGGCTGTTTGCTGCCGGGCCTTCCGTGGGGAAGGCCCGGCGGCCAGGGTCTTCG
>VXSB01000003.1 GCA_009838175.1 Chloroflexota bacterium
GCACGCTCTCCGTCCCGACGCGGCGATTCTTCGTTTTTCGGGGCGCCGTCCCGATGAAAGTCGGAGCGGCGCTTGGTTGTTATATTACTACAAATGTAGTGGATGTCAAGTGTCTGAACCCGGATTTGAAGGATTTCAAGGATGGAAGGAATGAGGTGTTGGTTTTGAGCTGTGATTGCGGTGATTTGGAATGATGGACTGTGATGGCCCCGCCCTTTTGTCCCCGTTCACCCTCACCCTGACCCTCTCCCATCAAGGGAGAGGGGATTTTGCGGCGGCCTGGCTCTCTTCCATTAAGGGAGAGGGAATAATTTGGCGCTTCGCTTGCGCCTCATTCGTGTGCGAAGGTGGCTATGCTGCTTCAAGCCAGATCTGTTCTTCGATCCAGTTCGTATTCCCACAACGTCGTCACGAGTTATCGTGTAAATTCACTCAATGCCGAAAATGAAAATCGTATTTTCCCGCAGCTTCCTTGTTCTGTGTATCTGCACGTTCCTTGTCGCTGTCGCATGTACCCAATCCGATCCAACACCAACTCCCGATCCAACCCCGATCCCGACACCAATTCCCACACCTACCATCGCTCCTAGATCAACCAGCACACCACTACCAACGTCAACCCCAATTCCGACTGAAATCCTAGAGCCGACTCCAACCCCAGACGAAGACGGCATCATCTGGTACGAACCGAACCCGGCGACAATAACTGTAGAAGGTTCGACGATCATCTTTGACGGCGATATTGAAGATTCAACATACCGTGATTTCTTGGTCGCTGTGCGCGGGAAAGAGGACCAAATCACCGCTATCCGCATTAACTCGCCAGGCGGAATCACGGACCACGGAATACGGATTGGTGAATGGATATTCGACCACGAAATCGATGTCATCGTCGAGGAACTCTGCTTCTCCTCGTGCGCCAACTACATTTTTACTGCTGGCAAGAACAAAATCATCGAGAAGGATGCCATCGTAGGCTGGCACGGTTCGGAACAACAAGATCTGTTCATCGCCGCCGGGTACGGCATCACGATGGCGGAACTTCACGCTCGAAACTACGACGAGATGCAAGATTGGGGCCCGCATGCGCCTAGGGAAAGTAAAGAGGAATACGTCGAAAGCATGTTGAAGTACGACGAGTTCGAACCACATGATCAAGAACCAAAATTCTTGGAGAAGGTCGGCATCAACCTCTACCTCATGGTCTACGGCATGTTGCTGGATCAATTCGACTATTACATGAACGAACAGATCGAATTCGGCGGCTGGACATTCTCAATCAAGGACATGGCCAAATTTGGCGTCCACAACGTGACTTATGAGGGAGAGGGAGACTACCCGAGCGAAAAGGGTTTGGAAAACTTCCCTGTGGCAGTCTTTGAAGTTCCTACTGATGCCGTCCCTCCCGCCGTCATCCCAACGCCGTTACCGACACCCACTGCGCCTCCGGGAAGCACACCGACACCAACGCCAGATCCAGACGCTGAATCCAGATTTTGGGTTGACCCTGAGCCAGCATCGATATCCGCCGAAAGTGACACTGTCACTATTGATGGCTTCATCGATTTCGACGCTTACTCCCGGTTATTAAACGCGATCCGAGGAAGGGAAGACGAAATCACCACTCTCAGGATCACGTCTGACGACGGCTTCTTGGAAGAAGCGATCCTAATCGGATTATGGGTCCACGATAACGAAATAGACGTCATCGTGGACGAATCCTGCTTCTCGGTCTGCGCAAACTACATCTTCACCGCGGGCAAAAACAAAATCATCGAGGCATCCGCGCTTGTTGGCTGGTACGGTTCGCCACAGGCAGACGAATATGAAGCCCGCGCGCTTGGTCTGTCGATCGAAGAAGCTTTGAGGCGCCGTGTAGATCGCGGAGAGTTAGTCATCAGTACACACGGTAACGAACTAGGATTAGACGAGCAAATCCAAGGGGTGTCAGGCTTCATCAGAAATGAAATCAGACAAGAACGCCGCTTCCTAGAAGCTACCGGCATCAAAGACGATGCCTTGATTTACGGATTCATCGGTGTCGATTACGAAGATGAAGGGCTCCCCGCTTACTTCTTCGAAGGCTGGACATTCTCCATCGAAGACATGGCAAAACTTGGCATTGAAAACGTTACCTACGAAGGTGAGGGGACGTACCCATACCACGAAGAGGTTTGGCACCGCTTCGTCGAAATCTTCAGAGTCGGCGAACTACCAAATCAACTCCCCACCAAATGACTGTGCACACATTACTGCTGGTCCGCCATTGCGCGGCGACTGGTCAACATCCCGACGCGCCGCTATCCGACGCAGGGGGGCAGCAATCGCAGACACTCGCCAGTTTTTTGTCGGACTATCCGATCGACCACATCACAACCAGCGAATACCTGCGCGCACGGCAGAGCATTGAACCATTTGCAAGCCAATCCAATCTAACAATCAACGCGGATGCTCGTCTCAACGAACGCACCCTTTCCGCAGAGCCTCTCGATAACTGGCAAGATGTCGTCCGCAACTCATTCGACGATCACGATCTGCGCGCTCCCGGCGGCGAATCTGCTCGCGAGGTCATAGCTCGCGCTTGGACTGTGCTGGATGAGATATTCGATGCCGATCATGCAATGCCGTTAGTTGTCACACATGGCAACCTGTTGGCGCTAGTCCTGCACTCGCTGGATCACACGTTCGGATTTGAGGGATGGGAATCTCTGAGCAATCCGGATGTATTCGTGCTGGACGATGCCGGATCGGGACAAATGACGTTTGAGAGGATATGGAACGGTTAGGGGTTGTTTTGGACGGCCCCCTTTGTCCTGCGGACATTTCCCCCGCGAGCGGGGGCAACCCTATAGAGTGGTGTCTGATGAAGAAGGCGGAGTTCATAGATAGCGTCAAGACGGGACGTGCCGAGTGGGCCGAACTTTTGTCGAAGGTTGATGCAGACCTTATGCTTGAGCCTGGCCAAGAGGGCGAGTGGTCGGCGAAGGATATCTTGGCGCATGTGATGTGGTACGAGCGGGAGATGTTGGGGATGCTGAAAACTCGCGCGTTGGTCGGCTCGGATCTGTGGGAGTTGCCGTTGGATGAACGGAACGCAGCTGTCCATGACGAACTTAAGGAGATGACTCTTAACGAGGTGCGCGAGGAGGCTGATCGCGTCTTTACGGCGCTGATCGAACAGCTGGAGCTACTGCCAGAAGAGGCCTACAGTGACTCGGGATGTTTCGAGCATATGCCGGCTGAGTGGAAGCCTTGGGACGTGATGGCGGGCAATACCTTCAGGCATTACGCCGAGCATACAGAATCGATCAGGCGGCTTGCAGGAATCTGACGGCTAGGCGTTCAATGGTGTTTTTGGTGCGGATTGTGAACGGCCCGAGGATCGCTTCGAGCGCGTTGAGGTCTAATTGGGAGTCTAGGAAGTTGCCTTTTGGCCACCAGTAGAGTTCGCGTCCGACAATTTCCAGTATGTCGGCATCGTTCGACAGTTTAAGCACTGAATCACGGGCTGATTGATCGACGTTGGAGCCGATGATCGCTATTTGCATCTTTCCGGTCCGTTCAGCGGTGACTTCTGTGAACGGCTGGCAACCGGCAATCGAGCGCACCTCGTCTGCGCTGCGCAGAAACGTCGGCACTTCGTAACCTAGCGAAGCCCGCAATCCGTCTTCAATTGAAAGTGCTACCGAGTCTGGATCGGAATCTTCGGCATCGAAGATGACGTTGCCGCTTGCCAGGAATGCGGAGACGTTGGTGTAGCCGATTTCTTCGAACGCGGCGCATAGTTCTGGGTTTTTGATGCGTCGGCGACCGAGGTTCATGCCGCGGAGGAATGCTACGTAGCGGGGCATTTTTTGCGGATTCCTATCGCTCTAATCCTCTCCCGTCGCGAGATCATTGCAAAACCTCGTTAATCGGTTGAGTCCATGTGCCCCCACGTCCCTGCCTGCATACCCCTGCGATCTCGCTTCGCTCGCTCGCGTCCCCTTTCGTTCCGAAAGGGGACGGTTCCGCCCGGCCCCTCTGGATACTCGCCTGCGCGAGTATGACGTGGGTGTTGGCGGGAATGACGGATGTTATGTCCGATACTGATCGATGCCTACAGTGGCGATGTTGTCGGTTGTGGGCATTACGGCGGTCTTGGCGCGGTCGGCACCTACTACAACGATGTTCCAGTCTTCGGGGCTGTCCAACACTGAAACTTCGATATCGAGGATCTCCTGTTCCGTGAGGTTTTCGAGCCATCGCCATGCTGCGGCGATGCGGGCTTCGCCTTTGATGGGGGTGTACTGGATCATCTTGCCCAAGCTGTTCTTGGCGTGATGGTGGATGAAGGTACGGGCGTCGTCCTTGGTGAAGCCTTGGTCGCCAACGGGTCCTGCGACGTCGGGTGGCATCAGAATCAGCCGTTGTCCGCCGCCGTGCATTCCAAGGCCGCGCGTCCCGAAGATTGAGCCGTAGGCGAGCGTCTTGAGCAAGGCTTCAGCATTGGTGTTGCCTTGGTCTTGGACGTCCAACTCGCCATTGGTGATGAAGACGCTGACCGTGCTCTCGCTTGCGCGGAAGCCTTGATTCACATGGAAGGGCTCCCACGGGCTCATGTCTTCGTTCTCGGCGATGCAGTGCACGAATTTTCGGGTAGTGCCGATGGTGTCCATGTCCATCTGACCCGGGTACCAGTAGCCGATGTTGCGGAGGCAGAGCGAAAAGGCGCGACCAATCGTGATGTTGACTTGATTGTCGCGACCCGGTCCGAGCGCGGAGCGAGCGTTGATGCCGAGTTCCTTCGCAATCGGACCGTTCACAACGAGCAACGGTGCCTGCGGGCTGGTCGACATTAACAACGATGTTCCGCCGTGCGAACCCATCTGGGACAAAGCTTTGACCGAAGCGATTATTACTGGCATGTGCTCGGGTTTAGCACCAGCCATCGCAGCGTTAATGGCGATCTTCTCGACGGTGGCAAGGCCGAAGCCGGGTGGCATGTCGCAGATCAGCTCGTCGGCATCCAAGTTGGAACCGGCGATCAACTCATCAACAGCCTGAGTTGTTGGTGGATGCAGCACGAAGGAGTCGCCCCAGTCACGCATCAGCCACTGCTCGTTCATCTTGAGAATGGCGTCCCAACGGTCTTCGCCTTCGAAGCGTTGGACTTCTGCCACCTCGTCGCGTTCACGGCGTCCGTGTTGCTGATCGACGGTTAAGACATCGATGATGTCATCGATTGCGGCCTCTGTCTGGGAGACACACTCATCGATCGGAAGATTGCGGTATATGCGAGGGACGATGACGAACTGCAAGTCGGGCATGCCGAGAGCCCGGGAGCTTGCAATCGCGTCCTCTTCAAAGCGACCGGAGACTATGGGGATGGCAGGCTTCCCCATCTTCTCGATCTGGATCATGTCGTGGACCATCCACGACGCGCAGGTCCCTCAATCGGCGGTGGCGCCGATAACGACGTCACACTCCTCTCCCGCTTGCCTGACGATGGGCGGCGGTGCTGGATAGTTGCCGCCGGTGTAGAAGTTGACCTTGACGTTGTTGAAGCGCTCTTGGAGCATTTCGCCCGCTCGCTTCAACGCGACATCCCCACCATGTGTACCACTCCAGATGAGGCCGACTGTGGCGTCATCCAGTGTCTCCGGACGTTCATTTATCTTCGCGGAGTTCATTAGCCCGCGTTGCTGGGCAACGGGGTTCAACACTTCAAGCAGATACATCGACTGCGTCTCCTGATCGAGGGCAAATGTTCAGTTGTAGCGATGATACTGCATTGTTTTGAACTATGATTGCCGAGATTTTGAATGATGGGCTGTGATCCCCACCCCTCTGCCCCGGGCATACCCCGCGAGATCGCTTCGCTCTCTCGCGCCCCTTTCGCTCTGCGAAAGGGGCAGTGTGTCCATCCCGGTTCAAAAAGCTACAACTCTAAAGCCGAGATTGCCGGTGCTGGAGTCGGGGGTATTGGAGGTGCGGGCACCTACGCGGTATCGATTACAGTAGGAATCGTGACATAAGTAGGAGCCACCCCGAATCACCTTCGCGGTGCCGTTACGGGGTCCCTTCGGATTATCTCGCGTTACTCGGCGAGCATTGCGATGAAAGGTTGGCGAAAACCAGTCTGAACACCACTCCCACACGTTGCCCGCAACGTCGTACAGTCCGAAATCGTTCGATGGAAAGCTCGCAACCGGCGATGTGCCATGCCATCCATCGTGTAACGTATTCGTGTTCGGGAATTCGCCTTGCCAGATGTTGCACATGTGCTCACCATCCGGCTCCAACTCGTCGCCCCAAGCAAATCGTGCCTGATCCAACCCGCCGCGTGCCGCGTATTCCCATTCTGCCTCCGTCGGCAAACGCCCACCGATCCAATCGCAATAGGCCATCGCATCCGTCCAAGAGATATGAGTTACCGGATGATCGGCGCGATCATCGATATCCGATCCCGGACCTTCCGGCATTCGCCAATACGCATCATCGACTCGCCACCACCACTCCGAGCCTTGCACGACCTGAGAGACTGTTCGCTCGACCTCCGGCGTAACGAAATCCTTGAACACGAACGACCAGTTGAACCGTTCGGCATCGGTCACATGCCCGGTGGCAGACACGAAAGAATCGAACTCTGCATTCGTGACGGGTGCCGCCGAAATACCGAACTCGTCGACGGTGACATCGCGTATTGGCCCCTCGCCATCAGCAGGGAATCGCCGATCATCCGTGCCCATTCGGAACTCCGCACCGTCGAGTTCAACCAACTCCTGCTTCACCGGATCAGCGGGTGTAATCCCGTGTCGAAGAACAGCACTCTCCGAAACGGGCGAATCGCTGTCCGTACGAGTTGGTGAGCAGCAGCCCTGGTTTGCCGATCCCAAGTCCATACCAGCATTCTATTCTCGCCTTCCAGTGACGCAAAGCACACCGAGGCGCTAACATTCATACGCATCGGAACATTCCAACCCAGACTGAACCATGCAAACTCAAGCCGCCGTACTCCGAGCACAAAAACAACCCGTATCTGTCGAAACACTCGAAATCGACTCGCCGAAGCGCGGCGAGGTCCTGCTTAAGATGGTCGGAGCTGGTGTCTGCCACTCCGACTACCATGCCGTTGACGGACACACCAAGACCTTCGTCGGCCCGATGATCCTCGGACACGAAGGCGCGGGCACGGTTGCGGATGTGGGTGAGGGTGTCGATTGGTTGAAGCCCGGGGACAAGGTGATATTGTCTCTCGATTCCATGTGCGGACGATGTCGGAACTGTACCGCGGGGCATCCCTCGCTCTGCGAGACAAACTTCACCTATGGCGCCTCAATGCCCGACGGCACGACGCGGTTCCACAAGAACGGCGAGCGCATCAACCATCGAACTCCAACCTTTACCGATTATTCGATCGCACTGGAGGACAAATGCGTCCTAGTTCCTGAGGACACGAATCTCGAAGCGGCATGTTTAATCTCATGCGGCATCATCACTGGTGTCGGAGCCGTAGTCAATCGCGCCAAAGTCCCGACCGGATCGACTATGGCGGTATTTGGATGCGGAGGTGTAGGACTCAGCGTCGTCCAAGGCGGGAGCCTCGCAAACGCCGCTCAGATCATCGCCGTAGACACCGTCGACTTCAAACTGGAAAAAGCCGCTGAGATGGGCGCTACTCACTTCGTCAACGCCGCCAAGGAAGATCCGGTTGCCAGGATCCTCGAGATCACGAGTGGAGGTGCAGACTACGCCTTCGAAGTAGTAGGGCTTCCGGCAATCGCCAAACAAGCCTTCAACTCGACGCGTCCGCTCGGCACGACGGTACTCGTCGGAGTATTCCCAACTGGCGCAGAGATGGCCGTCGACGGATGGGAACTGCTACGCGGCAGGACCATCCTTGGAAACTGGCACGGCGACGGACGTCCCAGAGTGGACTTCCTCTGGTTGCTTGAGATGGAGAAGCAGGGCAAGCTCAAGCTCGACGAGATGATCACGCGATACCGGCCATTGGACGAGATCAATGAGGCTTTCGCAGATATGACGGCCGGAGAAGCGGCGCGTTCCGTGCTGACATTCCGATAGCGGACATTTCGACAACGCAGCCAGCATAGAATCACTGCATCCAGACGTAACCCCGATCCATCCCTGCGCCATGTCTATTTTCGACCGCATTGGCTTAGATGCCGGAGCAACCCGACTTGAAGACGCGTTGAACTTTGCCGAGGAGAACGGCTTTTACTACCTGGACTTCAATGCCGACACCGGTCCAAACCATATGGAGACGTGGTCGGCGGAACGTATCGCCACGGTCCGCGATCGGTGCGAGATGACAGGGATCAACATTGGTCTTCACACCTTGAGCGCGGTCAACGTCGCCGAACTTTCACCCTACGTCTCTCGCGGCGTCGAAAACTACATGCGGGCATCGATCGATCTCGCCAACCGCCTCGGATGCAAGTGGACAGTTGTCCACGCCGGCTACCACTTCACCTCCGATCCAGAATCCCGGCTCGCCGCCGCAATCGCCCGCCTAGATCGTATCTCGACGTACGCCGCCGACACCGGACAGCGCGTCCTCCTTGAAAACCTCAACTACGAACCCGAACATGCCGAGGTCAAATACCTAGCCCACACCGTCGAAGAATGCTCGCAGATCTTCGATGCTATCCCTCCGAGCAAGCTGGGATGGGCGTTCACAGTCAACCACGCCAACCTAGTACCAGAAGGTGTGGACGGATTCCTCGACGCTTTCGGCATCGAGCGCATAGGCGAGGTCCGACTCGCCGACAACAATGGTAACTACGAGGTCCACATGATTCCCGGCAAGGGCAACATCGACTTCGATTCATGCCTGAACCGACTCGAAGACAGCGGCTACCGCGCCCACTACTCGATGGCATACGGCTCGCCCGAAGAGAAGATCGCCTCACGTCAACACCTCGCGTCTTTAGTGAACTAAGGGAGAAACCAATCATGGCATTGGCAGCACAGACCGGCAGCACACCCCACGGCGATTCAACGCGCCCTCCAGCAACCGGCCGTCGAGGGATGGTCGCATCAGGATCCCAACACGCCACAATCGCAGGCCTGCAAGCCCTACAAGCAGGTGGCAACGCGGTCGATGCAGCGGTCGCAGTCGCCGCCGGTCTGAACGTCGCCGAACCTTTCATGTCCGGCATGGGTGGCGTAGGCATCGGCCTCGTATACATGGCGTCTGAAGGCAAGACGCGAACCATCAACTTCTCAGGTCATGCCCCTAACGACATCGATCCGTCTGGGATGACCCGCGATGATATCGAGTACGGACCGCTCTCGATGCTTGTACCCGGCAACATTGCCGGTTGGCTAACGATGCACGACAAGTACGGCACGTTGCCGCGCTCCCAAGTATTCGCGTATGCCATTGACTTGGCCGAAAACGGCGTTCCAATGACACCGCTAATCGCCACCACCGTTGCAGACAGCATCGACAAGATTGCTGAACTAACCGAAGACGGCGCAACTCTGGCACTCGAATACTCAGCAGTCGAAGCCGGTGCTCTTCTGCGTCAGCAGCAACTCGCCGAGAGCATGAACCGGGTCGTCGAAGGTGGCATTGCCGAGTTCTATGAGGGATCGCTTGGCGACGAGATCTGTGCAGGACAGAAGGCCTTCAATGGCGTCATCAACCGCGAAGAGATCGCCGCATACCGTCCGTATTGGGAAGAGCCGATATCGACTACGTACCGCGACTACGAAATTCGCGTTCCCAAGCCGAACTCGTCTGCATTCCAGATGCTCGAGACGCTGAACATCCTCGAAGGCTACGACCTTGAGCCGGGCACCGCCTTGACTGAACACTTGCTAGTAGAAGCCGTGCTCAAGGCCGCTGACGACCGCGTTCTCTACTCCGGGGACCCCAAACACGTAGACATACCACTTGATCGGCTGATCTCGAAAGATTACGCAGAAGAGATCAGATCGGGCATCTCGTCCGACAAGTTCAGCGGCTTCCCGCCCGAACGCTGGAACCGGTCCGCTGTGGAAGCCTCGTTGCCAGGTGTATGGAACCCGCAATCCGCAGCGCAGTCGCCGATGACCACCCACTTTGCAACCGCCGACCAGTGGGGCAACGTCGTTACGATTACCCAGACCCTAGGCGGCGGCTTCGGCTCATGCCTCGCACCAAAAGGCACCGGAGTCTTTATCAACAACATGGGCAAGTGGTTCGACCTGAACCAAGGCAGCCCCAACGACCTCAAAGGCGGCCGAGCGGTAGACTTCGTTATCGCTCCATCGCAGATCTACGCAGCCGAGGATGCCAGTTTCATCGCTTCCATCGGCACACCCGGCAGCTACGGCATCCTCCACACCACCATCCAGATGATCCACCAGTTCCTGGACTGCGGCAAGAACATCCAAGAAGCCATCGAAGCGCCCCGATTCCGCTACTACGATATCGGCGCAATTATGTTCGAATCTCGCTTCGACTCTGACATGCTGGAGCAGCTGTCCGACATCGGCTACACCTACGACCTGTTGCCTCCGTTTACGAATGCAGTCGGCGGTGCCCACGCGATACATCGGACATCGCACGGAACATATCTCGGTGCGGCTGATCCGCGGCGCGATGGTTTCGCGTTGGGGTACTAGGGATTCCGCGTGAATTTCGAAGGGTACGTCAAACTTTGGAACTGACGTATTCACCAATGCTTGTGAAAAGGCGAGCAGTTTCGGTCACAAACTGTTGACGAAGGGCTCGATTTTCGTCGAGGAGTCCGAGCGCGGATGTTTGACTTGAATTCCTACTTTTCGAGCGTACATCGTCTGCAGGAATCGACCCAAATCGGAAGGGTTCGAATTTGCACTTTAATGCCGGAAGTTCGTCTTCTTTGTTTTTGTCTACAATCACGGCAACGTGTTGAAAACCGAGGTCTCTCAGCAGAGACAAAATCCGTTCGATTTTGTCCGCGCCGCCCGCTCCCCAACCGAAGAACCTTTCGTTCATGCAGTCAGCGAGCTTCGCGTCCAAGAGATCATTCGTAACCAACTGCTCAAGGATCTTTGGGTACAGCACAACATCCTCTTGACCCTCAACCACGATCATGCCGTCTTCTTGAAAAAGCGCTTCCCGTGCGGTGATCCCTAAGACGTGAGGATTTTGAATGTCGGTTAGAAATACATCCAGATCTTTGGCCGAATGATCGCTGAGTTGGTTGATAGTTGAAAAGCCGTCAACTTTGTGAACTCTGGCAACGGTAGCCCCGTTTAGGATGTGTTTCACGTCTACAAAGTAAGGTGAATGAGTTGAGTAAACAATCTGCATGTTCCGCGCGTATTCTGCGAAAAGCCGCAAAAGTCTACGCTGGTACTGAGGATGGAGGGACAATTCTGGTTCGTCCACGACGATCAAGTCGCTGTCGGTTGAGTCATATAGCGCATCGATGATGAATAACAAACTGATTATCCCATCACCCAACCCGTCGCTATCGTGGGATTGTCCGGCCGTGTTGAGTTTTAGGTAATAATTGCCTTGATTTGATTGTTCGATTGTCCAATCGGGTACCGGATCCATCACACGGGAGAGAACCTTGTCGAATTCCCTGCGTTTCTGATTGATTGCGAATAGTCGGTAGGAGAATCTATTGATGGGATTGCTTCTCGTTGTTCCAACTGATTGGATTCGCACATACCCCTCGCGAGATTCCGTTCCACTGTTGAAATAGGGGTTGAAGAAACGGCGTGAGGGAAGAAAATAACAATCTACTTGCGGATACGCGCCGGGTTCGCGGATTGTTTCGCTTCCACCGGCATCGGCGGTTCTCAGAACATGCGTACTTCCATCTTCTAATTCTGCGTATATCGAAACTCGCTCATTCGACTTTGCGTTTCGTTTTCCTTCTGCAAAACTGATCGTCGAGTTAGGGCTAAACAATGAATCGACCGCTTCAACAACGGTTGATTTGCCGCCGCTATTCGGTCCGACGAGAATCGTCAAACCACTTCCTATCTGTCCATTAGGTAGGGCGAGTTTCAGCGTCTGTTCGTTGGCGAAACCTCTGAAACCTTTGATTTTCAGTGAGCGCACATACATCTATCCGCCTCCTATTGCCCAGAGTCGTAGCCGAGACACACACCACCGCTTACCGAATAAATGCGAGGGGTCTCGGCAATGCGATAAAAGATCGCCAGATCAAATCATCGGGTCAGATTGCCCTCAGCCCCGCGTTACTCAGCGAGCAACATCCGCCCACGCTTCAGCAACGTCCGAATCTCTCTCGCCGTCAGCTTGATTTTCTGCTCTTGACCGTTGACCAGAACGCGCCGTGTCTGTAAGTTCGGCTTGAACTGACGCTTGGTGGCGTTCAGCGCGTGGCTGCGGTTGTGACCGAACTGCGGCTTCGGACGCGGGCCAAGTTTGAGGGCGGCTCGGATCTGCTGTTCGGACATGGACATGGCGCGTAGTTTCGGTTTCGTGCAGTTTTAAGGGTCGGTTTCGGTGCTTGACCGTGGGTATACGGCCAAAATTAAGTGCTTCCAATTAGGATAACATCGCGATCAGTTCACAAGCACGAGACGCGGTATCAACACCGCCTCTCCAAGCAACCTTGAGCAAGCAAAGGGCACCCCGATGACGACGGAGATTACGACTCCCAACGGCTACCTCCTGCGCGATCTCACGCGTGCCGCTCTCGCCGCAGTTTCCACCAACCAAAACCAGCTCAACGCCCTCAACGTCTTCCCCGTGCCAGACGGCGACACTGGCACCAACATGATGCTAACCATGCGTGGCATCGCATCCGACATGGAAACGTCCGCGACCGAAGACGTCCCTACCACCTCAGCAGCGATGGCCCGCGCCGCGCTCCTCGGCGCCCGTGGAAACAGCGGACTCATCATGGCGCAGCTTTTCCGAGGGTTGCGCGATGCCCTGACCGACGCCGATGTGGTCAACGCCGACAACTTCGCTAACGGATTGACCCTCGCCGCCGAGATGGCATACGGCGCTGTCCCAAATCCCGTCGAAGGCACAATGCTCACCGTCATCCGCGAAGCTGCCGAAGCCGCGGCCAAAGCAGCTGAGCAAGGCGCTAACGTCAACGATGTCGTCGAAACCGCCGCCAACCAAGCCATCGACACCACCGAGCGGACACCCGAGATGCTGGAGGTCCTCAAAGAGGCCGGCGTCGTCGATGCCGGAGGCTTCGGACTCTCGATCATGCTCTTGGGCATGTCCCAATACCTGCGCGGCGAAGGCGATGGTTCAGTTCACGTCGACGCCCCCGGCATCGAAAACCTCGTCGGTGAAAGCGGCGTCATCGTCGATACATCGTCCCTCGACATCGCCGAGGAAGAAGCCTGGGGTTATTGCACCAACATCGGCATCGAAGGCACCAATATCGACATCCCGCATCTTCGTGAAGAGTTCGACAAGATCGGACGCTCCACCGTCATCGCGGGCGACGAGACCATCGCCAAGATTCATGTCCACATGGAAGACCCTGGCGAAGCCGTCAGCCTAGCCGTTCGAAACGGCGCTCTCACCCTCAACGTCACCATCCAGAACATGGACGCCCAAACCACCGAATGGGCCGAGAACCGTCGCGCCGATGCCGCCACCGCGGAACAGCCCGTCGAACCTGTAGACATCGCCATCGTCGCGGTCGTCGCCGGCGACGGCATGGCCAACTACTTCCGACAAGCCGGCATGGGCTCGACATTCATCGTCGAAGGCGGCGACACTCTCAACCCCAGCGTCGCCGACCTCCTCGAAGCCGTCGAAGCAGCATCTTCCGACCAAGTCATCCTGCTGCCCAACAACAAGAACATCATCGGCGCTGCCCAACAAGCATCCGAACTCACCGAAAAATCCTCCGCTGTCATCGAAACCCGCTCGATGCAAGAAGGCATCGCCGCAATGAGCGCCTTCGATCCTGACACCGACCTCGACGAAAACGTCGAGGAGATGGCTGACATGCTAGAAGGCCTCCACGTCGGTTCCGTCTTCCGCGCCTCACGCGATGCCACAATGGGCGGAATCCACGTCAACGAAGGTCAATTCATGGTCCTAGTCGACGGCGAGACCGTGGCCGCTGGCGATGATGAACTCGCAATGCTCATCTCAGGGGTTAACGCCGTCATGCACCACGGCGCACTAGTAGCCGTCTACGTCGGCGAGGAGATCTCGCAAGACACCGCCCGCGTCGCCGAAACCCGCCTGACCCAAGAGCTGACCCACTACAACCGCGTCGACATCCAATTCATCCGCGGCAACCAACCCCACTACGCTTATCTCTTCGCGGTGGAGTAGGTGTCTCCGTCATTCTGGCGAAAGCCGGAATCCAGCGGAGGCAATTGGATGGCATCACATCAATCCGCCAAGTGCGCCTGCAAATACTCCCGATCCATCTCGATGCCGATGCCCGGTCGATCCGGATCTAGGTGAATCTTGTCGCCACGGATATCTAGCGGCACATCCATCAGCACGTCGTACGCGTGCAGATCGGCGCGCATCGTCTCCACGCGGTAGCAGTTCGGAACTGTGATCATCACCTGCGCGCCCGCGATCACGTTTATCGGGCCGCTGGCGTCGTGCGGCGACACCGGTATGTAGTACGTCTCCGCCTGTGTGCAGATCTTCTTCAACTCCGATATACCGCCCGTCCATGTGATGTCCGGCATGATGAAGTCTGCCAAGCCCTGTTCCAAGATCGGCACGAACTCCCACCGAGTGTGAATCCGCTCGCCCACGCAGATCGGCACGTTCGTCGCGTCGCGCACCTGCTTCAATGCAGTGTTCGACTCCACACCCACCGGCTCCTCGAACCAGAAGATGTCATACGGCTCCAACGAATTCGCCAGCCGTATTGCTGTAGGAACATCAAACCGCGCATGGTTGTCGATCAATATCTCAATGTCGGGACCCACAGCTTCTCGCGCCGCCGCAATCCGCTCCACGCCTTGGTTTTCAGCATCCGCCGACAACTTCCCAGACATATAGCCATCGATCTCGTCTGGGTGATGCGGATACCAAGGATCCGTCTTTAGTGACGTCTGACCCGTCGCCACAATCGCCTTGCAGTCTTGCGCCAGACTCTCTGGAGTCGCTCCGTCCTGTGGATGGCAGTAGACATCCACCGCATCTCTCACCGGACCGCCCAGCAGCTCGTAAACCGGCACGCCCAACACCTTTCCCCTGATGTCCCAAAGCGCGATGTCGATGCCAGAGATCACACTCGTCGTCGCGCCTCGGGAACCCATGTACGTGAAGTGTCGGAACACCTTGTGCCAGATCTTCTCGATGTTCTTCGGATCATCGCCCTCCAGCAAGTCCGACACATGCCGGATCAACGATGCAACCCCGCGATTGGCCTGGTCCCGAGTGCAGGTAACCTCGCCCCATCCCGTCACGCCCTCGTCGGTATTCACCTCTACAAACAGGTATTCTCGGTTATTCGCCTTCGCGTTCGAGGTCGGCAAAAATGGCGCCGGAGCCGACACCAGATAGGGCGTTATCTTCGTTATCTTCATCTTTACTTCTCGATATCCCTCAAGATCGCATCGATTATCTGCGACATATTGTCGAAATCCCGCGCGCCGCGGAACTGCAACCGCACTTCCTCGCCGTCCTTGTCTACATACGCGAGGAAGATTGTCGGGGTTGATTGTACGCCCATCGCCTCGCCACGCGCCCGATCGATCTGCCAAGTCGTGTTGTGTCTGCCCGATAGCAGACACTCGTTCAGCGCCACTCGGTCTAACCCCATACGGGCCGCCAATCCCGCGAGCAGCGGCAACCCGATCTCATCCTGACGCTCGTACACCCCATCCACGAACTCCCAGAACTGATCTGATCCCTGCTCACCGACACAGTCCGAATACTCCGCCGCCAACGCCGACTCCTCAGCCAAGATCGGAAAGTGGAAATATATCGACCTCACCAGCCCGTCGGCGATGTACGTCTCACGCATCTGGGCAACCGTCCCGCGGTGCCAAGTTCCGCAGTGCGGTCACAAAAAGTCCGAAAAATCGAACATCGTGATCGGGGCATCCGGATCACCGTAAGAGTTGTAACCTCGATTCGGCACATTCACGCGAGCCGGTTCCTCCTCCTCACCCGAATCCCCCGCAACCTCCTCTACCACCTCGGTTGTAGCCGTCGCAACGACCGTAGCCGTAGGCGCTTCAACAGTCACCTGCGAAGCCGGCGGCACCACCAACTCCGCCGTCAATACATTTTCACTAACCGCGTCACCCTCATCTCGCAGCCCGCATCCAATAACCGCAACCGCGCCAAACAAAACCAGAGCTACGAGGGCAAAAGAACGGAAAGACATCGCATGGATTCTACTTTGCGAAACTGCCAACCCATTGCCCAGATTAGTCTGTTCGTCGTTCTTGCCCTCCCCTCAACTTCCCGCGCGTTAACATTGAACCCGTAGCGTAACAACTCCCGACTTTCAACCGATGACAGGACAGGTGGCAACCGCATCATGATGAATCGCAACATGCTCAGGCAAGCTCAGCAGATGCAGAAGAAGATCCAGGAGGTGCAGGAAGAGATCGCCAATGCGACATCCGAGGCATCGGTCGGCGGGGGCGCTGTGAAGGCCGTCGTAGTCGGAGGGTCCCGCGTCGAGAGCATCGAAATCGATCCCGAAGTCGTCGATCCCGAAGATGTCGAGATGCTGCAAGACCTCGTGATGGCTGCCGTCAACGAAGCCATGGATTCTGCCCAGCAAGTGGCCGCCAAGAAGATGCAGGCGATCACCGGAGGACTGAATCTGCCGGGTCTGGGCTTCTAACCTACTGTAATCGTCAAAAATGGCCGCGTTCCGCCCCGATCCGCCGAGATCAATCACGCCGGCAGCACCGCCATCCGACGCGCCACGCGGTGTAGCAGCCCCCGTATCCCGCGTCATCGAAGCTTTCAGACGATTGCCCGGCATCGGACCCAAATCCGCACAGCGTCTCGCCTACCACCTCGTCCGGATGCCGGAAGCCGAAGCCGCCGAACTCTCCGAAGCGATCACTGGTGTCAAGCAGCGCATCAAACTCTGCGACATCTGCGCCGACATCACCGAAGAGCCAGTATGCGGCATATGCTCGAACACCAATCGTGATCGTACCGTCATCTGCGTAGTCGAAGAGCCGCTCGACGTAACCGCACTCGAACGCACCCGAGCCTACAACGGCCTCTAC
The DNA here is from genome assembly GCA_009838175.1 of Chloroflexota bacterium. Taxonomy (GTDB): domain Bacteria; phylum Chloroflexota; class Dehalococcoidia; order Lucifugimonadales; family Lucifugimonadaceae; genus Bin127. The sequence continues at coordinate 17,167 of VXSB01000003.1, forward strand.
CACGTCCTCCACGGCGCGATATCCCCAACCTCCGGCATCGCCGCATCCGACCTCAAGATCAAAGAACTCCTCCAACGTTTACAGGGTCAGAAACCCAGTGAGGAAGTCTCCGAAGTTATCGTCGCCACCAACACAAACCTAGACGGCGAAGCCACCGCCATGTATCTCCAACGAGCGATCGCACCCGCCGGTATCAAAGTAACCCGTCTGGCAAGAGGTCTGCCCTCCGGCACCGACATCGAATATGCGGATGATGCTACGCTGGCACATTCTCTAGAATCCAGATCAGAAATAAGCGACTGACCATCACCGAGGAACCCTATGAAAATCGAACAAATCGAGACCTTCCTAGTTGACCGCTTTCTTGTCGTCCGCATCACTACTGATGACGGCACACAGGGCATTGGCGAATCCTGCTACTGGGCGTACCCACGTGCGGCTGAAGAGACTGTCAAGATTCTCGGAGATGCCATCACCGGCATGGATCCCGGCGACACGGAGCACATCTACAACTACATGCATCGCTACAACGGGAGCTTCCGCGGCAACAGCATTGCCGCCGCCATATCCGGCATCGACATGGCGCTCTGGGACATTAAGGGCAAGCGACTCGACGCCCCCGTGTGGGATCTCCTCGGTGGTCGTGCCCGGCAGAAAGTGCGAGGCATCTTCCTAGGAGTTGGCGGGGAAACCCCCGACGAAGTTGCCGAGCGCGCGAAAATCGCCCTCGACCGCGGCTACTCCGCGCTCAAGTTCACACCCATGCCGCGCGAGTTCCAACTCCTGAAATACCCGGTTCTAGTCGACAACGCCATAGACATGCTAGCCGCCGTCCGCGAGACCGTGGGCAACGACTTCGACATCGGCATCGAGATACACCGCAACATGCGACCCTCCGAAGCCGTCGTCTTCTGCGAGAAGGCGATGCCATTCAACCCCTACTTCATCGAGGACCCAATAGTCCCCGACGGCGTTCTCGCGATGTCCGAAGTAGCCACCAAGATGCGCCTGCCACTCGCCGTCGGAGAGCGCAACGCTCACATCTGGGAATTCCGCGAATACGCCCAGATGACTAATTGCTCATTCTTCAAGCCCGACATTGCAGTCGCTGGAGGCATCACCGGCGTTAAGAAGATATCTGCGATCGCCGAAGCGCATCACATCCTGATCGCACCGCACAACTTCCAAGGGCCTATAGCAACCGCCGCGTGTGTGCATCTTGGGATTTCGTCACCATCTTGGGATGTCTTGGAGGCGGTTGACGAAGACAAGCCGCCGCGGGCCGACATGGTCGACGCTCCGATGGAAGTCGTTGACGGCTGGTTCACGCTCCCCGAGAGACCCGGTCTCGGAGTAACCTTCAACGAAGAAGCGCCTAATCTGCACCCCTTCGAACCGGCTCGCATCCCGCCACCAATCCGCGAAGACGGCAGCGTGGGGCTACGCTAGTACACATCCCTTTCGCGGAGCGAAGGGGACGCGGTAGGGGCAGGTTTCAAACCTGCCCGCTCGCAGGGGATGCCACAAGGCGAATCCCTTATCTCTCGATGCTAGAGGGTGAAGGTGACACTCCCTTCTATATGAGTTCTAAAAGGTTCGCCATTTCGACTTGAATGAACATCCGTACCAACGTTATGGTTGGCAAAGCACCGAACGGATGAATGATTCAATCGAGCGAGTCTTGACCGAGAGCGATAAGAGGGACGTCGAAGGACATCCTTCCAAAAACGATGACCGTGAAGCGATATGGGCGATTCGACCACGCTGGTCCACGCCCTACTTCGTGCTTTTCACCTTGCAGGTGGTTGTCGGCTTCGGCATCGCCACATACGACGGGGTCTCATCGACAACTCCTGATAAGTGGATACAGGCGTACTTTGATATCATTCTCCGTACTGGGCAGATCGGGATCGCGGCGGCGATCATCACTTTTACAGTCATCGAACTACTGAGTAGCACCATGTTGATGAGCGAATGGATACGAGTCAACCTCGTCGAACCTGCGAAGGAGAAGCAGCGCGCACGCATAGAAATGCGCCTTGAGGAGGGGCGCGCTAAGGGACTTGCGGAGGGCCGTGCCGAGGTAATCGCAGAGATGAAGGATTGGGACCAGCGACGGCGAGCCGCGGAACAGCGCGGCGAAACATTCGACGAGCCGCTACCGTACTTGGAGAACGGCTCCTCAAATCACCAGAACTGACCACCCTGCGCAAAACGAATCCCCTCTCCATCGATGGGAGAGGCTTGGGCCTGCCCCGGGCTTGAACCGAGGGTGAGGCTGAACCCATCATGTCGCCACCTCGACGACGATACTTCAACGCCGAAGGCATCGTCGTCCGCGCCCGAGACCTCGGCGAGGCTGATCGCATCGTCATCCTGCTCACGCCCGACCGAGGCTTGATCTCTGCTGTGGCACGCGGCGCGCGACGCACTAGATCCCGAACCGGAGGACACGTCGATCTACTCCGACACATCACCGCCCACATCTCCGAAGGCCGATCTGATCTGCACGTCATCAGCCAAGTCGAAACCGTCAACGCCTATCTCCCTCTCCGCAACGACCTCGACCGCCTGACCTTGGCCTCCCACTTCGCCGAAATCTCCGAACGCTTCTCGCTACAGAACGCCGCCAATCTGCACTTATTCGCCCTACTGCGAGACTCCCTGACATACGCCGAATCCACGCCCAAGCCGATTCTCCCCCTACTCAGGCTGTGGCACGAGACAACCCTTCTGACCACCGTCGGCCTACAACCCCAACTCCACCGCTGTGTCCGCACCAATACCGAAATCCCGCCCGGTGATCACTGGTTCTCTCCCTCCGAAGGCGGTCTCATCAAACGTCCCGACCAAGCGGATACGAACACATCTCCTGATCCCATAGCCTTCAATCACCCCGAAAACACGCCCATAATCCTAGCTCCACTAAACACCATCAAACTGCTACGTCACATAACTCGCACGCCGAATTGGGGGCGATTGGAGGGTTTGCGTGTTGATGCGCGGGATGTTGCAGGCGGGTCGCGAGTGATGGGGGCGATGCTGAGGTATCAGCAAGAACGCGGCGTCGGCAGAGCGGAGCGGGTGATGGGAGAGGTTTCGAGCTAACGAAACCGAAATCCAACGATTGTCAAACTACTCCTCTTCAAGCACGCCCGCAGATTGCAGATACTTGAACAGCTCGGAGTCGATCTCCAAGACGACCAGCGATTGACCGTCGATGATCTTCTCGTAGGCCTCTAACGACCGTCGGAACTCGTAGAACTCCGGCGCCTTCTCCAACGCCTCGGCCAAGATGGTGATTGCCTCTTGCTCCGCCTCGCCGCGCAGTCTGGCCGCAGTACCGTTTGCCGTCTCCAAGATAATCTGGACGTCACGGTCGACCTCGGCGCGGATCTCGCGGTCCCTCTGCGTACCTTCTGCACGCAGACCGTCCGCGATGCGGGCACGCTCGGCTCTCATACGGGCGAACACTGACGTCTCAATCTCGGTCGGGAAGTCCGCTCGCTTGATGCGAACGTCGATGATCTCAATACCCAGTTCGTCTACGAGCGGTCGGAAGTAGGCGACGGTGGCTCCAGCCAATATCTCAGGCTGGTCATTGCTTCCCAACGCGTCCAACTCTCCGACGGTGGCCGGTCGTCCGCGAGGGACAGCCTCATCGGTGATGATGATCGTCAGCCTCGGGTCGCGCAGGTTGTTGTTGAACAAGTCCAAAGCCTGCTGACGTGAAATCTCAGACCGGTTGCTAGCTTCGGTAACGCGTCGCATCACCTGCTCGCGGGTCTCAGAGATAACCTCAGACTGCGTGTCTAGAGCAACTTCACGACGGAGCTGCGAGTTTACGATGTCGGATACGCGAGAGACCGCTTCAGTCTCGGTGCGCAGTCGTTGGAAGAACTTGAGCGGATCGATGATGCGGTAGCGAGCGTAGGCGTCGATAACCAGGTTCCGCTTGTCAGATGTAAGCAGCGATGCCGGTTGAGCGTCCACGCGCAGTAGTCGGCTGTCCATCTTCACGACCGTCTCGACGAACGGCTGCTTGACATACAGTCCGGGGCTACGGTAGTCGCGCTGGAACGCACCGAAACGAGTGACGATCGCCAGCTGCGTCTCGTCTACGGTGAACAACGCTTGCGGCACGAGTATGAACGCCGCAACGATGACGATGATGATCGTGAGTATCAGGCGGGGCATGGCGTTATTCGTCCCCCGCCGAATTGGTCAGAGAGTTGCCCTGCAATGTGCTCAAACTGTCGAGCGGCAAGAGTGGCAACGCGTTCGAACCTGAGTTGATCACGATCTTGGATCGGCCTGCCAGAATACGTTCGACTGCTTCTAGATAGAGTCGGGTGCGAGTAACATTGGGCGAGATTTCGTAACTGGTCAGGATCGCTTCAAAACCTTCGGCTTCACCACGTGCTCGCTCGATACGACCTCGCTTGAAACCGTCCGCCTCTTCCACGATCTGTGCCGCCGCACCAGTCGCCTGCGGGATCTGCGACGCCTTGTAAGCCTCTGCCAAGTTAATGTCCCGCTCTCGGTCCTCACGCGCCCTCACCACATCCTCGAAAGCGTCCTGAACCTCGGCCGGCGGGTTGACGTTCTGCAGCAGCACTTGTAGCACGTCGACACCAGTGTTGTAGTCGCGGGTCAACTGCCGCATCTTGTCCAAAATGCTTGCCTGCACCTGCTCCTTCTCGGTCGTCAGCACGTCGTCGATATTGCGTGCGCCGACCACCTGTCTCACCGCCGTCTCCGCAATGTCGCGGAGCGTCTCACCATCGGGCATTCCCGGCGGGACATCGCGATCTGGGTCGCCTGGGTCATCAACCTCGAACAAGAAGCTGCGCAAGTTAGATATGCGGTACTGCACAACCATCTGCACGTCGACGATGTTCTCATCGCCAGTGATCATTTCAGATTCGATTTGGACCGGTGTTGTGCTTGAACCGTTCGGAGCGCTACGGAAACCGAGCTCCAGTCGGCGAGTGTTCGTTACGGGCACCACGTTTCGAGTGCCTACCGGACCAGGCCAATGCCAGTGAAGACCCTGATCGGCGATCGCCACGAAGCGACCGAACGTCCGCAATGCTGCCTGCTCTTCCGGACCGACTGTGTAAACACCAGTCGCCAGCCACACAACGGCCGCTATCGGTATCAATAGGAGAACTACCGCACTTGCCCGACCTGATCCGCCACCACCTTGTTCGGATGATTCTCGTGAAGATCCTTCGTCACCGCCACCCATGCCAGGGATGCCGCCAAGCGCCTCGCGAATGCGCTGCATGATGTCGCCGAACGTGACCTCCGGCTCCTCGTCGCGCTCAGGCGGGCGATACATCAGCGAATCGTCCGAACCTTTGTCGGGGGCTGATGCTTGTGGGGAGTTGGACATCTAGGAAATTATCGCGTCTTGGATCACGCCAACAGAAGCTGGATACGTCGAATGCGAGGTGAGAGTTTTCAGTCGGAGTTCAGATCCGTATGCGATGAGTCTGGAACGAGTCCTTAGACGCAATTATATGAAACGTGGCCCCAACAAACGGTCGACACATCAACTCGTTGCGGTTCAACAATGCTGTTGGTTAGTCTCTCGCCCAGAGAACACCGCCAGACCGCCCACGCTCACCACACTCCGCAACGCGAATCGAGCCAGGTCTAGTCGCCTATGGCTCCGCCAATGTCCCGTTGCTTGAATACCCAAGCCGTCGCCGCGACCAGTATGACGCTGTAACCGAGGATCGCAACGAATACTCCGACGGTCTCCGAAGAATCCAGTTCCGACGGCACAGTTGTCCAGGAGAGGAAGGCTTGAATGAGCAGATAATCCGCGACATCGGCAAGCGTGTCGTTGAGGCGGAGAAGCGTCGCGAGTATGGACTCCACGATGAAATATCCAACAGAGAGAGCTATTCCGATGCCGCGTGAGGTCGTTAACACTGTAGCGAAGATGCCGAGGGCTATGAATGGCAGTAGTCCGTACACGGTTTTGAGAAAAATCAGGACTACTTCGGACCATTTGCCGGAGTCTGCGATGCCGCCGTTCTCGTCACTGGAGATTAGTGCGATTACCAAGCTGGACACCACAGCCAACAGTGAAATGACGATAAGCGCGTCAGAACACATCCTTATGAGCAGCAGAAGCTTGGCGAATAGGAACTTCCATCGCCCGATGCCGCCGGCAAGAACGGTTCGTAGAGTGCCCCAACCGTATTCGGACCCTAGAATTGAAGCCGCGAGAATCATGATGAGGATCGGGCCTATCGCGATGGGTCTGAAAGAAGAAATGATCGCAATGCTTTGAGTGATGCTGTTGGGGAGCGTGAAACCTCTACGAAGCTGTTCTCGATCAGCGAATCCATCGCAAACTCCGTCGGCGCGCCATGCGTCCATCTCCTTTAAGAACTCTGCGCGTCGGTCTTCCGGGATTTGATCGAAACCCGGCGGCATCCGATCGTTCACGAAGTCCGAACAGGTGATCTCGATAGAGCCGGGTGTAGGTTCTTCCCACGACACGCTGTATGACACGAAGCCACCGCCCATCAACATGTTGACATCGTCGTTGTTAAAAGCCAGATAATTGACCCAAATGCCGAGTTGCGAGACCAGCAGAGCAATTGCGAGGAGGATCCAAGGGATGCGGAGACGCCGGACTTTGAACCATTCCCATTTGGTTAGCCGAAGAGTGTGATACATCAGAATCGCATCCGTTCTCGATACAGTTGCTACTGGTTTCAGGCGTCGTCACCGGTAACTTCGAGGAAGTATTTCTCCAACGAACCGGGGCCGGAGCTAGTCTCGATGACGTAAACCTCCGACCGTCCGAGGACCGTTGATATTTCGGCGAGTTCGTCGCGAGAGGAAGACACGACAACCTCGCCATCTTCCATCCGCACCTCTGAAATCCAATCGAGCGCCGAAAGGATCGTTACAGCTTTCTCGTCGTCCGTGGTCTTGAGGCGGACATTCTCGTCGGATCGGAGAATGTCTGACACGGAACCTTGGGCGATTAGGTTTCCGTTCGACATGATGACGACGCTGTCGCACATCTGCTCGACCTCGTTCAACAGGTGGCTGGCCACCAGAACGGTTCTTCCGTCCTCGGCGAGTTGCCGGATGAGGTGACGAACTTCAGCCATACCAGCGGGATCCATGCCGTTGGTGGGCTCGTCTAGCAAGAGGAGTTCGGGATCGCCCAAAAGCACAAACGCCAGCCCAAGTCGCTGTTTCATCCCGAGCGAGTACGTGCTGAAGCGGCGGTCTCCGCTCTCTGCCAGGCCAACCTTTTCGAGGAGACATTCGATATCTTCGGGTTCGCCCCGCTGAAAGATGCCTTGGAAGTAGCGGAGATTCTCTCGACCAGTTAAGTAGGGATAAAAGGACGGATACTCAACGATCGCTCCCACACGGCGCAAGGACTCTTCAAGACCGTCGGTAGATCCAAATAGGCTGAAGCTGCCAGAAGTCGGTTGAACAAGCCCTAGCAACATTCCCATCGTGGTAGTTTTGCCGGAACCGTTGGGACCGAGTAGACCGAAGGCGTGGCCCCGAGGGACGGACATCGAAAGGTCGTCTACAGCGACGATGCTACCGTAGATCTTCGACAGCGCGTCAGTTTCGATGACCGGTTTACCGTTGCCCATTCCGTATCCTCCTGCGCGTTCATTGAATGCAGAAACCGCCAGATCGGAGATCAACTGCATCCATACGATCAGTCCGCGTGCTCCTTTTCCGTCGCACCGCATCCGGTCCCGGAAGAATTGGACCATCAGTTCGCCGTACTCTCCCCGGAACTCCCTCGGATAGGCGACGAGGAGCGCGCGGTAAACCCTCTCGGAGATCATGTCAGGCTCCCAACCTTGACATTGCATCCGTGCGCCTAGACCTCGCGGTTCGGGCGAGTTGCTCGATGCGGTCTACCTCGGCGTCGAGAGTACGCAACCCCAGATCGGTCAGGCGGTAATAACGACGACGTTCATCGTCGAGATCAGGATCCGGTCGTTCGGAGCTCTCGTCAATCAAGCCAGCCTTCAACATCTGCTTTACGGCACCGTAGAGCGTCCCAGGCCCCATCATGACCGCGCCTTCGGTGAATGATTCGACCTCTTTCATGATGGCGTAGCCATGCTTGTCGCCGGTTGTCAGGGCGAGGAGGATGTGCATCTGCGAAACGGGTAACGGGAGAAGGCTTGAGGGCGTTTGGTTGAGCATCGTCACGTGGTTGAATCGGAAGTCCGTGTTCCCGACTAAGCGAACCGAGGTATATAGCGTAGGCCGATATACATGAAGCCATTGTATCGTCATACGATATATATGTCAACTGCGTCTGGGGCAACTAATCTTGCCGCGAACTTGCTTTTCTTGCCGCGAAATTGCCGCTGCTTCCGGCAATTTTCGGCAATCAGCGGCAATTTAAGGGGGATCTTGCCGCTGCTAGCGGCAATTTGGCGGCAAGATTAGTTTTTGAACAAGTTCAAAAAGTTTCTCCGTCCCACAACCAAAAAAAACTCCCCCGGCCGAAAAACCGGGGGAGTTCGCCACTCCGTAGGCGGCTGCGTTCTACGAGCCATTTTACGAATCGAGCGCCGCGACGATGCGTCCGGCGTTCATCGGGGTCTCCCGCAAACGGATGCCGATGGCGTTCTTGAGGGCGTTGCCAACTGCTGGAACCGGGGGGACGATCGGGACTTCGCCAACGCCGCGGACACCGTACGGGTGAACCGGGTTCGGGACTTCCACAATCACTGTCTCGATGTTCGGGAGGTCGAGGGAGGTCGGCATTCGGTAGTCGAGGTATGAGGAGTTCGACATCACGCCGTCGTCGCTCATGTAGTACTCCTCGTTCAACGCCCAGCCGATGCCTTGCGCGGCTCCGCCTTGCATCTGGCCTTCGACGTACGACGGGTGAATCGCACGGCCAGCGTCTTGCACGATGGTGTAGCGGACGACATCGGTCTTGCCGGTCTCGGGGTCAACCTCGAGGTCGCAGATGTGCGTGCCGTATGCTCCACCGGCCGCTTCGAGATCGACGCTACCGGTAGAAGTTACAGGCCCGCCAGTGTCGTCGAGTTTTCCGGCGAGGTCCTTAAAGCCGATGCTCAATTCAGAGTCGGACTTGGATGAGAAGACGCCGTCTTCGAACTGCACGTCCTCTTCATCGATGCTCCAGAGCCTCGATGCTCGGACCTTGAGCTTGTCGATCATCTCGATTGAGGCGTTGTATGCCGCGTAGCCGGTCGCGTAGGTGACTCGACTGCCACCGGTGACGGCGGTGAAACCGACGGTGTCGGTGTCAACGACAGTCGGGTTGACGTCCTCAGCGGAGATTCCGAGAGTCTCGGCTGCCTGCATGGCGATCGATGCACGGGTGCCGCCGATATCGGTCGAACCCTCGACCAGCTCTACGGTTCCGTCGTTGTTCAACGAGAGGTTGACAGACGACTGCAAACCGACGTTGAACCAGTATCCGCTTGCGAAACCGCGGCCACGCACTCGACCCGGTGAAGCCTCGCCGATGTCGGAGTTCCAGTGGTCGGTCTCCTTAGCGGCGTCCAACACCTCTTCCATGCCGATGCGCGGGAAGATCGGGCCGTCGCCTCGGCGAGTGCCTTCTTTGGCGGCGTTGTCACGTCGGAACTGCCACTTGTCGAAACCGGCCTGTTCACAGAGGTCGTCGACCAATGTCTCAATCGCGAACGCGACTTGCGGTGATCCAGGTGCGCGGTAGGCCGCGACCTTGGGCTTGTTGACGAGAACGTCGTAGCCGACGATGCGCATGTTCGGGATGTTGTAGCAGGCGTAGATGCACATGCCGGAAGCGCCGACTAACGAGCCGGGGTATCCGCCAGCCTCCATGCGAAGCACGGAATCGGCTGCTACGATCTTGCCGTCCTTGGTGGCGCCAAGCTTCAGAGTGATCTTGCCACCGGCTGCGGGCCCGCTACCCTCGAACACGGAGCGACGCTCCATGATGATCTTGACAGGTACGTTGCCGGCCTTCTTCGAGAGGGCTGCTGCTACGGGTTCGAGGTAGATCGGGATCTTGCCGCCGAAACCGCCGCCGATCTCCAGCGGGGTTACGCGGATCTTCGACTCGTCCATCTGCATGACGGCGGCGACTTGCTGCCTAACAGTGAACGCGCCCTGCGTGCTGGTCCATATTTTCAGCCGACCGTCCTCGTCCCACACCGCGGTCGCGTTGTGCGGCTCGATGTAGCCTTGGTGCACCATTTCAAGGCTGAACTCACCTTCGATGACGTGGTCGGCCTCAGCGAGCGCGGCATCAGGGTCGCCGAACTCGTGGGTGAACTCTTTGACGTGGTTGGCGTGCCCGCTCTCCTCCGCGCCCGGCGAACCTACGAACTCCTCGAGAATCGCTGGCATGTCCGGGTCGATGGTGTCGTCGACGTTCGTTGCGGAACGTAGGACTTCGTACTCGACCTTGATGGCTCGCGCAGCCTCTTCAGCGGTGTAGCGGTCTACCGCGGCGACGCCTGCCACGGCGTGTCCGGCGTAGAGCGCCTTGTCGCTGGCGAGAATGTTGTCGACAGCCCATTTCAGGTTGGTCACACCTTCACCGAGGTCCACCATCTTGTCGCCGGCTTGTGGTAAGTCGGCGTTGGTGACGACTGCGTGGACGCCGTCCATCGCCTCAGCGGCGGAGGTGTCTATCGACTTGATGCGAGCGTGGGCGTGCGGACTTCGCAGGATAGCGCCCCAGATCATGCTTGGCAGCTTGATGTCGGCACCGTAGATCGCTCGGCCGGTCACCTTGTCGAGACCGTCGTGGCGTATCGGGCGGGTACCGATTACCTTGTATTCGCTCTTGGGTTCAAATGTTGCAACCATGGTCGGATCCCCTTACATGTGTTGATGATCGCCTTAGTTTGTGTTGCTCCTGAGTCGGCCTTTACGACATCTCGGCAGATGCCTTCTGCACTGCGCGCACGATCTTGTCGTAACCGGTGCAGCGGCAGAGGTTGCCAGCCAGCCAGTGGCGGATGCGGTGTTCGTCTGGAGCCGGCTCGTTGTCGAGCAAGCCCTTGGCGGCTACCAAGAAACCCGGCGTGCAGATGCCGCACTGAAGCGCGGCTTCTTCTAGGAACGCCTGCTGCAATGGGTGCAGACCTTCGGGAGTCGCCATTCCCTCAACGGTCTCGACCGACTTGCCGTCGATCTCGGCGCCGAGGACCAAGCAGGAGTCGACGATGCGGCCGTCAAGCGAGACGGTGCATGCGCCGCAGTTGCCGTCCAAGCAACCCTCTTTGGTGCCGGTGAGTCCGACGATTTCACGGAGAGTGTCGAGGAGGCTCATGTACGGCGGCACGAGGAACTCGTGCGGGTTGCCGTTGATGGTGGTACGGACGTGTACCCGAGCTGGCCCGGGAGTAATTTGAGTCGTCATCTATTTTCAGCCTCTCGCTCGTTCTACTGATTTGTTGATCATTCGTCGGGTCAAGACCGCCGAAAGGTGCTTGCGCTGTTCTATGGTTCCGCGCATGTCGGCGATCGGAGTAGCGGCGGCGCCAGCGGCTTGGGCGGCGGCTTCGATTACGTCGTCGCTGACCGCGTTGCCGATGAGTGCGGCCTCGGCGGCTGGTACTACCAATGGCACCGGAGCAACCGCAGCAAGCGCCACGCGTGCTGCCTCGAATGTGCTGCCATCGCTGCTTAGCTTGACCGATACGCCAGCGCCCGCAACCGCGATGTCCATCTCGTTACGTGGAATAAAGCGTTCGTATGCTGCTCCGAAGTTGTCGCCCGGGGCTGGTAGCACCATGCTCACCAGGATCTCGCCGCGTCCGAGGACGTTGGAGCCGGGGCCGGTGCAGAAATCTTCAACCGCAACATCGCGATGGTCGTCGTCACCGCCGGGTCCTGCGATGTGGCAGACCGCGTTGTATGCGATCAATGGGCAGATGCCGTCCGCGCTCGGCGATGAGTTGCAGAGGTTGCCGCCCAATGCCGCTCGGGACTGGATCTGAATTCCGCCGATCATCTCGACGGCGTCGATGATGCCAGGAAAGCTGTCCCTGATTTTCTGATCTTCGTAGATCTGGTAGCACGGAGTAGCCGCGCCGATTGACACGCTACCATCCGGATAGTGACTGATCTGTGTCAGCTCTGGGATGTTCTTGACATCGACGATCGCGTCGAGGTCCCATCTGTTAGCCCGTGCCTGTACCAGTACGTCCGTCCCACCAGCGATTGGGCGCGCACGGTCGCCGTGCTTGTCTAACACTGCTACTGCGCCTTCGATCGTTGTGGGCGCCTCATATGCAAAGGGATGCAAAAGCCCGCTCCTTTTCCCTGTTGGTTTGTCAGCCCATTCCGTCGAGTCGTGAACTCTGACGGACAAATGCCGATTTTCTCGCATATGAGTTTAAGCGAGATTACACCCAACTGCAAAACGGATTGAGAAAGTCGTGGGGTGTATCTTGGGGCTTGTTCACCCTCACCCTAGCCCTCTCCCGTCAAGGGAGAGGGGATTTGTCTTCTAAATCCGCCGCAACGCCAGTTGCCATACGGCTAGGGTTGCGACGATGGCTGCGATGCCGGCGACGATGAAGGCGAAGGGTGCGCCCCAGAGTTGAGCCAAGGTGCCCATTACTAGCGCGCCTAACGCCTGCGCGCCCCAGGTGAAGTTCATAAGGCTCATCACGCGTCCTCTGAAGGTGTCGGATGTGAGAGTCTGGACTACAGTGGTGCTCATGGTGCCTTTGACTACGGATAGTCCGCCTAGCAGACCGGCAATGGCGAGGGCGAAGATGAACAAGTCGACTGCGCCGAATGCGATGTAGCAGATGCCGACCGCGACTCCGCCGAGCGCGAGAAAGAGGGGCGGTTTAGATCGCGTTCCGATTAACGTGATTCCGAAGGTGCCGACCAATCCGCCGATACCGATGGCGAGGAGTAGTCGACCGTAGGTGGCTGTATCGCCGTTGTAGACCTCTTGGGTTACGACTGGAAGCAGCGTCTCCAACGGGGTTGCGACGATGCCGATGATTACGCCGTAGCCGATGATTACAGCGATGGCGGATTCGCGCCGTACAAACTTGATGCCCTCCACCATGTCTCTTACGCGGGCGCGGGTAGTTGTTAATAAGCGGTTCCCCCTACGGGCACCCCCTGTGTTTTTGCTTTGCTGGGACCCCCTCTTAATCTCCCCCTGAGAGGGGGAGGGAGATGGGTTGCCTTGCGAAAGGGGCGTTGCTCCTGCAAAGTGCGGCTGGTGGTCCATGCGGAGCAGTGTGAGCACTGTAAGTACATAAGAGGCGGAGACGATGAAGAAGAGTCCTTCCATGCCGACGGCGGAGACTAGTGGGTGGAAGAGGGATGGTCCCAGAATCGCGGCGCCGCCGAATACGACGGAGTAGAGGGATATGGCGCTTGGCAGCTGTTCTCTGGGTACGAGCGATGCGACCATTGCGCCGCGGGTGGGGATGTCGAACGCCAACATTACGCCAGTAACGGCTGAGATGGTCAAGAGGTGCCATGCCTCGATCGTGTCGGTGGCTATCAACACTGCGGTGACCAATCCCGCGATCGCGAATAGGAAGCGGGTGAAGCGCAGGAGACGGAGACGGTTGACGGTATCTGCGACGACGCCTCCCCAGACCGAGAAGATCATCACCGGCGCCATCGTCGCGGCGGTTACCGAACCTAGAAGGATCTCCGACTCGGTGAGGGAGCGCATCAGCCATAGCCGACCATAGACGAGGGTCCACATGCCGACGTTGGAGAACGCGGCGGCGATCCAGAAGAGTCGGTACTCGCGGTAGCCGAAGACCGCAAAGCCGGTGCGTCTCAGCACTCGACGATACCGGCTGCGAGGTCGATGTCGTCTTGGAATCTGCTCACTGCGCCAGACAACACGTCGTCGATGTTGACGGCCTGATTGGTCTCGCCAGACTCCATAACGCCGTACGCCAATGCCAGCGCGGCCATTCCTTCTATACTGCCAACCTCTGGCGACCTCCCATCTGCAACCGCTCCGGCCAGATCCATGTACTCGATGGCGAGTATCTTGGCGTCGATTTTGCGGAAGTCCATCTCGTACGACGACATCCGACGTTCGCCGTCCCAGAGGGTGGATGTAACGTCGTCGATCTCGAAGTCGGGTACGAGGTCGAGAAGCGCGTCGCCTTCGACGGCAGTCCCGTCCGCTCGGACGATGCGCGGGCTGGTGCCTTGTCGGCTCGGAGGGCGGTAGAGCGTGCCTTCACTGCCAACGACTACGGAGTCGCCGAGGCTGTAGCCATGCGATGCGTCGGTGATGATGAGTTGACCGGCGGCACCGGACGCGAAGCGTATCGTAGCGAACGCGGTGTCGACCGCGTCCTGCTCGACGATATCGCCGACATCTTCGCCGCCAGCTTCTTTTCGATGCGTATACATCGCGGCGAGGCCTGGTGCTTGGTCTGACATTGGTCGCATGATGCGCTCGGGGTCGTTGACATCGGTTTCGGCGTAGACGCGGACGGCTGGTCCCATTAAATAAAGGAGGAGGTCTGCGTTGTGCACTCCGGCGTCGAGGACGACCCCGCCGGCTTGATCTTTCTTTGCGCGCCAGACCGTGCTGTGCATCACGCCGCGATGCGCGCTGCTGATCGAGAAGTCGACCGCGAAGTACGGTTTGCCGATCGCGCCCGAATCGATCAGCGATTTGGCGAGTCGGTTCATCGGATCGCGTCTGAAGTTCTCCGAGATGGAGAGCACTTTGCCGGTTTCATGCTCGACCGACTGCATCATCCGACACGCCGTGAGCGTCAAGCCCATCGGCTTCTCGACCATGACGTTAAGCCCGGAACGCATCGCCTCGATCGCCAAGACGTGGTGCGCCGGAGTGCTGGTGACGATATCGACGGCGTCGAGCGCGAGCGCGTCGGCTGCCTCTGCGAGGCTTGGGAAGACTGATGGCGTCTCGGGTGTCGATTCGGCGATAACGCTGGCGACGGCTTCTGCGGAATCAATATGCGGGTCGCATACTGCGACCATGCGTACGTCGTCGAAATATTTTCGGAGCTCGATATAGCCGGTAGCGTGCCGCATGCCCATGCCACCAGCACCGACTAGGGCGATGTTCAGAGTCATGGCTACAATGCTACGGGCTGTTTTGAACTATGATTTCGATGATTTTTTGATGATGGGCTATGATTTGGTGTTGCTCTCAGCGTGGCAGAGGTCCCGACACTCGGCATCACAGTTCATCATTCGAAATCATGGCAATCATAGTTCAAAGACCAACCTCCACATCGCGCGTCGTTATCGTTGGTGGCGGGGTTATTGGGTGTATGACGGCTTACTATTTGACGCGGGCGGGGGTTTCGGATGTGGTGGTTGTTGAGCGTGAGGGGGTTGCTTCGGGGGCTAGTGGGTACTCGGCGGGGATGCTGACGCCGTATTCGGGGTCTAATGATCCGGGGTTGCTGGCGCTTTCTAGTGCTTCGTTGGAGCTTCACGCGGAACTTGCCGAGGAGCTACCGGCGGTTACCGGGATCGATCATGGGTACGACATGGTGCCGTATCTTCGTTGCACGTTTGCGGAGTCTGGTTACAACGAGGCTAGAAAGTTCATGGACGATCGCGTAGCGGATGGTCTCGAAGCTGAGTGGTTGACGGGTGAAGAGGCGCGGTCAGTGTGCGATTGGTTGAGTGATGAGGTTGAGGGGGCGTGTCTGACATCGATAGAACCTTCTGTTGATTCGCGGCTGCTGACGAAGTCGGTGCTGAAGGCGGCTGAGATGGGGGGAGCGCGATTGGTGGATGGTGAGGTTGTGGGGATGGATTCCCGCCTGCGCGGGAATGACGTGGGCGTAGTCCTCGCTGATGGATCGACTATCGAGGCGGATGTGGTTGTGCTGGCGATGGGGCCTTGGTCGAAGAATGCGAGTGGCTGGCTGGGATACGAGATTCCTGTGGAGCCGCAGAAGGGTGAGCTTCTTTATATGTACACAGGAGGCGATCATCCGAAACCGCCGATGACGATGCACAACATGGACGATGGCGGAGTGATCTTCCCGCGTCGCCTCTCGCCGACGATACTCGGTGCGACTAAAGAGGACGGCAAGGGTTACGATCGCGAGCCGTCGGAGTACGCTTGGGAGTTCATAATCCCGCGTGTCCAGCGACTTTCTCAGCGGATAGACAGGTCAGTGGTCTCGCATCAAACGGCGTGTCTGCGTCCGATGCCTTTGGACGGCAAGCCGTATGTGGGTCTTGCGCCAGGTTGGGAGAATGTCTACATCGCGTCTGGGCACTGGTCGGAGGGCGTCCACTACGGTCCCTTGACGGGCAAATCGATAGCGGAGTTGATCACGGATGGTGAGACGTCGACCGATATTTCGGCGATTGATGCGGGGCGGGTTGAACTATGATTGCGATGATTTTTGATGATGGGCTATGATGCCCCTCGCCCCGGCCCCTCTGGATTCCGGCTTTCGCCGGAATGACGAAAGAAGGTGCCGGAAAGACGTAGGAAGGTGTGGGAATGACGGTGGTGGTGCAGGCGCGTGGGTGTATGAACCCCCTGCGTCTCGCTGCGCTTGACGCGTCCCCCTTTTGCTGACGCAAAAAGGGGAGGGCATCCCCCGCGGAACCCCCTCTGAATCTCCCCCTGAGAGGGGGAGGGAGAAGGATTCGCGTCCTCTTCGTTTCGCGAAAGGGGCGTGCCGATTTGGTGTAATCTGTACGAAGAGCATTGGATCATGCAAAACACGCTGCACATCACCACGAAGGTATTGCCTGGCGGCAAGATCGAGATCGTAAACGAAAAGCTTCCAGTGGGGGAAGCGGTTGACGTTGTGGTTCGTCACGCCTCAGCCTCAGCGCGCCGCTCCGCAGTCGATATTCTGAACGAAGCACCCGGGCACCGTCTATTCAAGACGGCAGATGACGTGAATTCCCTGCTGAAGGATGAACGTGCCTCGTGGGACAGCTGATCCTTCCTTCAAGCGGACCTGTCTATCTGGACACCAGCGGGTTCATCTACAGTGTGGAGCGCATCGAACCATATCACGGGTTGCTTGAGCCGATGTGGCGGCAGGCCCAGTCCGGACAGTTCACCATTGTGAGCAGCGATTTGGTGGTATTGGAGACCCTGGTCAAGCCTCTGCGTGATGGCGACAGAATCGTCGAGACGCTCTTCAGATCGTTATTCGACGCGATTGAGGTCAACTTGATCCCGGTGACGCGTGCTCTTTGGGAAGAAGCCGCCATTCTTCGTGCCGAAACTGGATTGAAGACGCCCGATGCAATTCACGCGGCTACAGCTCTGCGCGCCCAGTGCACTCTCTTTGTCACCAACGATGACGACTTTCGACGCGTTGAAGGCTTGCCAGTCGTTGTCTTGGATGATCTCGGATAACTGCGCCCAGTACCTCTATACGCCGCGCCGCATGTTTTTGAACTATGATTTCGATGATTTTTGATGATGGGCTATGATGTGGTGCTGCTCTCGGCGGGTCGGAGGTGCCTACGCTCACCATCACAGTTCATCGTTCAAAATCTTGGCGATCATAGTTCAAAGGCGCAGGGGTGAAATCCTGTAGAATCTCTGCGAAAAGAGGCACGCCCATGTATTGCGCGGTTTTGTGTACACTGGTATGATGTTTGCGTAAGTCGAAGAGGCGCGCGCTTGTTTCGATTCACGCGCGCATCAGACTGCTAACGACGGAATGGCGACAAGTCAAAGCTTGTAAAGGAAACACAACGTGATGAAATCCCCTACATCACTGATTAGGTTCAGGAACGCGGTGGGCGTGATGCTGGCTATGTCGGCAATCTTCGCCGTCGTCGTAAGCACCATCTCTATGCCCGGCGACAGGGCGTTCGGGCAGACGGCGACCATGACCAACAGCGCGAAAGTTCAGGGCGCGTTAGATGCGTTGGAAGCAGCGGCGGCGGATCCTGACTTCAACGACAGCGTTGCCGGCGGCCAAACTTCGGACGGGAAGATCACTCAGTTGCAAGCTGCTGTGGCTGCGATCCCTACCAATATTGCACCTGACGCGGACAATAACGATGCCGCGGACGTGGACGACGACAATAACCCTCTTCCGAACTTCGCGATCGAAGTTGACAACCCTGGGTATGACGCGGACGAGACCGCTGCTGAATATGCGGAAAAGATAAGCGCGAACGCAGCGCTAACTGACGGCGGCGGCAGTGCCGTGACCAACGGACTTAATGAGTATCTATCTGACTTGGCCGCCGCGAGGTTAGCCACGGACGGTACCAGTGAGAGTGAAGCGTTGGCGGCGGCGAATACTGCCTTTACCGCGTTGAGGGGAGCCCTGTGGGACAGCGACACCGTTGCCGACACCGATGCGTTGGCACTATCTGATGCCACCAAGTCAACCTTGGACGGGTTGAACAACGGTTTGCTGACATCAACCCCTGATGATCTAGCGGCTTTCAGGACATCAGTGGAAGACGCGCTGAAAAATGACGCGAACTGGTACCCGGAGGACCCTGCCACTGCCCTACCGACAGCAAATCTGACGGAAGCCGATGGCACTACTACGCTTGTCATTGCGGATCAGCTCAACGCGCTGTTCAATCCCAATACCGCCGATGACGGAACGGATGACACTGGTGCACTAGTCACCTTGACAGCCGCCCGAACTGCCGAGAGCACCGCGCTAGCTGGCGCGAAGGCAATACTCGAGGCCGTAAAGATGGCCGTTGATGGCGCTACCTTGCCTGCCGTTGACATGGCGATATACACAGCAGTTTCTCCCAGAACCACTGAGGCGGAGGAAAAAGCGGAAGCCGACATGCAACTGGCCACCGCTAAGATGCTGCTGATGGAGCTGGTAGGTCGATTGAATGCCAGCAACGCTGAAGAGTTCACCGCGTTCGACGAGCTTGCCGCTCTGAAGACAGCGTTGAGGGGAGGCATGGGAAGCATCCCATCGATCGGTGTGACGATGAAGAGGCTGGATGCGATAGAGACCGCGTTGCTGAAGAATAACGCGGAAGATCTAGCTGATAGTAGTGACGGCGCGGGTGACGGCGAGTTGTCTATGTTGAAAGACGACTCTCTAACCCACATCATCACGGCACTCGGCGAACTCTCCGATTTGGATGGAACCGGCGCGCAGATGATGGCGATGCGAGACCTTGATGCATTGCTCACCGCGGTGGACAATTCGGTCATGAAGACCATGTTCACGGCGGATACTCCGGCTGGTGATCTGAGCACTGAGGCGATGGCCGTGAGTGACGCGTTGGCCGCGTTCGCGGCGGTCAAGACCGCTCTATTGGCTAAGCACGTCGACCCTGCAGATGTCGATGCCGCCACCATGGCTTTGAACACAATCGCGGATGGCGATGTTGGAGCTGGTCTGAATGGCATTATCGAAGCCGCGGCGCCTCTCTTGAACACCGATCTGATTCCGGATGCCGAAGCTACGACTGCCTTTGACGAGAGTGCGTTGTTCACGGCATTGAAGTCCAGCATTTTGGCGAGTGCTCTCCCAGAGGAGCCAAGCGCTACGGATGCCGAAGTTACGGCCGCTGAACTGTCGATGGCGCTGGGGCTTACGCGTACAGAGCCTGATCCGGCGACCCCTGAAGACTCTGCTGACGATACGTTGGCAACCAATGACTTCGCCGCGTTCCTGAATAATGTGGCGATGCTCGAAGACATCATCGATACGGTGGACATCACCGAAGGCACCACCGGCATTCAAGCTTCGACAGCCTTGGATGCTCTTGTCACCGCGTTGGAAGCTACTGTGAACACCAAGTTCAATGCTGCTGATACTGACAGTGGTGACACTGTAGTTCTCGATAACGCCAACGAAAGAGCTGAAGATTTCAGGAGTAGCACACTTGCTTATAACGACTTCTCAGCGGTGGCGGCATTGCAAGCCGCGTTGGGCGACTTGGACGGTGGCGACCTCGACACGAAGGTCAAGACAGCGAGGGATGCGCTGATTGCGGCATACGACAACCGCGACGGACTGAATGCCGACGCCGAAGCTGAGATCTCAACCGCGTATCAGGAGCTGATCAGCAAGGGCAGCACCCAGCACGCTTTCGCTCAGAAGGCCGCTCTGCTAGAGCTTAAGTCTGCGCTCGAGACTGCTGGCGACGACTCCAATGATTTGGAGATGGCGATCCAGAACGCTTTGACGACGCAGTCGCCTGAGCAACAGCAGGCGCAAGCGATGATCTCGCGCATCGAGCCGGCGATCCGCGGCGCTACGGTGTCCGGCGGTGACAAGGTCACGCTCGAAGTCAAGATCTACGGTCTGCAAAACGTTATGGACCAGAAGCTGGCATACGGTACGGACGGAGAAGCTGACACTGATGACGACCCGACGTTCGATTGGGGCAGCGCCTCATCCGACACCGGACCATCGATCACCTACACCGCTCCGAATTCGCCTGGTACGCACACGGTCACAGCATCGCTTGACTCCAACGAGTGCTACCACGCAGACAGCGATGAGCAGATGGAGAAGTGCTCGGCATCGTTCGAGATCCGAGTGCGCCGTCCGTCGGCTCCGCAACAGCCTGACCCGGCTCCGGTCAACCCGCCTGGTGACATTCCTGAGCTCCTAGCGGATGACGGTGGCAACCAGTACGCAGTGTTCACGCCTGAAGAAGGCGGTACGTTCGACGCAGGCGAAGGCTACTCGATCACCGCTGCTGCTGGCGCGGTCCCGAACAACGAGTTCATCGGAATCCGAATGTCGGACGATGGGGCGGCCTCAAACGCCGGCATGACGCACCAGCGCTACACGCTCGGTGGCAACATGTACGGTGTGCACGCGGTCGACAGCTCTTCGCAGGCAGTCAGCTCGTACGCGCTTGACGACCCGGCCACAGTCTGTGTGCCGCTGCCGGACGAGTTGCGTCAGAACATCTCGGAGTTGGCAGTGGTGGCGATCAACGGCGATGGTTCGCTGACGATCCTGTCCGCGCAAGTTCGGATAAGCGACGCTGGCACGATGGTATGTGGTGGCTTGAGCAACCTGCCAGCCTCAGTGGCGGTAGGTAGCGCAGGCGCTCCGGCAGCCATCCCGACGCCGACACCAGAGCCCACGCCAGAGGCGCCCGACACCGGCGGCACTGCCCCGGCATCGAGCACGATGGTCCTCTGGGCCCTGCTCCTCGGCATCGCGACGCTTGCCCTAGGCAGCGTGCTGGTAATCGGCCGCCGCCGCGAGAGCGTGCGGAAGTAGACCCCAACGTAGGGGCAGGTTTGAAACCTGCCCCTACCGATAGGAATAGAAGAACGGCGTCCGTAGCGATACGGACGCCGTTCTGATTCTGTGGGGTATGTCCCCTCTGATGGGACAGGGTTAGGGAGAGGTCGTCCCTAAAATCTTCGCTGCGCCTCTTGTTTGGGCGATTTCGGCTAGTTGAGTGCCGTTGATGGTGGCGATGGGGGTTGCGCCTTGGCGGTTAGCTTCTTCGATGGCGCCGCGTTGGAATTCGCTGGTGGTGATGATCAGTCCGTGATCGCCGATGCGCATGCCGCCGCGCAGAAGTTGGATGTCGCCACCGTGGACGTCGCGATGCCAGTTGAGGGCTTGGACGGAAAAGTTTATGTCCATCACTTCGGCTATGTCCATGCTGGCGTGGATGTCGAGTTCGCCGGGCCTCAAACGATTGATGACCACGACGTCGGTCATGCCGATGCTGGCGAGGAATACGACGATGAATCGCTCGAAACGCTGATTGGAGAGGGTTCTGATACGCCGGAGCAGGGCCGCGTCGGAGGTGTCGGAGTCATCGCGCTTCCCCCTCGCTTCGCGAAGGAGAGGAGCAGTTTGTTCTTTCTCTCCCTCGATGGGAGAAGGTCCGGGAGAGGGTGATTGCTGTTGTTCGCCATCCTCGTCGTCATTCGCTTCTACGGTGTCGGTGGATGAACTTTGTGCAGGGAAGTAGCGAAGGCCGTAGGTGTTGTTTCCGACGCGGACGAAGGTGGATTCGCCGCCGTGCTGAAGCATATCTTGGATGAGCTGGGATCGGACCTCTGCCTCGTCCTTTGATCTTGTGCCTTTCAACACGCCTGCGGCGCGGAGCATCGTCGTCATCTCGTCGATGCTCAGCGGACGTCTCGCGCGACTCAGCACTTCTTTGGTGGCGTCTTCTAGCGTCCACATCGCGCCGACATTCGAACGCGCGATGGCAGATGCAATGCTGATCGGGTTGATCGTTGATGCCGTCGTAGTCGCGATCTCGGTGCCGGTCCGCAACGTTCGATCGAGCATGGACGGTAGCGTGAACCTACCTGATGGTGTTTGCACGATGCCTGAGGTCTCGGTAGCTTCCTCTACGACGTGCTCGAGTTCTACTTTTACGGATTCATCGTCGAGCGGCTCGTTGGCATCGATGGGGATGCGTGCGGATTTGATCTGACGCACGATCTCCGCTGGCGACAACGGCTCGCCAGCACGTCTCAAAACGTCAAATGCGGCTTCGATCAACCGCATCGATCAACCTCCAAACTTATACGGCTTCTCCTGCCAACACTCCGGTCAACCTCTCGTGGTCCACAGCGACCTGCCCGTTTACGACGACGAACGGGATTCCTTCGGGGAACTGTTCAGGATCTTCAAAGGTGGCACGGTCTGTAATACGTTCGGAGTCGAACACTACGATGTCTGCGAACTTGCCTTTTGCGATCTCGCCTCGATCTTTGAGTCCGAAGCGCAGAGCGGCGTTCTGGGACAGGCGCTGGACCATCAACTCTAGCGGGATCTTGTGACGCCGTCGGAGTCGGCCGATCATACGCGGGAAGCAGCCGTAGGCGCGAGGGTGGACCATGCCGCCGGTAGGAATGGCATCGGAGCCGACCATGTAGTCTGAGCGCTGCATAAGTTCCATGATGTCGGCCTCGACCTGCTGCCAGACTCGGGTGCTTGCAGGAGGTGCGCCGCGGAAGCCGCAGTTGAGGTCCTCTTCGAGCATGACTCGGCACATCATCTCTTCGACGGATACGTTCCATTCCGCCGCCACGTCGTCGAAGTACATGCCCTCCAGATGCTTGTTCGCCTCCGAGCCGATGTGCGACCATACATTTCCTCCAGCGGCACTTCCGCGTGAACCGCTGACGATGCCATCTATGACCCGCTCACGGCTCTCACCATCTGCGAGCAGTTTGAGCATCGATTCAGGGCCACCTTCGTGGAACCAGCTCGGGAAGAAGGACTGCGGGAAGCTGGAGCCGACCGGATAGGGATAGGTCTCTAACGTGACATCCACACCATCCGACTTGGCGCGTTCGACCGGTTCGAGAATCGATTCGAGGTCGCCTGCAGAGTCGGGCTGCGTTCGGTAGTGCTCAAGGTGGATCTGGGCGCCAGAGCGGCGACCTATCTCCATCGCCTCTTCGACACCACCACCTGCGAAACCGCGATCGGTGTTGTGGTTTCGGAGGTGAATGGACAGCGGAAGTTCGTACTCCTTAACGACGTTCATGATGTTGACAAGTTCGTCGGTGTCGGAAAAGGAGTTGGGGTAGTAGGAGAGGCCGGTGGAAAAGCCGCACGCGCCCTGCTCGAAGCTCTCGCGGATTATGCGCTCGGCGCGTTTCCAGTTATCTCCAGTCAAGGGCTCGTCGATCATGCCGCCGACTGCTTCTAGGCGTACGGGGCCGTGACCGAGGAACATGGCGACGTTGCACGATGTCTTGTTGTGGTAGTTCGACATCGCAGTGGCGTACGTCGACATGTCCAGCTCTTCGGACGCATAGCCCAAGACGCCGCTCAGGTAGTGCATGTACATGAGGTAGTTCTCGCGTGAGAGCGGAGCTAGCGTGAGGCCGTCTGGAGCGATGATCTCGGTGGTAACACCCTGTCGGATGCCGCAGGCGTGTTGCCCATCTCGAAGCAACGCGGCATCGGCGTGGGAGTGCACATCGATGAAGCCGGGGGTCACGGCAAGACCGTTGGCGTCGATGACGCGTGTGGCGTTTGCGGCTGAGAGATCGCCGATAGCTGAGACGCGCTTGCCGTCGATTCCGACATCGGCTCTGATGCCGGGCGCGCCGGTGCCGTCGTAAACAGTGCCGTTGATGATTAACAGGTCGAATTGCATCGGATCTCCGTCCGTTCAAGGTTTAGGTGTGGATAGCAGGATATCGCGAAAGCTGGGTGTGTTATCGTGATCACTCTTTCGCGTAGTGGTCGCGCTTCAAGAAGGTGTTAGCCCAGGATGCGGTGCCTTTGAGTGAGGCGTCGGTGAAGGTTACAGGGTGGTTGAGCATATCTTCTTCTTCGCCGTAGAGTTTGAGGGTGTTGTAGGCGCGGAGGTAGATGCAGTCTTTGTCGAGGATTTCGCACTTGCCGGCTCGAGTGCCGCCGCAGGGTCCGTTGCGCTGGTTCTTGACGCACTGGGACTCCGGGCAGAGTTCGGCGATTTCGGGGAGCGAGCAGTCGCCGCAGTCTCGGCAGCCGTATAGCGGCACCTTCATCATCTGCTCGGCGGCGTGGGCGACTTTGGTTGCGATTTTGCTCTTATCGATCTGGCGGTAGATAGCCGCGCTGGCGTTGAAAGCAGGAGCGTCGTGATCGAATATCGCGTGTTTTCCGAAGCGGCCGATGCGATACGCGAAGTCAGGGTGAAGAGCGCGCCTGACAAACGACGCGGGACGACCTCGGCGGGCATCATATTCGCGGTTCAATTCGTCAGAAGCAGTGTTGGTGCTGTCGCCAGGTTCGAAGAGGTAGAACTCGTCGGGTTGAGAGTAGCCGATCTCGGCGGCGGCATCTTTCCAGCCGTCGCCGGTGATGCTTTCGGCGATGTCGAGTATCTGCTCGATACGTTTGTATGTGAGCCTGCCGGAGAGATAGACGCCGCTGTAGCCGGTTCCTCGCAGGACGGCGATCTGCTTGGCCGCGAATTCGTTGAAGAATGCACGTCCGCGGTCTTTTGATTTGGCGGCGCGGTTCGCCACCTCGACAAGTTCGGAGTTGACGGCGACACCGGGGATGCCCCACCGACCAAAGAATCGTGCAGCAGGTGCGCTCAGGACAAAGATCGAGCCGAGGATCGGCGGTGCTTCCTCGCCGTGTTTGAGGTTGAGGTATCGGATTAGCTCGTGATGTTTTCGGGCATCGTACCCGATCTGAGATACGAGCCACTTGGCGCCAGTTCGGAGCTTGAAATCCATCTTGTAGAGCTGCGTCAGATACTCGCCCTCATAGAGCTTGAAGGGGTTGACTGCGGCTCCGGGATGGAATGCAGTGTGTCCGAGTTCAGTTTCGGCGTTGCGCCGTCCTGGAAGCGTTACACGCAACCCTTCGTTCATGCGACGTATCAGCTCCAGCAGACCTACAGAGTCGGTGTCGAAAACGGGTTGAGCCTGCCCCGAGAAACCGTCTACCGGGTAATCGCCGGAGAGACAGAGGATGTTGCGGAATCCGAGGCTGGACAGAGACCACAATCGTCCTTCGAGAGCATTGCGATTGTAATCCTTACAAGAGAGGTTGATTACGACCTCGGCATCGCCATCCAGCAGTTCGCGGCCCAGCGTTTCGGGAGTGATGTGCGGATTACCGCCGGGGTTGTCGGTGAAACAGACGGCGTCGACTCTTCCGCCCTGTGATGCTGCTTTGGCGAGGTCTACGGAGTGTCGAGCGCCTTCTTCCATGGCGAGGCCGCGCGAGGTTTCGATCTCGATCGCGACCTTGAAACCGTCGGATAGGCGTGCGATTATGCCGGATTGACGGACGAGAGAATCTTCATCGGAGGGCATGAAGTTCAATTATCGCGTGGATAGACGGCAACATAAGATTGAGTTGCTCAGTTCGAAGATCTGGCTGTGGTGGTTCATGACTAAACGCTTCTTGGATTTCGCGTCTCTAGCCCTAGCTACGGGTTTGGGTGTAGCGTATTTGACTCCGATTGCTAAGGCTACGCTGGCGAGTGCGGTTACCGCGGTTATCTACTACGTGTTCGCCCGGAGCGGGGGCGACATAAGTTTGAGCATGATTCTTGTCGCGGCCATTGTGGTGATATTTTTCGTGGGAGTAGCGGTATCGGCGCGTGTGAAGTCTGACGAAGACCCGGACCCTAGCAAGGTCGTGATCGATGAAGTTGCCGGCCAGCTCGCGGCATTCCTGATACTGGCTCCGGTCGAATGGTGGTCTGTGCTCGCAGCATTCCTGCTTTTCCGGCTGTTCGACATCGTGAAACCGCTAGGGATCAGGCGGCTGGAAGCCATCCCGAACGGTTGGGGCATCATGTTGGACGACCTTGCGGCAGGAGTTCTAGCCGCTATAGTGATCAACGCGGCGATCCTGATCGCCAACCTCGTCATTTGAAGGTTTTATCCGGATCGACGTTCTCCGACGTTCCCCGGGCCGCGGTGCTGCGAGATGTGGTCCCGTTTGCCTTTAAACCGCTTCGCTAAAAGCCCTTCTCGAACGGGCCATAGGACGACTCCGGCTCGTTCGGCCCAAGCATCGTACTCCTCGATCATCGACGCGACACGCTCGGGTTCCGTTGCGGCGTGGTCGTGCTGCTCGGTGCGGTCTTCTGGGATGTTGTACAGCTGCCACGGGCTGTCCCATTCGGCGACGAGCTTCCAATCGCCGATACGGATGCCTCGGTTGCCCTCGTGCTCAACGGCGACGGGTTTTTCTCGTGACCACTCCTTGCCTTCCAATATCGGTACGATCGACTCGCCTTCTAGAGGTGTGATCTCGCTTCCGTCGTACTCGGTCGGGTAGACGGCGCCGATGGCGTCGTAGATCGTCGCCGAGATGTCAGTGATGTGCATCGGCACGTTGTCGATGATCGCACTTTCGCTGATCGTTTCTGGCCAGTGGACGATGAACGGAGTCGATATTCCGCCCTCGTGTATCCACCGCTTGAAGAATCGGAAGGGTGTGTTAGAGACGTTTGCCCAAGGGAGTTCGACGGCTTGGAACGTGGTGTCGGGACCGGGTCGCAGCTCGGGGATGTCGCCGACTCGCACTGGTTGACCGTCGAGGGTCGGTTCGGTTGCCCATTGCGACGGATCGGGCCAATCGTCGTCCTCTTGAAAGAGTTCAGCGCAGCCGCCGTTGTCCGATAGGAACATGATGAGAGTGTTCTCGAACTGTCCATGGCGTTTCAGGGTGTCGATGACACGTCCGACACCGCGGTCGACCTGCTCGATCATGGCGCAGTAGACGGCCATACGGATGTCTTCGTACTCCTTGTTCTGCACGTCAGACCAAGGCGGCGCGTCCTCATCGCGTGCGGAGATCGGCCATTTCTCATCGACGATGCCTAACGATTTCTGCTGTTCGTGTCGAGAGCCGCGGATCTCGTCCCAACCGCGCATGTATTTGCCTTCATACTTGGCGATATCCTCTTCCCACGCGTGCAGCGGCCAGTGCGGAGCTGTGAAGGCGATGTACTGGAAGAATGGTTCGCCATCGGTCATGGCTTCGTCGATCTGAGACACGGCGTGGTCGACAATGGCATCTGTGAGATGGAAGTCGGATGACTCGACGTTGATCAGAGTGTCTTGGAGGACTAGTGTCTTGGGGTTCCAGAACGAGTCGGCGGCTTCTAGGAGCCCGAAGTATTTGTCGAACCCGCGCTGCGTTGGAAGTGGGTGCGTCTCGTCGCCTGGCACCCATTGGTCACGGTGTCGTCGATCGTATCCACCCCCGACATGCCACTTGCCGGACATGAGAGTTCGGTATCCCGCGCCTTTGGCGACCTCGGCGATGGTGACGCAGTTGTCGTTCAGATAGCCTTGGTAGCTTGGTACGCCTAAGTCGGCGGTCATCTGACCGATGCCGGCTTGGTGGGGGTTCAATCCAGTTAGAAGGGCGGCACGCGACGGGCAGCAGCGAGCGCCGTTGTACATCTGGGTGAAGCGGATGCCGTTGTTGCCAATGGAGTCGAGGTTCGGGGTGTTGATATCGCCGCCGTAACATCCGATGTCAGAGAAGCCGAGGTCATCGACCATGATGACGATTACGTTTGGGCGGGATGTTTGTTGCGAAGTTGCAGATGGGTTCGCCAATTCAGGCTCTCCTAGGTTTTGATTGGACTTAGTTGGTAGCCTCCGATCAGTTTCCGTACTCGGCATCCAGCTCCATCGGGTAGAGCGGGATGCGGCGGTGGTGGTAGGTAAAGGTCGACATGTCGGCGGTGGTTACGCCGGGGGTGTTGACGAGGATGACTTTCCCGGCGATTGGCTGGTACGCGGGCCGGGGAGATACGACTCCTTTGGCCACGACGATTTTGTAGCGTTCGGGAATGATCCCAATGTGGTACATCTGCGCTCGGACAGTGTTGCCCGCGCGGACTGATGTCAGGAGGAGGGTTTGCCCGCCATCAGTGTCTAGGCGTACGCTGACGCCGGAATCGTAAAAGCGGAATCCTCCGTGGGAGGCACCTAGCTCTTCGTACTGTCCATCGGTGATCGCTCGGACGGTTCCGGTGACGCGTACTGGTTTGCCGTGCATGTCGTCGGTCTTGCCGCCGACATCGAGCGTGACAGTGCCCCCTACTCCTGCTTCAACGCAGGCTTCGACGGATTCTGGGTCGTAAAGGGTCTGGAGGAAGCCAGAGATGCCTCGCTCGACGACTTGTGCGAGGATGTGCGTCGAATCTGCGGAAGAACCGCCGCCGATGTTGTCGCCCACGTCCATGAGTACGATTGGGCCTTCTCTCGCGGCATCGGCATCATCAGGCATTGCGAGCGCGGTGCCGTCGGTTGCTACTACGTCAGCCTCGTTGAGATCTCGTGGACCTACGTATTCGGCGAGGGCCATGTCTAATGCATCAGAGATGGAAGCGACTTCGACGTTCAACTCTGCGCGACGCTCCCAAGCTTTGGCGGCCATGTCTTTGGCGACGGATTTTGCCAAGTCGAGGTCGCCGTCCGCAATAGCTACCCATGACATGCCCATCTCTTCGACGTCGGAGTATGGGTATCCTTCGGCGACGGAGGTGTCGAGGATGCCTGGGATCTCGTTTGCTGCTAAGGCATCGGCGACGAAAGACTTCATCGGGTCTTCGCCGGTGAACTGCTTGACGATGTTGACGTACATCGGCGGCATCTCGATCCACTGGACGGGATCGATCTCGCCTTTGGCTGCGCTCACGATGAGGTCGGCGGTTTTACGGCCTCGGACTTTGGGATCGAGGTGGGGGTTTGTTCTCCAAACGATGCAAACGTCGGTGTGTTCCACGACTGGTTTCGAGACGTTTCCGTGCATGTCGAGGGTGATGCCCACACGCATGTCGGGCCCTACGATCTCGCGCACGGCGCGACTGAACTCGCCATCCATATCCGGGAATTCCTCGCTCACCGCCGCACCATGGTTCGAGATAAGCACCGCGTCCCATGGACCACCATCGCGGAGCATCCCGAACATCTCGGCGGTAAGCCGGTCGTACGCGTCTTTGGTTATCGTGCCGATCGGACCGGTTACGGCGTACATGAGAGGGACGAGTTCGAAACCGAGCTCTTCAGCGGCCTGCATGTACCCGGAGATTGTGTATTGAGCGTCGCGGAACTTGTCGAAGATCTCTTTGCCTCTCAAGATGCCGGTGGCTTCAAATGCCGCGTAGTCGGCGGGGACGCTGGAGAAGGTATTGGTTTCGTGTGAGATGCCTAGGAGTGGGATGCGCATCGAATGCTCCTCGATATGGAAGATGTTGGCTTTGTGGCAAAGGTTAATCTATCACCGTCACACATTTCCGGTGCTAGACTTTGAAGCGCATTAGGGCTATGTGAGCCGGTTAACGGCGCAAACGGAGAAACCGATGAGGATTACCGATATCAAGAACTACCCGGTATGGGTCGGGCAACGCAACCAGATGCTCGTCAAAGTTGAAACTGACGAAGGCATCTACGGATGGGGAGAATCAGGGTTTTCCGGCCGCGAGCTCTCTGTGAGCGGCATGGTTGACCACTTCCGGGAGTGGCTCATCGGTCAAGACCCGATGCGGCGTGGCCGGATATGGCAGGAAATGTATCGCGGGCAGTACTTCGAAGGTGGTCGCAGCATCACCGGCGCGATGTCGGCTATCGACATCGCGTTGCACGATATCGCCGGCAAAAAACTGGGCGTCCCGGTGTATCAGCTACTCGGTGGAATGCAGCGGGAATGGGTGCCGACGTTTGCAAGTGGTGGAGGAACCACTGCGGAGGAAGTCGCCGAGATGGGGAAGGCTATCTGGGCCGACGGTTTCAAAGCCATGCGCCTCAACCTGCAAACCATCGGTGAGATCAACGATCCGACACTCTTCGAGCCGCGAGAATCGATCGCGCCGACCGCTGAGGCGCTAATAAAGGCTAGGGAAGCACTGGGTCTAGAACCAGTGATCGGCATCGACTATCACCATCGTTTGTCGGTGGCCGAAGCGGCGTCATTCTGCCAGATGATGCCGATGCACACGCTCGATTTCATTGAAGAACCGATCCGCGACGAATCTCCCGAGGCGTACGAAGAGTTGCGCAAGCTTACGGTTGTGCCGTTCGCGATCGGTGAGGAGTTCGCGTCGAAGTGGCAGTTCCTGCCCTATATCGAGAAGGGCCTGACCAACTACGCACGGCTAGACATCTGCAACGTCGGCGGCTTCACCGAGGCAATGAAGGTCGCGGGATGGGCGGAGGCGCATTACATCGACCTGATGCCGCACAACCCGTTAGGGCCGATCTGCGTAGCGGCGACTTCGCACTTCGCAACTGCGATACCGAACTTCTCTTGGCTGGAGATACGCCACTCGGTTGGTGAGCCGGACAACAATTTCTACCAAGACGACATCTTCCCTGTGCAGCCAACGGTTGAACCGGGGCGCGTAGTTTTGAGCGATCTGCCGGGCCTAGGCATCGAAGTCGACGAGGCTAGCCTGACCGAACCGTTCCAGTTCTGGGAGGCACCACACCTGCACCGTAGGGATGGGTCGCACACGAATTGGTAGACCCGAAGCGATTCTGGCCTTATCAGGGCCCCGAAGCCCATCAACGCGATTCCCCCGATGAAAATTGCCGACATCAAGACCTACCCCGTACGGATCGGGCACCGAAACCAGATGCTCGTGAAGGTAGAGACCGACGAAGGCATCTACGGTTGGGGCGAATCCGGCTTCTCGAGCCGTGAACTCGCCGTCACCGGAATGGTCAACCATTTCCGCGAGTTCCTCGTTGGTCAGAACCCCATGCAGCGGGGTCGCATCTGGCAGGAGATGTACCGGGGCCAGTATTTCGAAGGCGGGCGGACCATAACCGGCGCAATGTCCGCCATCGATATCGCCCTCCACGATATTGTCGGCAAGAAACTCGGCGTACCTGTCTACGAACTCCTTGGCGGAAAGCAACGAGATTGGGTGCCCACCTTCGCATCAGGCGGAGGCTCAACAGCCGAAGAGGTCGCCGAGATGGGTAAGGCTATCTGGGCCGAAGGCTTCAAAGCTATGCGCCTCATCCTGCAGACAACTGTCGAAAACGGCGATCCCAACCTCTTTGAACCCCGAGAGTCCATAGCCCCCACCGCCGAAGCCCTCATCAAACTGCGTGAGGTCCTGGGTTTCGAACCCGTAATCGGCATCGACTACCACCACCGCCTATCAGTGGCCGAGGCCGCATCCTTCTGCCAGATGATGCCCGACCACACCCTCGATTTCATCGAAGAGCCCATCCGAGACGAGTGCCCTGAAGCCTACGAAGAACTCCGCAAACTCACCGTTGTACCGTTCGCCATCGGCGAGGAGTTCGCCTCTAAGTGGCAGTTCCTCCCCTACATCGAGCGCGGCCTCACCAACTACGCTCGTCTCGACATCTGCAATGTCGGCGGCTTCACCGAGGCAATGAAGGTCGCCGGATGGGCAGAAGCCCACTACATCGATTTGATGCCTCACAACCCGCTTGGCCCCATCTGCGTCGCCGCGACCTCTCACCTCGCGACCGCGGTTCCCAACTTCTCCTGGCTTGAGATCCGACACTCCGTCGGCGAACCCGACCTCAACTTCTACGATGACGACATATTCCCCGTCCAACCAAAACTCGAACCCGGCAAAGTCATCCTCTCCGACGAGCCTGGCCTAGGCATCGAAGTCGACGAGGCGTCGTTGACAGAACCGTATAAGTTCTGGGAACCGCAGCATTTGCACCGGCGCGACGGATCGCACACGAACAGGTAACACCCATGCTCAACATCGGATTCATCGGCGCCGGCAAGATAGCGGACCTCCACGCTCCCGGTTACCTTGCCAACCCCGACGCCCGAATCTACGCCGTCGCCGACAACGGCCCAGGCATCGCCGAAGCCCGTGCCGCAGAGTGGGGTGCGGAAAAGGCTTACACCGACTACCGGGCCATGCTGGATGATCCAGCAGTTGATGCTGTCGAAGTTCTGACGCCGCACTCGCTCCACGCCCAAATGGTCGTTGATGCTCTCGATGCCGGCAAGCACGTCAGCCTCCAAAAGCCGATGGCGATCACGCTCGATGAGTGCAACGCCATCGTCGATGCAGCAAACAATACCGACAAATTCATGCGCGTCTTCGAGAACTTCGCATACTACGAACCCATCGTCCGAGCCAAGCAGATGCTCGACGATGGCGTGATCGGCGAACCGATCTCGATGCGCATGAAGACCGTCACGGGTCACCGAAAACACGGCTGGGACATTCCCGACGCATCGATTGCGTGGCGATTCGATCAATCGATAAACGGTGTCGGCAAGGCAATCCTCGACTATGGGTACCACATCTTCGCGATGGGCCGGTGGTTCCTCGGAGAACCCGAGCAGGTTTTCGCTTGGATCCGCACCAGCTACACCCAGGAAGGCTACGAAAACGACTCCCCGCTCCTCGTAGCTTGGTCCTACGAAGGCGGCAAGACCCACGGCTCATGGGAGCAGCAGGCATCCACCGAGATGGTCGTACGCTCCGACTACTACCCGGGCGATGAGTGGTTCGAACTCAGCGGCACCCGCGGCGTGATATGGGTCAACAGATGCACCGCAAAGATGCTCTACGACACCCCACCTCTGACTTACTACGCCGATGGGGAGATGAGCCGCGTTACTGAAGACGAGATCAACGCCGACTGGGGCAACTCATTCGTCCAATGCGTCAACGAGTTTGTCTACGGCATCCTAGAAGGTCGCCAACCCGACATGACCGCCGAAGACTCCCGTGAGACCTACAAGTTCGCCCGCGCGAGCCAGCTGGCGGCTAGCGAGAATCGACCAGTCACGTTATCCGATGTTCGAGATTGAGACGGAAACAAAATGCAGAAGCCGCTGGTTAGGAGGGACCCAGCGGCTTCAAGAGGTGAGGTTGGTAGTCGTTTGGTTTGACGACGGTCACATCGGTTATGCGTCGTCGCTCATGTCAGTGTGACTCGTATCTTTTTCCCAGTCCTTGCCAGAACCCCAACGTCCCATTTTGCCGCGCCAACCACGATGACCGCCGTTCTTCCAGCCGCTTGGATTAGGCATTAGCTTGATAATTGCGTCGGGTTGAGCGTCGTACCAGTCGGATAACGAATCGGCGTCCGACTGAGTGAGTACGCCCTTCTCGACGAGGTAGTCCAACTTGTCGTCAGCAAGCACCAGCGAACCGTGATGTCCACCGAAGCCCTTGCCGCCCAAGCCGCGCTTCCCGGCCATCGTCAACTCAATGTCTGGTTTCGCGTCTAGCCAAGTTTGGATCGCGTCCGCTTCCTCCTGCGTCAACTTAGCGTGTTCGACCAGTTTGGCTAAGTAACCGTCACTTCGCTCATCGCGAATTTCTTCCTTCGCCTGCGCGAAGGCATCCTCGACATCGGAGGTTTCCAATCCTAGAATCGATGCGACGCGCTCGGCGAAAGATTGTCTCCCGCTGTCATCATCGGTTGACTGCGCAGCGATGCCGGCGAAAATACCGACGGCTGCCAGAAGGGATACGGCGGTAACGCTGAGGATGACGGTGAGTCTCTTTTTCATGTGGCTGTTGCCCGCTTTCAACTTTTCGGTTTTATCCGCAGCCCAACTTCGAACGTCCAACGTTCACTAGTTACGCAGGTTCTGGACGTGCGGATTTAGAGATTGGAGAAGTTCGCAGACGCGTATAGTCTTAATTTGGGCAGCAAATTGCAGACAGTCCGGCGATTGCCGGGCTTAGTACTCGTCGAGGAGACAGATGGCGGTAGCAATCGATTTATCCGGCAAGCGCGGCGTCGTGTTCGGCGTCGCCAACCAGCGCAGCATCGCCTGGGCGATATCGGAACGACTCGTCCAAGCCGGTGCTGAACTCGCGTTTACGTACCTCAACGATCGACTTCTAGCACCGGTGCAGAAAACTGTCTCCGGTTTGGAAGACCCGATCTTGATCGAGTGCGACGCGACGGACGACGGCGATGTGCAGTCGGTCTACGACCAAGTGGGTGACAAGTGGGGCGGCATCGATTTCGTGGTTCACTCGGTGGCGTACGCGGAGCGAGACGATTTGGGTGGAGATTTCTCGACGACGGGACGTCAGGGTTTCCGCACGGCTCTGGAAACCAGTGCCTACACCCTAATGCCGGTCGTCTCACGCGCCGTCCCTTTGATGCCTGATGGCGGCGCGGCCCTCACCATGACCTTCGACGCGTCCCAACGCGTCTACCCCGGCTACAACATCATGGGCACCGCCAAGGCGGCGTTGGAGAACGAGGTCCGGCAGCTGGCGGCAGAGTTTGGCGACCGGAATGTGCGCGTGAACGCGATTTCGGCAGGACCATTGCCGACGCTAGCAGCCCGCAGCATTCCCGGTTTCCGCGACATGACGCGTGCTCACAGGGATCGATCGCCGCTAAAACGCAACATCACGCATCGTGAGGTCGGCGATACGGCGCTGTTTTTGCTGAGCCATATGGCTACCGGCATCACGGGCGCGGTGATACCGGTCGATGCGGGATATGGGATTATTGCGCTCTAAAGCGCTACAGCGAAAGCTCCTAGTGCCGACTATACGGCACGCCTTCTAGCAGTCCGGCATCATACATCGCGTTCCACTCATTCAGGAAAGTCGTGTTCCATTCGTCGGTGAATTTGGCTTGCAGCATCTCCTCGAAAATGGGCCAGAAGACGATGATGCCGTCGGCACCGTCACGGAGGGCGGCTTCGGCGGTCTCTTTGGATCGCACTAGCGCGGCAGTGATGTAAGGTCGGTTCGCCCAGTCGGCGAAGATGTCTCGGAGGTCGCGCACCAGAGCGGTCGGATCACCGGAAACGTCTCGGTAGGGCTCGCAGAAGGGGAGAACGTGGTCTACGCCTGCTTGAGCGACTGCGACAGCTTGGTTGATTGTGAATACGGTTGTGCAGAAGGTTTCGACACCCGCCTTCTTAAGTTCTGCGAACGCGCCGAGGGCGTTGACGGTGCACGGAATCTTGAGGATGACTTGGTCAGACATCTTGGTGAAGACTTCACCAACGTCTAGAAGTTCCTGCGTCGAGTGGCCATCGATCTCAACCGCGACCTTCTTGTCGGTGATGTCGAGATATCGCTGAATGACTTCGGTCATCTGCCCGTATTTCTGGACCATTTCGTTGAGCACGACTGTGTTGGTGACGATGCCAGCGGCTCCGCGGCTCATCCACGGCTTGAGGTCTTCGGGATCTCCAGCGAGCCAGACAGCGGGGCTAGCTGCCGTCGCCCGATTCATCTCCGCCGCTCCCATCGGCATGAACGCCGAGTCGGGCGCGCCGTTGGTGGCCACGGGCGGCTGGGTGGGCATTTGTGTTGCTGTCTGCTGCATGTCTTTACTCTCCGCGATGATTTCGGAACTAATGGCTGGGACGCATTGATTGCTTGATTGAAGTTTAAATGGAATTTCCGAAGATAGCGTCGCGTCGTAAACTTCGAGACATTCCGAGCGCAATCCATATTGGGGGAATTTATGAGTACCGATCCTCACCATGCACGAAGGCTGTACGACGAGGCAGTAATTATCGACGCGTTGAATGTGAGCAACTGGGACAGCAATGCCGTATTCGAGAGCCTGAACGCAGGTGGCGTGGCGGCTATTAATGCCACTCAAGCCACATGGGAAGGCTACGAGGAGACGCTCGATATGATCGCGAAGTGGTACGTCCGGTTCCGGCAACGGCCCGACCAAATCCTTTTGGTCGAGACCGTCGACGACATTCACCGCGCTAAACGAGAGGGCAAGACAGGCATCATCTTCGGCTGGCAAAACACATCGCCCATCGAAAACGACCTCGATCGCCTAGAAATCTTCCACAAACTCGGTGTCCGCATCATGCAGGTCACGTATCACGAACGCAATCTTCTCGGCGACGGATGCATGGAGCGCCAAGATGGAGGACTCACCAACTTTGGCATCGATGCCGTCGCCGAGATGAATCGACTTGGCATCCTGCTCGACCTCTCGCACGTCGGTGTCTCAACTACCCAGGAAAGCATCGAAGTCTCCCAAAAACCAGTCGCCATCACCCATGCCAACGCCAAGTCTTACTTCGACCACCGTCGAAACAAAACCGACAGGGCGATCAAAACCATGGCCGAAAAAGGCGGCGTCATCGGCGCAACCTGCATCCAGGGCTTCCTGCGTAACACCTACGACTCCACCATCGACGACTACCTAGACGCGATCGACCACCTAGTAGACATGGTTGGCGTAGATCACGTAGCCATCGGCACCGACCACACCCAAGACCAACCCGAAGAGTTTTGGAAGTTTATAGGCGGCCAACAGGGCACCAAATACCCTTCCAGTTTCACCGGCCACAGTGGCATGCCTTTGGCATGGGAGGATCAATACCCAGAAGGACTGAAAACCCCAGACCAGTTGCCGGTATTGTCCGAATACCTTCTGAACCGCGGGTACTCCGACGACGACGTGGTCAAGATCCTAGGCGGCAATTGGCTGCGGTTGTTTGAAGAGGTTTGGGTTTAGCTCCAACTGTGCTGAATCGAAACGCCCCGGAGAATTACCCCGGGGCGTTTTCGTCTGTATCCTTCGTCCGCTAAAGACTCAGGCGTCGTAGCTGAGGAAGAACTCGTACGGGTGCGGACGCAGACGGACTGCGTCGACCTCGTTCTCGCGTTTGAAGTCGATGTAGGCCTCCAAAAGGTCAGGCGTGAAGACGCCGCCCTTGAGCAGGAAATCGCTGTCGGCTTCCAACGCATCGAGAGCTTCCGACAAGCTTCCTGGAACCTGATTCAGCGTCGAAGGGTCAACTTCGTAGAGGTCCTCTTCGATCGGCTCGCCCGGGCTTGCGCCAGTGGCGATGCCGTCGAGACCGGCCATCAACATGGCTGAGAAGGCAAGGTACGGGTTGCAGGTCGGATCCGGAGGTCGGAACTCTACGCGCTTCGCGTTCGGCGACTGCGAGTACATCGGAATGCGCGCCGCAGCCGAGCGGTTTCGTGCCGACAACGCCAAGATCGTCGGAGCCTCGAAGCCCGGTACCAAACGCTTGTACGAGTTGCTGCTCGGAGCGACCAGCGCCATCAGCGCGTCGCCGTGTTTGAGCAGTCCGCCGATGTAGGCGAGCGCCAACTCGCTCAAACCAGCGTAGCCATCACCCGCGAACATTGGCGAGCCATCTTTCCAGATCGACTGGTGAGTGTGCATGCCCGTGCCGTTGTCCTCGAACAATGGCTTCGGCATGAATGTGGCAGTCTTGCCGTGCTTGGCAGCAGTGTTCTTCAGGCAGTACTTGTAAGCCATCACATGGTCAGCCGCCTGCTTCAAAGGTGAAAAACGCCAGTTGATCTCACCCTGGCCAGCCGTCGCAACCTCGTGGTGGTGCTTCTCGATCTCAATGCCAAAACGGGCCATCGCTTCGCAAGCCTCGTGCCGGATCACCGTCTGAGTGTCCGAAGGCGGTGCTGGGAAGTAGCCGCCCTTATGGCGGAGTTTGTGACCCAAGTTTGGACCTTCGCCCGAAAGGTCGGTGGCGTTGCCAGTGTTCCAGATCGCCTCTTCCGAGTCGACCTCGTAGTGCGCAGAGTTGGAAGCACCGCCATACGAAACGCTGTCGAAGATGAAGAATTCAGCTTCGGCACCCCAGTAGGAGGTGTCACCGATGCCGGTCGACTTCAAATAAGCCTCCGCTTTCGCCGTCACATGGCGCGGGCTCCGGTCGTAGTCCGCTAGCGTGATAGGGTCTTTAACGTCGGCGATGATCGAAACCGTGCCCGGTATGAATGGGTCAACGGTCGCGGTGCTGGCGTCAGGGAACAGCAGCATGTCAGATTCGTCGATCGTTTGGAAACCCCGGATACTCGAACCGTCAAAACCAGTGCCTTCGGCGAACAGGTCTTCGGTTACTTCGTGCTTGGGGAAGGACACGTGCTGCCAAGTGCCCGGAACATCGGTGAAGCGCAGATCCAACCACTGCGACCCCGATTCCTCCATCATCTTGATCACATCATCGGCAGTTGCCATGTTTTTCGTCTCTCCTGAACCTGTTTGACTCTTGAAGGCGCGGTGAAGCGCCGATTGAATTCAAGGTAATAAAGATATGTTTCATAGATGTTTCACCCCGCGTCTAGCGATGTCTAGCGGATGGCTGAAGACAATCAATTAACATTTCTCCAGTGCAGCCGAATGGCACACTCCAAAGCGAATCTGATCCCGCGAACTCGACTTGAATCCGCAACACTTGCAGGCGATAAAGATGGGCGCAGCCGCGGTTGATGACTGGCGCTCGGAGAATCCGAGCGAACGTCTGGACCTGTCTGGGGCGGACTTGGCAGGTATGAACTTCACAGGATGGAATCTGTCGCGTGCGATACTGGACAACGCCGATTTGAGCGGTGCATGTCTGCGGGGAGCGGATCTTTCGGAGGCGTGGGCCAGGCGGACGAAGTTCGTAGAAGCGGATCTTAGCAACTGCGCGTTGTTTCGCACGAGTTTGGCGGGTGCCGATTTGCGAGACGCTGATCTCAGTAACACGAATATGTATCGGTGCATCCTTAGGGACGCGGTCTTGAACGATGGCACGAACTTCGACGGTGCTTGGGCTGCCAAGGTGATATGGCCTGACACCAACAAATGAAGAACCATTTACTTCAAAAGGAGTGCTTCAAATGCAGATGGTAGATTTCGGTAATACCGGGTACAAGGTTTCGCGGCTGGGCGCGGGTTTGGCAGAGATCGGCTCGGAGCTCGATTTCGATGATGTTGAACAGGCTGGGAGTGTTCTGAACAATGCACTCGACATGGGCATCAACTTCTTGGACACGGCAGCGTGTTACGGGATTTCCGAGGAGCTGATCGGACGCACGGTGGCCAATCGCAGGGATGAGTATGTGCTTGTGACGAAAGCTGGTCATGCTCGTGGGGGTGGGTTGAATGGCAGCGATTGGACGTATGAGACGGTGCGCGACTCGATCGATCGCAGTCTGCGCCGTCTGAACACTGACTATGTCGATCTGGTGCAACTCCATTCCTGTGGCATTTCCGACCTTGAGAGGGGCGACATCATCCGAGCGCTTGAAGACGCGCGGGATGCCGGGAAGACTCGCATGATCGGATACTCGGGCGACAACGATGCTGCGCACTGGGCTGTTGACTCGGGAGTGTTTTCCACATTGCAGACCAGCTTCAATGTCGTTGAGCAGCGAGCATATACGACGGGACTGCTGGAGAAATGCGCTGACAATGGGATTGGTGTGATCGTCAAGCGTCCGATCGCAGGTGCGACTTGGGGCATGGCGAAATCAGGGATGTCGAGTTCGCGTCGAGGGTACGACAACACTTATTTGCAGCGATGCCAAGTGGTTCAGCGGCAAGGCGATGTGCCGGGCGAGCCTGAGGACCCGATCGTCGCCGCCATGGGCTTCACGCTCGCGCATCCAGAGATTCACGTCGCGATCATTGGGACTAAGAACCCGCGGCATATGGCATCGAACATCGAGACGCTTGACGACGCGCTCAGCATAGATAACACGTTCGTCGATGTGATGCATGACCGTTTCGCCGAGTTGGACGACGATTGGCATCAGTTGACATGAAGATCGAACGCATCGAAATCCATCCTCTAGTCGGCAAGCTGGAGGAACCGTTCGGTTGGTCGCAGCGGTGGACGGATGAACGCCGAACGACCATCGTGAAGATCGTTGCGGACGATGGTTCATACGGATGGGGTGAGACTGGCACGAGCACGGAGGCTCTAGCTGGAGCCGCGTCGAGGTTGATCGGCGAAAACCCGGAGCGTATCGGCGCGATCTGGCAATCGATTGTGAATCCCACGTATCAAGGCGGAGGCTTCACTGGATTTTCATCGAACGTCGCAAGCGCGATCGACATGGCGTTGCACGACTTGGTGGGGCGTTCACACGGGTTGCCAGTTTATGAACTGCTTGGCGGGAGGGTTCGGGATCGTATATGCGCCTACGCGACGGGACTCTACTATGTGCCGTCGGATTTGGAAGACCCTACGTGGGGGGATTTTCTGGAAGAGGCTCAGGGCTATGTAGATCAGGGTTTCTCGGGCATGAAGATGAAGGTCGGCGGGTTGAAGTTGGACGAGGATGTGGATCGGGTACATGCTCTTCGTCGGCAGGTCGGTGACAATATCCGCATCATGGTGGATGCCAACGAGGCGTATGACCCGATGACCGCGCTTCGGATGGCTAATCGCATAGCGGACGCGGACGTTACGTGGTTCGAAGAACCATGCTCGTCGCGTGCGGACGATGACAACCTGCTCGTAACTTTACGCTCGCCAGTTCCGACATCAGGCGGTGAGTCGGCGAGCACGCGGCGGGAAGTGGCGAGGCTGCTCAAGAAGCGCATCTTCGACATTATCCAACCAGAGATCGTTAATGTTGGCGGCATCACGGAGTTGAAGCTGTCGGCGTCGATGGCCGAGGCCTTCAACGTACGGTTCGTGCCGCACTTCTGGAACACCGCGATAAGCTTTTCAGCCATTCTACATACGCTCGCGACGGTTTCGCAGTCTCCGCCCGCGCACCCGAAGGAACCTTATGTGAACGAGCCAGTAACTGAATTCGACCAGACGCCGCATCCGATCAGATACGCGTTGACGGATCCGGTTTTCACGCAGACCGACAGTCATGTGGAGGTGCCGGACAAGCCCGGCCTCGGCGTTGAAGTTGATGAGGAAGTGTTGGCGCACTTCAGAGAAGGCGACGCGGTGGTCGTAAGTTAGGGTCGCGCACCCGCGTTAGCATTGAGTGCATGTCTGTTTCGACTGCCTCTACAACGGACCAAAAACCAATCATTTTGGATTTCTCGCGCTCAGAATTGGAGCGCGAAGTGGTGGATGTGTTGGGGCAGTCGAAGTTTCGGGCGAAGCAGATTTGGCAGGGGTTGCATCGGGAATGCTTGCTGGATTTCGAGTTAGTGACGACGTTGCCGAAGGGGTTGCGGGAGGAGTTGGCGCGGCGATATACGGCGAATCCTCTTGAGAAGGTGATGCATCTGACATCGGCGGATGGTTCGACTGACAAGGCCCTGTTCAGGCTTGCTGATGGTGAGTTGGTGGAGACGGTTTTAATGCGCTACGCTGCTGACTCGCATCGCAAGGCGCGGAAGACGGTGTGCGTTTCTACACAGGCTGGTTGTGCTTTGGGCTGCACGTTCTGCGCGACGGGTCAGCAGGGATTTCGCAGGCAGTTGACGACTGGTGAAATAGTGGCTCAGATCATCTTCATGCAGCGGATCGCGCTTGCGGAGGATCGATCCGAAGTGGAAGAGGGAGCACGGGAGATAGGTAGCGTCCAGGGTGTGACGAACGTTGTCTTCATGGGCATGGGCGAGCCGCTTGCGAACTACGAGAACACAATGTCGGCGATTCGATCGATCAACGATGCGA
This sequence comes from Chloroflexota bacterium, assembly GCA_009838175.1. GTDB lineage: Bacteria > Chloroflexota > Dehalococcoidia > Lucifugimonadales > Lucifugimonadaceae > Bin127. The sequence continues at coordinate 58,923 of VXSB01000003.1, forward strand.
ACGGCTTGGCGGTTGGTGCTCGGCATATCACTCTTTCAACGGTCGGACTGGCACCGCAGATCGTGAGGTTGGCGCGCGAGAACATTCAGATCAACTTGGCGGTGTCGCTGCACGCGCCGGACGATGCGACGCGTTCGCAAACGATGCCGATCAACCGCCGTTACCCGATATCAGTCTTGCTCGATGCATGTCGTCGGTACGTAGAGATGACTGATCGGCGGATCTTCTTTGAGTACGTGTTGCTACAAGATCAGAACGACAGAGTCCGTCACGCTCGTCGCCTCGGCGAGCTGCTATCCGGAATGTTGTGCCATGTGAATCTGATCCCGGTCAACCCGACTGCGGGCGGGCCTTACCGTCGCACGAGCCGTGCAGAGGCCGAGCGGTTCCAGCTTGAACTGCGAAGATACGGCGTGCCGTCTACGGTGCGTATCGAGAAGGGCATCGATATCGACGCTGGTTGCGGGCAGTTGCGGGCGCGGGTGGTTGATGCTGATGCGCTGCTGAAGGACGTCATTCCAGCATAGCGATCGTGACGCCGTTGCCGCCGGCGTTTCGGGGTGCTGGTTGGAAGGTTTCGACGTGTGATTCGCGGGATAAGATGTCGCGAACGGCTTGTCGGAGCGCGCCAGTTCCTTCGCCGTGGATTATGCGGACGCTGGTGAGGCCTTGCATAAAGGCCCTGTCGATGAATTGCGGGATCATCGATTCGATCATGTGGACGCGGGAACCGCGGACGTCAAGATCTCCGGCAGCGTCGGAAACACGCGTCATCTTGGTCGGTGTTGGTTGCTGCGATGAAGATTGGTTCGACGTGGGCGCGCTTCTGGAAGCCTTTAAGAGCGTCATCATGTGTGGGCGCGCTTGGAACCGCATCGAACCGGACAGTATGACGGCGCGCTCGTCACGATCCAGCTCGACGATCTCACCAGTCAGTCCGAGACTCTCGACTCTGACGACGTCGCCGATCGCGAATTTAGGTGGATTGCTGGCGGGCATCCCCCGCGGTCGCTGCGCTCCCGCGCCCCCCTCGCTTTGCGAAAGGGGCGAATCAGGTGTAGCCATCCAGGCTTCGCTGTTGACCGAACGTGCAACGTCGGCGGCCGATTGTCTAGCTTCTTGCCAGGTGTTGTCGCGCTCCGCTTCGCGCATGAGACGACGTAGTTGGCGGCGCACGCGTTGGGCTTCGCTTTTCAATTGCTCGCGCGCCTCTTCGATAGCTTTGTCGCGTTCGTTTTCGGCGTGTTGGAGATGGGATTCGGCTTCGGCGCGCATACGTTCCGCCTCGGCGCGATCTTCGGCGGCTTGCTGTTGGACGTCGCCGATCTGGTCGCGTTCTTGTTGCAGCGATTTCAGGAGGCTTTCGGTCTGCGATCGGAGGGGATCGAGCATGGTTATGGCATGATCGACGATCGGTTGCTCCAGTCCGAGACGTTGGGCTACCTGCATGGCGTAGCTCTGTCCGGGCAAACCCATGATGAGTCGGTAGTTCGGGAGCATCGTCTCCGGATCGAGTTCGACGGATGCGTTAGCGAGATGGTCGTGTTTTGCGGCGAATTCGGAGACTGGACGATGGTGAGTGGTGATGCATGTCCAAGCGCCGCTGGACACCAAGCGATCGAGGATTGCGCGGGCGAGGGCTGACCCTTCTTCGGGATCAGTACCTGTACCGAGTTCGTCGAGTAGCACGAGTGATCTATCAGAAGCATGTGCGAGGATTCGTATCACCCGTTCCATGTGGGATGAAAAGGTGGATACGCTGCGGTCGATGCTTTGGGCATCTCCAATGTCGGCGTATACACCTTCGAATACAGGTAACTCAGATGCTTCCCGCGCAGGGATTTGCAGACCGAATTGATGCATCAGGGCTACCAGCCCGAGGGTCTTTAAGGCGATCGTCTTGCCACCGGTGTTGGGTCCAGTGATTACCAATCCGCGTCTGATCTCGTCGAGTCGCATAGTGATGGGGACCGCATCATCGCCGAGAAGGGGGTGGCGCGCTTCGATTAGAACAGGGTTGATCGGATCGTCTGAGGCAGAATCGAAGCTGGTTTTCGGACGGATGCCACCTATTTTTAACGACAAACGGCCTCTGGCAACCGCTGCGTCGAGACTGGCGGCGGCTTGCAAGGATGCCATCGCATCTTCGCCATGAAGGGCGATCGCGCGCGACAGTTTTCGCAGCACTCGCTCCTCTTCCTTCTCCGCCTCGTACGCGGCTTCTCGCCACTCGTTGGCGGCGTCGACTACTGTGAATGGTTCGATGAATGCGGTTTGACCGCTGGACGAGACGTCGTGGATGATGCCTCGTACGAATCCGCGATGCGAGGATTTCACCTCCAGCACCAACCGATCTCCGCGTGACGCGATCACGTTCGACTGCAACACCGGTTTCAGATCTTCGCGCGATGCTAAACGCTCCATTATTCGCATCGCGCGTTGGTACGCGGTACGCGATCGCTCGCGCATCTGGCCGAGGCGTGGTGTGGCACTGTCGAGCACGTCGCCTGAATCCGAGAGCGCCTCGACGATACCCTTTCGCACTTCGCGAAGATCGCGGATCTGGGACGCCATATCGGAGAGCAAAGGCAATTCGTCCGTGATCGTCATCACGGTTGACCTAGCGACCCACATGGATTGGAAGATGCTGCACAGCACCAGCAGCTCGGAACCATTGAGCATACCGCCGAGAATGGCGCGACGCAGCGGCTCCCGTGGGTCTCGCATCCCAGCCAAGCCGATGTCGCCCTTCGTGTTGAGCAGAGTTACGGCCTCGGCGGTTTCGTCCTGCAAGCGCGTGACGTCTTCTGGGTGGCGAACGGGTCGCGCTTCGCGTATGATCTCGCGCGACATGTAAAACCGGGCTTCTTTGGCTAGCATCTCGCGAACGCGGTCGAACTCCAAGAGGTTTTCTGCTTCTTGGAGCATTAAGTCTGAGTCGATGCCGGAACTGGGTTGCGGCGGATCAGGGCTGGTTTTCGTATCAGATAATGTCATGCAACCCCAATTTTAGACACGACGTATTCCGTGGCACGTTGGTGGAGTTCTTGAATAGATAGGCAGTGGCATCTTGGATATAGCTGTTGATAGGGCCGTTTTGGCATCAGATGAGGGCTTGGAGCATATTCGAGCGGCCGGCGATCGATTGATGTCGTTCTCGAACTTGCGGTACGAAGGGCGGTACGTGCCGGCAGGTGGGTTCCAACGAATACATGTGATGGAGTTTGGGGACGGACCTCCAGTGCTGTTAGTGCACGGAGCCGGTAGCGGCGGGGCTATCTGGCACCGGCAGATCGCTGCATTGGCAATGGACCACAGAGTGGTCGTTCCTGATGTTCCGATGTTCGGCATGTCGGAGATTCCGGATCGTGTGCATGCGCCTAGGACGCAAATCGGAGATGTGATTTTGGACGTGATGGATGCTCTCAGCATCGATATTGCCGACATCGCTGGCCACTCTTTGGGAGCATTGGGGTCTATTGGCGCGATGACCCGCGATCCGGAGCGCTTCAACCGCGCGGTATTGATGTCATCGCCAGGATTTGGGCGGGGGTTGAATTGGCTTCTGCGGCTGGCGTCGGTCCGAATGATGCAACGGTTCATCAGATACGACTCCAGACGAGACCGTGCCTTCTTTTTTGATCGTTTCGAAGCGCAACGATCCGGCCCTTCGGACGAGCGCGAGATGTGGAAAGAGTTGCATTTCCGGGTGGGTAGTCGGAACGGAGCGGTCGACTCGTTTCATCAAGGTATGGGAAGGTTTACGGGGTTATTCGGACAACGTGATTTATTGTCTGAAGAGGCTCTTGCGGCGATTGGGGCACCGACGTTGTTTATCTGGGGAGATTCGGACAAGATAATCCCAACGCGTCACAGCAAAAAAGCAGTCGAGTCTTTACCGAATGCGAGGCTTGAGATCCTCGAAGACTGCGGTCACTTAGTGCAGTTGGAAGCGTCGCACCGCGTGACCCAACTCATGCTCGATTGGTTTCGAGTCAGCTGAATCGGTCGCCTACCGACAAGCTACTTTCGTGAGTCGGTGATTTCGGGCCGCGACCGACTCTCACTCTTTTCACTTTGACTGAGCCTCCATCGGTCGAAACAGTCATTCCCGTACCGTCGATTTCAAGAATCGTTCCTGGATCAACGTTCGTGTCGTTGCTAGATGCCTTCGTGCTGCCAAACAAGGAGACCTTTTCATCGCTCAACGTGGTCCATGCGCCCGGCTGAGGGTCGCAGCCGCGGATCAAGTTATGGACACTGTCTGCGTCGTTCGACCAATCGACTTGGGCTTCCTTGGAGCCACACCATCCCTCGTACGTAGCGTTGTTCTCGTCTTGGACGATGTGCGGAGCGTTTCCAGTAGCTACCAGGTCCACTGATTCCACTAATGCTTCGACGCCCATCGGGAATAGATGGTTGAAGTAAAGCGAACCGACGGAGTCGTCAGGCCCGATTTCGACTCGTTTCTGCATCAGGATTGAACCAGTGTCGAGTCCCTCGTCAGGCCAGAATATCGATAGGCCTGTTTCAGTATCGCCGTGAATGATGGCCCAGTTGATGGAGCTCGGTCCGCGATGGAGAGGTAGGAGTGAGGGATGATATTGAATGGTGCCGCGGCTCGGTGCATTGATGATTTCATTTGGAACGATATCGGTGACGTAGGCCATAACGCAGAGATCAGCGTCGAGAGATCGGAAGACGTCGATGCATTCCTGGTCTCGCATCCGCTTGAACTGCCAGACCGGGATGTCCATTGCCTCGGCGGCAGTTGCGAGCGGTTCACGTCTACGGCGCCCATCAGGCGCGGCGAAAACACCGACAATGTCGTGCTCTTCGCGGTCTATCAAAGCCTCAAGGACCGCTTTTCCGAATGCGGATTGACCGATAAGGGCGATTTTCATAGGAGGACGCTTATCCTAGTATTTGAACTTGGGGCGAAGCCCATCGTGTCAGCATCTAAATCTCGAGCGGTTGCGCTCAGTGTCTGAACCTACCACATCATCAGAATATTTCGCGCGGGGCTTGAATTCGGCGCAACTCGGTCAGCCGGACTCGGCGGCGCGGGACTTTGAAGAGGCGGCTTGGTTGGATCCTGAGAATGCAACGATACAGTTCAATCTCGGAACGGCATATCTCAGCATGGGATTCTTCGAGCAGGCGGTGATAAGTCTCGATAGGGCACTGGATTTGGAGCCCGAGAACTCGGACGCCTTGGGCAATCGCGCGGTGGCGAGAACCGCATTGGGTCAGGATGAACTCGCGGAAGCGGATATCACGAAGGCGATCGAACTCGGCGCGCCGCCCGATGGAATACATGCAGTTGTCGAATACGTGAAGCAGCGTCGAAGGCCCCAAGATGTACGTTAGGGGATAGAATCAGGTTTTAATCCATCCCAAAATCGTCAAGGACGAGAGAGGCGGAGATAAGCGATGTCTAAGACGCGTGTCGGCATCATCAACGTTACCGGATACGCCGGTTCCGAACTGGCGCGTATTCTGTACCGACATCCAGATGTGTCAGTTGAGCAGGTAACAGGTCGAAGCGCAGCCGGTAAACAGCTCAGCGAGGTCTACCCGCACCTTCTCGACGCTGACATGACGATCTCGCCTTCGCTTGACGACTCGGTCGATTTCGTCTTCTCCGCGTTGCCTCATGCTGCTAGCGCGGAGGCATTGAGTCCGTTCATCGAAGAGGATGTTCGGTGCGTCGACATCAGCGCTGACTTCCGCCTCAAAGACGTGAATGTTTTTGAAACTTGGTACAAGACAGCGCATCCATGTCCTCAATACATCGAGAACGCCGTGTACGGACTGCCGGAACTCCACCGTGAGGATGTCAAGCGGAGCTGGTTGATTGCCAACCCCGGCTGCTATCCGACGGGAACGATTCTCGGACTGGCTCCGGCTTTCGACGCGAACATCATTGAAACCGATGTGATCAGTGACTCGAAGTCCGGCGTTTCGGGGGCCGGCCGTAAAGGCGACGTCGCGTACAACTTCAACGAGATCAACGACAACATGTCGGCGTACGGGCTGAGCGGACATCGGCACATGCCAGAGATGTCGCAGGAGCTTAGCGCGTTGTCGAAGCATGGCGAAGTCAAGGTTACGTTCGTACCGCACCTCGCTCCGATGACGCGCGGTATTCTTGGTACTCACTACGCCACATTGAAGAGCGAAGTCTCCCAAGAAGAGGCGAGCGACATCTACCGCACTTTCTACGCTGATGAGCCGTTTGTGCGAGTAGTTTCAGCCGCGCCGTCTACCAAAGAGACTTGGGGCAGCAATCACGTCCTCATCAATGTCAACGTGGACGTTTACAGCGATCGATTGATCGTGGTGACCGCGCTAGACAACTTGGTCAAAGGTGCTGCCGGAGCCGGTGTTCAGAACATGAACCTTATGCTCGGGTTACCCGAAACGACCGGATTGGAAACGCTGGCGGTTTATCCGTAAGTTGCTGTTGATCTCCGATTCGTAGGGCTGGCGGAGGGCAATCACGCATCTGCCTTCCGCCACCTCACCAACAGGTGGTGCCCGCCCCGGCGGCGCAGCGCGTTGTTGATGACGGTTATCAGCTGGCGGTCGGTGATGATTTTCGACTTTTGCAGGAGTCTTGCTTCTTCTTCTTTGGAGTGGAGGAAAGTTTGGGCAAGTTCCGTGACGTCGCGTCGGAGTTCGACTGTAAGGCCGTATTGGGCGGCGATCTCTTCGGGATTGGGCGCGTCTAAGCGGAATAATGCGCTCAACAGGAAGCGACCGCCGGGTTTCAGGACCCTCGCCACCTCGTCCATGTCGTAGATGTCAGTCGAAACGACGAGGTCGATTGAGTTGGCTTCAAGCCCAGTGTTCTCTACGGGCGCGACGATAAAGTTGCATCGTTGATCGACGCCTTCGATGCGCGCGAGGTCAGTCGCGGTCGCGATTGCGTCCTCGTCGATGTCGTTGCCGTAAACGGTGCAGTTGTAGAGGGATGCGAGCCAGCGTGCGTTGCCGCCCACCGCGCAGGCCATATCGAGGATTACCGAGTTCTCGTCTGGTTCGATGTCGAAGAGACCCACCTTTAGGATGGTCTGGTTGGCTCCGAGGTGCATGAACTCGCCGAATAGCAGACTGTCAGCAGTCCCGTTCTCGTCGTACCAGCGTTGAAGGCGTTGAGTTTTGTTCATCATCTATTGCGTTTCGTCGATTGTGCCGTTCGCTCTATTTTCGAGTAAGGACGTTTTGCAGCTCGGTCAAGGAAGTAATTCGGAGATGATCGGCGAAATCGGGGTGATTGTTGTTGCGGTCGAGAAGTACTGGTTGGATCCCCGCGCCGATGGCTCCGTTGATATCAGATTCGAGTTGGTCGCCCACCATTAGCGCGGCGTTCGGTAGCGTGTTGTTCGCGCGGCGCAAAGCCTCTACAAATATGCGTGGATCAGGCTTTTCGCATCCGACTTCGCTACTCGTGACCGCGAAGTCGATGCTATCTGATAGTCCGAGTTGGTCCGATAGCTCAGAACCGCCACTGGGCACGTTCGACACGATTCCAACGATGTAACCACGTGCGCGGAGCTCATATAGGTTGTACAAAACGTCTTCGTAAAGGACCATTTCGTATTCCTGCGCGGCTACTGCCTGCCAAATCTTGTCGGCGAGTTCGAGATCCACCTCAATGCCGCATCCTTGCAGGACCAACTGCTCGAACTTAGCGAAGAATTGATCGCGCTCGGTCGCGGTCATATTTCGGATGGGCGTTTTGGTGTTTTCGTGGGTCATGTAAGCCTCGGCGACCGCGTACCCTGCATCGATTCCAGCTTTGGTTACCTCAATGCCGAACTGCAATGCCGCGCGTGAATGGATGACGTAACGGTCTGGAGACCATGTAGCCAACGTGCCGTAGACATCAAAAAGTATCGTCTTTACGTTTTTCAAAACGTCCGTCTTTGATGTTCGTTGCGTTCTAACCTTCATTATCGAATTCGGCGTCGAGAGTCTCTTTAGCAAATACGATCGCCGACACGCGCCGGGCTCCAGCGAGTTTCAACGCGGCTGCGCAATTCATGAGAGTGTTGCCGGTGGTGCAGACATCGTCAATGAGAAGGACATGCCCATCGTCGAAGCGGTAGTTGGCTTCGAACGCGCCTCTCAACGAGATCGCGCGTTGTTGCTTTGTAAGTTCGACTTGTGATTGCGTCGCACGCGTCTTCGCCAATGCATCCTCAATGAACTGCAACGGTAGTTTGTCGGCGATTTCTCTCGCGAGCAGCGATGCTTGGTTGTAACCGCGCTCGCGCAGACGATCTTGGTGTGCTGGCACCGGTGCGACGCAATCCAAGTTCGCTCGAGATACAAATTGGTGTGCCGACATGGTATCCGCCATCGCCGGGGCGATGGCCGTTATATGACGATATTTGAGCGCGTGGACTACGCTTCTTGCTGGACCGCCATAGCGATATATCGGCACGAGGCGGTCCAAAGGTGGCGGTAAGGCGACGCAATCGCCGCAGAGTTTCAGGTTCTCGGCGGTGCGTTCCCCACATTTCAGGCATGTGTTGCTAGCGAGTTTCGGAGCGTTCTCGATGCACTGGTCGCACCAAAGCGACCCTTCCTCGCCGCAGTGAACACACGCTATGGGTACCAGGAAATCAGCTACTGCTTTGATGGCTTTCGACGCGGTTTTGATTGAGGGTGCTGGCATCTTGTCAAATCCCGTGATTATCGTTATCCACGGTACTCGTAGATGGTTACCGGGCCTTCGCTGAACACCGGATGCAGATTGAGTTCATCTGAATTGTTGAATTTCTCCATACCGCTGGACGGATAAGCACCCCGTTCCAGCTCTCCGACATAGACGTATCTGACATCGAATTCGTCCAAGAATTTACGTGCGTCGTCAATGTCTCTGGTGACATAGAAGTTATTGATGGCGGCCCTGCGACGCTGCACTTCCCAGCGGTATTCGTGTCGTTGCTGAGTCTGATGCCAATCCCAGCCTAAGATGGTCGGCAACCCCGTATAAATCGAGATACGGTTGGCCCACGTGTACAGGTCCCATTGCGCTTCAACAACGACCGGTGATCCATGCACATTTTCTCGCAACCACTCGATTCCGGGTCTATCCGAGGCGATCTCGATGTCAATGCCGCGCGTATGGTAGAACGCCTCATCCATGTAAGCTTCACCATCGATCCCTGGTCCTATGATGTTGAAACGATCGTCTAGCCGAACGTCAGTTGCCATCACAGGGTAGATGAATACACCTACGGCAAGGATCGCGAAAACCGATAACCATAGAGCTCTGACGGAGCTAATGTTGCGAGTGATGAACGCTCCCACGTCCCAGAGTCTCCACAAGGCGTAACTCGCTGCAATCGCTAGCAACCACCACGCTTGGATGTAGAACTTGAAGATGGTGTTCTGACGTCCGATGTCGTTCTTTACGGTGATCACGTCAACGCCCGCAGCCATCAACAACGCCATCATCGTTAGGGCGACTGTGATGATTATGTAGCGTTGCCCGGGGTGCCTTCGCAGATATGCCATTAGCCCAGTCAGAGCCAATATCGCGGTGCCTGCAAGAGTGGCGATCACAGTGATGAAGTGCGGATAGGAGACGATGACGGCGATCCAGACTATGCCAAACGCGCCTACGATTGCTGCATTCGCCCAGTTCGGATATCCGAAATCGTTTTTGAGTATTCCGACGATTGAATCGAAGCGGAACGTCCCGCGGCGCCATTCGATGACCAGCCAGGAACCAAGTGCGAAGAGGAATATCGCGTGGATGACGAGATAGCGCCAGAGCGACGTCTGGAACTTGCTTAGCTCAACCCCGTTGTTGAAGAGTTCGAAGTTGTTGTGGAACGGGAGATACACAACGTATCCGACGATTCCGACTATTGCCGTCTTACCAATCGCGTGTGCAATGCCCACCAGCTTGCCTCGGTGACCGTAAAGAAACTCTCCTGCGAAAATGAAACCCGCGGCGAAGAGAAGCTGGGTAGGGTAGTCCCAAGAATTGATGAGGCGCAACGAGCCGACGGCGATTCCCAAGAGCGCCAGAGAAGCTAGAGTCTCGAATCTCGACAACCTCTCCATGCCGGCTCGGAGGAAGGCGGTGATGGACAGCCCCAACGCCAAGATGGCGAAGGGAATAGCGATCATATGGGCATGCAAATCCGCGTATAGGAATGTGAAGAACGGAAACTCGGTAATCTCGTTGCCGCCAGTATCTCGCTCGAAAAGCCGTGTGCTTCGCCAGTAGTCGAACTGCGGGAAGTCTTGCCCCTTCACATATGCGTCGTACAACCCTCCGCCGACCTGAGCTAATCCGTCGATGTTTGCAGCCACAACGGCCAACACTGCCGCGGTGACACCGAACATTATCGGGACTTTGCCGAGCCTGATCGCGCCGCGTGCCCGCATCGCCATGGCGACCAAGTTGTAAGCGATCGTGTAAACGGAAGTCGCAGTCAGCGCGAAAATTAGCGGTACCGCTAGGTTGTATGCGACCGATGGAATGATTCCGGTCATGCGGATCAACGAAGCGACTATGAACTGGCCGTAGTAGTAGTAGTTGAGATATCCACCGGCGAACCATGGGTCGTAGGGCGGCATTATGGTCGATCGCGTGATGGCGTTCAGATACGCGAAGTCCATCGGCTTTTCACCGCCCCGCCATGCGTGCCAGAGGTCCGGATTGGCGAGGCGAATGGCCAAGAAGGCTAGAAACGCTATGAGGAAGATCAACTCGGCGACAGCGATGGTCTTCCAGTTCGCTTTCATGAAGACAACGATCTCGTCGCCAATCTTCCAGAATATGGCGAAGGAAACAAATGCGAGCAGGACGATTCCAATTCCGACGGTGATGGCGTTGAAGCCGATTACGCCGAAGCTCGCGAACAGCCACGCGATGGTTGCGACGATAAGCAGGCCTAAAGGTTTGCTGAAGAGGTACCCACGGTCGGCGAACGGACGGAAGACGACATATGTCAGCGGCCAGGCCGCCAAGGCGATGATCTGGACCGCGATCAGCCACACGAGCCACGCCAACTCATTCGGCAAGTCCTTGAGGAAATAGATGGTGTTCCAACTGTCGCCCGATCGTTGGATTCTCGCCTGGTCATCTTCGTATAACAGCCCTACTCCACCAGCTAGAACGCGGTTGATGTTGTCGAGTGATTGACCGTCGTAAATCCGGCTAAAATACTCGGCCTGCCCAAGTTTGTCGGTGTTCTGGAAGACGATGGCGTGTGGATGCTCGTAGACGGTGAAGCTCTCGTCCGCCCATCCGAACCAGTCCCAGTTGTAGAGAGAGCCGCGCGGTTTGATATAGCCCCCTGGGACTCCGAAAGGGACCCTCGCGTACGGATCGTCCCAATAGACGACGCCGAAAAGTTCTGGCACTCGCACTGATGAATAGACGGCCTTGTAGCCCAACTCTCCGCTAAACAGCTTTTCGTAGAAACTCGTCGATATCGGATACCGTTCCGGCAACCTTGGAATCGTCGCCGCGAGCCGATTGCTGTAGAGCACGAGATAGTCTGCACTCTCCAATAATCGAGCGACAGTTGAGAACTTGGCACGATTGTCGGGTTCGTACATCGGCAGTTTTTCGTGCATTCGGAAGCCAATGATGTTGGGTATGCCCTCCTCCCAATGTTCCTGAATCACGACAGTTCCCAGTCCGGCGTTTTCGCGCAACCACCTTGAAACGTCTTGTGCCGGGTGTGCCCCGCTGAAGACGTTGAGGTATGCGAACGTGTAGTGTGCGAGTAAGAGGAATGCCACTGCGCCTAGGGCGTAAGTGCCCAACCGGATCGCCTGGTGGAGTCTCGGTAGCAAGTCTGCATTGACCCACCAGATTGCGGCGGCGGTGAAAGCGATCAAGAATGGCGTGGCCGGGAGCATGTAGCGTAGGAACTTGACCTCGAACTGACCGTTTATCAAGAGGTACGGGAGCACGAACGACAACACGACGATGAACGCGAGATTGCGCGTGACGAGTGTGCGAGCCAACGCCCAAATCAGACCGAGCCATACCGCGATGCCGAGAGATATGCCCAAGCCCCACGTCGAGAGTTGTCGCATCTGATAGAGGAACGCAGGTGTATCGATGTATTGACGGGTGAACGGAAAATCGACTACACGTCTGACCATCTCTGATTGGCGGTAGATGTCGGAGAAGTATTTCTCCCAGTCGATGATCATGTACGGCTGTGTCACCAACAAAGCGATGACTGCTGCTGAACCGGCCAAGATGGCGTATCGGAGCGCCAGCTTGACATCGTCTGGCGTTACGCTGATGGCTCCGCGTGATGTGATGCTGGGTCCGATCATCACTAGCAGGTGCGCGGCGGCCACAGCTAGGGCGACAGGAGCCGCTGTTGCCTTGGTCGCGATTGCCAATCCGAGCATCACACCCGACAGCAGGGCGTCCGACTGTTTCCGTTCTTGGACTAACCGTGTCGAGAAGTAGACTGTTGCAACGATGAACATCGTCATCGGGGCATCGACGGCGGTGTAGTGCGCGTTCTGGATATGTATGACCGCCAACGCGGTCAGCAATGCGGCTAACAGACCGGCTCGCCGATCGCCGGCCAGGCGTGATGCCAACAGGAAGACGAATAATACGGTGATCGTGTCGGCGATAGCAGCGAAGTTGCGTCCGGGAAATCTGAGGTCGAACAGGTTCCAGTCTTTATCAGCAAATGGCGCAGCTATCGACTTCCAGGCCGCGAGCGCATAAAGCGGCAGACTGCCGTAGTTGAACCATTGCGGATTAAGTCGAGATTCGGGGGTCAACAAACCCGGTTCGGTCAGCTGTGAAAAATCGAGCCGCTCGGCGCGCCCCAAAAAGTCGCGCTCGTCGGGATGGTACAGTCCGCCCTGATCCCAATCTGTTCCGAACATGCGCAGAACAAGCGCGAGAACCAAGATAGCGCCTAGGACAACATCGATCAGATCCAGTCGGCGGCGTCTCGGTGCTACGTAAACTGGCGCATCGGAACCATTTTCGGAATCGACTGATTCAACCGGTGGTTTTACGCGTCCGCCGATGTGGATATTGATACTCGGACGCCACTCGGGCACCGATTCGATGCTTGCCCAAGATGTACGCGGGGGTGTAGGTTCGCGGTCGACAACGTCAACCGCAGATTCAGTGGGCCGGAGTCGGTTGGAGTCGGAATTAGTTGGGGTTGGTTGAAGTTCCATACGAACGTTGAGATTCTAATGAACACAACGCGCCCATTGCGTACGAGGGGGAAGTACGAAATTTTGGCCGATCCGTCGCGCGGTCTATAACATAACTCTAGACCATCGAATCAATCGAAAGGCTCAACGACATGTCGTCTACCCGTCAAAACGAACGTGTGGCGTACTTCAATGGCGAGATCGTGCCTGAAAGCCAAGCTGTCGTCCCGTTCAGAGATCGCGGCTTCAAGTACGGCGACGCCGTATTTGACATGACACGCACCTTCGGCCACCGGATATTCAAACTCGATGAACACTTGGAGCGCTTCTACAACTCGCTTGATTACGTGAGAATCGATCCGGGCATCACCAAGGATGAGATGCGGGATGCCACGATCCAGGTAGTCGAACAGAACCTGAAGCTTCTCAGCGACGACGATGATTACTGGGTCGGGCAACGCGTCTCGCGCGGAGTCGACCTCGTCGGTGGCGATATGTGGTCGACTGACGGGGGACCAACGGTGATCATCGAGTGCACTCCGTTGCCGCTCGGACCGCGGGCGCGGCTTTACCGAGACGGCATTGATGTTTGGGTGCCGGCGACGCGTCGCGTAAGCCCTGAAGCGTTGAGCCCGCGCGCCAAGTCGCACAACTACCTGAACCTGATCATGGCGGACATGGAGGCCAAGGAGTACGATCCCGAGGCGTGGGCGATACTTCTCGACAACCGCGGATTCCTTACTGAAGGAATCGGTTCCAATGTCTTCGTCGTCAAGGATGGCGTCGCGTATACGCCCAAGGCACAGTTTGTTCTCGGCGGCATATCCCGCGAGACCGCAATCGAACTCGCTGATGTGATTGACTTGGAAGTCGTCGAGACTGATCTCGACATGTTTGATGCAACGACTTCGGATGAGGTGTTCCTAACTTCGACATCGCTGTGTATCTGCCCTGTGCGTAAGGTTCAAGGCTCTACGGTGGGTGATGGCAATGTGCCGGGCCCGGTCACCAAAGCACTGATGGATGCCTACGTAGATCTGGTTGATTTCGATTGGGTCGGTCAGTACTTGAAACGGCTTGAAGACTGACCTCTTCGGACGAATCTAAGAATCTCGATAACGCAGGTCGAGACTCCGTTTCTATTGGTGGTTCTTCTAACGGGCACGCCAATCGGGCCGACCGTCGCCGACCACTGACCTTCGGTGCTGGCAGTTTTGCCTTTCTGCTCGCCTCACTTTGGGCGGGCTTGCCGGTTGCTGTAAAAATCGGCCTAGAAGATTCACCGCCATTACGTCTCGGATTCATGAGATTCGTGCTCGGCATGGTCGTCGTTCTTATTTGGGCGCTGATCACGCGCCAAAGTCTGAAGATCACGCGCGCCGAACTCTGGCCCCTGATATTGCTCGGGTTGTTGTTTTCGGTTCAGACCGCGTTCATGAATCTCGGTCAGTACAACACCACTGCTGGACACGCTGGTGTTGTCATAACGACGTTTCCGTTGTGGGCCGGCGTGTTCGCCCACTTCCTGATACCCAGCGATAGACTATCGCCCCGTCGAGTGATTGGCGCGATCATCGCTTACTCCGGCGTAGTTGCGCTGTTCGTGAGGAGCATCGTCGGCGATGTCGATGCGCTCGGCGCACCGAACGTATGGCTTGGCGACCTCTTAATCATGTGCTCCGCGTTGCTGCTCGGATTGCGGCAGGTTTACCTTTCAATACTCGGGCAAGGTATATCGACCGTTAAGATGCTCGTCGCACAGGGAATATTTGGTTGTGTGACCTTCCTTGTCGGATCGTTGATTTTCGAGGCCGAGCCGATTCGGATGACACTTTTGCTTGGCGTGTCGCTCTTTTATCAAGGCGTGATAATCGCTGGTTTCGCCTTCCTTGGTCAGACGTGGTTGTTGAGCAACTACCTGCCAAGCAGAGTGACGTTGATTTCCTTGTCATCTCCGATCATGACGGCGGTGTTATCTTGGTTGATACTCGGCGAGAACATCGGGCCCGAATTGTGGGCGGGAGCAATTCTTGTGATGGTAGGTTCATACATCGCCCAAAGAAATCAGTCCGACACCAAAGAAAAGCCGAACTCCACCTGATCGACGGGGACGGTAGGCAGATGTCAAACATTCCAAGCAACTTTGTCGTAGGTTCGACCGCTTCGGTCAGCCGTCTGATCACGGGCGAGACCGTTCGTGAATTCGCGGAACTAAGTGGAGATACTCAACCGCTTCACTTGGACGATGATTATGCTTCTAAAACCAGATTTGGTCAGCGGATCGCGCACGGCGCGTTAATGGTCGGGATGATTTCAGCGGTATTGGGCGTGAAGATGGCTGGTCAGGAGGCGACGATCATATTCCTCGGGCTGAGCGTCAACTTCATCGCCCCGGTGCATATCGGTGACGAGGTTACAGCTCGTTGCGAGGTGACGAACGTTAGAGAGGACAAGCCAATCGTGAAGCTGGCGGTTACCTGCGCCAACCAAACCGGCGATGAAGTCATGACCGGCGATGCGGCCGTTTACATCGATCCACATCCGATTAACGGCTAGGTGAAAATCCCAATTCCAGATGCCTCAACCGTTAGGTTTTTGGTGTTGATTTGGAGACGGTTTGGGTAAACGGATTTTTGCAATGATTCCGTTGCTCTCGTACACTTAAAAGAAGTGTCCCGCTTCGGTTCGCGCACATGCGAACCGCTGTCGTGTACTTTTCGCTGGTCGCCAGCATTAAGGAAAGCAACTTGGTATCACAAACCGAATACTCCGCAGCCGCTTCCACCTCCAACGGTTTGACCGTCCAAGATGCCGTCACCGAATACGTAATCACGATACCCGACAGCAAGAAGCGCTCGGTCCATCCGGAACTTACGAAGTTCGCTCGCTGGATAGGCCCCAATAACACTCTCGAGTCGTTACGACCATCGGATATCAGCCCGTATTCCGAGACCTTCGGGGCCAGCGCGTCGGATACGAACAAACAGCGTGTGGCAGCCGTAAAGGACTTCCTTAATTACGTCAAGAAGAAGGGTTACATCGAGGTCAGCCTCGCTCCTCACATCCGCGTCCGCAAGCCAACGATGAATGCCGCGCGTGGCGGTGCTATGCGACGACGTGACACGGAGGTCCAGATCACGCAACAGGGCTACGATGAGATGGTTAACCGCCTCGAGGAGCTTCGCGTGGAGACCGTCCGGTTAGCTGGCGAGATCGAACGTGCCGCTGCCAGTGGTGACGTCCGTGAAAACTCGCCGCTTGAAGCCGCCAGGGAAAATCAGGGCATGGTTCAGGCCCAAATCAACCGGTTGGAATCGACTCTCAAGGTCGCGACGATAATCGATGAATCTGAGCGGCGAGCCAGTGACCACGTGCAGATCGGCTCTTGGGTGCGTCTCACCAAGGATGGCACCGACATGACCGTCGATTATCAGATCGTAGCGGCAAACGAAGCGAATCCGTTGCGTAACAAGATCTCAGATATCTCCCCAGTTGGGAGCGCCATTCTCGGCAGCAAGCCGGGCGATGAGGTGATTGTCAAAGCCCCGGCAGGTGAACAGAAGTTCACGATCAACTCCATCTTCTGATTTTCACTATCACGCGTTCGTCGAACAAACGCCCTGCCAGATTGAATCCGGACGATTAGAGGAATTCTGCCGTGGAAGGGTATTTCGACAGTTTCACGATCCTCGCGGCGTTCACCGTCGGGGTCTTTGTTCTACTTCTGATCGACCTCCTACTCCTGAGCGGCAAGGCCCACCACGTGGGCATGAAGGAGGCCACTCTCCTCACCATCTTATGGACATTAGTTGCTGCCGCTGTCGGGGTTTGGGTCTTCATCGCCGGGGGAACCGAACTGGGCATCGAATACACGACGGCATACGTCGCCGAGAGAGCCCTCAGCATCGACAACCTCTTCGTATTCCTCGTCATCTTCAACTACTTCGCCCTCCCTGACCTCTTCCGTTCCCGCGCCCTCCTCTTCGGCATCGTCGGCGCCCTTGTCGCCCGCGCCGTCTTCATCTTCTTCGCCGTCGGCATAATCTCCGTATTCGAACCCGTCCTATACCTCCTCGCCGCAGTCCTCATATACACCGCATACAAACTCATAACCTCCCACGGCGAAGACGTCGACCCTTCCAAGAACATAGTCGCAAGAGTGTTCCGACGCATCTAC
This sequence comes from Chloroflexota bacterium, assembly GCA_009838175.1. Taxonomy (GTDB): domain Bacteria; phylum Chloroflexota; class Dehalococcoidia; order Lucifugimonadales; family Lucifugimonadaceae; genus Bin127. The sequence continues at coordinate 76,282 of VXSB01000003.1, forward strand.
CCGATTTCCGACGAATACGACGGCCACAATTTCTTCACCGTCAAGAACGGAATCCGAATGGCAACCCCATTCGCCCTTGTCGTCCTCGTTCTCGCTTCAACAGATGTCGTATTTGCCATCGACTCCATACCCACCGTCGTCGGCATCTCCAAAAACGAGTTCATCATCTGGTCATCAAACGCCATGGCCGTTCTCGGCATGCGGCCTCTTTTCTTCCTCCTCGAAGGCCTCGTAAACCTCTTCCGATATCTCTCCTACGGCCTAGCAGCAATCCTCGCATTCATCGGCGTGAAGATCATCGTCGAAACCGCCATCCACGACCAGTTCCACGATCTCATCCACAACCTCGGCGTGCCCGACGGTCAAATCTCCATCACCATCACTCTCGGATCCTTGGCAATCGTGATCGCAATCTTGGTGATAAGCGTCATCGCATCGGTCGTGCTGCCGCAGTCAGAAGAAGATCATCACAGACACGACGAGGCGGCGGCGTGAATGCCGTAGGCGGGTCGACGCGCTCGCAACTCGCTGAAGAGCTCAAACGAGCAGTCGCCGGCGAAGTGCGCTTCGACCGCTACGCGCGGCAGATGTACTCCACCGACGCGTCCATTTACAAGATGACGCCCATCGGCGTTGTCCTCCCAAGAGATGCAGACGATGTGAGCGCTGTTATCGAGACGTGCGTGTCCGCGGGTGTTTCCGTGCTCCCTAGAGGCGGGGGAACTGGTCTGTCAGGACAAACCGTTAACCGAGGCGTGGTGGTTGATTTTTCGAAATACATGCACGACATCGTCGAGATCAACCGTGAGGAAGGATGGGTCCACACTCAACCGGGTATCACTATCGACGAACTGAACCGCCAAGTTACGCACACTGGCAAGTACTTCACCCCTGATCCCAGCACATCATCGCGAGCCAACATCGGCGGCGCGATGGGTAACAACTCGTGCGGTTCTCACTCGATCATCTACGGCAAGACCGTCGACCAAGTCCAGCAAATGTCGGTTGTACTTGCTGACGGGTCCCGAGCGACATTCGAGGCGCTTAACGCCGGGCAGTTGGAAGGCAAGATGACGCTCTCCAACCGAGAAGGACAGATCTACCGTGGCATTCCAGATGTTGCAGAGCGTGCGGGAGGCGAAGTTGATCGGCGCTTTCCCAAAATTCTTCGGCGCGTTGGAGGTTACAACATCGACCGGGTCTACTCTCCGGGCGACGGGCCGATCATCGATCTGACGCAGGTGATGGTCGGGTCCGAAGGCACACTTGCCGCCGTCACCGACGCGCGCCTGAAGCTCTGGGACATCCCGAAGTCGAAAGGCTTGGCGGTCCTTCACTTTCACACGCTGCGAGACTCGATGGAGGCCACCGTCGCGACACTAGGGCACGAAGTGAGCGCGGTTGAGCACATCGGGGAGATAATCATCGCCCAAGCCCGCAAATCGCTAGGCTTTTCGCGCGGTCTAGGATTTCTCCAGGGCGAGCCTTCAGACATTCTCGTCGTTGAGATGACCGGCGAAAACATGGCCGAAGTGCGCTCCAAGCTAGAAACGTTCAGTGCTTCTATCCAACGCAGCACCGCAACTTACGCGGTAACGTTGTTGCTTGAGCCAGCGGAACAGCGGCAGGTGTGGGCGATGCGCGAGGCGGGTCTGGGTTTGATGATGAATGTCGAGGGGGATGCGAAGCCGTTGCCGTTCGTCGAAGACACCGCCGTTGCGCCCGAACTCTTGCCGGAGTACGTCGAGCGTTTCGACGAGATTGTCAGACGGCACGGCACCGAAGCGGGGTATTACGGTCATGCCAGCGTTGGGTGTCTGCACATTCGGCCGCTCGTAAACCTCAAGAAAACCGTCGGCATCGATCTCATGTACACCATCGCCGATGAGATATCCGATCTCGTCCTCGAATTCGGCGGCTCTCTGAGTGGCGAGCATGGTGACGGGATCGTTAGAGGGGCGTGGGCCGAGAAGATGTTTGGCCAAGAGTTGGTTGGCCACTTCCGCGAGGTCAAAGACCTATTCGACCCGGACGGGATCATGAACCCCGGCAAGGTTTTCGACACTCCTGACATGCGGGAAAACCTGCGCTACGGCCCCGCCTATTCGGCGCAGGCGCTGCCGACCAAACTCGATTGGAGCGCGGATGGCGGGTTCGTTGGTGCGATTGAACGATGCAATGGAGTGGGAGCTTGCAGGAAGGTCAACGCCGGCGCGATGTGTCCTTCTTACATGGCTACACGCGAAGAGGAGCACTCAACCCGGGGCCGAGCCAACGCACTGCGCGCCGCGTTGTCCGGCGCACTACCCATCGACGAATTCCAATCGGAGAGGATGTACGAGGTTCTCGACCTTTGCCTCGAATGCAAATCTTGCAAATCGGAATGTCCGTCGAACGTCGATATGGCGAAGATTAAGTACGAATTCCTTGACCTTTACTACCAGACGCACAATGTGCCGCTGCGTTCGAGACTCGTCGCCGACATCCACCGCCTAAATGCCCTAGCACCCGGGCCGCTAGCCCCACTCGCCAATATCGTCAACAGGTCCGCGCCCGCGAGGTGGGCGTCCGAAAAGGTTTTGGGTATCGACCGACGCCGCAAACTGCCCAAGATTGTTAGCAAGACGTTTGAACAGTGGTTCAGAGGACGTAGCTCGAACACAACCGGGTCGCGCGGCGATATCGTGCTTTTCCACGACACCTTCATGAACTTCAATCATCCGGAAGCAGGTGTGGGCGCGGTAAAGCTGCTCGAGGCGCTAGGTTACCGGGTGCGTCTGGGTGATCGTGTCTGTTGTGGTCGACCGATGGTGTCAGCCGGAATGCTCGATCGTGCCATCGAGAACGCCGAGAGAAACGTTGCGGCGCTGATGCCGTACGTCGAGGCTGGCGCAAAGATCGTGGGTTGCGAGAGCAGCTGCGTATTGACGTTGCAGGACGAATATCCGGATCTGCTGGGTTCGGATCCTGCGGCGCAGGCTATCGCGGATGCTTCGCTGATGCTCGAAGAGGTTTTGGTTGATGCTTTCGACGATGGTGGTCAGCAAATCGCTTGGAGCGATGCATCGACCGAAATCCTGTTGCACGTTCACTGCCACGAACGCGCTCTCATAGGCACCACGCAAGCTGTTGCCGCGTTGAACCAACCGCCTAATTACCGAGCCGAACTCATCGACGCCGGATGTTGCGGCATGGCCGGTTCGTTCGGATACGCCAAAGAACACTACGATGTATCGCAACAGGTCGGCGAAGATCGCTTGTTCCCAGCTTTACGCAAGGCAGGATCCGACACCAAGTTCGCTATTACAGGCGTCTCGTGCAAGCAGCAGATCGAAGATGAGCTTCATCGGCCTGCACACTTCCTCGCCGAAGTGTTGGCTGACGCCGTAGCCGACCGCTAATCCCTAACTGGTTCTCGTAGCTGCCAGAATGCATCTCTCATGCCCACCGTAGGCATAATCGCAAACCCCGCTGCGGGCAAGGACATCCGGCGATTGGTGGCGCAGGGGCGCGTCGTATCCAACCAAGAGAAGTCCAACATCTTGAGGCGGGTTTTCGCAGGGCTCCAATCACAAGGTGTGAACACGGTGATCGTTATGCCGGATATGGCCGGTTTGGCGCGAAATGCGATGTCAGACACTCAGGAGACGATGCAATCGGAGTTTATTGATCAGATGCCAACCGGTAGCCAGCGCGACTCGACGGTTGCGGCGCAAATCATGCGTGACGCCGGAGCCGACTGCATATTGACGCTGGGAGGTGATGGAACTAATCGGTTGGTTGCAAAGGGATGTGGCGACGTGCCATTGGCACCGATCTCGACTGGTACCAACAACGTCTTTCCCAAGGAGATCGAAGGCACATTGGCTGGCATCGCAGCAGCGACCGTCGCAAAGAATCCTGATATTCGGGATCTCGTGTGTCGTCGTTCCAAGAAGATCGAGATCATCGTCAACGGGGGACTTCGGGACATCGCACTCGTAGATGCCGCAGTCTCGCGCCAGACCATGATCGGTGCCCGGGCATTATGGGACGTCGGCACGTTGGAGGCCGTGTTCCTGACCCGCGCCGAAGCATCGAGCATAGGGATCGCTTCCATCGGAGCACGGCTCGCGCTGATTGCCATCGACGATGCAAGGGGACTGCACATCAGCTTTCCGGGACCTGGTCAACCCGGTGAAGAATCTGTGGTCGCGCCGATCGCTCCCGGCATGGTTCGGGAGGTGCCGATCACCGGATGGAAAGTCATCGAGCCGGGTGAAACGGTTCTGGTTCAAGCATCGAGAGGCACAATCGCCCTTGATGGGGAACGCGAGATCGAGCTGCTAGAGGGTATGAGGACGGCGGTGCGGATCAGCACCGAGGGCCCATGGGTTGTAGATTTCGACCGTGCCCTGCAGGTTGCGTGCTCGAACGCTGAAATGAGAATGTGATTCGGGCATCAATGTGTACGACCACTGCCCATGAATCGTACGCTTTGCCGGTTTACTCGCCGCGTATGGCCTTGATCAGTGCCACAACATCGCGGCTGCGCGTCTCGAGTGTCGACCAATCTCCGTTCGCGACCACGTCGCTGGACACTAAGCGCGAGCCCATGCCGACGGCGCATACGCCGGCTTCGAACCAAGGGCGGAGAGAATCCTCTGTGATGTCAACGCCTCCAGTAGGCATGATCGAAGACCATGGCATGGGTGCCAACACATCTTTGACGAAGCCCGGACCTCCGACTGCTGAACCTGGGAATATCTTGACAATGTCTGCTCCCAGCTCTTCGGCATTGGAAATCTCAGAAGCGGTGCCGCAACCGGGTATGTAGGGAACCTTGCGGCGGTTGCAGACCTTTGCAACGTCTGGATTGGTGACCGGTCCGACGATGAAGCTGGCGCCGTTGCTGATGTAGATCGATGCAGTTCCGGCATCGAGAACTGATCCCGCGCCAAGAATGGCATCCGGTAACTCGGTGGCGCAGAAGCGGTCCAAACTTGAAAACACTTCCCAGGCGTGATCGCCGCGGTTGGTGAATTCGAGGACGCGTATTCCGCCTGCGACGCAGGCTCGAGCGATGTTTTGGGCATTCTCGATGTCGCCGTTGTAGAAGACCGGGACAACCCCGATAATGTGCATTGCGTTCAGAACTTCGAGCTTCGAGTGCCGTGACATTCTTTATCTCCTGAGACCGTTTCGCTCGTCGATTTTAACGAGTCTATCGCCTGCCCATACAGTCGATGCGAACCCCTTGTGTTAATCTCATTGCGCGTGGAATCGTGAGGGAATTGAGAATATGGACGTCAATCCTGTAAAGGCGAAACTCAACCAAAACTTGCCATCGCTAGGCACCTGGTCGGCGAGCGGTGACCCCACGGTCATCGAGACGTTGTTGCACACCACTGATTTTGACTGGGTAACTCTCGATTTCGAGCATAATCCAATCGATGTATCGACCGCGGTCAACTGCCTGCGCGCTGGCAACGGTTCCGGAAAACCGATGTTCGCCCGCATCCCGAGCAACGACCCGATCTGGGTCAAGCGAGTTCTCGACATCGGCTTTACTGGCATCGTAGTTCCCGACGTCAAAGATGAAGACGAGGCGGAACGTGCCGTCCAGGCCGCCAAGTATCGACCTCGCGGTCTCCGCGGCATCGGCTCCACGCGCGGTCAGCTCGTCTATGGCAGCGACTACTACGAGAAGGCCAACGACATCATTATGGTCGTCTGCATGATCGAGGACTGGCGAGCCGTTGACCGGATCGACAAGATCATGCAGGTGCAGGACCTCGATGTCTGCTTCGTCGGCCCCAATGATTTGGCCAGCTCGCTCGGTGTGCCAACTGGGCTTGACAACAAACATCCGGACCATGTGAAGGCCGTCGAGACCGTCGTGGCGGCAGGCAAAAAGCATGGAGTCGCCACAGGTATCCACTGTATCGATGGCAACGAAGCCGCTCTTCGTATCGAACAAGGCATGACATGGTTCCCAATCGCCTCCGATGTTCGGTTGCTCAAATCGGCTGTCGATGCCGAACTTGCGAACGTTGCATCTGGATCGGATGGCGAAGGCGATGATGAGAACGCCACGTTTTATTAGAAATCAGCAAAACTGAACTGAAGGTCAACCTCAAGGAGATTCAATCGATGCCATCAGTCGTCACGTTCGGCGAGATAATGTTGCGGCTCGCAACCATGCGTCGCGAACGCTTCACGCAAGCGCGCGAGTTTGAGGTTACATACGGCGGCGGCGAGTGCAACGTCGCGGTGTCTCTGGCCAACTTCGGGATCGAGTCGGTATACGTAACTGCGATTCCGAACAACGACATCGGTCAAGCCTGCATCAACTATGTAAGACAGTGGGGAGTGGACACCTCCGAAATTGTGCGCCAAGGTCAACGCCTCGGCACGTACTACCTTGAAAACGGCGCTGCAATGCGGGCGTCGAAGGTGATTTACGACCGAGCGGCATCCTCGATAGCCGAACTGCAACCCGGCGAGATCGATTGGGAGCGCATCTTCGATGGAAAAGATTGGTTCCACTTCACCGGTATAACGCCGGCGATCTCGGAATCTGCTGCCCTAGCCTGTGATGAAGCGGCGGCGGTTGCCAAGTCGATGGGCTTGACGGTCTCCGCAGACATGAACTATCGCAAGAACCTATGGTCGCCCGCGGAAGCACAGGCCGTAATGCAACCGATGATGAAGCACGTCGATGTCGCCATCGGCAACGAAGAAGATGCTGAGATGTCGCTCGGTGTAGCTCCTGAGGGTGTCGATGTAGAGAGCGGCGAAATCGATGCTGCGGCTTATGAACCGGTCGTAAACCGGTTGGTTGAAGAGTTCGACTTCCAGCAAGTCGGCATCACCTTACGCGAATCTCAATCTGCGGACGATAACGACTGGTCAGCGCTTTATTTCGACGGCTCCGAGATTCTTCTGGCATCGAAATACTCGGTTCGCATCGTGGATCGTGTGGGTGGAGGCGACGCATTTTCGGCTGGCCTGATATATGGCAATCTTCAGGATGGCTGGACATCTACTCAGGTTCTTGACTTCGCGGCCGCGGCTTCCGCGCTGGCGCATACGTTCCACGGCGATTTCAACCTTGTGTCCGTCAGCGAAGTCATGAGTGTGGCGGGTGGAAACGTCAGCGGACGAGTCCAGCGATGAGCATGGAGATGCGGGGCCGAGTGGCGCTGGTTACTGGCGGCTCGAAGGGGATAGGACGTGCGTGCGCTTATGCGTTCGCACGTGAAGGCGCGAACGTCGCTGTAACCGGTCGGACTCTTTCGGAGTTGGAGGAAACAGCGGAAAACGTTCGTGAATTGGGCGCGGAAGCGCTGGTGTGCCAGTCGGATTTCACGGACCGGGCACAGGTAGCGGCGATCGCTCCAGCCGTGTTGGCCGAGTTTGGACGCATTGACGTTCTTGTCAACAATGCGGCCATTATCCATCCGCGAATCGACCTGACTGACCTCGCAGACGAGACTTGGTACGATGTGATCGAGGTGAATCTGAACGCAGCTGCGATGCTCACCAAGTCGGTCATTCCGACGATGGTCGAGCAGAGCAGTGGCACGATCATCAACATCTCAAGCATCGGGGGGCGATCTGGCGGCAGAGGTCGTAGCGCGTACCGGGTAACCAAGGCCGCGCTAATCAGCCTCACACAGTCTCTGGCCGCCGAGTTGCACGAGCATGGCATCAATGTCAACGCGATTTGTCCTGGTGGAACGGATACCGAAGGTTACCGCGAGGCTTTTAACAACCGCGGACGTGCGGATCACCCGAACTTGATGCTGCCGTCGGAGATTGCCAATCTCGCCGTTTTCCTCGCATCTAAGAAGTCGTCCGCGGTCACTGGGACAGCCATTGATGCGTTCGGTGGCAATAACCCGCTCTTCGGGTAACGATGCCTTCCGGCTCCTTAATCCTCACAATCGATCAGGGCACCACGTCGACGCGCGCGATCGTTTTCGACGAATCCGCGTGTCCGATCGGGTCGGCGCAACAGGAGCTTCGCCAGATTTTCCCGCAGTCCGGGTGGGTGGAGCATGATCCGGTTGAGATCGCTGAAGCTGCTATCGGAGTTGCGCGACTCGCTCTGGAGGATGCCAACGCCACTGCGGCTGATGTGGCGGCGATGGGCATTACGAATCAACGGGAAACGACCGTCATTTGGGAACGCGCGACTGGACGTCCACTTGCCAACGCCATTGTCTGGCAGGACCATCGCACTGCCGAGATATGCAACGGTCTAAGCGACGCGGGATTGGCAGACGATATCTGGTCGCGAACCGGCCTGATCGTCGATCCGTACTTTTCGGCGACGAAGATGCGCTGGATGTTGGACCACTTGCCGATACCCAATCTGCAAGCTCGCGCTGAGATCGGGGATGTGCGGCTGGGCACGGTCGACTCGTGGCTCATCGACCAACTCACCCGTGGCTCATCCAACACTCCACAAGATGATGTTCCGCATCTAACCGATGTCACCAATGCTTCGCGCACGATGCTGCTTAACATCCACGACTTGACGTGGGATCCCGAGCTTCTCGAAATCTTCAACATTCCAGAGGCCGCGTTACCGACGCCGTTGCCTTCTGCCGGGACGTTTGCTGTCACACATCCGTCGATATGCGGGCGCGCAATACCGATTACCGGGGTGGCTGGGGACCAACACGCGGCGCTTTACGGTCAGGCGTGTTTCGCTCGTGGTGATATGAAGTGCACTTACGGCACGGGCGCGTTTTTGCTGGCGAACAACGGTGCCAACCTTGATCTCTTCACTGGTGCAGCCGGTTCGGGACAGCTAACGGCTGACGATCTTGATGAGGCGAATGCCGGGTTGTTGTTCACTCTCGGCTGGCAAGCTGGAGGGTCCAAGATTTACGCGCTCGAGGCATCGATCTTCAATACTGGATCGACTATGCAGTGGTTGCGAGACGGACTTGGCATCATTGCCAATGCGGAGGAGTCGTCTGATATCGCGGTGCTTCTTGGAGATAACGATGGTGTGTATCTCGTTCCTGCGTTCTCCGGCCTCGGTTCGCCTCACTGGGACCCACATGCCCGAGCGTCCATTACTGGCATGAGCAGAGGCACGACAAAAGACCATGTCATCCGCGCGGCACTCGAATCTACCGCCTACCAAGTGAAAGAGGTGGTGGACATCATGGATTCTCAGCTGCGTATGCCTCGGCGCGGTAATCGTCGGGAGCGTGTATTGCGTGTTGACGGAGGTCAGACGCGAAATCCGTTCCTGATGCAGTTCCAAGCTGACCTGCTTGACCGTCCCATTGAAGTTTCGGCGGTTGATGAGACGACGGCGCTGGGGGCAACGTTTCTCGCTGGACGTGCGGCTGGCATTTGGCGTAGCGACCGCGAACTCGCGATGTTGTGGCAGTGTGATCGGCGGTACGAACCGGAGATGTCGGAATCTGAGCGAATACGCCTGATGTCGGGTTGGAACGAAGCGCTTCGTCGCACTAAGACTGGTTTCCGGGAGTAGGAGCGGCTATCGCGTGTAATTACCAGTCGGCGTGGTTTCCGGCTGGTTTCGGTGGGTGGGGGATATTGGTTTGTTGTCATGTATGTGGTATAGGCATTTTTCTTGGTCGACGTGTAGTTTGTCGAAGCATCGCCGCGTCTTTCGGGGTCGCGTCGATAAGTTGGTTGTGAAAGTCAGTCAATAGTCCAGCACCGCCGACGTCGCCAGAGCGTCGGCCCTGCGTGGGGCATCTGAAAGACTGCCCCTCGTCATCGCTCGATTCACCCCTCTCGCTAGCGCTGTAGCCTCTCCGCACCCAGCGAAACGCGGAAGACGTGTGCCGGATAAAAGACCGTTCGCTCGAACCTTGAACGGGCATCCCCCGCGAGCTCGCTTCGCTTGC
>VXSB01000011.1 GCA_009838175.1 Chloroflexota bacterium
GAAGGGGGCGCGAGCAAGCGAAGCGAGCTCGCGGGGGATGCCCGTTCAAGGTTCGAGCGAACGGCCTTCTACCCGGCACACGTCTTTCCGCTTCGCTGGACGGAAGAGGCTACAGCACCAGCGAGAGGGGTGAATCGAGCGATGACGAGGAGCAGTCTTTCAGAATGCTCCCCGGAGGGCCGACGGTCTGGCGACGTCGGCGGTGCTGGAATATTGACTGACTTTCACAACCGACTTATCGACGCGATCCCGAAAAGACGCGGCGATGCTTCGAAAAAACGATCAGCCCCTTTCGCCCTGCGAAAGGGGCGCGAGCAAACGAAGTGAAGCGAGCGGGGCATGCCCGCTCAATTAAACGCGCCTGCGAACCTCCCTTTCCCCCAAAACGGGACACAAAGAGGGGACGCGGCAAGCGAAACGAGCCGCAGGGGGTGCTCATCCTTGAAATCCTTCCACATCCTTCGCATCCTAGTTCAAAACCTCACACCATCACCTGCCCACCACACTTTAGTCATCACCTCGTTGTCCTACACTTTTCGGGTTATGGTTGATAGTTGCGATCTGATCACACGCGAAACCAAGATATGGAGCAAAACTAGATGTCCCTCAAAGTTGTGGTTGCTTGCGAGACCTTCGTCGATGTCAAGGGCATCATCGAGTCGGCAGGCGATATCGAAGTCGAGATTGTGGAGCCGTTCGAGGAGACTGAGCCATACATCGAGGCGATGAAGGATGCCGACGGCGCGCTCGTCGCCACTTGGCCCCTGACCGGTCGAGATGTCTTGGAGGCCTGCTCCAAGTTGAAGGTCGTCAGCCGCATGGGCGTCGGAGTCGACTCGATCGATCTCGATGCCGCCACCGAGCTCGGCGTACTCGCATGCAACGTCCCCGGTGTAAACACCGTCGAAGTTGCCGATCACGCCATGGCGATGTTGCTATCAATACTTCGCCGTATCCCGGAAACCGTTGCCGCGACCCGTGAGGGCAAGTGGTCCGACGATCCGGCATTGATGCGCGAATTCCAAGAGACGGTCGACCGCGTCGGTGGAAAGACGGTCGGAATCCTAGGTTTCGGGAATATTGGACACGCCTTCGCACAACGGGTTTCAGGCTTTGGACCACGACGCATCATCGCGTTCGATCCGTATGCATATCAATCTACTGCCGACCTGTACGGAGTCGAACTCGTCGATCTCGACGAGTTGCTGTCCGAATCGGACATCATCACAATCCACGCTCCGCACACCGATGCGACCAACCACATCATCAACTCCGAAACTCTGGCCAAGATGAAATCGACCGCGATCCTCATCAACTGCGCACGCGGCAAGCTGGTCGACCAAGTAGCACTCCACGCCGCCCTTCGCGACGGACAGATCGCCTTCGCCGGCATCGACGTCACCGAGATCGAGCCAGTGGCATCAGAAGATCCGATTCTTACCCTACCCAACTGCTATGTGACACCGCACTTGGCCGGTTACTCGCCCACCTTCCTAGAAGAATGCGGTCAGAAACAGGCCGAAAATGTGAGCTTCGCGCTCACCGGCCGCGCACCACACGGCCTCGCCAACCCCGACGTTATCAAGACCATTGCCGTCCAACGCTCCGGCGACGGAGGCCGCTGGACAGGCATCCCCGACTTCTCAACAGGACTGCCTTTCTAAGCGAACCAGACCCCACCCGATTCGGTCATTCCAAAACCGTCATCATCACCACGCGGTTGGTGTTCGTACCGCGTCGATTGTTGGTCACGCCCCAAGTGTTTGAGGTCTTGGTGAAGTCTTGTTGGTTCACAAGCACACCGATCACCTCGACCGGGAGTTGAGCATTACGGATGGCACCTAAAACTACGTCTTCGAGCTTGATGGTTGCATTACGGACCTCACCGACCTCATAGCAAATAGTGCCACCCGGTTTGACGACCCGGCAAAGCTCTTCCAGCGTTTCGGCCGTGAACCGTTGCCAGTCCTTGATGTCTTGCAGGATCGCAATCGGTAGCGCGTCAATGTCGATGCCCGCGAACCACGCTCGCACGTGATTGTCAGTCCGGTAGTCCACGGTATCCAAGAAAGGCGGAGATGTGACTATCAATTCGACCGAATCTGTTGGGATTTCCGGCGTACTCCTAGAGTCACCGCAACATAAGTGGAATTGGCTGTAATTCAAACCACCGTGCCGCAGCAAAGACCGACTCTTTCTCAATATCAGTGATTTGACATCACGTTCCGGTGGCGTCTGCTCGCGCCTCTCGTTGATCCGCGACTGGCTCTCGATTGATGCCGCTTGATTGGGCGGCAACGTGTAGACGGAAAAGAAACCGGGAGAGTGTCCCGTCAATCGGCTCATCGCCACCAATCGGATCCAATCGTCCACATAATCGAACTTCCCTGCCTCCTCACGTTCGCTCAACCAAGAGCGCAGCCCGACGATCTGTCTCAGTGTCGCCGAGTGAAAGAACACGCCGAATCTTTTATCACCCGGGGTTGGTTCGCCATCGTCCCACGACACCTCCTTCAAACGGTATTCGATATCGCACAATTCGGGCGTGTTAAGACGCGGCCGCGTCATCATGATCGACATCGGGTTTGCGTCGTTTCCGAACACTCGCCTATCCATCAGAGCAGCTTGTATCGGAGTAGTGCCTCGCCCCATGAACGGGTCGTATACCGCACTTTCCGATCCAGTCAGTCGGTCGATGAAAAACTCAGGAAGTTGCGGCTTGAAGCATGCTCGATAGCTGATTTCATGCAGAGCATGACCGGCCCGTTGCGCGTTCGTCCAGAACTCGTTGACGAAATAACGCAGAGGCGGCGCGTCGGCAGATGAAGAAACTTCGACGACTTCGGTTTTAGTGCCGAAGTCGTCGAAGTTGGACAACCCATCGACAAAGCTGTCGATACGGCTTCGTTGTTGCACGCTGATCACTCCGCGAGATTGTAAGCAAATCCCGAGCGATCAGCGCGTCAAACAAGGCTAGCTCCTACCTGCTGTAGCCGGTGCTGGGAGCAGGCTGGACATTGTCGACCAACGAATTCAACACGAATTCGAAGTCGTGGTACGCCGTCGTCCCGGCCATCGGCGAACCCACTCCTCGCAACATGTTGGCGAGGTCAGACAAATCTCGATGTATAGAACCAGGATGTCCGCCACTGTATTCATGCAAACCGCTGTACCGGTCAGCAGCCAAAGCGACGATGGCGCCAAAGTCAGTAGTTGCCTCGGGCACCGCAAGCACCGAGTCGATCTCCTGATGCTGGCGATTTCCTTCACCAGTACTTGGGGTAACCCAGCGCACCTCGACTTCGCCGAGCGGTTGGTTTGAGTTCCCGAGCACGTACTGGTCGACGAGTTCGAGTTCAAAGAAGACAGTGGTCGCTGAACCGGCGGGCAGTTCCGCAAACTTCTTCTCCGCACGGGTGAACGACTCGTCAGAAGTAACGCGGTTCTCGTACCCGATCATTCTCCAGCTTCGCACCAGATTCTCATCCCAGACAACCTGCGCCCGCGTCTGGTCCGCGAACGGAACTGACAAAGCAAGCCAGTTATCGCGGTTGAACAACCTGCGACCTTCTTCCGGCTCACTGAGGTAACGGTACCAACCGTTGCCGTATTGGGCGAGTTGCTCCAAAAGCACGTCATTGTAGTTGTTGATGCCGACACCGATCGTGATCAACCGCAGCGGGTTGTCGGGATTGTTGTCAGACGCCGATTCGAGGATCGCGAACGGGTTCGTAGCATCAACGTTTGCAACACCGTCGGACATCAGGATGACGTAGTTGTAAGCGTGAGGTCGATTTCGGCGCATCTCGTCAGCCAACTGGACGCCAAGATCCAACCCAGCTTGGACATTGGTCCCACCGTCCGGCCTCAGATCGCGAATCGAGTCGCGGAGCGCCCTGCTACCGGGGTTGTCGTCTCTAACCGTCAAGTGGTGTTTCACGTTGTTGTCAAAGTGAACGATCGACATACGATCATCTCGACCTAGACTCGTCCGGATGGTCTCGGCTGCGTCGCGAGCAATCGCGACACGATTTCCGTCCGCCATCGAGCCAGAGCCATCAAGGACCAACGTGACGTTCAATGGTAGGTCCACCACAACATCCGGCGCCTGGAACGCGACCCGTGCCAAGTGCAAACCGCTGTCGAGCGGATGGGGAATGATGTCGGTCTGGATATTGAACGAGTCATCGTGCCGAGGGAATTCGTAGCCGTAGTTGAAGGCATTGATCCACTCCTCAGCACGCACCGATGCAGGATCCACCTCGTAACCCGCTCGCGTCCAGTTCAGCGCGAGTTGGAACGATGTGCGATCGGTGTCTAGACTGAACGTTGAAGTATCGTCCTGCGAAGTCAGCGCGAAGTTCGAGCGCGTCGTGTTCTGGAAGGTCGTCGCACCGGGTTGCGAAGGTTGAACTGGTGGTGATGTCTTAACGACAGGAGTGGGGTGGCCTACTGAGGCTGCCTCCGCAACGGGCCTCGAAGTTGCCGCAACCGCGACCTCCGCTTCCACAACCTTCTCCACTTCCACCTCGCGAATCACTTCCCTCTCAACTTCAACTACTACCTCTTTTTCAACGATTACCGTCTGCACCACCGTCTCACCCATCACTTCCACTTCCCTATCAACGACGACGGTTTGGATTACCGGTTCGCTCTGGACTTCCATCTCTTTTTCGATGACCACCGTCCGAACCACCGTTTCTCCCGGCACTGCCACTTCCCGCTCAACAATTACCGTCTGTAACACCTGTTCGCCGGGCACCGATTTTTCAACAACTACCGTCTGCACGACGGTTTCGCTCTCGCTGCACGCGATCGTCGCTACGACCACTGCTGTGGCGATTACCAGCGCGAAGGCTGTCATCGGTTTCGTTATCAGACTTTTGAGTTGTTCTGTTTTGTTGTTCGTCATTTCATGTTCTCCGTGATGTTGTCTTTGATCACTGGAGAACAGACGCACTCGCTTACAGATTTGTTCCCTGAGTTTTCAAAATCGCCGAAATAAAAAGAGCTCGGAACCAGAATTTGGTTCCGAGCTCCTACAGTTTCTGGGCTGGTGGATTAAGCAGACGCCGTCGACTCAGTCCGCTCGTCGCCCTCTTGGTCATCGTCTGGCTGCGTTGGAACGTAAACCACCCGTTGCACGTTGCGCTGACGACGGATGATGAAGCGGACGATGAAGAAGACGATTGCACCCAGGATCAACCAAATGGGAGAAGTGATAGCCAGCCAGATGCCCGCATTTCCGGCGAAGGATGCGACGCCTATGAGCGCGTTAACCGCGTTTGTGGCTGTGCCACCGGGGTTGAAGTCGGAAGATTCGATCTCTGGACCGGGGTAGACGTAAACGTGGGCGTAATGCGTCTCTTCAACCTCGCCCGCATCGCTGTCTCCTCGAATCTCGAAGACAATCTGGTACGACTCTGGTCGATGCCGATCGAATATGTGCTCAATCTCGACACCGGTGTCACCGGAAGCGACAGTGCCTTCGACAACGGTAGATCCATCGCGGAAGTCCCACGAGTACCGAACATTGCGAAGCAAGTCGGGGTGGTTGAATGATGCGGTTAGCGTGACGGGTTGGCCCTCTTCAACGTCCCACTGCGACGCTGTTACGAACGCGTCGATGCGTGGGAGTTCGGAGACGTTCGCCCAGAGTTGGTCTTCGCCCTCGGCCAGGCCGCGGTCGGAGTAGGCTCTGATACTGACGGTTACGACGTGAGGCGCAAATTCGTCTGAATGATAGGTATGAGGAACCGGGACGCTCAGGAGGCCATCTTCGCCTTCTGTGCGAAGACCTGTATAGACGGTTTGCGGTGCAGATCCATCACCGAAATCCCAAGTAATCTCGAAGTTGTCGTAATCTTCCGGCGGGAAGAAGCGCGCGGTGTACTTCCGACCTAACCCGATACCGACATGAACATCTTCGCCGACATCCACTCGCATCGGGATAGGTGATCGGTTGACGTTGACGGAGAGGCGAGAGTAGGCGGCAGATTCGCTGATGAAAGCCAATCGTCCGTCGATGCGTTCGAGCTCTGCTTGCCAGTTAGTTATCTCGCGCTGGACTTCCAGGAGCTCTTGGACGCTGTCGTAGTTTTCGTTTCGGAGCAGTTCGGTGAGCGCGTCAACGGTTTCTTGGATGGTGGACCGCCGTGCACCGAGGTCGATGTATTCCTCCGTGAAGTCGGTACTGTCGGAGTTTACGGAGATGACCTTGGCGACATTGACGGTGATCTGTTCGATAACGTCATCCAACGTGTCTGCCGGGATTCGGATGGTGATGTTGTAGAAGCCGTGGTCGCTGGTGTTGCTGTTGACCACCCAGCCGCCGCGGGAGATCGCAAGGTCGCCGATATCGTCGATGGTTGCAATGGGGTCGTTGGATTCGACGCTCATGTCAGCGTTGCGGACGATGATGCGGTTTTGCGGTTGAAAGGAGATGTCGACGTTCTGCGCCGATTGGTCATCTGACATCTTCATCGCCATTGGAGCAGCTGTGGGAGCGGCAGCAGCGGCAGGTGCCATCATCATGGCTTCCTGAGCCTCGACTTCGACGACTTTTTCGACCATTACCGCCTTTTCGACAACCACTGTTGCGATAATCGGTGCGCCAGGTTGTCCAGGTGCACCAGCGCGACCCGGCGCGCCAAGGTCTCCAGGCGCCCCTGAGTAGTCGTAGTACCCGGATTCGCCTGATCCGCCGCATGCGAAGACGAATGCCAGAGCGGTAGCTAGCACGATGATGATTGCTATGCGTAGCGAGGACATGATTGTTCCTTTGGCTTGTTGCTCACTATTATCTAGACGCTCAATGACCGAGATAAGTTCCATGCAACGGATTTATCCTTCTTATAAGTTGCGGCGCCGGCACCGCTCACGATTAGGATTCGGAAGGCGAAACTGATGGCTGAAAGTAACGGCAAGAAAAAGGTTCTCATCACTGGCGGCGCTGGTTTGATCGGCGGCATCCTCGTCGATCACCTCGGCGATCGCTACGACCTTTCATCTCTGGATCTGAAAGAAGCGCAAGGTGTTCCATCGCACGTAGCATCACTCGATGACCTCGATGCGATGCAACCCGCTTTTGCCGGAGTCGATACCGTGGTGCACTTGGCAGCGGATCGGGCGGCCTACGCGGAGTGGGGATCGGTGTTGCCAAACAACCTAGTTGGCACCTACAACGTCTTCGAAGCGAGTCGACGCGAAGGCGTCAAGCGCGTCATCTTCGCCTCCTCAAACCACGCCACTGGTGGCAACTATCTCGACGAGCCGTGGAGCCTCGTAGGCACCGGCAAGTTCGACAAACTCGAAGCTGGCAAATACCCACTTGTAGATGAAGACACCATGATCCGTCCCGACGGCTTCTACGGCGTTTCAAAAGCATTCGGCGAAGCCATCGGCAGCTACTACAACGACTACCACGACGTAGGCTCGATCCATCTCCGCATTGGATGGGTAATCTCGACCGACGATCCGACATTCTCGCCCTTCGCTTTATCGCTATGGCTGAGCCACCGCGATACCGCTCAGATAGTGCGCCTCTGCATCGATGCTCCTGACGACCTTCGCTACGGCATCTACTACGCGACTTCGGACAACAAGTGGAAGATCTTCGATATAAGCCGGGCCAAAGCGGAGTTGGGTTATGCCCCTGAAGACGGCTCGGGAAGCGAGTTTACTGAAGGCCCGCCACCGGTCCGGGATCAGTAACTCGTCGAACTCGATTAGCGTTTTTGGTCGCCTACTTCTTGACCAATATCTGATATCCGCGTCTCCAAACGCCGCAAGCTGTCCTGAGTCGCACGCAATTCTTGCAACAACTCTTCGCGCGACACCGGAGGCTGCAACTCTTTGAGTGCATCTTCCTTAGCGCGATCGAGGTTGTTGATCACCACAGCGATGAATAGGTTGACAACTACGAACGTGCCGACAACAACAAAGCTGACGAAGTAAACCCAGGCGAACGGACTCAACTCCATAGCCTTAGCGTTTACGTCCACCCAGCCTTCCAAAGTGATGATCTCGAACAGAGTCAGAATCGAGATACCGATGTTCCGCCAGTGTTCCGGATCGTGTTCGTGGAACAGTTGGAAACCAACGATGGCGTAGATGTAAACGATGATGCTCATCAACATCAGAATGTGACCGACGTTAGGTATCGACTTCACCAGCGCGGCAACGATCAGGCGCAGATCTTCGATCGTCGAGATCAGTCGCAATACACGTAGCAACCGACCTAGTCGAGCGATCATCGCGAACGCCCCGGTTGCCGGAACTAGCGAAAAGACGATGATGGCGAAATCGAATATGTTCCAGCCGTCGCGAAAATACCGCTGCGGTCGCGGTGCCAAAGCGACCATTTTAATGATCGCCTCGACAATGAAGACCCCTAGAATCACCTGGTTGCCAAACGTCAGCAAATCGCCATAATCGTCAGAGATTTCCGGCACCGTACCCAAGCCTAGGAAAGCGCCGCTCAACAAGATCAGGGCGATGATGAAGTAGTCGAAAAACGGGTTCGACACGATACGGTTGGCTATCCGTGGCAAACCGCGATTTGTTGGTTCGTCTGGGAGGTGTTCAGTCTCTTGCATATCCATCGAAACTTGTGGTTGGCGGAATTGGAATTATCGCTTACTCTCTAGCGTTTGCTGCCGTTCGCGTGAAGCCGCGCGGGATGATGTGTCCGTGCCCTCGCATTTGGAAGGTGCCATTGACGTTCAAACCCGGGAATTGCCAACTACCCCCCGCGCCTGGCGGCCAATCGACCGCCCCAGCGCGCTGCATCCACTCTGCATACAGCGATGCCAACTCTGAGACGCGGTCAGTGTCACCTTCCGCGAGATTGTTCAGTTCCGTTCGGTCTTGCTCCAAGTTGTAGAGCTCCCAAGGCTTGCCATGCTCCCGCATCAGCTTCCAATCGCCCACGCGGATCGCTTGATTACCCTCATGTTCCCATGCCAAGGGCCGTTGCTTCGACCAGTTGTCGTTGCCTTCCAAGACTTCGCGGAAACTCTCGCCCTCGTGCGGCGTAATCTCATGACCGCGGAACTCCGTCGGATACTCACCATCACCAAGGTCGATGCAGAGTGCGTTCAGATCCATGAGTTGGACCGGCGTATGCGAGATTTTTCCTGCGCGTCCCTTATCTGATATCCCCGCAGGCCAGTTGACGATCAGCGGCGTTGCAATACCGCCCTCATGCGTCCATCGCTTGAACCGCTTGAACGGTGTATTGCTCACATTCGCCCACTGCGTGTCGTAGCTCATGTAAGTGTCGTCACCGCCGGGCGTGATGTCCGGTGAGTTGCCGACTTTAACTTGACGACCGTCGCGTGTCAGAGGCACAACCCGAGAATCATCGACATTAGAGTTATCTCGATCTTCACAGAGGAACTCGGCACATCCCCCGTTGTCCGAAAGGAAAATCACTACCGTATCGCGTTCAACATCATTAGCCCTTAAGGCGTCGCAGATCTTACCGATACCCTGATCCATCCGATCGACCTGCGCCGAGTAGACGGCCATTCGCATGTCTTCCCACTCCTTGTGGGAGGCATCTTCCCACGCCTCTACAGTGTCGTCGCGCGGTGAAATCTCCCACTTTTCGTCTAGCACGCCCGAAGCCTTCAAACGCTCGTGACGCACCGTGCGGGTAACATCCCATCCATCCGAGTACTTGCCGCGGTAGTTCTCGATGTTCTCCTCTAGAGCCTGCAATGGCCAGTGCGGTGCCGTGTACGCGACGTGTAAGAAGAAAGGTCGATCATCGTTTTTGACATCATCGACCATCCTGACTGCGTGGTCCGTGATCATGTCCGTCAAGTAATCCGTGCCGGAAGCTTCGACAGCCGTGCGGTCGATGAAGAAACGGGTGTGATTGAAGTAACCGTTGCCGCCCTCAAACCAAAACATCTGCTCAAAACCGCGTTGCAACTGCGGATGTCCTTCGTCCGCGCGTTCAGGGTCAGATCCGCAATGCCACTTGCCCGAAATGCCAGTGCGATAACCCGCATCACGGAGCACCTCAGCAATGGTCACACATCGATTGTTGAGGTATCCCTGGTACGACGGCTCGCCCTCGATGTTGTTGCCCATATGACCGACGCCCGTCTGGTGCGGGTTCAATCCGGTAAGCAGCGACGCCCGCGACGGGCAGCACCTTGCGGTGTTGTACATCTGCGAGAAGCGCATCCCTTCTTCCGCCAACCGATCAAGATTCGGTGTCGATATCTCACCTCCATAGCAACAGAGGTCAGAGTAACCCATATCGTCGGCGAGGATGAGGATGATGTTTGGGCGTTTCGGAGCATTGTCGTCGGGCATGATTTGTCCTGCGATTGTCTAGGGATTCGCGGTCGCGTTCAGCATCAAACAGAATAAATCGATTCCGGCTTTAGCGGTAACCGCGGTTACACGTTCGAACCTGTGGTATCAATATCTGCACACCTGCTCAAGGAGGCAACTACGATGATGAGGATCGGCACGCGCATTAGCCCGGATTGGCTGGATCGACCCGAAGATTTGAGGTTCTTGACCCAGATCGGCGTCGACGCAGTAGACATCACCATGGACATGGTCCCCGGTTACTTGGAATCCGGCGGAGCGGCTAGTCGCGACGGTATGGCGATGGTGGTTGACAAGTTAGGCGAAGCAGGGCAGGTAATCGAACGCGCCAACTGCTTGTCGGGACAGTTTCACGATGTCTATCTGGGTGGCCCCAACGCCGAGCAGGAAACGCGGAACGCGTGCATCAATGCTGAGTTATGCGCCGAGTTCGACATCCCAGTTCTCGGTGTTCAGCCATACACGAACAGCCTTGTCAAACGTGACCTACCGCCGTTGGTCAAATACGTCGAGGGACGCGGCGGATACAAACACGCTAAGTTCGACCTGCGAGAAGCTTTGGCAGCACCCCGTGCGACGGACGCGTCCGACGATGAAGTCCTTTGGCAACGACACATCAAGCACTACACCGCGATTTGCGAGGTGGCAGAACCCGCTGGCGTAAAAGTTGCCACGCACGGAAACGATCCACCCGTTCCAATGCTGCACGGCTACCCACAAATCATCAACAGCTTCGAGTCGTTCGATCGTCTCTTCAGTGAAGTGCCATCACCCGCCAACGGCGTCACATTCTGCGTCGGAACGCGCTACGAGTCCGGTCAAAACGTTTTCGAGGGCATCAAACACTTCGGCGAGCAGAATCGACTTTTCCACGTGCACTTCCGCAACGTAGTTGGAACAATCCCTGAAAACAAGGGCTACATGGAAGTGATCCCGGATGCTGGGGATCTGAACATGTACGAAGTGGCGAAAGCGCTGTACGACATCAACTACGAAGGATGCATCGACTACGACCACATCATGCGCTTAACAACCGACGGACCTGAGGGACGTGAGTACATCGCGTATTGCGTCGGACACATGCGCGGCATCATTCAGTCGCTAGAAGCGGTCCACAAGTCGAACTGAACCCGTGCCTAGTCGAAGAACGGCGGGAACCACTCGCGCTTCAAATTAAGTCCGAACCCCGGCTCATCACTAGGCCTCAGTTTGCCCTCAAACGGCGCTACCGTCCCCGGCAACCGATCCTTTTCGTGCAGCGGCACACCGGGTTCAGTCATCACTGGTCCACTGCACTCGATCATCGGTACAGCCGCCAGGCCATAACAGGCGTGCTGACCGTACGCCGTGCCACCGCTGCCGTGCGGTATGACAGATAATCCAGCGGATTCAGCGACGTGACATATCTTTATCAACGGCGTCAACCCACCGCACCAGATGATGTCTGGCTGCAGGATATCGACTAGACCTTCTTTAGCAGCATGGAAGAACGGATAGATGCCATACCAGTGCTCACCTGTAGCCAGCGTCTGCCAAAGCACGCGCGTCCGGAAGCGTTCGTACTCGTCTAATGTGTCAGGCAGGAACGCGTCTTCAAGCCACTTGAGGTTGTACGGGCGCAATCTCTCCGCTGTCCTGACAGCCGTTTCGACATCCAACCCCATCCAGAAATCGAGCATCAACTCGGCATCTGGGCCAACCAGTTCGCGAGCCTCTGCGATCTCCTCCTCCAACCGGTTTATACCTTCGATGCCATCCGGCGGGCCGTAGGGACTGAATCTTTTGAAGTTTTCGAACCCGAGTTCCTTCTGCCACCAAGTATCGTTGCCGGTGGAGTAGAGCGGCTTGAGGATGTCGGTACTTCCACCTAGAAGGTTGTAAACGGGTTTTTCGAGTAGCTTGCCCTTGGCGTCCCAAATCGCGAGATCAACAGCGGCGATCGCATACGCTACGAGCGCGTTGGTGCCGAAACCGGAAGTGACACGAATCATCAAATCGTAGAGGGTCTCGGTAGACATCACATCGCGCCCCTCAATCGCAGGTGCGAGGTAGTCTTCGATGAGCGACGCGGTGGTGCGGCCGTGGTCGGTGAAACCGAATCCCCACGTGCCGTCCTCAAGCGTAACGACGCAACCAACGTCGCGATCTCCTCCTGGAACCTTGCGACTGAACCCGAAGTTGGGATCTTTCATGTAACGCCGGAGCGGAGTAGCCTGCGCGTTCAGATCACTCCGTGATGGCCCCGGACGCGGCACCGTCATCGGCTTCAATCGCGGGTAGTTTACCTTGGTCGCTTCTACGGAGACTATCTTCATGCTTTCACCTCGTCGCACATATGCTACTAAGCAAACCGTCATTCCAGCGCAGGCTGGAATCCAAAGGGGAGGTATCAGGGACCTCGGAGACCGGAATGACGCTAACTCACACCGTGCTCGACGGACAATCCGCCGACAGCGGACATTCGCCGCACAGTGGCCTCCGAGCTTTGCAGATCTGTCTACCGTGCGTAATCATCTGCATGTGAAGCTGGAAACGGAGTTCCGGTCGAACTTGACGCTCCATGATCTCATGCGCCGCGTCCGCGGTCGTCTTCTCTTCGATCAAACCCAAGCGCTTCGACACGCGGTGGATATGTGTATCAACCGGAAAAGCGGGCATTCCTAACGCGAAAGCCATCACCACAGCCGCTGTTTTGGGACCAACTCCGGGCAATTCCACCAACCACTTTCTAGCATCCTCAAGTTCGTAATTTCTGAGGAATTCAATCTCTAACTCTCCGTGTCGTTCAAGAATCGTTGCGAGGATGTCTTTAATTCTTTTCGATTTCTGGTTTGACATACCACCGTGGAAAATGGCGTCGGCGATCAACTGCTGATCTGCGACCATCACCTCCTCCCACGTTGGAATCTTTTCGCGCAGTTGAACGAACGCGCGCTCCGCGTTCAGATCCGACGTGTGTTGCGTCAGGACGGTAAATATCAACTCGTCGAGCGCATCGTAGCGTGGCGTCTGCTCGAATTCGCCGTAGATCGCGGACAGTTTCTCAATGATCGTGTCGGGCGACATCCTGTTGGCGAACGTTGAGAGGGCCGATCTACATCGAGTTGACTCGGGAAGCGATGGACGCCAAGGAATCTCTGCTGACCGATGGTGGCGCCACCTCGAGACGTTTCAACGCCGTATCGATGAATTCCGACGTGGTAGCCTCGGCGCGCTCCACGCCACCGTTGTGGCGGATCGTGTCCAACAGCTCTCCGAGCGCCGCTTCACGCTCATTTTCAGACAGGTTGAAAAATCCCTCGATCGCCGCCGCACAATCCGGATTCTCGGAGGCGTAGATCGCTGGCAATGTGAGTTTGCCGCTCAAGATGTCTTGGTTGGCGGGTTTGCCCAGCTCATCGGTGGTCGACTCGTAGTCGAGAACGTCGTCTTTGACTTGGTATGCCATTCCCAAGTAGTAGCCATATTCCCTTAGAGCGTTGACCGCATCCTCGTCAGCACTACCGAGCACCGCACCGCTCTCGGCGGACGTTGAAAAGAGAGATGCCGTCTTGTCGTAGATTCTTGCGAAATATTCATCGACAGTGACCGGCAAGTTCCAGTTGCTGACCATCTCGTGCAATTCGCCGCGAGCGAGTTCGGCAATAGTTTCGGCGAAGCGGCTGATTAGTCTGACCGATCCAGTCGCACAAACGAATTTCGCCGAGGTTGCGAACACGTAATCACCAAGCAGCACGGCAAAGTTGTTGCCCCATAAAAAGCCCGCGGTGGCCTTGCCGCGTCGAACATCCGCGTCGTCGACCGTGTCGTCGTGTATCAGCGCTGCGATGTGTAGCAACTCGACTGCGACCGCCATGCTTATCATCTTTTCGTCTGGCACCGCTCCCCACAACTTCGATGCGAGCAAGGTCATGGCAGGCCGCATCTTCTTGCCGGGTGTCGACATCACATGCGTAAGACGCTCGTCGAGCGTTTCGAGGGCATCTATACCCGCGGGGCAACGCTCGATTTCTTCGATGCTCAGTTGAGTTATGACTTCAACCACTCGGTCAAGGTCTTGCTCGATAGGAGCGAAAATATCCTGAGCGGGCGTCGTTTGAATGGTTGTCATGGCGTCCTAATCATCCCATTCGAGCAGTCTGAATTCAAGCAGTTTCTCAACTGATTCATGGATTACCGGTCTGTTGCGCGAGAAGTCGTTCTCTCTCTTGTTCGACAATCTCTGGTTCCAATTTGCGGAAAAGCGGTCGCGGCTTTGGCAAGGGTGCCCCTGGCTCGACTGCGCGTGTTCTCCATCCGTCGCTGGCGGTTTCCCCGTCGAAGCCTAGCAGATTATGAATCTTGTCGCTTGAGAACGGGATAAATGGGTAGAAGACCGTGCGCAGGGTTGATATTACGTTTAGAGCCGTCCACAAGGTGGTCGCTGCCTTATCAGGGTTGCTCTTTACCGTCTGCCAAGGCTCTTCCGCGTCGAGGTAGCGATTACCTAGGCGAGCTAATTCCATCGCTTGGTACAGTGCGCGCCGGAATCTACGAGTTTCGATCGATGTCGCCACATCATCCAATGTCTGCGAACAAGCGTCCAAAACCTCTTGATCCTGCACTCCCAGATCGCCCGGGGCAGGTACTTTCCCGTCAAAGTTGCGAGTCGTTATCGTCAACGTCCGATGTATGAAGTTCCCAAGCGTCGCAACCAACACATTGTTGTTCGCCGCGAGGAACCCTTCCCACGTGAAGTCTGAATCCGACGTTTCGGGCATGATCGATGCCAAGTAGTAACGCAACGGATCGACTTCATATCGTTCAAGATAGTCGGGCAACCACACCGCCCAATTTCTGCTACTCGAGAATCCTTGGCCATCCAGATTCAGGTACTCGTTTGCGACCACGTCGGTTGGCAGGTTCAATCCCCCGTAACCCATCAACATCGCCGGCCACAACACGGTGTGGAACGGGATGTTGTCTTTGCCTTGGAAGTAATACGACTCGGCGTCTGGTTTGTGCCAGAACTCCTGCCAGTCATCCTCGTCGGCAGAGTTGATAGCCCATGCTTTGGTCGCCGAGAAGTAACCGATTACAGCTTCGAACCAAACGTAGATGCGTTTCTTGTCGTAGCCCTCAAAACGATGCTTAGGAACCGGCACACCCCATTCGATGTCGCGGGTCATCGCGCGGTCGTGGAGGCCTTCGTTAAGGAAACCAATGGTTTGGTTGCGGACGTTCGGCCGCCATTCGTTCTTGTCAGCTACCCACTTTTCGAGCAGCTCTTGGAAGGCGCTCAACTTGATCATCAAGTGTGTAGTCTCTTTGAAGACTGGCGTCGAGCCGTCGCGGATGCTGCGGATTTCGATCAAATCGGTCGGGTCGAGGGTACGGCCGCAGTCATCGCACTGATCACCACGTGCGCCGTCATATCCACACGCAGGACAAATGCCCTCAACGAATCTATCCGATAGGAATCGCTGCTCCGACTCGGAATACGGCATCAACTGGGTATCTTCGTAGATGTAGCCATGCTTGTCGAGAGTCAGGAGTACATCCTGTGCGACATCTTCGTGAATCTTCGTGTGCGTATGCGTGTAGAGGTCGTACGAGAATCCCATCTGCTCCATACAATCCGCCCAGATCTCGTGATACCTGAACGCGATGTCCTCAGGTCGTACGCCCTCATCAACCGCCCGCAAAGCAGTCGGAGTGCCATGCATGTCACTGCCGGACACCATCGCGACGCGGTTGCCAACCATACGGTGATATCGAGCAAAGATGTCAGCAGGCACGTTCATCCCGGCGATATGCCCGAGATGCGGTTCACTGTTGACGTAGGGCCAGGCTACGCAGACGAGGATGTTTTTGGACAAGTAGAGGCTCGCTTAACGCCGCTCTTGATCGCTAATCGGCTTTAGACAATCGGAGATGCAGCACGACGCTACCTCTCGATTCTACTTGCGAAATGCCGCCGCCATTCCATTCATCTTGCTCAACGCTGTCGGTGCAACACTTGGTAGACCTGTCGTCGCGGATAACCGATCTCAGCGGCGACGGCATCGACGAGATCCCGACGAGACTCGTATTCATCGTCCAACTCGGCAGCGATGTTGAGTATTTCGCGCTCGGCATCCTCTGCTGACATTGCTTGTGAGCCCACACCCGACCGCTCGAGCGGCGCCACAACGACCACGAACTCTCCCCTAGGCTTCTCGAAATGCAAGAGCGCTTCATCAGCAGTTCCGCGCCAAATCTCTTCGTGCATCTTCGTCATCTCACGACATATGACAAGATGCCGGTCTCCAAGAATCTCGGCTGTGTCCGCAAGTGCGTCGCGCAATCGATGGGGTGTTTCGAACATAACGGCGGCCATCGATTGCCCCGCGATCTGCCGCAACACTCTTCTGCGTCTACTCCCGTTCGCCGGCAAGAAACCGTACGAAGCGAACTGGTCGGCATAAAAGCCGCATACTGAAAGCGCAGCCATAACAGACGACGCGCCGGGAATCGGTACGACATCGTGGCCCCGATGAATTGCGGCCGCGACAATCGCCTGCCCAGGATCGTTAACGCCAGGGGTTCCTGCGTCAGAAACCAACGCCACATCACCGTCATCTAACAGCCGCACAATCGTCTCAGCGCCTTTCTCACCGGACCTTCGGTGAAAGCTGATTAGTCTTGCTGTCGATTCAACGCGATCCAGTAACTTGCGCGTCACTCGCGTGTCCTCAGCTACAACCACCGACACCGACCGAAGCAATTCAATCGCCCGCAGAGATAGATCATCAAGGTTGCCGATAGGAGTAGCGACAATGTACAGCGTCGGCATTCTGGGTTTAGATTACTATGACGCAACCTTATGCACGACCTCCACACCCCGGTCCTGATGCGCGAACACTACATCAGTCGTATCAGCACCTGCGACACCGACTTCGACCGCTTCCCCATTCCTAACCGTCATCGATCCGTTGCAGTAATGATCAGCTATCCACCAGTTGGCGAATAGTAAACCCAAACGCCGTCTCCGATCGTCATGTTCGTGCTAGGCAGTAATCGCTCGAAGCGTCGGTTGATCGGATCCCATACGAAGGCAACGTCGTAATCGCCTAGATAGTCGTGGGCATTGACTGGGTTCCCCGCTGAGTCTTTAAGTGTCTCGCCAAAGTGATCTTCGATCTGATCTGAGTCTTGATCGGCGACACCAAAGAAGTTCCAACCCCCAGGCTGGAATACGGGCACGATGGGCTTGCCAATAAGGCTAGGGTCGTAAGAACGCAGTGGCACAGGTTGGCGGATGAAGCCGGAAGACTTTACCCAGTAGCCGGATCCCATACGCACTACGTCAAGAGTTTCGTATTGCGGATTTGATTCCCAGGTGCCGTCCCGTTGTGTCGCCAAGCTCCATCCATTGCCATCCCACCCTATAACCGCCTCAATCGATGGTTCAGTAAAGACAGCATCGATTGTCGCGTTTACAGGTGTTGATGGAAACGAGATCGCGTTCCATCCCGGATGCAGCTCCAACACAAAATCACCGCGTTGAACAGTCTTGAACTCAAAGTCGAACTTGATCGAGTTACCGGCCGCATCTGATGCATCGACCACGACCTCATGTTCACCTTGGTTTATGCTCAACGGCCAATACACGAACTCGTTGAAACCTACTTTTTGGAATTCGTTCGCGATTTCGACACCATCAAACAGGACCGAACTCAACCGCACGGATGTCGCATCCGGAATCTCGATAATCACAAACGGCCGTTTTTCCCTGACGGTTGCCCCGTCTGCAGGGTGTACACGGACTCCTTGCAGGAAATTTCGCGAATTGAACTGAGTATCCAAACCAAATCCTCCCGTCGCAACAGCCCAGTTGGAAACATCTTCCCCGTAACGGTCATATCTCGACTTATCCCGTCCATATGCGACCACCACCAACTCTCCGTCGCGCAGACCCGGTGTAGAACCTGCCGGGTTGCGCCATGTGTATTCCCAAACTTCGCCCGGACGAGAATTCGCTATGTCTTCCGTCAATTGAAAAGGATCATCCATGCCATCGCCATCCGCGTCATAACCGCATGTGTAGTCGGTACCTCTCGGTTCTTGCGGCTTACTTGGAAAGGCACCTTTACGATTCGCTATGAAATCCTCAACATCACGCCCAACATCTTGACCATCAACACTCTCGGTCCACTTCAAGCTTTCGCAAACCACGACTACTCGCGGCGCCCCTTGTAAAGGCTCCTCGGATGTGATTCGGACATCAATGATGTCTCTCGTCAAACGATCGGGACCTTCATTGCCCGTACCTCTCCCTGAACCTCCGCTTAAAGCAACTGTCAAGCGCGGTGCGATGCCGTCCTTGATCTGCAAGAAACCCAACTTCCGCTTGTTGGTCGAGTTGCCAGCCAAGTCCTGCACTTCTTCACCATCGGCGATCCCCACGATCGGAGTCGCGTCGGAAGCCAACTCGTCTTCAAGCTTCAGAAACACATAGGCGCCATCGACCTGGGTTTCGACGATTTCGGCGAATGAACCATCGTTTAGCGATACTTCGAATGTGTCGACAGACACTGTCTCGGGCGCAATCTCGCCATCGAAAACCAGCATGATGCCGTGGCGATCAACGATCGGAAGTCCATCGTCGTCTAACCCGAAATAGCCGGTTACCGAACTGTGGCTATCGTTCTCGGCGGAGACTGAAGGCATCAAGGTGGTGATACCCATGACGACAAGCAGCAGGAATACGGCGAATGCAATTCCTGCAACTAAGGATTTATTGCGCTTTGAAATCATCTCCCGCATGTCTCCAGGAAATGAAATACGCCGAATGACTGCCTACCGTTTCGCCAGCAAAGCGTCGATTGCTGATTCGTGTTGCTCGTCGGCATGATACGACGACCTTACTAACGGCCCAGATGCGACGTGCTTGAAACCTATATCCATCCCGACGCGTGCAAATTCGCCAAATTCGCTGGGATGGTAGAAACGGATCAACGGATGATGTCGCTCAGATGGGCGCAGATACTGCCCAATCGTCAATAGGTCACAATCGACATCGCGCAAATCGCGCATCGTCTGGTAGACCTCGTCCTTGGTTTCGCCCAGACCGACCATAATGCCCGACTTGGTCGGCATTTGAGGATCGATCTCTTTCACCCGGCGTATCAGTTCCAACGACAGATCGTAGTCACCTTTTGGGCGCACCTTGCTGAAGATTCTGCGCGGGGCTTCAATGTTGTGGTTCAAGACCTCCGGACCCGCATCTACAACCCTCTTCAAAGCAGTACGCTCGCCGCCAAAATCGGGTATCAAAACCTCTACCTTGCACTCCGGCGACAACCGGTGGATCTGGGTGATCGCCATTGAAAATACCGTCGAGCCGTAATCAGGCAGATCGTCGCGGTCGACTGAGGTCACGACGGTGTACTTCAAGTCCATTGCTTGAACCGTCTGTGCCAACCGGAATGGCTCCGCCCAATCTACGTTCTGTTCACCCGGCCATCCGGTCTTGACGTTGCAATACGAGCAAGCACGCGTGCACGTGTCGCCGAGAATCATGAACGTGGCGGTACGACGCTCCCAGCAGTCACCGATGTTGGGGCAGGCTGCCTCTTCGCACACCGTGTGCAACGCCGAACTGCGGAACCGCTTCCTAAGATCGGTGTAGTTCTCGCCGCCCGGTGCCCGAACTTTGAACCATTCCGGCAATCTCCGCTTCGCGCGCCTTGGGGCCCCGTTGCGCGAAATCTTCCACGGCTTGACGGTCGGTTCTGGTAGTGTCTGGGTCAATTGGAAGTTCGCAACGACTGTGTCAGACGCGCCATCCAAAGCCGCCGATCACATAGTTTCAGGGTATCAAAACGCTCAGTTGTATATTGGGATTCAACCCTTTGGCTCATTCGGGTGCAAAGGATAATGGGCGGAGAACGAAGCGCGGAATGCGGCGGTCCTCGAATCTGAAATGGCGAAACGAAAGCATAGGAACCGATACCGCGGACCAGACCTCACCTCTCATCTAGCGGTCGAGATCGGAGACACGCTGGAATTGCAGGCAGGTGATTTCGATGAACGCGGGTTCGCCACCACCGAATACGAAACTGCTCCTGTGACCATCTCAGGTGCCATCCCTGGCGAAAAAGTCGCCGCAAAAGTCGTCAAGATTTACCCGGATCGCATCGCCACTCTTGCCAAAAACGTCGAATGCGCATCTGAACATCGAGTCCAGCCGAAGTGTATCTATTTTGGCGAATGTTCCGGTTGCCAATGGCAGCACGTCGACTACGATCGCCAGCTTGAGATCAAACGAGATATCGTCGTTCGCGCGCTGTCCCAATACGGAGATTTACGTGACGCTCCGGTAACCGAAACGTTGCCATCGCCAAAGCGCTTCCACTACCGCAATCACGCTCGTTTCTCCGTCGGGCGAGGTGACGAGAACGGCATCGCTGGCTACAAGAATGCGGACAGCCGGCGTTTCGTGCGGATCGACGAATGCGCCATCATGGACGAGCGCATCAATGAAACCTTGTCGCAACTCCAAGGCCGCCTCGACCGGATGACGCAGTTCTCCATTCGCATGGGGAGCAACACTGGCGACACCATCATCCAACCGTTGTTGCCGGCAGAGATCCAAGACGTCCCATCTGGTCGTCAAAAATACATTGAAGAGGTAAAAGGTGCCAGATTCCAAGTCGCTGCTTCATCCTTCTTCCAGGTCAACACCGCGCAACTGTCTGCGATCGTGGACGAGATCGTCTCGGTCCTCGAGTTGGACGGCAACGATACTCTCGTCGACCTCTATTGCGGCGTAGGAACATTTACTCGCCTCCTATCGCCTTATGTCGAGTCGGTGGTCGGCATTGAGGAATCGGCTTCGGCGATCGAAGACGCCAAGACCAACTGTATCGATGTCGACAACGTCACGTTCATCCAAGCCAAGGCCGAATTTGCGGCCGTTGAGCTCTCACAATCGGGGCAAACCGTTGATGTCGCTATCATTGATCCACCCCGGATCGGTTGCCATCCACAGGCGTTGGAGGCCCTCAAAACGCTATTTCCACGCCGGATAATGATGGTTTCGTGCAACCCGACAACCATGGCACGCGACTTGAACGCCCTTTGCGAGAGCGGATTTAGACTGGTATCAGTCCGGCCCGTCGACATGTTCCCGCAGACTAAGCACGTCGAATCTCTCGCCCTATTGGAGAAATGCGGGTCGAAACAATCATCAACCGCATCGTAGCCGCCATGTCAGATTCTGACACCGCAATAGCGTCCCCCAATAGCGAATTTGGAGAAGAAACGCGCGGCGGCAATGTTCGCTTCATCCTCGCATCCGGATCGAAGCGCCGAAGAGACATCATGGCACTCGCAGGACTCACCTTTGTGGTCCAGGACGGTTCAGGCGGCGATTCGGAAATCACCTCCGATATCGAGCCTGACGCCTACAAACTCACCCGCCAAAACGCTGAGACAAAACTCCACGCGGTCGTGGCTGCCAATCGGAATCGCGTGCCTTGGGACGCTGTAGTTATCGCGGCTGACACCGTCGTTGCTCTTGACGGAGACGCACTCGGCAAACCCGGCGACCGCGACGAGGCAGTCGACATGCTTCGAAAGTTGCGAGGCAGGCAGCATCAGGTCGTCACAACGGTCGCGATGACATGCGCACCTCATCGTCAACGCGGCGAAATGATTTCGCACAACGTCGTCACAAAGGTGAACATGCGAGAGTACTATGACTCCGAGATTCGCCACTACGTCGCGACAGGGTTGCCTTACGACCGCGCTGGAGCCTATGGTGTCCAAGACGGTGATTTCGATCCAGCTGAAGCGGTAATCGGTTGTTACCTTAACGTCGTCGGATTGCCGCTGTGTGCAGTGCGGGCAATGCTTCCGCCCGGCGCGTGTTCCTTCGCCAACGCTCACATCTACGCCACCTGCGCCGCGCACGAGGAGATGGTCACGGGGTGAATTTCCTTGGCATAGGCGGGCTCGAACTAATCGTCGTGTTCATCATCGCATTGCTAGTCGTCGGCCCAGTGCGGTTGGTTGAAGGTGTCCGTACCGCGCGCAAATACATGACGGAGTTACGACGGCAACGCGAAGAGTTGACGCAGATGGTCGAAGAAGCGGTCGATGTTGAGGGAATCCGGGAGCGTCTCGATCAAGACGGTTTGCTGGACGACGTACGAGACCTAGCTTCGGAGCTCAACGACATACGCGAAGATGCGCAAAGCATCACCACCGATGCCACTGAACTCAAATCGCTAGCGCGTTCGGTAGTTAGACCTAGTGGTTACTCCAGAACCGCTCCAGGCCCGCAAAGTCCAAAGCGGTCGACCGATGCTTCACCGGAACCCTCGCCTGGAGAACCGAAACCCGAAACTCGACCCGAAGGTTCGGGAGCTTCATCTTGAAGGACCGGCCGACCCAACTGATGTCTCACTTCGCGGAGCTGAAGAAACGGCTCTACATCTCGGTTGCGGCCATCTTGATCGCGACGATTGTGGCGTTCGCTTTCTATCGACCGATACAGGATTTCGTCCAACGTCCCGCGATCGATGCACTTGAGAGCGTCCGTCCTGATGATCCGGCAAGGCTGGTCCAACTCGACATCACCGAAGGCTGGACAGTTACCGCAAAGGTATCGGTGCTCGTCGGATTCGCCGCGGCATTCCCAGTGGTTCTCTACCAGATAGTCATGTTCGTCCGACCTGGATTGAAGGGCAGCGAACGGCGCACGCTATATCTCCTGCTCCCTGGCGGCACATTGCTATTCGTCGCTGGTGCGGCGTTCGCGTATTACGTGGCTATTCCGCCTGCGATCCATTTCCTGCTGCAGTTCGGCGGCGAGATAGCTCTGGTTACGCCGCGACTATCGTCCTACGTGACTCTCGTCTCGACACTGATGATCTGGCTTGGCTTGATCTTCGAAATCCCGATCGCGATGTTTTTGTTGGCGAAGCTCGGAATCCTGAGACCTCAAAGCCTGTCGAAACAACGACGTTGGGTCATCTTATTCGCCTTTGTTCTCGCGGCGGTTGTGACGCCTACCGTCGATCCAGTGACGCAATCACTAGTAGCTGGTCCGATAATTGTTTTATTCGAACTTGGTCTGCTGCTGACCAGACTCGCAACGGGGAAGACCGAAGCAGAGAATCCAACTGACCGAAAAGTCGCGGATACTGGCGGCTAGTCGGACTTCTCGACGTCGGTCACGTCTGTCTTCTTTTCATCCGCGTTTTCGGCGTTGTCCTTGTTGCCGATACTGCCGCGGAACTCTTTGATGGCGGTACCGATCCCTCGTCCGACTTCCGGCAATCGCCCGGCGCCGAAGATGATAAGCACCACGACGACGATCAGGAAAATCTCAAGTGGGCCTATGCCTCTGCCAAACATGTCGTGCTTAACCTTGCCGTGCGGCGATTTCGGGTAGGGTGGTTAATTTCGATGACTAAACGTCAAAATTGATTGTAACTGACCCGCGAATTTCCACGATTTCAGTCTCAGTTGCGACCATGCGCTCCGGGTATTGACCGGACGAACTAAGCGTCCGGTCAATTTCGCAAGGAGTTCAGGTTATCAGTAACGTCTCACCACGCCGATGACTTTGCCTTCGATACTGACATCTTTGGAGTCTTCGATCAACGGATCGTAGTTCTTGTTGTCAGGCTGGAGCGTGACGGTCGGCCCGTTCGGATAGTAGCGCTTGACCGTGTGCTCTTCACGGCTGGAGACATACGCGATGACCATGTCTCCCCGTTTGGCACGATTGGTCTTCTCCATGATGATGATGTCATCTTCCATGATGCCGGCATCGATCATCGAATCGCCTGTCACTTCAAGCGCGAAGGGGTCGCGCGCGTTCCCGACAAGCCAGTCCGGAAAATCGATGGTGTCGAATTCGCTTACTTGGTCCCACTCGACGGCTTTGGGATCAGGCAACACTACAGTCGGGCCAGCGCCGACCATGCCGACAATCGGGATGCCTGACTGGACATTTAACGACCGCGCGTTGCTGTTTCCCGACAAAAGACCTTGTTCGATCATCGGTTTGACGTGATAGTTGACGTTGGATGCGGAGCTAATGCCGACCGCTTCGGCTATCTCGCGCAGGTTGGGGCCGTAGAGGTTTTCGCGCCGGTAGTCGCGAATGAACTCCCAGATACGGCGTCGAACTTCTCTGGTCTTGGCTCTCGGTTTGGGCATGGTTAATGCGCTCCTCCGTAAGTTGATCGATTTGATTGATACTATTGTAGTATATTCTACATATGTGTGATTATGTCAAGCAGATTTCATAGTTTTTCTCCAGATTCTCCAAATTCATCAGAATCTGACCTTATTCGCGAGATATTTAGACTCGCTTCATTAAGGGAACCCAAGCCTGACAGACACTTGGACTAACCAGCGGTTGCATTAGAATCGATAACATTCGAAACTCTTCAAGACCGACTCGGCCTTCGCCTGGTTCGGAGAATCGTCGATGGCTCTAGCGTCCGACATCCCACCTGATACTTCCCATCACCTCGGCGATCGCTACGATCACGGCGAGATCGAGCCTCGCATCAGGGAACTCTGGGACGGTGCCGATATCTACCGGTGGAATCCCGACGATACCACCCGCCCGAAGTGGTTCGTACAGTCGATGTTCCCGTACCCATCTGGCGATCTCCACATTGGTCACTGGTTCGCTTTCAGCGGCGGCGATGCAGCAGCCCGATTCAAGCGGATGGAAGGGTACAACGTCCTGCACCCACAAGGCTTCGACGCCTTTGGTCTGCCGGCCGAAAACGCCGCTATCCGCGGCAATGTCCACCCAAGTGTCTGGACTTACGACAACATTGCCAACATGCGTAACCAGTTCGATTTGATGGGCAACTCGTACGACTGGTCCCGCCAGATCATCACTTGCGATCCTGAGTACTACAAGTGGAATCAGCACTTCTTCCTGAAGTTTCTGGAGAACGGGCTGGCTTATCGCTCCGACGGCGCGGTCAACTGGTGTCCCGAAGACCAAACTACTCTTGCCAACGAACAGGTCAAAGACGGCAAGTGTGAACGTTGCGAGACCACCGTAATCAAACGTAACATGCCGCAGTGGTACTTCGCCATCACCAAATACGCCGATGAAATGCTGGATATGTCTGGCATCGACTGGCCCGAGAAGGTTCTGGTCAGTCAGGAAAACTGGATCGGCCGATCCGAAGGTGTAGACATCCGCTTCGACATCTCCGAGTACGACCTCGAAACAACGTCGATTCCGACGTTTACAACCCGTATCGATACCATCTTTGGCGTCACTTTCGTGGTGCTGGCTCCCGAGCACCCCTTGGTTGACGAGTTGACCCAACCCGAATACCAAGCAACGGTCGAAAAATACGTCGCCGCGGCCGCCCGAGAGACCGAGATCGAGCGAACCTCAGCCGTGCGCGAGAAGACCGGCGTACCCACCGGTTCTTTCTGTTTAAACCCGCTAAATGGCGAACGCGTTCCCATACTCGTCGGCGACTATGTCTTAGCTACCTACGGCACCGGTGCGGTCATGGGCGTCCCGGCGCACGACGAACGCGACTTTGAGTTCGCCAAAAAGTACAACCTCCCGATCCGAGTAGTTGTGGCTCCCAAGGGTTGGGACGGTCACGATCTCGACGCGGCTTATATCGCCCCCGGCGTCCAAGTCAACTCCGGCGAGTTCGACGGACTTCCCAGCGAACAGGGCAAAGAATCCATCTCCGACGCTATCGAGGCCAACGGATGGGGCGAACGGGTGGTCACCTACCATCTCCGTGATTGGCTCATCTCACGTCAACGCTACTGGGGAACCCCGATCCCGATCATCTACTGCGACGACTGCGGAGCAGTTCCCGTCCCGTACGAAGATCTACCCGTGGAGCTGCCATCAGACGCTAAGTTCCAACCATCGGGCCGATCACCGCTGATCGAGCACGAGGAGTTCCTGAACGCGCCTTGCCCCAACTGCGACAGATCGGGCAAGCGCGAGACAGACACTATGGACACGTTCATGGACTCGTCCTGGTACCACATGCGCTACCTCAGCCCCGAGGACGCTACTCATCCATTCGACAGGAAAGTCGCCAACGGCTGGGCGCCGGTCGATCAGTATACCGGCGGCATGGAACACGCCGTTATGCATCTCCTCTATGCCCGGTTCTTCAACCGCGCCATGCGCGACATGGGGTATGTCGATTTCTCCGAACCGTACGTCCATCTCTTCAGTCACGGCACCTTGACGACCGAGACAGGCAAGATTTCTAAGCGCTCCAATCCTCTAGCACCGGATCCCCTCGTAAGGGAGTACGGTGCCGACACTCTCCGCTGCTATCTCATGTTCTTAGGCCCGTGGGACCGAGGCGGAGCCTGGACTGAGTCGGGCATCAACGGCATCCGGAGATGGTTGCACCGTGTTTGGGACATCGGTACACGTGACGCTAGCGAACTGAATGGTGGGGACCAAGCTGACGAGCGCGAACTTGACGTGGCATCCCACACACTGACCAAGCGCGTAATCGAAGACATGCGCGCCTACAAGTACAACACTTCCATCGCCGCGTTAATGACCTATGTCAATCAGATGAACGACGCTTGGGAAAACGGAGGAGTCACCCCTGAACTCTGGCGCTCCAGCGTGCAACGGTTGCTGCTACATCTAGCACCACTCGCACCACACATCGCCGAAGAATTGTGGCTGCGCAACGGCTGGGCATTCTCCATCCATGAGCAGACGCTACCAGAATGGGATGAGGCGAAACTAACTGTCGATACCATCAAGATCGTAGTGCAGGTGAATGGACGCGTTCGTGACACCATTACGGTTCCGACGGATGCTGGTGACAAAGAGATCGCCGCTGCCGCACTCTCGTCACCGGGCGCGGTTCGCCACACACAAGACAAACAAATCCATCGCGAAATCTACGTCCCGGGGCGACTCTTCAACATCGTCGTCGGCTGACAACGACTAGGTCAAGTAGCCTATTCAGTTGTTCGAGTGACCGTTACCGTTGCGGCGTTCATTCAAGTCATCGTTGTGGAAAATCCCACGCTCTTCGCCTTGATACGCATGCACCGCGACCTCAATCCCATCGACGCCTACTAACTGGTTCATCTCCTGGATGAACCGGTTGACGATCTCGCGAAGATCTTCTTCAGTCAGATTTTCTCGGACGATTAATGTCGCGTGCACCATTCCGTGGGGAAAGTGCACGTCCAGCCTTCCGACATCGCGGTCTTCGCTATCGACAACGAAAAATGATTCGGAATTTGGGGTCCGCAGTTCTCTGTGCAGCGTGTAGTTCGTCATTTGCACTAGCCCTGACCCCTCCTCTTAGAAAAGGGCTCACAGTTATTTGCGCTCTTGAACCTCGCGAGATTTCAATCCAAAGTCGCCATGTAACGTGGCCTATGTGCGCACATGACCATCGCCGATGACCACCCATTTGTAGGACATGATCTCGCGGATCCCCATTGGCCCGCGCGCGTGCAACTTGTTGGTGGATATCGCGACCTCTGCGCCCAGACCGAACTCACCACCGTCGTTAAAGCGAGTCGAAGCATTCGCGAATACGGCCGAAGCGTCAACCTCGTTCAAGAAGCGCTCAACTACCGTCGTGTCGTCAGCGATCACCGCCTCGGAGTGACCCGAACCGTAATATCTGATGTGCTCTAGAGCTTCATCGAGGTTTCGCACAACTTTCACCGACAATATCAACGCCAAAAACTCGGTGCCAAAGTCGTTCTCGCCTGCCCGTTTGACCCGCAACGTCCGTCGTTTCGGGCCGAGTAAAGCCCAAGCGCGATTATCGGCACGCACCTCGACACCTGCATCCGAGAGCCGATCAGACAAACGATTCAAAAACGGACCCGCAACGTTCTCGTGAACTAGCAACGTATCCAACGCGTTACACACCGTATGCCGTTGCGCCTTCGCGTTGAAGACCACATCGACCGCTTTGTCAATATCCGCCGATGCGTCAACATATGCATGGCACACACCTATCCCACCCGTAACTGCCGGCATCTTCGCCTTTTCCGCCACCATGTGAACCAATTCCGAGCTACCGCGAGGAACCAACATATCGATGCAGTCGTCCATCTCCAACATCTCTCCGACCAGGGCACGATCGGTGGTTTCCACGAATTGGACGGAGTCCGCTGGCAAGCCGGCCCCCACTACCAACTCTCGTGCCAGGGATGCCAACGCTGAGTTCGTCCGGATTGCTTCCTTGCCACCGCGCAGTATTACAGCGTTTCCGGCCTTCAAACACAAAGCGGCGATATCGATCGTCACGTTCGGGCGACTCTCGTAGATGACGCCGATCACACCCAAAGGAACGCGAACCCGGCGTATCAGCATCCCGTTATAAGCCTGACGTTCTTCCAAAACCTCGCCGACCGGATCGTCAAGATCCGCGATATTGATCACCGCACTCGCCATATCAGCGATTCGATCTGCGTTCAGCATCATTCGCTCGGCAACGTGCTCATCCAGACCATCGACTCTGGCCGCCTCCAAGTCCGCATCATTCGCTGCCAATATCCGATCACTCTCGACATTTAGTGCCGTCGCCAAAGTTCGCAACGCCGCGTCGCGCTGGTCAGCGGTGCAACGGCCCAACTCTTCCGCCGCCACCCGCGCCGCTGATCCCATGGCGCGAATGTCCACCGTCGCCACCGTTGATGCCGGTTTTTCTACTGTAACCATCTCTTAGCTGTCACCCTGATCTGTTGCCGACACAGAGAATTTTCCGTTGCCTGACTCTCAATCCGATGAAGGTATCGGCCGTTCTGATGTCGATTCCATCGCCCCGATTGCCCCGATCACGAGATTGTTGCGATGCACGATCTCACGACCGAAATAGTTCTCCAAAATATTGGGCATTTCGCCCGATCTCTTACCCATTACGAGCCTTGTCTGGGCTGCTGAGTAGTTGCTGAGTCCCCAAGCGACATCTTTGCCGGATAGCGACTTCACTCCAATGATATCGCCACGCTCGAAATCTCCATCGACCGCGGTGACCCCGACTGGAAGCAAACTCACTCCCTTCTCAGTCAACGCGCGAACCGCACCGTCATCGATCGTGACTGCGCCGGTAGCTTCGGTTCCACCAGTGAGCAACCACCGCTTCCGACTCTCCGTCGGCGGGACTAGCGAGTGAAACCTCGTCCCGATCTTCTCTCCGTCCAGCAGTCTGCCAACGATATTCTCTACGTGCCCATCTGCGATGACCATATCTACACCCGACAAAGTGGTCACCTCAGCAGCCGCGAGCTTGCTTCGCATACCCCCACTACCGCGGTTATCACTCGGACCACCAGCGAATGCTCGGATCTCTTCAGTTATCTCGTACACGTCGTGTATCAGAACCGCGTCTGGGGCCTGGTGCGGGTCCGCCGTGTGCAGGCCATCCATCTCTCCTAACAACACCAGCAAGTCAGCGTCCAAAACATTCGCCAGCATCGCAGACAACCGATCGTTATCCCCGTAGGTCACACCGACGATCTCCTCAACCGCAACTACGTCGTTTTCGTTCACGATCGGCACGATCCCCGCCTCCAGCAACATCTCCATCGTGCCACGCACATTTAGGTATCCGTCTCGTTGGTTCAGCACGCTGCGAGAGAGCAGAGTTTGCGCCACATCGATCCCGTACCGCCCGAACTCGCTCTTGTACAAGGCGATGACGTCCACCTGTCCGATCGCCGCCGCTGCCTGCCGTGCCGTTACATTCCGCCGTCGAAGTCTTCCTCGACTCTTGGGGCTGCGGGTAATAAGTGTATCCATACCAGCACCCACTGCTCCCGAAGATACGATCACCAACTCCAGTCCGGATCGATGTGCACCTGCGATCTGCCCAACGAGGTCGGAAATCGTCTCGATGTCAAGCTCACCCGAATCCCGAGTAACGATATTCGTGCCCAGCTTGAAAACGGCACGCCTGATCGCGCGCTTATCTGGGTTTGTCTTAGCAGAGAGGCGCGCCATAGGTGAGATTATAAGGTTGCAAACCTTACGTAATTTCGCGGGTTCTCGACATCTACGTTGCGCAGACGAACGATAGAATCGAACCCTAAGAACCGCCCGCAAGAGTTTGCGGGCTATTAGCGCGCGTAACCGCATGCCACCAAAAACGCAACCATTCCTTGCGACCCTAGCTGACCGATTGGCCGGCACGACTCAGTTCGACGCAATTGGCAGTTTGCTAAACCAACCGCGCTCCACCGTCCCCACTGTTTGCCCGGAGCCGGCTAATCCTTTTCTGATCGCCGCGCTTTGGCGTAATCTCAGATTACCTACTCTGGTCATCACTCCGAATCCCGACTCGGCTCAGCGTATCGTGGATCAACTGCCTACGTGGACCGGCACCCTAGATATCGACGAAGACGACTCGCCGATCCACCACTTCATCGAAACTGGCAGCATCCCTTTCGAACGCTATGAGCCAGATCGCGGTACCGCGCAACGGCGCCTGATGACGCTCGATGCGCTCCGCCGTCATTCGGTCGAGGAGCCTAATCCGCCGTTGGTCGTAGCTTCCGTTCACGCAATCGCGGAAAAAACTGTCCAAAAATCCGTCTTTGATGGCATCATCCGACTACTGCGCGTTGGCGACCGCATCGATTTGACTGAGACGATGCGACATCTCACCGCCTCTGGCTACGAGGTGCAACCCACCGTCGAGCAACCCGGCACCGTGTCCCGACGTGGTGGCATCATCGACATCTTCCCCGTTGGTACTGTCCATCCGATCCGCATTGAACTGTTCGACGACGAAATCGATAGCATGAGGCTGTTCGACGTCGAGACTCAACGCTCTTTCGAAGATGTTGACGAACTGCAAATTGTGCCGGCGAGAGAAGAGTTGCCAGCGTTCGTCGATCCGCAAGCGATTCGCGACTCGATCGGCTCGCTCAACACCGACAACATCGATTTCACGCGGCTTTCCACTCGTCGGTTAACCGACGAGCTAAACCTCGTCGCCGAAGGCATTATCGACAGTGAACTTGCTTTCTACGCCGGATTCTTCAACCGCGGTTCTCTGTTCGACTACTTGCCGCCGGAAACGATCGTCATCGCCGTGCGCCCCCGAATAATCTCGGAATCCGCATCTGGCATCGACCGACGTTTGGAAGAAATAAGGCGCGTGAAAGAACGCCGTGGGGAAGTCCCCATCGATTTTCCGATTCAACATATGCTCTGGCCCGAAGTCGCACAATGCATCGAAACCGTCGGTCAGAGGCTAGAGATCGATCCATTTGGGATCGACACACGCGATCTCGGCAAGAAACTACCACTGCCAATCAACCGCCAACTAACTGCCAGCAACGTAGATCCGAGCGCTTTCGATTTCGAAGAAGAAGAGCCTGTTAGCGCAATCCTAGACGATCCCACCATCGTGCTGCAACGCGCTATAGAGGACGGTTCAACCCAAATCGTCGCCATAACCAGCCACGCCGTGAGACTATACGAACTAGCCAAAGAAGCTGGCATCCAAACCCGCTATCAACCCGCCGTTCCCCTCCCTTTGGTGGGAGAGGACCAAGGTGAGGGTGGAAACAGTCCGAAGGCTTCGGTCGTCATCGCAGAAGGCTATGCAACTTCCGGTTTCGACCTCCAGCTAGACGACAGCGACAACATACGGATCCTCACCGACGCCGAAATCTTCGGCATCCGTCGCCAACGACGCCGTACGCACCGCCGGGCGATGCGACGCGGGCCGCAGCTAGAGCAGCTCCAACCCGGCGTCTATGTCGTTCATGTCGATCACGGCATCGCTAAATTCCTCGGCACCGAGACCAAGGAACCCGACGGGCGTGAGCACCTCGTACTCCAATACGCAAGAGACGACCGGGTGTACGTTCCCACGGAACACATCGATCGCATCCAGATCTATCAAGGTGGCGGTGAAACTGCGCCAAAGCTCTCCAAACTGGGCACTCAGGAATGGCGGTCCGCACGCAGACGCGCGAAACGAGCAACCGAGATCGTTGCTAACGAACTCCTCAGCATCTACGCCGCCCGCATGTTAGCGAAAGGTATCCAAGCCGATCCGGATACTCCGTGGCAACAAGTGTTAGAGGCGAGTTTCCCATTCGAAGAGACACCCGACCAGTTGACCGCCCTCCAAGCCGTCAAACAAGACATGGAGGACGAGAAGTCGATGGATCGCATCATCTGTGGCGATGTCGGCTTCGGAAAAACCGAGATCGCCTTGCGGAGCGCCTTCAAGGCCGTTCAAAACGGTCGCCAAGCCGCCGTTTTGGTGCCAACAACCCTCCTCGCTCAGCAGCACTATGACACCTTCAGGGAACGCCTCGCGCCGTTCCCTGTCGCAGTTGATGTCATTTCTCGTTTCCGGTCTCGCGATGACCAGCAAGACATTCTCGAACGGTTAGCGGCAGGCAGGATCGACATCATCATCGGCACACATCGGTTGATCCAGCGTGACATCGTCTTCAACGACCTTGGACTGGTCGTAATCGACGAAGAGCAGAAGTTCGGTGTCAGACACAAAGAGCACATGAAAAGACTGCGTGCCGCTGTCGACGTCCTCACCCTCTCCGCCACTCCGATCCCGCGCACGCTTTACATGTCGATCGCCGGCATCCGCGACATGAGCAATATGGAGACCGCGCCTGAAGAGCGGCTACCTGTCCGCACCTTCGTCTCCGAATCTAGCGATGACCTGATCCGAGAAGCTATACTTCGCGAACTCGATCGCGGAGGACAGATCTTCTTCTTGCACAACCGCGTCAAAGGGATCGAACGCGTCTCACGCCGGCTCCGAGAACTCGTCCCCGAAGCCTCGTTCACTATCGGTCACGGACAGATGCCTGAGGGACAGCTAGAGGAGGTCGTCACCGCCTTCGAACGCGGAGAGTACGACGTCCTCGTATGCACCACCATCATCGAAGCTGGCATCGACATGCCTAACGTCAATACACTCATCGTTGACGATGCCGACCGCTTCGGATTGGCTCAGCTCCACCACATTAGAGGTCGAGTCGGACGTGGAGCCAAGCAAGGTTTCGCCTACCTGCTAGTTCAACCCAACAAATCTTTGACCGAAGAAGCCGACGCTCGACTGAACACCATCCTCGCGGCCACCGAACTCGGATCCGGCTTCAAGATAGCTATGCGTGACCTCGAAATCCGTGGCATGGGCAACGTCATCGGCGCCGAACAAAGCGGACATGTCGCCGCTATCGGCTTGCACCTCTATACTCAGTTGCTCTCCCAATCGGTCGAAGAACTCAAGAAGCGCATCAAGCAATCACCTGACGGTGAGATACCCGCTCCTGCGCCCGCAATTGGCAACGGCGAGATCTCTTCCCCTTCCTACTCTGGGGGAAGTGCCGAAGGCGATGGGGGCCCGACCAACGGCCATAAACCAAAGCTGAATGGGGGGTCCGACGACGATGAATGGCAGCCACCGAGCATGATTCGTGCAGACATCCGTCTCGGTATCGATGACAACGTGCCTATCGAGTACGTTGAAGACCTCGCTCAACGTCTCTCCTTCCACCAACGGCTTTCTTGGGCCAGAAGCGAGCAGGAGATCGCAGAACTACGCGACGAACTACGCGACCGGTACGGCCCAATCCCCGATAGCGTAGAAGGCTTGCTAGAAACCGCGCGTATCCGATTGCTTGCAGAACAGGCAGATTGCGCCTCCGTCCGTGCAAGCAGCGAACGCGCCCGTATCATTATGAACTCACCCGTCGGCGGAGCGAAAACGCAGTTGCAAAGGCTGCTTGGTCCTCAAGCTCGCGTCGGCAACACCCAGATCGTCATCGAAGCCGACAAAGGCATGGATGCCCACGAGTTCGTCGAAGAGATCGCGGCCGTCCTCGAAACCATCCGCAACTTCAAACAGCGCGTCATGGCGCTGCTAAACGCTTCTTAGCCATCCTTCAACCGAACTCTCGGGCTCGTGTAAAGTGGTGATGCCGCGCGATCTTCAACTAGCGCGCTTCGACGAATCCGCCTACTCGGAGCTAAACAAATGAACGTCATCTGGATCACTGCCGACACTTTCCGACGTGACCAGCTCGGGGCATACGGAAACGACATCATCCACACTCCCGTCCTTGACGCGCTGGCTGCAAAGGGCACCAGATTCGACAATCACTATGCCTGCGGCTTCCCCACGATGCCTACACGCGCCGATCATCACACCGGGCAGTGGACGATGTCCTTCATGGGTTGGGAGGCGTTGCCCGACCACGCCGTCACACTTTCGCAGATCCTCGGCGATCAGGGCGTCCACACTGCCGCAGTGATCGATACTCCGTTCTACACCCGAGGCGGGATGAACTACGACCGCGGTTTTCAGTCTTATTACACCGTGCTCGGACAGGAAGGATCGGGCACACGCGCGGCACAGATCGGTCACCATGAGTCGCGAGATGTCGTTGCAGATTGGCGTAAAGAGGCAGACCGCTGTGCTGCTCGGACCATGACC
This sequence comes from Chloroflexota bacterium, assembly GCA_009838175.1. Classification (GTDB taxonomy): domain Bacteria; phylum Chloroflexota; class Dehalococcoidia; order Lucifugimonadales; family Lucifugimonadaceae; genus Bin127. Next base: position 34,818 of record VXSB01000011.1, read on the forward strand.
CAAGCCGGAGACTGGCTGGAAAAACACTACAAAGAGGAATTTTTCCTCTACATCGACACCTGGGACCCGCACGAGCCGTGGGATCCGCCCGCGTACTATGCAGAACTCTACCAACCCGACTACGACGGCAGCATCATCCAACCCCCATACGCCTACTGGCACGAGACTGACCACCTGACCGAACGCGACCTCGAAACCGCGTTCGCGTGCTACCGCGGCGAGATCACCATGGTCGACACTTGGATCGGCTACTTGCTACGTAAAGTCGAAAACATGGGGATCGCGGATGATACTGCGATCATCTTCACCACCGACCACGGCTTCTACTTCGGCGAACATGGCGGGTACCTAGGCAAGATGCATTTCGGACGCCGACCAAACGGACAACGATACTTCCACGGCGATCCCGACTCCATTTGGGACTTCTCACCGCTCTACGAAGAGCTAGTGCACATTCCGCTGCTTATCCACGTCCCCGGCGTTGCTCCTGGTTCGTACGACGGATTCTCGGCCGCTCTAGATGTCATGCCGACGGTCCTCGAAATCATGGGGCGTGACGTACCGTCGCATGTGCAAGGTAAGTCCTTGCTACCGGCGATGCGTGATGCCGGAACCCCGCAGTCGCGCGCTTTCGCGGTATCCACGATCCCCTTCGCCAATGCGGACGACACGATCCGCTCCGTCGACAACGTCGAACGCAGCATGTCAGCATCGCAAGTGACTACTGTGACCAGCGGCGGATACTCTTTCCTCTACTCCATGGATCCCGGCCGATCCCAACTCTTCCACCTGCCTACGGACCCCGGCCAGCAGTCCAACATTATCAGCGCCAACATGGACACCGCAAAAGAACTCCACCAACTCCTCTTGAAATTCATGCGAGACACAAACGTGCCTCAACGCCTCATCGACACTCGGCTCGAGTTGAGGATGTAATACACCAAAATCGCCCTTCTAGCGACTGTTTTGCTTTCGTAAAATCCTTTATCTATGTCGAGCGAACCCGCGAAAATTGACGCTTCGCTTCCGCCCATTCTCGCCACCTCATGGGCCGATCACATCGAAGGCATCAACGCGATCGGGGAATCGATCCTAACCGGCGGTTGGACACCGACAGCCATCCTCGCTATCACAAGAGGCGGGCTGATCCCCGGAGCCATCCTCGCATACATGCTCGACGTTCGACGCATCCACACCGTGCGAATCCAACACTACGACAACAAAAACAGCCGCCTCGAATCCGGTCCTCAATTCGTTGAAGAAACCCGCCCGTTCGACGCTCTGAACATCTACACCGAACGCCTTTTGATCGTCGATGACATCATCGACACCGGCGAAACGCTGAAGCTTGTTCGCCGCACCGCCCATGACTACGCCGAAGAGATCAAAGTCGCCGCTCTATACGTCCGATCCGACCAGAAACACTCCGCCGACTGGTACTGGAAGATCGAAGACGAATGGGTCGTATTTCCGTGGGCACCGGAAAGTTGATCGCGTTTTCTACACTTATCCGTTGGCAAGTCAACAGCCGCCGCACATAGTTTGGAAACGCCATGGAGATAACCAACATCCGCCTGCGCCACCTCATCGGTCACATGGAAGTCGACGGCCCGTTCTTCGAAGACCGCTTGCTCCAACCAACCGATATATACGAAGAGTTCCGCACCGATCGCAACCAGATTGGAAACCGCGGCACACAAGTTGATACCGGAACCTTCAAAGTCGAGCAGACGTTCGTCCAAATCGACACAGACGAGGGCGTAAGCGGCATCTGCGGCGGCATGTTCGCGGGTGTCCCCTGGCACATCTGGCAGATGAAAGATCTGCTCATTGGACGCGATCCGCTCGCGACCGAGTTCCTATGGGACATCATGCATCGCACCGCCGTCCACGGCCGCCAAGGCGAACCGATGATGGCGATATCACTCCTCGATAACGCATTGTGGGACCTCAAAGGCAAATGGCTAGGTAAGCCCGTCTACATGCTCATCGGCGGCCCCTGCCGGAAAACCATGCCCGCATACGCCTCCATGCTTGGACACAACGTAACCGACATGGGACTTGTCCGGGAGCGAGCGACTATGGCAAAAGAGCGCGGCTTCACCGCCCAGAAATGGTTCTTCCGACACGGTCCGATGTCCGGACACGAAGGAATGATGAAAAACGTCGAGATGGTCAAAACCCTCCGCGAAACCATCGGACCTGAGATCGACATCATGCTCGACTGCTGGCAGTCGATGGACGTCAACTACGTCGTCAAACTCGCATCCGCGATCGAAGAGTACCAACCCCGATGGATCGAAGAAGTCGCTATGCCCGACCGCATCGACTCCTACCGCAAGATCCGAGAAAAGGTCAACATCCCCGTCTCGGGTGCCGAGCACGAATACACCCGATGGGGATTCAAACGCTTCATGGACGCCGAAGCCCTCGACATCATCCAGCCCGATCTGAACTGGGCTGGCGGACTTTCAGAGGTGCTCAAGATCTCCGCAATGGCCACCGCATACGACCTCATCACCATCGCCCACCAAGGCGTAACTCCCGTCGGCATGGCTTGGTCCGCAGCACAGTCGCCGATCCACACCCCGTACGTCGAGATGCTTCTTAAACACGCCGCACTCGCCTACCACTTCGACAAAAACAACGGACCCATCCTCAACAACGGAAACCTAACTGTCTCCGACGAACCTGGCTTCGGCTACGAAATCGACGACGACAAAGTGGAAGAAGAGACAGAGGTCACGTTCTAATTCGGATCGCATTCCCCTCCTTCAGGAGGGGATTAAGGGGAGGCGCTGTAGGCCGCATCCCAAGCCAAACCCTTGTGACCAAAATCAAACCTCCCCGGATACAGCGTCTCCGCCAATATCTCTAACGTCTCCGCCAACCTAGGTCCCGGCCGGTTGAAGTACTGGTTGCCGTCCGCCACGTACACTCTGCCCGCCTTCACCGCTCTCAGATCACTCCAACCCGACTTCGATTCGAGTATCTGCACATCGTCTCTCGTCCGATCAATGTCAAAGCCGCAAGGAGCGATCAAAATCACGTCTGGATCAGCGATTCGCAACTCCTCGAATGTCATCCAAGGTGAATGTGCACCCGCACTCCCGAACAGATTCCGACCACCAGCCATCTTGATCAGCGTCGGCATCCAATTGCCAGCTGCCATCATTGGATCGACCCACTCTATCGCCGCGACCGACGGCTGATCCTTTAATTCTGCCGTCGCTTCGTTGATCGCTGTCATTCGCTCTTGCAGTTCCGCAACCAGCTCGTAACCTCTCTCCTGCGCCCCGAATGAATTCGCAACCCGCATCAAATCGCCCCAAACATCTTCAAGCGAGTTCGGCTGCAACGACACGATTTTCGGCTCGACATCAGCGACCTTGGAAACGGCGGCTTCGACATCACGCAAACTGACCGCGCATACCTCGCACTGCGTTTGCGTAACGATGTGCGTAGGGTTTAGGTCACGCAAAACATCGACGCGGACGCCGTACACCCCCAGCGCGTCGATGGGATCGGCGTCGCGCAACACTGACTTGATCTGATCGTCGATCTCTCGGCTTGACGCACCGACATCGATCTTCGGCACAGTCGTCGAGGGTAATTTTTCGATGCCTTTCGGGTAGTCGCACTCGTGCGATCGACCAACTAACTGATCGCGGAACCCCAAAGCGCATACAATCTCCGTCGCGCTGGCGAGCAGGGAGAGAATTCGGAGCTCAGGGTTGTTTGCCATACGCCTATTCTAGAGTGAGACGAACGGTTCAAACACGCCCAAAATATACTTGCAAGCAGACCGGTTGCGACCACGACTCCAACGAGTTCCCAATGACCCTAACTCCGCCAATCCAACGCGATGTCCCCGACGCACTTGGGAGATTCGGCAGGTACGGCGGCCAGTTCGTCCCTGAAACACTAATGGCCGCTCTCGGCGAACTCGAAGATGCCTACCGAGCAGCACGCGAAGACGAATCGTTCTGGCAAGAACTCTCCAACCTGTTGACCGACTACGTCGGTCGCCCGACGCCTCTATACCACGCCGCAAACCTGAGCCTAAAACTCGGCGGCGCGCAGATCTGGCTCAAACGCGAAGATCTCGCCCACACCGGCGCCCACAAAATCAACAACGCCATGGGGCAAATTCTCTTGGCGAAGCGCCTCGGCAAGAAGCGCATCATCGCCGAGACCGGTGCCGGTCAACACGGTGTCGCAACCGCCACCGCCTGTGCCATGATGGGCCTCGAGTGCATCGTGTACATGGGCGAAGAAGACATCCATCGCCAAGCACCAAACGTCTATCGGATGAAGCTCCTCGGTGCATCCGTCGAACCTGTCCTCTCAGGTAGTCGAACCCTCAAAGACGCCATCAACGAGGCAATCCGAGACTGGGTAACGAATGTCCAGACTACACACTACTTAATCGGCAGCGCAGTCGGACCACACCCATACCCCATGCTCGTCCGCGACTTCCAAAACGTCATCGGCAAAGAAGCTCGCGCCCAGTGCCTTGAACAGATCGGGAGATTACCTGATTACGCGGTCGCATGTGTAGGTGGCGGTTCTAACGCCATCGGACTCTTCAGCGGATTCGTCGACGATGAATCCGTCGGCCTCATTGGTGTAGAAGCAGGAGGCGACGGTGTAGACACCGATCGCCACTCCGCAACTATCACCAAAGGCCGACCCGGCGTCCTGCATGGCGCGATGTCCTACCTCCTACAAGACGAGTGGGGTCAAGTAACCGAAGCCCACTCCGTATCCGCCGGACTCGACTACCCTGGAGTAGGGCCTGAACACTCGTATTTCCACGACATCGAACGCGCGAAGTACGCCGCGGTTGACGATGATGCCGCCCTCGATGGCTTCGACCTCCTCTGCTTGACCGAAGGAATCATCCCCGCGCTGGAACCCTCACACGCCATCGCTTACATCAAAGATTGGGCACCGAGCCTCGACCCGTCTAACGTCATCCTGATGCTCCTCAGCGGCCGTGGCGACAAAGACCTCGAAACCGTAGCCACTCGCCGCGGCATCGAGATCTAGCTACCAATTACTCAGGTCCGCCCGAGTAATTATCGGACCCGTATCACCTTCGTGTCGGCAATCTTGTCGTGCCATCCTCGGTTCTCTTTGTCGAACAACACCCACAAGAATCCGAGCGGCACGATCAACGGCAATGCCGCAATCAACTTGCCGATTGTTTCACGAAGCAGGCCGGTTCCGAAACCCATATCCATTCCGTTTGAGCGGACTACCTTGATCCCGGCAAGAACCTTGCCGGGCGATTGACCGCTGAACGCGCTCAACAGGATGACGGCAACGGCGTACACCGGTGCGAACACGATCAACACCGGAACTAATACTCGCGTGTCGAAATAACTCACCACCAACACTAAGACCGCGACCAGGAACCAAGCCAATCCTGCGACAAACACATCCGTTATCAGTGCTCCCAACCTCGTCCAAAACGACACTTCCCTATCCTCACCACTGATCGGGTTGCGTCGGAACTTTCTAGGCCGAACGTGGTGTCGTGGCTCTAGGTGACCTACCCGATTCGGATTAAGCATCACACCTTCACCACGTAAGTGCTGGCGATCTTGTCGTGCCAGCCCTGACGCTGACCGTCGAACAGGATCCAGATGTAACCCAACAGGATGATTATCGAAGAGATGATTTTCCCGATGACCTCGCGAAGCAGGGTCGTTCCGAACCCGATGGGCCTGCCATCCGTCTTGACGATTTTTATGCCGATGGCAATTTTGCCAGGCGATTGACCCCGGGTTGCCACCATGACAAGCACAACGATCCAGTAACCGATCGACACTAAGAAGTTGACGACGTTGACATCTCCACCTATCGCGGAAGCGGCAATTAAACCTACTACGCCAACCAAAACAGAAATCACGAAATCCACCAGGAATGCCCCGAACCGCTGGCCCACCGACGCGATCTCCAGGGCCGACATACCTTCCGGAACGTCATCCGTAACTACGTTGTAATCCATCATGTCCTCCTAATAACAGACCAACACTGCTTCAACCGTACCATCACTCCTTGCGCGGAGCCCGCGTCAAAACGATCAGCAACGCCGCACCGCTCATCAACCCCACTCCGACCCACCACGCCGGGTCATACGATCCTGTCCAATCCCGCACGTAACCTGCTGCCGGAGCGCCGATACCACCCACAACCAGATTGATCGGGTTGGCTAATCCTCGTATACCGCCGACGCTCCCACGTCCAAAATAGTCCGCCCAGATGAAGTTATTCAAAAACATCATCCCACCGATCCCCATGCCGAAGATCCACATCGACACGAACATAATAGGCAGATTCGTGGCGTAGATCGTCAGCACGCTTGCGCCAGCCAACATAGAAAACCCGAACCCTCCCAAGAACCGCGCCGGGATCCATCTCACCAGCATTCCGAACAGGAACGTCGAACCTCCAGCCGCTACCGCATCGAACGCCGTCGCGAACGATATCAACGTCGGATCCATCCCTCGGTCCATAAACGCCGCGATCCGATGTAACGCCACCGTTCCCGTCGCCAACTGAACCATCGAAAACACGATCACCAGCCGCCACAACGTAGTCGTTCGAACCGCTTCTCGCACCGTCCAAGAGACCTCTTCGACTAAGCGTCTTGAACCTTCACCATCGGCTGAATCCTCAGGCAAATCACCATCCGGCACCAATCCGACATCCTCGGGTTGTCGCCGTACGAAGATCGCCGCCAACGGCACGATCACGACGATCCCAATGATCGCCAGCACTATCCACGCGCCGCGCCAACCGATCTCATTGATCAGCACCTGCGTCAACGGTATGAAAAGCAACGCCCCAATGGGTATCCCCAAACCCACAAACGCCACGGCCTTACCCCGGTTCCTTACAAACCACTTCAACACCGGCACCGTCGTCACCAAAGCCCCCGGACCACTCATCCCGACCAAACCCATGACCACAAACAACACCACCAAATGCCACGCCGATGTCACATACGCCAACCCGATCAACGCACAGCCCGTCGCCAGCGCCGCCACCGGCAGCATCACCCGCGAGCCATACCGATCCAGCAACCACCCGATCAACGGACTCGTCGCCGAACTCGCACCCTGCCGCGCCGTTTGCGCCCAACCGAACGCCGCGCGGCCAATCCCCAACTCGTCACCCATCGGCTTGATGAATAACCCGAAATTCAACGATCCCATCCCCATACTCACCGCTCCCGTCGCAGCCATCACCGCGACGATCACCCACCCGTAAAAGTATGGTTCGCGCCCATTTCCCGCTCTCTTCATCAACTGCATCATGCCAAACTACCACAACCGACTTTCCCCCTCCCTCGATGGGAGAGGGCTAGGATGAGGGTGAAGGAGAAGCAGGGCAAATCATAGCCCATCACTCAAAATCATGGCAATCATAGTTCGAACAACCTTCAAACATGCCATCCACACTCTGCATCAGACCTTCGAGTCAGCGTAAACTGACTCCACCGACTTACTAGGCTAGGGCCGCTTGCACAATGCACCAAATGTTGATACACGAGGTAAACGCTATCCTCCAGAGAGGAACAGCACTCGCGGTCATCTTGACACTGTCACTTGTATTGATTGCCTGCGGCGATGAAGCTTCCGAAACACCCACTCCCACACAGGTGGTTCCTCAACCAGAACCCACATCCACGGCAACACCACAAATCGAGCCCACACCCACACTGGCACCCGCTCCTACCGCAACACCCGCCCCCACAGCGACACCCAAAATCGAGCCCACGCCTACTCAGACAGCTCCTGATACCCCTCAGCCAGAGCCCACACCCACCGAGAACGCATCCGGGGAAGCCGACTCCGAAGCCGCCGAACCGTTGGACATCGCGGAAAATCTCCTTGAAAAGACAAGCCAATTCTGGGAGGTATACAACAAGTACGACATTGACACGCTCAAGACCTTCTACGAGGAAAACTACTGGAACGAGCAGGAGGCAGAAGTCCAGTCAAACATGCAACCCTTCAAGAACTTTAATCTGAGCGTCACGCCGGGTGACCCCTCTACACCCACCGAAATCGCCCCGGGGAAATGGGAGATCAGGCAAACCGCACGATTCTCTTTCGGTTCAGTGAATATGATCTTTATCTACGAAGAATTCGACGGAGACTGGCTACTCACCCACGCAGAAGCTCAGTAGACCGTAACAACGGCCAAACACAAATCCGACCTCCTTCGGGAGGACACACATTCTCCCCCTCCTCTAGGAGGGGGCTAGGGGGAGGCCCCAAAACAAAAATGCCCAACAGAACCAAAATTGCAAAAGTCGAATCTATGCTCATCGGCGGCTCTGACGGCTCACCCGGCGGACACCACATAGTCCGTATCTGGACTGAAGACGGTACCTACGGCGTCGGACAATCCTCATGCTGGGCATACATGGAAGCCGCCGATGCCATCGCCAAGAAATGTGGCGACTACCTCGTCGGCAAAGATCCATCTCGCATCGAGCACCACTGGCAATACATGTACCGCATGGGACCGTTCCGCGGATCCGCACTCTCCGGCGCCATCTCCGCCGTCGACATCGCACTCTGGGACATCAAGGGCAAACGTCTCGACGCTCCCGTCTGGGACCTCCTCGGCGGCAACACCCGCGACAAGATCCGCCTCCACCTGCTAATGGGACCGAAGCAAAAGACCGAACTCCCGTTCCCGCACGACCGCGGAAAAGAGGCACACGGCCTTTACGAAGCTGCCAAAGAGTCCGCCGAGGCTGGTTGGACCGCTATCAAGACCGACCCTTTGCCCAACGGCTTCGAGAGCATGACGCTCGAACGACTCATCGCCGATACCGTCGACAACGTCGCGGCCATGCGTGAAGGCGCCGGAAAAGACGTCGATCTCATCCTCGAGATCCATCGAAAACTCACGCCGATGAACGCCGTCGCGCTCGCCCAAGAACTGGAAAAATTCCACCCGCTCTTCTACGAAGACCCGATACAAATCGACAGCATGGTCCTCCAAGGCGGGATCGCACAACGCACCGCGCTACCCGTCGCCAACGGCGAACGCATCCATAACATCTGGGAGTTCCGCGACCTATTGGAAGGCGGCGGACCCCAATACGTCCGACCCGACATGGGCCTCGGCGGCGGCATCACCCACGTCAAAAAGATCGCCGCACTCGCCGAGTCATACCACTCCGCACTCGCCACCCACAACTTCCTCGGACCCATAACCACCTGCGCCGCCATCCAAGTCGACGCCTCCATACCCAACTTCGTAACCCAAGAGTACTCGCTGCGAGACGAACATCCCGCTAACGCCGTCTTCATCAACCACCACAAGCGCGAAGGCGGTTACATGAACCTACCCGACGCGCCCGGCATCGGAATTGAAATTGACGAGGGTTTGCTCGAAGTCGCGAAAACCACCTACGAGACCCGCGACCTAAACATGATCCCCATGCGCACCGACGGCTCCGTAGGCTACTCCGTATAACCCACGTCATCACCACGCACGGATAACCCGCATTCCCCTCTCTCTCGATGGGAGAGGGTTAGGGTGAAGGTGAATTGGGCGGAAGGGCGGCCCAACTCTCACGTCATTCCGGCGAAAGCCGGAATCCAGAGGGGGCGGGAGAACGCGCCCGCTATCTTCAAATCCAATGATTTTGCTGCCGTGAGGGGAACTGCGCATTGTGCAGATACCCCTCGGTATGCGGACTCGGCCGCGGCGGATTCTTGATCAACGCCTCCTCATCCAACTCGATGCCCAAACCGACACCCGTCGGCAAGTCGAAATAACCGTCCTTCTGGAACGGAAAATCCCCCTTCACCACATGCCGGTACCAATCTGCATGACCTCCCTCTTGCACCAAAAAATTCGGTGATGCCGCATCGACGTGCAACGCGGCCAACGTGTTGATCGGACCATAAGGGTTGTGCGGGCAAAATCCCAAGTAGTACGTCTCCGCCATCGCCGCCAACTTCTTCAACTCCAGTATCCCGCCGGCGTGGCAAATGTCGGGCTGCACAAACTCCACCACCTGCTTCTCGAAAAGCTCGCGGAAACCCCACTTCGTGTAGATCCGCTCTCCCGTTGCCAGAGGTATGTTCACCGCATCTCGCACTTTGAGCATCGCATCGACATTCTCCGGCGGCACCGGCTCCTCGAACCAGAACGGGCGATACTGCTCCAGCGCACGCCCCATGCTGATCGCACCCTCGGTCGACAACCTCCCGTGGACCTCAATCATAAGCTCCACATCATCGCCCACGGCATCCCGCACGGCCTCCACCTTCGCTAGCGCATCACGCTGCGACTCCGCAGTCGGGAAAAGTCCCTTGTGTGAATGCGGATCGCCCTTCAATGCCGTTAACCCCTGCTCAACCCACGACATCGCGTTCTCGACCGCCAGCTCCGGCGTCTGACCATCGAATCGACCATACGCCCAGAACTTATCGCGCATCGCGCCGCCCAGCAACTCGTAAACCGGCACGTTCAGCGCCTTCCCCTTGATGTCCCACAATGCGATGTCGATCCCGCTGATCGCTGCCATGTGTAGCACACCGCCCCGCAGATTGTGACTGAAGTTGTAGAGCATCTGCCACGCCTCTTCGATCCGGAACGGATCACGCCCCCCAAGCATCTCCCCCAACTCCTCGATCACACCTGTAACCGAGACCGCACCCATCGTCGCCTCTCCCCACCCTTCGATACCCTCATCCGTCTCTACCTTCACAAACACATAGTTGCGATTGACCTCAGGCGGCGCAGTCGCGAATGCGCGGACGTTTGTGATCTTCATAGCTGTGCTCCTTTGCTGCGTAAATCGTATCGGATTGAACGGTGTACGATGTTGGATATCGGGAAGGGGCGATTGGAAGATTTTTAAGCATCATAAGGAGGGGCGGAATGACCGAGGACACTAACGGTCTTTTGAGCGCAGGAACTGTTGACGAACTCCGCGAACGCGGTTGCACAGTGATCACAGGCGGCGGGCACACAATCGCTGTCTTCGCCAAAGACGAGACCTTCGCCGCCGTCGACAACCGCTGTCCTCACATGGGCTTCCCGCTCGACCGCGGAACCGTCAAAAACGGCATCCTTACCTGCCACTGGCACCACGCCCGCTTCGACCTCGCGAGCGGCGGCACCTTTGATCCCTTCGCCGACGATGTCCGATCATTCCCCGTAACCGTCATCGACAACACCGTTTACGTCGACCCGAATCCACCCGAACGAGACCCCGTCGAACGCTGGTCCAAACGCCTAAACGAGGGCATGGAAGACAATATCCGACTCGTCATCGCCAAATCCGTTCTCGGCCTCAACTCGTCACCGGCCGACTACCGCACGCCTCTCACCATCGGAGCCATATTCGGTACGACGTATTCCAACGACGGCTGGGGCCCCGCCCTCAGCATGCTCACCAGCACCGCAAACTTTCTACATCTCTTGCAACCCGATGATCGACCTCTTGCCCTCTACCAAGGTCTGCGGCAAGTAGCCACAGAGTGCGCCGGACAACCCCCGCGCTTCATCGTCGAACCCTTACCTACCGGCGAAACTCGGCCCGAGGTCTTCAAGCAATGGTTCCGAGACTTCATCGAGGTCCGAGACACTGACGGTGCCGAGCGCGTTCTTCGAACCACCATCGACCTAGATCTACCCCAACGCGAAATACACGACATCATCTTCGCCGCCGCGACGGACCGAATCTACATCGACGCGGGGCACGTTGTCGACTTCTGCAACAAAGCATTCGAACTGCTCGACCACATCGGCTGGGAGCACGCGGCGCAAGTCCTAACCTCCCTCGTCAGAGGCATGGCCACTGCACGCCGCAGCGAAGAACTGAACTCATGGCGAAACCCAATCGACCTTGTTTCATTAGTCTGGGAAGCCCGAAACGCGCTACCGAAACTATGGGAACAAAGCGCGAGCGTCCGAGGCACCTGGACCGACCACGACAACCTCCCAGAAACCATCCTCGGCGACGATCCCTACATAACAATCGCGTCAATCAACGAAGCCATCCGTAACGGAGCAACCGCCGAGCAACTTGGTGGCAAGGTCGCATACGCCGCCTTCCTCCGCATGGCACGCTTCCACACTTCGAACGAATTCGGCGACTGGGACACCGTCCACAACACGCTCACCGCGGCCAACGCACTCCACCAAGCTCTCGATCGTGCACCTTCGATAGAGCTTCTACGCGCTGTCTACGACACCGCCATGAGCATCTACCTCGATCGATTCCTCAACATGCCGCCGCAACGCATTCCGGGGCCCTCATCCAATGGAACGACCGATAGCCTACCACGAGAGCTCCTCAATGCGATGAACTCTCAACAACAAGTCGAGCAATCCGCAAAGCTCGTCACCGACTTCGTAGCGAACGCTTCGGAACCAGATGACATTATGCCCACACTTGCACACGCAATGCTCCGCGAAGACTCCTCGTTCCACCATTTCCAGATCGTTGACGCAGCCATCAAACAATACCAACACCGAAAACCGAACCCCTCGGCCCGCCACTCGCTCGTCGCCATGGCACGTTTCCTAGCTGCCCACTATCCGACACCCAGATCCGTCAACCAGACATACAACATCGCCGTGCGCCTCCAACGAGGCGACGAGATCTTCAGCGAGGCTTAAGGAGCTTCGCCGGTAATCTCGCTCAATAGATCGAAGAACCCCTGCTTCCGCGGCGTATTGATGCCCCAGTTGACGGGCACGTTCTGGTACCCGTCGCGGTAATCGCCGAACTCTGATTTACCACCCGCGGCATCACCCGGATCGAAGTAGCCCCATGATGCATACGCTGACAGCGCTGAGAGGAAATTGTTTTCGGGCTTGTCAAAGTCGAAATGATCGTCCTCAGTAAACAGGATCGGCTTCTCCGTATAGCTCGGTAACGCCCGAGTATCTGCGACCATCCCCGCGATCCGAGCCGGCTCTGTTACCCCATTGCCGTGAACCATGATGTAATCGGATACCGCGGCTACATCGTCATCAGGCACTCTTCCCCCGCCATACGAAGTCCCGACCAGCAAGCGCCTCCCGCCAACTTGTATAGCCTGCGCCCGTTCAATCAGCTCCGCAACCCGATGCGGCTGCAGAATCTCATGCTCGTATCGCCGAATATTCGCCTCGTTGTTGATCTCGATTAACACATTTCCATAACCCGATTCCAGTACCCATCGAGTCGCATCATCAACCGCACGACAAACCGCGCGCTCATCCACTAATCGCTCATCTTGCCCAAAGTAGAAATATCCAAGTATTACAGCCATCCCCAATCGATCACAAGCCGCAATCAACCGCTCTGTCCGATCCTGAAATGCCGATTTCAACGAACCATCCGGATTGAACGCGGAGTTGTACCAAGGCTGGGAATCCGTACCCGGCAACCCTGCCCAAACCACATCATCGTCGACCTCAATCCCCCTCTCCGCCATATTCTCACGAAACATCGGCTCCCTGTAGTACCCAGTCGGACTTCCGCCCTGCAAGTTCACCGTAACTGCCAGCAACCCATGCGACCGATACACCGGCAACATCGCAATGAACTCGTCCGTATTCCGATCCGCGTCCCACTCGCCATTATCCGGATACGCAAACAACTCTCGCGTCACTGGATTCTCATCGTCGAACACCGCATTCGTCATGCGGCTGTTCATCAGGAGGCCTTCAACATTCCAACCTTGGTACCTCCGTCCCTCGTAGGTCGACCGACCGTTTATCAGCCACCGTTCGCCTTCAATGCTTAAATGAGTTTTCGAAGCCATAACACCTAGCGCCTTTTTCGGCGGACTGTCGCAACGATTCAACCCGACTTGTCATATGCGCAGACAGGTCAAGGAAAGAGGTTAACTTACACTTTTGTTAGTGCCTGCCATAACCGAAAAATCAAGAATGACGCAGACAACCGAACTACCCGACACTGCCCAATCCAGCTCCTTCGACCCCGTGCTACCCGAAGCCGAAGTCGACTTCGTCGAGATCGAAACCCAATGGCTCGAGCGGTGGAACACGCCCAACGCAGACGGTCAAACCATCATTGACCGCTACCTCACCCGCAACAACGAAGCCGAGAAGAACTACTCCTTCATCGACGGACCAATCACAGCCAACAACCCCATGGGCGTCCACCACGCGTGGGGACGAACCTACAAAGACCTATTCCTCCGATTCCGGAACATGCAGGGGTATCGCCAGCGCTTCCAGAACGGATACGACGGACAAGGACTCTGGATCGAAGTCGAGGTCGAAAAAGAAAAAGGCTTCAAATCCAAGCACGAAATCGAAACATACGGTGTCGACAAATTCGTCACCGAGTGTAAAGCCCGCGTCGATCACTTTTCCGACATCATTACGCGTCAATCGAAACGCCTCGGCTACTTCATGCAGTGGGACGACTCGTACCACACCAAATCTGACGAAAACAACTACACGATCTGGGCCTTCCTCAAGCGATGCCACGACAACGGTTGGCTTTACAAAGGCAAAGACGTGATGCCATGGTGCCCGCGCTGCGGTACCGGCATGTCGCAACACGAAATCGCCACCGAGGGTTATGCCGAGATCGTTCACCCCGGGTTCTTCATCCGACTACCCCTACTTGACCGCGACGGCGAAGCTCTTCTGGTCTGGACCACAACTCCGTGGACCCTGGCCGCCAACGTCGCCGCGGCGGTCAATCCTGAGAACGACTACGTCAAGGTACGCAACACCGTCGGGGATGTCTCTCTGACTCTATGGTTAAGCGCTAACCGACTGCACGTCTTGGACGGCAAACACGAAGTCCTTGAACACGCCAAGGGCACCCATCTCGTCGGATGGCGATACCGCGGTCCATTCGACGATCTCGAAGCCCAATCCGAAGCCCGCGAACAACACCGCGTCATCGAATGGGAAGACGTTGGCGACGAGGAAGGCACGGGCATCGTGCACATCGCGCCCGGCGCCGGTTCCGAAGACTTCCAACTCGGCAAAGAAAACGATCTGCCCGTCATCGCTCCGCTCGACGAGAGCGGCGTCTACGTCGACGGCTTCGGCGTCCTAAGTGGCAAATCGGTAGACGAAGTAAACCCCATCATCTTCGACCTGCTGCGCGACAGCGGCGTCTACTACAAGCTCGAAGACTACGAACACCGCTACCCGGTATGCTGGCGATGCAGCTCCGAGCTCGTGTTCCGATTGGTCGACGAGTGGTTCATCTCGATGGATGAGTTGCGCCATACGATGATGGACGCAACGCGCACCATCAAATGGGTGCCTGCTTTCGGCGAAGCCAGGGAACTCGATTGGCTCCGCAACATGCAGGACTGGATGATCTCGAAGAAGAGGTACTACGGTCTCGCCCTTCCAATCTACGAATGTACCGATTGCCCCAACTTCGATGTCATCGGATCTCGCGATGAACTGCGAGCCCGGGCCGTCGAAGGGTGGGACGAATACGACGGTCATTCGCCCCATCGTCCATGGATCGACGCCATCAAAATCAAATGCTCGAAGTGCGACGACCCGATCGAGCGGATCGCAGACGTAGGTAACGCGTGGTTAGACGCCGGCATCGTCAGCTTCTCCACCCTGGCCTACAACAACGACCGCGACTATTGGCGAGACTGGTTCCCTGCCGATTGGATATCAGAATCGTTCCCGGGGCAATTCCGGAACTGGTTCTACTCCCTGATCTGTATGTCCGCCGCCCTCGAAGGCGTCGCGCCTACCAGAGCCGTCTTCTCGTATGGCTTGATGCGAGACGAAAACGGCGAAGAGATGCACAAGTCAAAGGGCAACGCGATCCCCTTCGAAGAGGCTGCTGACAAGATGGGCGCCGATGTCATGCGATGGATCTTCGCGCGCCACATTCCGCAGAACAACCTCAACTTCGGATATGGAGTTGGCGACGCGGCCCGCAGGCGATTCGTATTGCCACTGTGGAACATCTACTACTTCTTCACCACCTACGCGCGTCTTGACGGCTGGATGCCCGCACCTCATTCCGACACAACCAACCGTCATTCCGGCGAAAGCCGGAATCCAGAGGAGCGGGGCAACCGGGCCCTCGTCGAACTAGACCGCTGGGCAATCTCCGAACTCAACGCACTCGTCCGATCAGTCACCGAAGATCTCGAAAACTGGCGCATCGAGCGCGCATCCGAAGCCATCGAGACGTACGTTGAACGCCTCTCCAACTGGTACGTGCGCCGCTCCCGACGCCGCTTCTGGAAATCAGAAGACGACAACGACAAACAGGACGCGTACAACACCCTCTACACCTGCTTGACGACACTTAGCCGCCTCATCGCGCCGATCATGCCATTCATCTCCGAAGAGATCTACACCAACCTCGTAAGCCGGAGATGCGACTACGCGCCACAATCCGTGCACCTTGCAGATTGGCCGACGGCAGATGAGAGGGTTATCGACAATGCTTTGGCCCTTCGAACTAACTTGGCGATGCGCCTCGCGTCGCTGGGTCGCTCAGCCCGATCTGCGGCCCGGATCAAGGTTCGGCAGCCGTTGAATGCCCTAATCGTGGAACTTAACTCACCTCAGGAACGTGAAGCATTGCCGATGATCGCCGATCAGCTCAAAGAGGAGCTGAATGTCAGGGATGTGCGCGACACTTCGGAGTCCGACAGCCTCATGGCATATCGATTGCGACCGAACTTGCCAGCGCTGGGTCCGAAGTATGGGCGGCAAGTGAACGAGATCAGAAACTTGCTTAACGAAGCCGATGCGGCCGTCGTGGCAGCCACGGTCCGCTCCAACGGGATCGTCAACCTCGGCGAATTCGAACTCAATCCCGACGAAATTCTCGTCGACAACGTCGCAGCCGAAGGCTACGCCGTCGAATCCGACGGCACATACACAGTGGGAATAGCGACCGAGGTGTCTCCCGAACTCCGCGCCGAAGGCTACGTCCGGGACATCGCCCACATCGTCCAAAACATGCGCAAAAACGCCGGACTGGAAATCTCCGACCGCATCCATCTGACCATCAACGCGCCCGAGGGTAGCGACGTGGCAACCGCCATAGCCAACCACACCGACTACATCGCAAACGAGACGCTCGCCATTGGCATCAATGGCGAGATTGCAGACGAAGTTGCGCGCGACCGCCATAGCGTGGATGGGGTAGAGGTTGAGATCGCGCTCGCCAAATCCACTGTTTAACGTTCAGCGCCCAACTACTCGAATTTCGGCAACACCTGATACCAGCCGGAGCCGAAGATCAGTCCATCGCGTTTGATGACCCAAGAGTGTTTGTACTCTTGATTGCCGGTTGCTGGATTCTCATACAAGTAGTCCACCCATTTTCCCCGGGCTGTTGCTTCTGATATCAAATCGCCGTAGCGATAACCATCCGCGCCGACGAAAAGTTCACCTTTGAGGTTTACTCCCAACAAATCCGGGTTGGGGTGCGCAATGAGGTCGTCGGACTCGTCGGCTATGAAGACGTACCACTCACCATCAGTGCTTTCCGGCGTGTTGTAATAGCGGACCGCCTCGTCTCTGCCTTCGTTCTCGTATAACTCCAAAGCTTCCATGACCATTTCGACGGCGAATTCGCCACGATCCACGATGTAACTTTGGCTTTCCTGCCCCTCGTCTTCATCCGAGACAATCGTGATCAGGGCAATCGCCGATAGAACGACAGCGACGACTGACACAACCGCAGCGAACCCACTTAATACCCACAAACTGCGCATGTAATCCCTTTACAAATCCCTTCTTATGGTCTGTACGTGTTAATTCGATTTTACATTTCGAGCCTGGTCGCTATTCCAAGCAGTTTGCTCGGATATCGAAGCATCAGCGCAAAACGTGCTCGATCCCATCGCGGATAATGGCAACCGCGAGCCCCACCCCCGCATGGTTGTTCGTCCCTACGCCCCCGGCGGCTCAATCCGGACCGTGATGATGTCGGTGCCGTGGTACTGCTGATGCTGTACTGATGAGGCGTAGTTGCGCAGCAGTTGGAGAGAAAGTTCTTGTTCAACGATGTTTTCATCGTCGAAGTCTTGAAGTTGCCTGACCCTATCTTCGATATTCTGCCCACCTTCGCCCCCGATGAACTCTAGTTCCGCAACATCGCCATCACTCGACGCGACCACGACCAGCGTGCGTTCAACATCATCGATCTCGTCGTCATCAGCGTTCAAATCCAAGTTAAAGTCCATTGGCGCCAAGGTCAGCAACGTCTCCTCTCCCACCGCCATCAAACGATCCCGCATTGCCTCGCCCCACCGCCTACTATTCGCAAATTTGGTGATGAAGTCATTCAATTCCGGCAGCGAATCGATGTCGAGTTTGGATCGGAAACGCATACGCCGCGGGTTAGTCAACTCAAGGTAAAGAATCATTGCGATCGCCGCGAAACCACCCGTCGTGATGCCGCTCTTCATCAACCCGTTCAATATCGGATTCAGATCCGGTACGTCGAAGAGGCGGAACTGGAAGGCGGCGCCGATCCAGAAGCACATTCCCGCAACGATGAGTTTCTGGGGGTTCGGTTCGGACTGTATTACTGTTCGGGCACCGTCGGCGAAAAGAGTCCCAGTGACCAAAACCAAGTAGCCGGTCATGACTGGCCCAGGGATTGTGCTGAGCAAACCCGAAGCTTTGGGCACGAACGCGAGGAGAATGAAGATCAATCCGATGGCGTACCCGATATGTCGGGAGGCGACGCCAGTCGTTTGCATGAATGCGGCACCGGCTGGGTTGATCGCGGTTGGAACTGTGCCCCCAATGCCCGCAAGCATGTTGGAAACACCAGACCCGGCAATCGCTCCTTGTACACCGCGGAAATCGATCGAACGATCTCCTCGGAAAGAAGCGTTTTGTGCCGTGACCGCCGCACCATTGGTTTGGATCGCGATGATGATGCCTAGAAACACGTACGACGGCAACAACGTCCAAAACGCGACCCCGAATTCGAATTCGAGTCCCGGCCATTCTTGCGGCAGGCCGATCCATGGTGCCTCAACCACACGGGATACATCGTAGATTCCTAGGATTGCTGCTGCAATACATCCGCCGACGATCCCGATCGGCGGTCCCCATAACCTCAGCAATGCGGAACCGCGCAGAGCCAGAGCGGCGACGATGACCAAAGCCACAAATGCCGTGACTGTTCCACCGACCGGCTCTTCGGCCGTCGTGTCGTCCAGCAATTTGAAGACAACCGAAGCCAAAGTGATCGACAAGATCATCATTACCGTGCCGCTGACTATCGGTGTGACGACACGTCGGAATATAAACAGCCACCTCGAAACGACGAGTTGTACGACCGCCGAAACGACAACCAGCGAAGTCAATGTCGCAGGCCCACCTTCAACTACCGCGGAGATGCAGAACGGGATCGCAAACGCGGCGGTGAACATCGGTAACACGATGCCAGCGCCAACCGGACCCACACGGCGCGTTTGAATAAGGGTTGAAATCCCGACGACGATGAGCGACGCGAACACCATCCAGATGACGTAGCCTTCACCCAGATCTGATGCCTCTGCAACGATGACTGGCGTCACCAAAAGCGTTGCCGAAGCGATCAGACTGAATTGCCACCCTAGCCCGATAGACGTGCGAATCGACGGGTGGTCGTTAGCCTCGTATCGAGGGTTCTGAGCCGCTGTAGCCGTTGGGATTTTCTCCGATGATGGTTATTTCGCCGAATTAATGGGCATGGTACACGATGCAAATGGCGCTCAAAATGGGTTCACCAGCATTTAGTTGCCTTATGGATAATATGACGATTCATACGACACATCTAAAAGGAATTCCGATGAAGATTACTCGCGTAACGCCGATCCTCGGACAAGGAAACATTTGCGCTAGCTGGGTCTTCGCCAAAGTCGAGACCGACGACGGATTAGTCGGATACGGAGAAGGCACCCGACATGCTGGCCCCGTAATCGCCGAAGCCATCCGCTGGCTCGAACCGCACGTCGTCGGGAAGAATCCATTCGACGTCGAAGCTTTGTACACCACGATGTTCAAAGCCACTCACTACACGTGGGGCGCCGTCTTCAGCTGCGCGATCACCGCCATCGAGACCGCGCTGTGGGACATCATGGGGAAGGCTGTCGGAAAACCCGTCTACGAACTGCTCGGCGGCAAAGTGTGGGACCGCGTCCGTCTCTACTCCCACATCGGAGGCGGCAGCCAAATCATCGGCATGGGCGTCGACGACGGCGCGATCGCTTCCGACGATTTCGGCGCCATAAAAGAGCGTGCGCAAGACCTCGTGGCGCGCGGTTTCACCTGCGTCAAGACGTTCCAAGCCGGCAGATACGACATCACCGACGGCAACTCCGCCGGGCTCGCCGATTTTTGGCCCAACATGCACATGGATCGCCGAGACATCCAAGCGACCGCACGCAAGGTCGAGTTCATCCGCGAGCAGGTTGGCGACGATGTTGAAATCACATTTGACGCCCACGGACTTAACGCCGTCTCGGCGCTCCGGCTTGCCAAAGCACTCGAGCCTTTCGACCTGCTGTGGTACGAGGAACCTGTCCACCCGTTCAACCTGTCCGCGCTCAAACAGTTGCGCGCCGAAACCTCGATACCCATCGCAATGAGCGAAAGACTCCACGCATCAACTGAGTTCGCCGAAGTTATCGACACCGATGCAGTCGACGTTTTGATGGTCGATGTTCAATGGTGTGGAGGGGTGTCACAAGCCAAGAAAATCGCCGCCATCGCAGAGTCACGATATCTGCCCGTAACGTTGCACAACTGCAACAGTCCATTGGCATCGGTCATCAACGCACATATTGCTATGACACTACCCAACTTTCTGAACATGGAGTTCATGGATCCGGACGTGCCCTGGCGCGATGAGATCATCTCCGAACCATTGCAGGTATTAGACGGACACCTAATAGTCAATGACAAGCCGGGGTGGGGCGTTGATATCAACGAGGATGCGCTAGCCAGATATCCCTACGATCGCGAAGTTAGCGCATACGAAGAGCGGGATCAACGATTGCGGCGTTGATCATCACGCCAGAGCTAGAATTCGCCAACGCGAAAACGCTCGGTTAAAGTCCGATGTTGTTATACTGCAACCAAACTGAAATGTCGCGACGAAATTCGGTAGGTAAGCGATGAGCACGAACGAATTGCAATTAATGGCACACCTGATGCGGCGGGCTAGCTTCGGTGCATCCAGAGAAGAACTCGAAGCACTTGTCGAACAGGGCTACGACGAGACCGTCGAGCAACTTCTGGAAACCGATAACCCGAGCTCCATGGACATCGACCTGATCCGGCGATACCACCCGGACCACATGGGCATGATGGGCAACAACATCGGTTCCCATTGGATGTACCGCATGATCTCGACCGATTCTCCGTTACGAGAAAAGGTCGCACTGTTCTGGCACGGCATCTTCGCAACCGGGTATGCCAAACTCGCCAACGGCAAGGTGCTCCACGACCAGATCCGGATGTTCGCACGCGTCGGAATGGGCAAATTCGACAACGTCCTGCTTGAGTTGTCAAAAGACCCCGCGATGATCGTTTGGCTCGACAACTGCGAGAACCACAACGGCGCGATCAACGAAAACTATGGCCGAGAACTCCTCGAACTGTTTTCGATGGGCGTCGGGCACTACTCCGAGGACGACATCAAGGAAGCGTCAAGGGCCTTCACCGGTTGGACGATCGGCAACACCGACTACATGACTCTGAAGTCCATGCGCGACTCCATCTGGCCATACGGACGTTTGTCCTTCCATTTCGAGTTCAAACCTGAAGACCACGATACTGGTGAGAAAGAGTTCCTCGGCCGCAAAGGTAACTTCGACGGTGGCGACATCATCGACATCATCTGCGAACAAGATGCCACCGCCCGCTTCATCGCAAGGCACATGTACAGCTTCTTCGTAGCCGACGAACCGCCGGTGCCGGAATGGCCATACAAACCGCCTCGCGACCCTGAAGCGATCGACACCTTAGCCAAAGCGTACTTCGACAGCGGTTACAGCATCAAAGAGATGCTCCGAACGCTCTTCCATTCAGACTTCTTCAAATCCGAGGATGTTTGGTACCAGCGCGTCAAAAGCCCCGCAGAGCTGATGGTCGGCGTGCTCAAGCTGACCGGTGAATTCCCGCGACCGCGCGAAGAGATGATCACCACTCACCTGCACACCATCTTCATGGGGCAACACCTGATGAACCCGCCCTCAGTCGAGGGATGGCACTGGGGCACCGAGTGGATCGACTCCGGCGCACTCGTCGAACGCGTCAACTTCGCTTCGGAACGCCTCGGAAATCTCGATAGCCCGGGCGTCCAGAGCATGATCGAAAACGTGATCGGCGAGGACGAGAACGTAGATCCCGCGGAACTCGTCGACCGGGCGCTCGAACAGCTCTCACTGACGCATGTGACGGACGTAACGCGCGAATCCTTGATCGAATTCGTCGAACAAAACGACGAGATGTCAGGCAACAACGGCGGGCAGACCCCGCGCGAGCGCGCAGCCAACGCGATCAAGATCGTCGCAGCCACGCCCGAGTTCCAAAGGGCGTGATCAGTTCGTTGTAACTCGTCTAGAACCGCATCTCTACGTCAAAATCACCGACGAAAAACCGAGACAGAACGATGGCCGAAACGCAAGACAAAAACCAGCGGCTTGAGTACAACCGCACCATCGGAGTCACTGCCATGTTCGGCCGTGGCTTCTACTACCCCGTCGACATTGTCGCAGGCGAGGACGACCGCCTTTATGTGCTCAACCGTTCGTCTGATGGCGACAAACGAGGTGTCCGCGTCACGATAATGAACCTCGATGAAGATTATTTCGGAATCTTCGGTGCTTGGGGAGCCGAGAACGGCCAGTTCACTTGGCCCAACTCGATCACCATGGACAGCGAACAGAGAGTCATCATCAGCGACGATTACCTCAACCGAATCACCGTGATGTCCACCGATGGCGATTTCATCGAAAAGTGGGGCGAACTCGGTTCCGAAGAAGGAAAACTCGACGGGCCCACCGGGCTCACGATGAACGACGACGACGTTCTAGTCTCCGACCATCGGAACTTCCGAATTCAGCGGTTTTCGTCCGACGGCGAATTCAAGGGGTCTTTCGGTAAAGCTGGTTCAGATGAAGGCGCATTTAACATGCCTTGGGGGATTTCATCGTCTCCTGATGGCAATGTGATGGTCGCCGATTGGGGCAACGATCGAATCCAAAAGGTGACTCCCGAAGGTGAATTCATCGCATCTTTGGGTAGCCCCGGTGAAGGTGAAGGCGAACTTCACCGACCGTCAAGCGCCTGCGAGGACGAACACGGATACGTTTACGTCGCCGACTGGGGCAACCATCGGATCCAGGTCTTCGATCCCGACGGCGAATTTGTCCAAGCGAACCGCGGCCAGGCCACGATCTCAAAGTGGTCACAAGCCTTCCTCGACACAAACAAAGAAGAGGCCGCAGCGCGAGCAGAGGCGAATCTTGACTTAGACCCGGACCTGTTCGAGAGAGATGCCAACGAAGAGTCTTCTCACATCGAGAAATACTTCTGGGGACCATCGTCGATAAGACTGATCGGCGACCACGTCTATGTAGTCGACACTGTCCGACACCGAATCCAAGTTTTCGACGTAATCGCTTAAACCAACAAGGGGATTGCCAAAACCGCAACGCCACATTATCGCCTTTCCCTCGATGGGAGAGGGCAGGAGGAAATCTAATGACATCGAAACGTGATCCCGCCTTGGTGGTCGTCCAACTGTCTGGCGGTAACGACGCCTTGAACACCGTAGTGCCATACACCAACGGCATCTACCAAGACTCCCGAACGGCGATCCGTCTCGAGGAGCACGAAGTTCTCGACCTGAACGGCAAACTCGGTCTGCACCCCAGCATGGGGCCGATCAAGAACCTCTGGGATCAAGGCAACGTCGCCGTCGTCAACGGTATCGGATACCCCAAACCCAACCGATCGCACTTCCGATCCATGGACATCTGGCACACTGCTGAATCAGTAGATGTCGCCCCTGACGGCTGGCTCGGACGAACCATACGCGAGATCGACCCTGAACACCAGAACGTAGTCGCCGGCGTTAACTTCGGACGCGGCCTGCCACGAGCTCTGCACTGCAAAGGCGTACCGGTCGCCTCCGTCGGTAACCTCGCCACATACGGATTGATGCCCGACATCGAAGACATGGAGACACGCGACCTCGCGCTTAACATCTTCACTCGAATGTACGGCCCGCGCGAAGGCAGGGACCATATTCTGGAAGCGATCGGCGACACCGGCATGAGCGCCTACCTAGGCGCCGATATCCTTCGGGAGGCACCGGCGCAGTATCGATCCTCGGTCGAGTACGGCGACAACATGATCGCGCAGCAGATGAAAGACATCGCACAGGTTCTTTGCGCCGACGTCGGCACCCGCATCTTCTACACCCAGCATGGGTCATACGACACTCACTCCGGCGAGCTGCTCAACCACGCCACGCTGTGGGAGGAACTTGCCAATGCCGTCGGAGATTTCTACGCCGACCTAGAAGAGCACGGCCTTGGAGACGACGCTGTAGTCATGGTCTTCAGCGAGTTTGGACGTCGAATCGACGACAACGGCTCCGGCACCGATCACGGCTCTGGCGGCGTCGCGTTCGTAATGGGCAACCCTGTCAAAGGCGGCCTCTACGGCGAATACCCGTCACTCGAACCTCGAGACCAAGTCGAAGGCGACATGGGCTACAACAACGACTTCCGAGGCCTTTACGCAACCCTGCTAGACGACTGGATGGGCGTCGACCCCAACCCCATCCTGGGCGGCAACTACGAACAGTTCGATCTGATCGCGCGGTAGGACGACCGTAACGGTTTCTGCGCATTCGACGGCGGTGCGACGATCTTCCTTGTCGCACCGCCGTTTTTCATTCACCAAAGCCATGGTATGCCGTACGGTTTTGACACCGCAAGAATGCTTCTCGGGTTTTCGATCAAGTTTGGGTTTCCGAAACCTGCGTTAAGACTCCGAATCAAAGTAAGGAACTGGAAAATCTCCACGAGCAAGTTGAAAGGCTAACGGGACACGGCGCAAATGTCCGGGCGATAGATCTGGCAGATCATCCTCCAGGAAAAAGCCTATTCCGGTTGTTTCCGGTCCTGCCACAGGAGTCTGCCCATCGGATACATTTACGAGCCATACGCCGCTGTAGAACTGGTTCTTGGATCGGCTCCCCCACAGTCGGGAGTCGAATATCCCCAGAAGCTTGGTAGCTTTTCCGCACACCCCAGCCTCTTCGCGGAGCTCCCGTTCTGCCGACTCTGCCCATGTCTCGCCCACATCGGTGATTCCGCCAGGCATCGCCCACAGCCCGTTGTCCTCTCGCCTAATCAGGAGGATACGTTCGTTACGGAAAACGGCGGCATCGGCACCTACGAAGGGTGTGATATGAGATAAGTTTCCTTCATATTCCTCAATCACATCGTCCGGGGACCTCTCTTCTATAGCGGCGACGAGCCGCGCGCTCAACGACAGGACGCGACGGTACCTTTCGAGATTGTAGGGGTCTTCGGCGTATCGCGAGCCCATGTGCGCGACACTGCGCAGTTCGTCCGCGATCTGATAAATCTCGCCGACTGTGTCCATGCTGCTAGTCCCCTATAGTTCGGGATCCAAATCCGGGTTCCGGCTCCCTACTGTCCGCAACAACAGGTATCCAACAGCACCGGCCAGTAAAGACGCTCCGAATATCCCTATCTTGGCCTGATCTCCCAAGCTAGGATCCTTGAAGGCGATGCCCGCGATAAAGATCGCCACCGTGAAGCCGATCCCCGCGAGGAAGCCCACGCCCAAAATGTGCCTCCAACCGACACCCGTGGGCAGTTCAGCTAGGCCAAGCTTGACGGCCAGCCAGGTCAAACCCAAGATACCTACTGGATTTCCGATTAGGAGCCCTAACGCGATACCAAAGGTGACTTGACTCTCGAGTGCCGCTGACAAGATATCGGCATCAAAGACGATCGCCGCATTGGCGAGAGCGAAGAGAGGCAGGACGACGAAGCTGACCCACGGGTGAATTGTTGCCTCCAAGCGTTCCAAAGGTTCTTCGGTTTCTCGGCTGAGCTTCTCGATCTGGGCTACGATGGTCTGGGCTTTCTCCTCGTTCTTGTTTGCCATTGCCAACCTGAAGTCGTGAAGCAGGTCCTTCACTGCGGCGGCGTAATCTTTGCGAAGCAAGTCTGGTTTTGATGGCACGATAGCGGCGATCAAAACCCCAGCCAATGTGGCGTGAATTCCAGACTCCAAGAAAAACTGCCACATCACGACACACATGACGAGATAGAAGCCTATAGACCTGATTCCGAACCTCACACATAGCGCTATCGCTACGAAAAATCCGACGCCGAGTCCGAGGTTTGTCCAGTTGATGGCCTCGGTGTAGAAGGCGGCGATAACCCCGATCGCTCCCAAGTCGTCGACGATCGCCAGCCCTAGTAGGAACACTCTGAGTTCCGTCGGTACTCTCCTGCCAAGCAAGGCGAGGATACCGACTGCGAAGGCGATGTCGGTCGCCATCGGTATCCCCCAACCAACGAGGTAGTCTCCCGAATAGTTGAATAGGACATAAATCACCGCTGGCGCCGACATCCCCCCGACCGCCGCGACAACTGGCAGGATTGCCTTTCTGAATGTAGAAAGTTCTCCGTGTACAAGTTCTCGCTTGATCTCAAGACCGACGACGAAGAAGAAGATGGCCATGAGACCTTCGTTTACGAGATGGCGAAGGTCTTCCGAGATGGCGAAGATATGGATATCGAATGAGATCTTAATGTGCCAGAAGTCGACATACGACGCTGACCATGGCGAGTTTATCCACACGAGTGCGACAGCTGCCGCAACCAGCAAGAAGAGCGCGCCCACCTCCTCCGTGTGAATGAAGGACTGTATCGGCCCGCGAACCGCCCTGACGATATAGGCCGGTTGCCGGATAGCCTCGGTGATATTTTCTGCTCTATCTTTCACGCAAGATATTTCGAAGTGTTGGAGCCGTGCGAGAAGCGGGGTTGCAAAATGCAGAGGCTGCCTCGCGTTTGAGGTTAAGGATAATGGTGGGCCGTGTAAGACTGAATTGCGAACTTTTCGCTGGCAGTTCGTTATATGAGTAAGCTGCCTATCAGCCCCGGATAGCCACTCACGAGCCTCGGCCCACCAGATTTGAGGCCTTCCAATTCTCCAACTCAGCTGGTTCCAAGTCTTCACCCAATCCTGCAAATGGCAGGGGATCTGGTTCCTGCCAGCCTGAGGAATCGCCCATTGACATGCAACCCTGTGGTTGCGTATCATTGGGGTATGGTATGCGTGTATGGACAACGACTTGGTCTTCAAGGCACTCGCGGACCCAACCCGTAGGTTGATGCTGGACGAGCTCTCTGAGCGCAATGAGCAGACGCTTTACGAGCTGACGGCGCGCTTGATCATGCGATACGAAGTCTCCATCTCCCGCCAGGCTTTAGCCAAGCACATTGATGTCTTAGAAAAAGCGGGGCTCGTAAGCTCAGAGAAGCGCGGCAAGTATCGGATGCTTGTCTTCAACGATGAACCTATCAGGACTGCCATGAACCGATGGCTCAAGTGACACTAGAAAAAGAAAAGGATGCCAGATATGCGCATAATACTCACCGGCGTTTTTGTTGATGACCAGGACAAAGCCCTGAAGTTCTATACGGAGACGCTTGGCTTTGTGCTAAAGCATGACGTGCCTGCAGGGGAGTACAGGTGGATTACCGTGGTCTCGCCGGATGACTCGGATGGGACGGAGCTTCTGCTTGAACCGAATGAAAACCCGGTAGCCCAGGCATATCAGAAAGGGTTATTTGACCAGGGCATTCCGGCGAATTCTTTCGGCGTTACGGACATCCATACAGAGCATGAGAGACTGAAGGCACTGGGTGTGTCTTTCACGATGGAGCCGACAGAAATGGGCCCTGTTACTATTGCCGTCTTTGACGATACGTGCGGCAATCTGATACAGATGATGCAGACGTAACGACGACCGACCAGACTATCCCAGATGTCGAAGCCGTACGCTGCGGGCACTTCATTGGCGCAAGCGCCTCAGCGCGCGGAGTGCGCGGAGCGTGATCCATCGGTTCGGTTCTCCGGGAGCACCGGCGATCTCCTCGTAGAGGGTGTCCTTGTGCCGCACGTCTAGGCGCCAGCGTCCATCGGGAAGCTGACGGTTTTCAACTGTCTCGATGGCTTCTGCCAGGCGCGGATCGTCATTAAGACCTGCGGTCGCCGCGTATTCAAGGCCCCGCAGGACATCGTAGTGCCACAACGGAGGAAAGGCGAGGCGTCTCCAACCTTCGTCGATGACACCACCCGTGGAGAGCCGTCGGAGGAGGTGCCGCGCTAGCAGATACTCTTCACCACGCTCGCGGGCTTCCGTGATGGCCGGGTCCTCCCCGAACGACCGCTCGTGTGCGAGCAAGCCCTCCAAGACGCAAATCGTCGTATGAAACGAGGAGCGCACGGAGCCGTTTAGCGCCTCACAGTTCCACCCACCATCCCCGAGCTGCTCGCTCAGCAGAAGGTCCACCAATCGGGGGCTCGGCTTCCCAAAGTAGGCGCCGAGCGCCACGACGCGCCCGTTGATGCAGGGCTCTTCCTCCCCCTCGAAGAACGGAGAGTCTCCGTGCCACGGGCCCCAGTTCACGTTCGCGTGCACCAGCTCGATCGCATGTCGAGTGCGATCGTTTTCAGGATCCACACCGAGATCACGCAGGTAGAGGAGGGTGTACAGATTCGTCCACCAGAATGGGTGCGCTTCTCCATCGCCCCACTGCCCGTCCGGGCGCTGTTCATCGAGCAGTCGTCGGCCCCATCCCTCATCTGCCACGCGGGCACGCTCGGCGGCGACGTTATCGCCGTCGTCTAGATCTTGGAGGACTTGCCAGCGGATGGAGGGGTCTGAGTCAAGAAGCCAATCCAGCACTGAGGCGGAGGAGGAGTTGGTAAACCGGTAAGTCATGGTGGGCGATGGAGGACTCGAACCTCCGACCTCATGCGTGTGAAGCATGCGCTCTAACCAACTGAGCTAACCGCCCTTCGCTAGACATCCGGCGTCGTTTCGAGTTGCGATACCCGTTCGTCCACTGTCGAAAAGATATGGTGGCGATGACAAGACTCGAACTTGTGACCTAGCGCTTATGAAGCGCTCGCTCTAACCTGCTGAGCTACATCGCCCCCGATAAATCGACCCTTCAAACGCCCCCTGGGGCACCCTCGCGCCGTATCCCCAATAGTACCCGCAGCGAACCATGTGGTCAAGATTCGGCCTGTTGTCGGCAAGGGTTGTTTTCTCTGGATTCCGGCTTTCGCCGGAATGACGAAAGAAGAGGCGGGAATGACGGGCGGCGCTATTCAGCGACGTAATCACCGCTCTTGCCGCCGCTCTTGCGAAGCAACCGCAAATTCGTCACTCTTATACCGCGATCAGCCGATTTGCACATGTCGTAAACCGTCAGCGCGGCGATCGACGCCGCTGTCATAGCTTCCATCTCTACGCCCGTGCGCCATCTCGCTCGGGTAGTCGCCTCGATCCGCAATCCTGTACCATCCGCCAACTCTTCGATATCGACCTCTATCTGCGAGATCGGGATGTTGTGACACATTGGGATTAGCTCAGCCGTCCGCTTTCCGCCCATCACACCAGCAAGTTTGGCCGTCGCGATCACATCGCCCTTGCCGACGCTGCCAGAACGGATCAGCGACAGCGTCTTCGCAGACATCGCAACCTCGCACCGAGCCGTTGCAACTCGTTCGGTGATCGCCTTATCTCCGACATCCACCATCCGCGCTTCGCCAGATGAATCGATGTGCGTCAACTCAGGTTGGGGTTTAGTTGCTTCGTCCGTTTCAACCAAACTTTCAAATGACGGCGCCTGAACAGTCAGAGCACTTTCTTTCCGTTCATAGCCGGTATCTATAAGCTGCTCGTTTTTCGGCAATCGCGACGCCTCACGCACCATCGCATCACATTCTTCGTTCTGTCGATGACCAGCATGGCCCTTCACCCACCGAAATGCAACATCCCGACCGTCAACCGCATCGAGAAGCCGCCCCCACAAATCTGGATTCAGCGCCATATCGCCCTGTTTGTTGCGTCGCCATCCGTTTGCACGCCACCGTTTCGCCCAGCCCTTCGACATCCCGTTGACAACGTAACTTGAATCGGAAACAACCTCCGTCTTTCTCTCCTTACCCAAATTCGCCGTGCTCTCAAGCCCGGCAATCACGCCCATCAACTCCATACGATTGTTCGTCGTTCGACGATAGCCCTTCGACATCCGCCAACTCTTCCCATCCGTCTCGACTACTATGCCGAAACCTCCCGGACCGGGATTTCCGATAGCACCACCATCGGAGTAGATAAAGAGATCTGTTCCTGCAGCAGGGCTCATATCTGACCACCGTTTCTGGTCAAGCCCAACTACTCCTCGTACCCGTCGTCCACCAGCAGCTTGTCTTCCGGCTGCTCCGCCGCCTCTTTCGCTAGCTTGTCGCACATCTCATTCTCTGTGCTGAAAACTTCGCTGAACCGGGAGTGCCCCCGTACCCATCGGAACTCTAACTTCTTCAGTCGATCGCCGGCGTGAAGAATGCGCTTCCAAAGATCGGTGTTCGCTGCCTTGTCGCCATCCTGCTTAATCCACTGGTTCTTGCGCCATCGCTTCGCCCATCCGCGCGTCATCGCGCTCACTAAATACTCGGAATCCGTGACGACGATCACCTTTTCCACATCGTCGATCTTGCCGTCGGCCTGCAAGTTCACCAGAAAGTCCAACGTCTCTGCGGCACCCATCAGCTCCATACGGTTGTTGGTCGTATGCTTGTAGCCCTGCGATTGGCTCGCACGTTTGCCCTTAACCTCCATGATCGCCGCCCATCCACCGGGGCCAGGGTTCTCGAGCGCTGATCCGTCCGTGAATATTCGGATCAAAGTCCCTTCTTTTACCGCTGCCTCCTCTTGCTCCTTGAACTCTTTATCCTCTCGAACACGGTCGACCTCACGCCTCGCCAAATTCTGAGCCTGCTTCAACATCACGTCCGAATCGGCTGAATCCAGCGCTAAGCGAACTTCAACCTCATGTCGCTGCATCAAGCGGCGGAGTTCTTGCCACAGATCTGCGTTGCGAACTCGATCGCCTTCACGACGGTTCCATTTGTTCTGGCTCCAATTCTCCAACCAACCCCGATTCACGGCGTTTGCCGTCAACTCGTGAGGTGTGTCGAGAACGATCCTCAACCCGTCTTTCCGCATGAGTCTGCGAGTTTCACGCAACGCATCAATGCACGCCGTCAAGTGCATCCTTGCAAAATTCGTCGTCTGGAATTTGCTTGATACCCTCTCTACCTTCCCGGGGATCTTCAACTCGATGCAATACGCCCCAACACCGGAATTCCCTACGGTAGCGGCGGCGTAAGAGATGTGGCAATCGGATGCAAGTTCATTCTCGTCATCGCTATCCTCGTCGTCGGTTTGGTCATCCGTGCGATTTCGGCGTCCAGCATTTTGCGCGAGTGTCCAACTCACCTGTTCGTGCCGATCGATGCTACTCGCCAAACTCTCAAGCAAATCGCGATGAACTATCTCTTCACCGTCAGCGTTGATCCAATCGTTTGCGCGCAGCACCGCTAGTTGTTCTGGATCACCAACCGTCTCAGCAACCCATGTAGATGGCGTCACCACCTCTACGGTCGCGCCAGACAAATCCACGGCCTCAATTCCTTTGACTGCCGCCATCAAGCAGCACCGGATGAAAGTTGCGTCTTCATCTACCACACCGGCGATCGGCTCTAGTTGCTCGTCGCCGACCTTGACCATCGCGCTGTACGCACCAAATCCCTGGTGCGCCTGGTAATCGACACCGCAGTTGATGCGAACCATCGTCGCCGTCTCTTGATTAGTCTCGGTCTGTTGTGTCATATCAACTTGATAGAAGTCACGCGGTCGTACCGAACCACTCGATTGAAACATCGTAAATCAAAAGCACCATTATCGCTTTCGTCAATTCAGCCGCCGAGACGAAACATCTCGATCTTTTCTCGTCGCGATCCAACGCCAGTCATGTCGGTGTTTGCCGACCGCAGCTCTGAGTACCGATCGCGCCTAGATAGCCAGATGCGCTTGATAATCTCGCTGAGTTCACTATCTGAAGCTCCTGATCGCATAGGACCCTTCAAATCAGTTCCACGCGTCGCGAAAAGACATGTGACCAACCGACCTTCAGTCGTCAGTCGTGCGCGGGTGCAGTCGCCGCAGAATGGCTGCGTGACTGAGGTAATCACCCCTATCTCGCCGGAACCGTCTACATACCGGTACCTTGACGCCACTTCGCCTTGGTAATTCGCATCAACCGGCTCCAATGGAAACTCGGAGTTGATCAGGTCTATGACTTCCTTGCCAGACACAACCTGCGACAGATCCCAATCGTTTAGATTGCCCACGTCCATGTATTCGATAAAGCGGACAATATCGCTGGTTCCTCGGAAGTATTCTGCGGTCTCGATGATGGTCTGTTCGTTCACGCCACGTTGAACCACCGCGTTGATCTTCAACGGTGAAAACCCAGCGTCGCGCGCTGCTTCAATCCCTTCCAGAACCTTCTCTGGTCCGTACGGCCGACCGCTCATCTGCTTGAATACTTCCTCGTCAAGCGCATCGAGACTGATCGTCAAACGATCTAATCCTGCCTCCTTAAGCTCATGGGCATAGCGAGGCAACAAAAACCCATTAGTGGTCATCGCAAGATCCGTCACGCCGTCAACTGAAGCCAAATCTTGGATCAGTGAAGTGACATCCGAACGTACCAGTGGTTCACCTCCGGTGATTCGAATCTTCGTGACGCCGAATCCAATGAATATCCGCGTCAATCGTACGACCTCTTCGAATGAGAGAATCTCTTCCCGCTTCAGAAACTCGTAGCGCTCCCCGAATATCTCCGCCGGCATGCAGTATGGACATCGGAAATTGCACCGATCTGTGACCGAGATTCTCAAATCCCGGACGTTTCGCCCCAGTGTGTCTTGGATCTTTCGGCTTGTAGAGAGGGATGTCACGCGCTGACGACCTTCACGTCCCCTTGGAGAAGCGGGGAATCACGTGCTTGAGATTGTACCCGTCGAACAATCGGGTCCAAGTTTTACCCCTATTCGCCGAGCAACAACCGTTCCAACGCTGGAGCGATCGCACGGATGGCGTTTCCGCGGTGGCTCAATTGATCCTTTTCTTCAGAATCCATCTCAGCCGTCGTTCGCCTCTCTCCATCGGGAACGAAAACTGGATCATATCCAAAACCATTCACTCCGCGCTTCTCAAACGCAATCCGGCCCTCAACTGTGCCCAGCGCGTGCAAGAATTCCTCGCCCATACTCGGTCTGCAAACCACTACCGCACACACAAAGCGTGCCGTGCGGTTCTCTTGAGGCACGTCCGACATCGTGCTCAACAAGAGGTTCGTCCGATCTTCGTCGCTCAGTCCATCACCACCGTATCTAGCTGAGTGAACCCCAGGAGCACCGTCTAACGCATCCACTACCAACCCCGAATCGTCGGCCAACGCGGCTGAATCGAAGTGTTCTGAATAGTAGCGTGCCTTCAGCCTCGCGTTGTCTAAGAAAGTCGCGCCATCCTCGCTCGGAGCGTCCACGTGGGGCAATTCCTCCAGCCCTACGAACTGCGCGGGAATATGCTCAAGCAATCTCCGGAATTCGCGGACCTTGCCGGAGTTCTGCGTCGCTATTAGTACGCGTTGGGGAATCGCTGGATTCATCACAGAGACCTCGAGAGAGCAGAACTTCGAAAATTCACGCCCAAAGATCCAAAATCCGATTGACGACTGGCTTCAGAGTTGTTAACTTTGCGACTTGCGGCGCGGAATGATATTCTAATCTCTTGGTTGAACTTGATGCCCAATGCTCCCCGAGGGAAGCCGCGCTGACGCAAGCGCGATGAAGCCGAAAAGTAGCTGACAGACCGTCAAACCACTACGACAAGACCGCATCTAGATGCAACACTGGCTGACTCCCTCCAACTTCAACAAGCTCGCACTCGTTGTGCTGGCTCTCGCCGCAACTTCTATCCTCGCGGCTTGTTCCCCTGAACATCCACAATCCACTTTCGGCTACGGCGGACCTGTTGCGCGGGACCAAGGCGATCTCTTCATCCTTATCTTCTGGATCGCGGTCGCCGTATTCATCGTCGTTGAAGGCGCCATCATCTACGCCGCGATCCGATATCGCCGCCGCGACGACAAGATCCCCAAGCAGGTCCACGGCAACACCAAGCTCGAAATCACTTGGACGGTGCTCCCGTCTATCGTGATTGCAGCCATCGCCGTGCCTACTATCATCGGCATCTGGGAACAACAGCGTGGGGCGCCAACCGACATGGGCGATGTCCTCGAAGTCGAAGCTATCGGTCACCGCTGGTGGTTCGAGTTCCGTTATCCGAACCAAGAAGTCGTGACCGCCAACGAGATGCACATCCCTGTCGGCCGTCCGGTCAACGTGCAACTCGCATCGCAGGACGTTATCCACAGCTTCTGGGTACCTAAACTCGCCGGCAAGATCGACATGGTGCCTCTAAACGACAACCTGCTCTGGTTCATCGCCGAAGAGCCGGGTGTGTACGACGGGCAATGTGCTGAATTCTGCGGCATCGCACACGCACACATGCGCTTCCGCGTGATCGCTCACACCGAAGAAGGCTTCCAACAGTGGGTCGCTGGAATGCGCACACCCCCCGTAGCATTCGAATCTGGTAGCCCAGAACAACAGGGACAGACTCTCTTCGCAACCCACTGCAAGACCTGTCACACTGACGACTCATGGCGGCAGGACGCCTACTCTCTCGAAATTCAGCAACAAGACTCCCGATGGGCGACTTGGCTTGACGACATCGAAAATTCACGCATCGTTTCTGCGCCAAACATGACGCACTATGGTGACCGGCTCTTCCTCGGCGCGGGTATAAAAGAGAACTCACGCGAAAACCTGATCAAATGGATCAACGATCCCAATGACATCAAGATCGGCACTTCGATGCAGGCCCATGCCGCTGTATATCAGGAACGTGACGACAACAAGATCAATCTCTCATCTCAAGAGGTCGAGAACATCGCAGACTACCTCTTGGGACTCGTTCCCGGCGACATTGAGCAACTCGCCGCACCGCAGATCACCGGCGGCACTCCTGAGGAACGCGGCGAGCAACTATTCGTCTCGATCGGATGCAACGCATGCCACTCGCTCGATGCAGATACAACGATTGTTGGGCCGAGTCTCATCGGTATTGCTGACCGCGCCGGCACCCGCACCAGCCTTTCGGCAGAAGATTACATGCGCCAATCGATCAACGATCCTGCCGCATTCATCGTCGACGGCTTCACCAACTCAATGGTCGTGCCGAAATTGCCAGCCAGCCAAGTCGACGACCTAATCGCTTACATCTCTACCCTCAAATAAGGACAAACTAACTCGGATAGACTAGAAACACAGCGTTCGTCAACGGCGCTGGATCATCTCCAAATCACCTCTACCATGCAGACCACACATCCAGGAGTAGGCAGCGAACCCATCTCGATGAGGTTCCCGCGCATCTTCCCCAGGCCGAAGAGCGATTACGGCATCTGGAGCTGGATCAGCACGGTTGATCATAAGCGCATCGGCACACTATACGCCGTCACCTCCTTCCTTTGGTTCCTAGTTGGCGGTATCGAAGCGCTGATCATGCGCTTGCAGCTGTCCCAGGCCGACAACACCCTAGTCGATCCCGAACTCTTCAACCAGCTCTTCACGATGCACGGAACCACCATGGTGTTCCTCGTCGTGATGCCGCTCTCAGCAGCGTTCTTCAACTGGCTCGTACCGCTCCAGATCGGTGCCAGAGACGTCGCCTTCCCGCGCCTAAACGCATTGAGCTACTGGATATTCCTGTTCGGCAGCCTCTTCCTGAACTTCTCTTGGTTCGTTGGTGACGCACCCAACGGCGGTTGGTTCGGCTACGCACCAAACTCACACTTAGCGTTCAACCCCACGCACGGTATGACCTATTGGGTCATCGGGCTCAACATCCTTGGTATCGCATCCATCGCGGCGGGTCTGAACTTCATCGTCACGATCCTCAATATGCGCGCGCCGGGCATGACTCTCACGAAGATGCCGGTGTTCACATGGATGACATTTGTCACCTCAGTCCTCATTGTCCTTGCACTTCCGGTCCTTACCGTCGCCCTGATCCAGCTTCAGGTCGACCGCCTCTACGGCACGCATTTCTACAACACCGCTGCCGGTGGCGACCCCGTCCTGTGGCAGCACGTCTTCTGGCTCTTCGGGCACCCCGAGGTGTACATCCTCATCCTCCCAGCAATGGGTATCGTTTCCGAAATCCTTCCCGTTTTCTCACGCAAACCGCTCTTCGGATATACCTTCCTAGTATTTGCTGGTGTGGCAATCGGATTTATGGGATGGTTCGTGTGGAGCCATCACATGTTCACCGTCGGTCTTGGCCCTGCCGCCAACTCCGCATTCGCCATTTCTACAATGGCCATCGCAATACCGACAGGCGTCAAGATCTTCAACTGGATCGGGACCATGTGGGGCGGATCAGTACGTTTCTCAACTGCGATGCTCTTCGCCATCTCGTTCATCGCCATGTTCACCATCGGCGGCCTTTCCGGCGTAATGCACGCATCCGTGCCCACCGACGCCCAACAGCAAGACACATACTTCGTCGTCGCTCACTTCCATTACGTCCTCTTCGGCGGCGCAATCATGGCCATATTCGGCGGCATCTACTTCTGGTGGCCCAAAGCTACCGGATACATGCTCAGCGAAGGGTGGGGCAAGGCCAACTGGCTCTTGATGCTCATCGGCTTCAACCTCCAGTTCGCACCGCAGCACTGGCTCGGACTCGACGGCATGCCGCGCCGCGTATTCACCTACGCCGAAAACATGGGATGGGAAAACACCAACATGTATGCCTCAGCCGGCGGTTTCCTGATGGCTTTCGGTGTGCTGTTATTCCTCATCAACGTCTTCTACAGCGCCCGCAAGCGCGTACCCGCAGGCGATGACCCGTGGGATGGCAGAACTCTTGAATGGTCCATCGCTTCGCCTCCTCCTCACTACAACTTCGAGAAGATACCGAACGTCGAGCATCGCGACGACTGGTGGTTCACCAAGCACCCCGAACTCATCGCCGAGTATTACCACGACGAACATGAAGGCGAACTACGAGCTCCCTCTGGCGCCCAGTTCGACGATGACGTGGAAGATGAACATCACGACGAACACACATCGGACCATCACGGCGACGATGACCACGGCCACGGCATCCATCTGCCCGACATGTCCTACTACCCATTCATCCTCGCCCTGGGACTCACCATTGTCGGCGCAGGACTCATGACGATCATCCCCGTGATTATCATCGGTGTAGTCATTCTGCTATGGGGCCTAATCGGTTGGTCAATGGAACCAGTCAACGATCCCGTACCTGAAGGCGCATCGCACGGTCACTGATCGAACTAAACTCACTTAATCCCGATATCCCAACGGAAAGCTCCCTCAATTGGCATCCGCATCCGCCACATACGAAATCAAGAGCGAACACGGCGAAGTCATAAACACTTCGACCGGACTGAGCAACAAAAAGCTGCTCATGTGGGCCTTCCTAGGATCCGACGTGATGTTCTTCGGATCCTTCATTGCGACTTTCCTTGTCTACCGCAACCGAAGCCTCGTAGGGCCTTACCCCGCCGACATCCTCGACATACCCATCACGTCGGTATCAACCTTCGTGTTGCTTATGAGTTCATTGGCGATGGTTCTCGCTCTCTCATACGTCCAAGAAGGACGCAAGAAACTTGGCACTTTGTGGATCTTCGCCGTTGTCGTCCTAGGCGCCATTTTCCTCCTCTTCCAGGTATACGAGTTCAATCACTTCGCAAAGGTTGGCCTGACACCTCGGACAAACTTATTCGGCACAACATTCTTCATCCTCACCGGCCTGCACGGTGCGCACGTGACCCTCGGCGTCCTCTGGCTCATGTTCCTCGGCTTCGGCAGCATCAAAGGCACGTTGCGCGCTGACAACGCTATTGATCTTGAGTTAGCTGGCCTCTACTGGCACTTTGTAGACATCGTCTGGATCGTGATCTTCACCGTCATATACCTAATATCCGCTCGTGACGTCGCTCCCCCAGGAAGCGTCCCGTGGGTACCTGGCGCACACTAAGCGTGAATAAACCCGACGCTCATCAAAATCACCAAACCAAAATGTCGAACTTCTTGAACAAGATCCT
Organism: Chloroflexota bacterium; assembly: GCA_009838175.1. Taxonomy (GTDB): domain Bacteria; phylum Chloroflexota; class Dehalococcoidia; order Lucifugimonadales; family Lucifugimonadaceae; genus Bin127. The sequence continues at coordinate 73,187 of VXSB01000011.1, forward strand.
CTACCACGACGGCCGTGGCTGGTGGGACCTTCCTCGAACACAGTGGCAGGAGCCCAATCCAAAAATGGAGGGGCCGCTAGGCGACGGTATCGCGCCCATCAAGCGCATCTGGGAGATTACTACTGCCGCAAATCTCCACCACGGCACCCCAGCGTTCTACGTCCTCATCGGCGCGATCCTTAGCATCATCACCATCGTCGAAGTCTGGGCATTCGCTTGGCTCTTCCTCGGCGACCTGCTCGTCCCGTTGATGCTCGTCCTATCCCTCGGCAAATTCGTGCTCGTCGTCGGATTCTTCATGCACCTCAAGTTCGACCGCAAATATTACGCATGGATATTCACTGCGTGCATGGTGATCGGCATCGGCATATTCGTGGCGCTCCTGCTCCTTCTGAACTACGGCGGTCAAGTTCAGCAATAGCAAGAGCTTCTAACTTGTACAACTCGGGGTCGCCGCAATGGACATTGGATCGCGGCGCATAGAAGGCCCCAGAACATGAATCTAGATTCCGAAGTCGCTAACTCCATCGGCGATTTCTTCTCCGCTTGGTCACTCTCCGGACCGCAATTCATCATCGTCGTATTTCTCGCAGCCGTGTACATCGTCGGCATGTTGCGACTTCAGGTTCGCTCTGGATGGCAAGCGATACCCATTCGCAAGGTGATTTACGGCATCGCCGGTTACACAGTCCTTTTCTTCGCGGTTGCCGGGCCACCCGAAGCTTTTTCCGAGGACATGTTCTTCGCTCACATGACGCAACACATCCTCATCGCAATGGTCGCATCTGTATTGCTTCTGGCAGCCACTCCGATGGCCGCTTATCTCTGGGCGATGCCTGAAACCGTACGTGTCGGACTCGCGCCATCGCTCGCCGAACACGGATGGCTGAGAAACATCAACGCAACCCTCACCAACCCCAAATTCGCCTTACCGGCATTCGTTCTCACGCTATGGGGATGGCACATTCCCGAGGCATACTCCCTAGCCGTCAGAAACGATATCGCACACCTAGCAATGCACCTTTCGATGTTCGCAACCTCCATGCTCTTCTGGTGGCCAATCATCGGACCTCCGCCAGTCCGGTCGCAACTCACCGATCCGCAACGCATCATCTACCTTATCCTCGTGGTAACCCCCACCGCCGTGCTGGCTGCCATCATCACACTATCGAACACCGTCATCTACACCACATACATCGACACGCCCCAACACTTCACCTTGACACCGACTGAAGACCAACGCATCGGGGGTTTGTTGATGTGGATACCCGGCAACATCATCTATCTCGCCACTCTCACAACACTATTCCTCCGCTGGTTCGCCCAAGAAGATCGTAAAAACCGACGTTACCGACTTAACCGCGACCAGATCGAAGCTACTCGTCGGCGGATCCGGGAGCTAAACGAAAAAGACCCCGATTGAACTTGGATCCATTGATAGAATCCAATCCCACGGGCGGTTAGCTCAGAGGCCCAGAGCGCTTGCCTTACAAGCAAGAAGTCGGAGGTTCGAATCCTCCACCGCCCACCAGCCTCAACGGTCTGCGACCACGGATTCAGCACTCATGTCCCTGCGATCCAACACCGGTAACACGTCGTACGCACGCGGCGACCCTCATCCGACCTATAGAGTCCTCCACGACCAAGCCGAAGTCGATGAGTCAGACGATAAGAAGGAGGGAGAAGATGGCTGTTGTGGTTGTGTCACAATTCTCATTCTTATACTGGTCGCAATCGCCATCGCATGGTGGCTCGGATGGCTAAATTCATTCTGGAGTTGGGCGACCGATATGATCTGCGAGATGTGCGCCTAAACGACACGCCCCTTACGGCGATTGGCACCGACTAACCCGTTCTTCACTCTGGGTCTACCCGCCAAGATTCCACAACCGCTATCGCGATCCCACACAAACGATTGATCTCCTCCAGAGGCGCTCCCCCCTTAACCGTGACGTAAAGACCCATCAGCATCACGTACGCCAAATCTGCCAAACTTTCCACGTCTCCCGCTAACCTGTCCTCCGCAGCATCCCGCTCCAAAGCGCTCCGAAACGCACCACGCACCCGCTCCCGGTATCTATCCGCGCGCGCAACCAATTCCGGCTCGGAACGACCAAATTCGATCATCGAGTTCACCACCAGACATCCCATCTCGGCTCGTTCCGGTTGCTTCGCCACAATCCCAGCGAACGTACGAAAGAAGTTGACCACGCCCGCTATGCCTCCGTCGTCAACGCGACGGAAGATCACATCGATCCGGCTATCAAGATAGAAGTCGATCGCCTCGTACAGCATCTCCTGCTTCGAACCGAACGCCGAGTACAACCTCGCGCGCGCCAAACCGGTTGCAGACTCCAGGTCCGCGATCCCAGTCGCCTCGTACCCGTCCGACCAGAACTGATCGCAGATACTCGCGATCGCCTCTTTCGTATCGAACTCCCTCGGTCTCGGCATGACTGCATCGTACCATCAGGTCAACCTATTGTTGACAGATCGGTAATGAATAATCCATAATTTTACCGATTGGTAAACAACATTGCTGAAGGACACAAATTCCATGCCCGCATTCGTAGAGGCCACCGTAACCGCCAACGCTCCCAAAGAAGCCGTCTGGAAGGTACTAGCTGACTTCCCAAACATCGCCAACTACACTGACACCGTAAGATCCAGTCACTCCACCAGCGAAAACCATTTCGAAATCGGTGCCACCAGACACTGCGAATTGGCTCCCGCCGGATCCGCCGACGAGACCATTACTGACATCAAGCAGGGAGAAAGTATCGTCATATCAGTTTCTGGTGCGGGTGGCGGTCCTATCAAGGAATCGACCACTACCTTCTCGATCAGCGGGATCGATGCCAAAAGGTCTCGTCTGACAATGAGCGCTGAAATCCAACCCAAAGGTGGAATCTTCACCGGCATCATCTCAAAAATACTCGAGCGACGCCTGCCCAAAAGAGCACAAACCGTCGTCACAGACCTCGCAACATCAGCCGAGAAATTCGCCTAGGCGATACAGAACCAGAGTCAATCCTGTTTGGGCGTTCAGCTCCCTCAACTTCCCCAAGCCCGCTTCAACACCCGCTCGAAAGCTTCCACAAAACCGTCCAACTCCTCATACGTGTGCGCGGCCGAAACATTCCCGGCGCACTTGCTCGACAACAGATAACCCTCATTCATCATTCCCATGAACACCATCTCCAGCAACTCGCCGTCGTTCGTGGCATATGACCGGTAATCTCGTACCGACTCCGAAGTCGCTTGAATTGCGAACAACGATGCTACACCCGTGACGCCCATCGGCGCCTCGATCTCCGAGATCACGTCCCTTAGCTTCTCCCGCAGATACTCTCCCTTCTCCTCCAAATCCTCGTACACATCTACCGACAACTCCCGCAACGTCGCAACTCCCGCGGCCGCTGTCATTGGGTTGCCGTTGAACGTACCGGCGTGCGCTACCTGCGGACCGCCTGCTCCGCTTGGGTCCAATAGCGACATGATGTCTTCTCGACCGCCGAATGCTCCTACTGGTAATCCACCGCCGATCACCTTGCCGAAGCACGTCAGATCAGGCGTGACCCCGTAATACTCCTGTGCGCCGCCGCGCGACGCTCGGAACGCGATCACTTCGTCGAATATCAGCAGGATGCTCAATTCCGAAGTGATCCGCCGAATGCCTTCTAAAAACTCTGGTTCAGCCGGAACCATCCCACACTGACCGTTGATGGGCTCCACAATAACTGCCGCTAACTCGTCGGCGTGCTCCCGTATCACCCTCTCTGCGTTCTCGAGATCGTTGTACGGCATGATTACGATCTCGTCTGCCGACCGCGGTGTCATCCCACGCGTCATCAATACCGAATCCGGCGACTCGGCATCACCGGCCATTCCGACAACCGGCGTCACGCTGATTTGAACTGCGTCGTGGTTACCGTGATACGCACCCTCGCATTTCGCCAGCATTGTCTTGCCCGAAAACGCTCTAGCCGCACGGATCGCGTTCAACGTCGCCTCTGTTCCCGAATTCACAAATCGCACTTTGTCCAGCGACGGCACGCGCTCGCACATCAACTCGCCCCACTCGACGACTAAAGGCGTCGGGGCAGGGTAAGATACTCCACGCTCCAGCTGCTCACGCAGCGCATCTATCACCGCTGGATGCCGATGACCCAAGATCAATGTCGTCATGTTGTTGATGAAGTCGACCCGCTCGTTACCGTCAACATCGACGATCTTCGAGCCTTCGGCCCGCGAAACATAGATCGGGAACGGGCCCCAGAAAATCGAGTTCCTAGAATCTCCGCCCGGCAACCACCGCTTTGCTTCCTCATGCTTGGCCGACGATCCGCCGTTCAAGCCAACATAGCGCGCGCGCTCAGCACGCAACGAATCAGAAATCTCTTGCTTTGCCATGCGGATATGTTAACCGCATACCCCGCTTCAAACTACATCACTGGTGGATGCGGAAACTCCCGCTGCCAGCTCTCGCGACCGAATCCGGGATCCTGCGACATGTCTCCGTGCTGAGCCAAGCGGTCTTGTGATGCCGCTTCGATGGACGACATTACCTCCTCGAACAACTCGCTTTCCAGCCGGTGCCGAACGTCCGCATAGGCAGGATCATTCAACAGATTCACCTGCTCCTGTGGATCGTTGTCGATGTCGAACAGCAACGCCTCGCCCGACTTGTATCGATGCAGCTTGTACTGACCGTCGTAGTTCATCCAGCCGTCTGTGAGCATCCCGAAGATCCGATCCCGACCAACGTCGCCCGGCATCCCATTACCTGGCAATGGCACTGCGTCGTACCAGACCGGCAGATCGACGCCAACCCAGCTCAGCATGGTTGCTGTAACATCGCGCAACTCAACCAAGTCCTCAACCACTTGACCACCTTCAACACCTGGTCCCATCGCCAAAAACGGAATCCGAATCGCTGACTCGAAGAACGATGCTTTGCCGATGAGGTTGTGATCGCCTAGGTAGTCGCCATGGTCCGAGGCTAAAACTATGTAGGTGTTGTCTAAGATGCCCTGCCGCTCTAACGCATCCATGATCGCGCCTACTTCATAGTCGATCTGCTGAACCAGACCCGAGTAATGCTTCCGGATCGTGACCTTTGTCTCATCCGGAAACTGCTCATAGTCGACCCCGTTCCATGGTCGGCGATTTCCGCTGACGTTCGTCTCTCGGAGGCTTGGATGGTGTCCTGGGACTTCAGGAGCCGCGAGGGGCAACTTGCTATCGTCGATCCCTTCTAGAAACTGCTCATTCGGATCATATGGACAGTGCGGACCCGGAAATCCCACCATCATCGCGAAGGGGCCCTCACCACCGTAGCGATCGATGAACTTCACCGCCTCCGAACCTACGAAACGATCCCACGAATGCTCCCATGGGATGTCGTGGATGATCGCTCCCTTGTTCTCGTGATACCCCTCCATCTCGTCGCCATGCAACTTCCGCAGTCCGTGCTTCTTCAGATGGTGGTAGTAATCATCCCGCACGTGCAGCCACCGCTTGTCCTCGCAGACCACCCGGTATTGGAAACCGCGCCGCTCGTCCCACGGGTAGAAGTGCATCTTGCCAATGCCAGCGGTGTAGTATCCCGCGTCGTTCAATATCTCGGGCCAGGTCTGCATTCCGGCCTCGCGCCAGTCGGCGCGGAGGTTTTGGGAATTGTTGGTGACGCCGTTGCGGATGGCGTTCGCACCCGTGAGCAAAGCTGTCCGAGCAGGCACACAGACAGGCGACTGGGAGAAGCCGTTGGCGTAGCGAACTCCCTCGCGCGCCATCCGGTCGATATTTGGCGTCCGCAACCAGTCTGCACCGTAGCAACCCGCGAAGTCGGCACGGAACTGGTCGGGGAAAAGGAAGACTATGTTTGGTCGATCTTGGTTGCTGCTCATCGCGATGCTCCTTCAATCCAATTCCGCGACCGCGGCTGTGAATGCGGGCAGCACCTTTGCCCAATCGCCGACCACGCCATAGCGAGCATGTGAGAAGATGTTCGCTTCGCGGTCTTTGTCGATGGCGACGATGTTGCGTGCGGATGAGCAGCCTGCCATGTGCTGGCTTGCGCCGGAGATACCGAAGGTGATGTAGGTTGTGGGGCTGATGCTCTTGCCTGTCAGCCCGACTTGATGCGAGTGGTCTATCCAACCGGCATCGCAAGCGGCGCGGCTCGCACCCAACGCCGCGTTAAGCAACCCGCACAGCTCGCGCAGATTATCGAACGGTTCTGGACCGCCAAGTCCGCGACCGCCCGAAACTACGACATCGGCCTGTTCCAACGGAATTCCTTCGCCCTCTTCCGACACTGTCTCAACCAGAACCGGGACCTCGCCTTCAACACTGACATCCGACATATCGAGCCGTTCGATCTCCGGTAATCCTCCGGAAACGGGCGCGGGCTCGAACGATCCGGGACGGACTGAAACCACCTGCAATCCGTCGCCTGCAAACTCATAAACCGCCAACGCACTGCCTCCGTGAACCGGGCGAGTAACCGCCACTTTGCCGTCAGCGTTTAATGCCAGATCGATGCAGTCTGAAGCCAAACCAGCGTCAAACCGGGCGGCAATTCGCGCGGAAATCACTGATCCAGCATCCGTCTTGGCTATTAGAACTGAACTCGGTTCTAACCGTTTGACTGCCTCACACGCCAGCTCCGTTAATAGCGAATAAACACCGCCAGATCCGTCAGCGGCTGTGTCCGTGTGCTCCAGCAAAATCACATTGCCGACACCTATGCCCTCAAGCACACTATCGTCGAACGTGCTGTCAACAGCCAGACACAACGATGCTTCATTGCCAATTCGTTCAGAGGCATTTACCAGCTGCCGTACGGTGGGATGCAATCCGCCATCGACAACCTCGCCCACGATGAGAACGCCGCCGCTCATATCAGCTTCGCCTCTCGTAACCTGAGTGCGAGCAACCGACCTGAATCTGCCTCATCTTCGCCCTCAATGAACTCGACATTCGACTCCGAAATTGGAACGAATAGCCGGGTCATCTCCAACTTTCCGTTATTGGCGACATCGCCGATTCCGAGGTCTGCGATTGTCATCGTCTCGGGTTGTTTGCGGGTGGCCGCCATGATGCCGCGAAGGTTCGCATATCTCGCCTCGCCAAGCTCATTCGTAACTGTCATAACCGCTGGTATCGGACATTCGATACGCTGGAAACCGCCCTCGGCGACGCGCTCGACTTCAAAGGATTCGCCGCCGCCATTCATCGCGAGATTTCGTACCAAAGTGACCAGCGGAGCGGACATGATCTCGCTCAACATGATCGGAACGTGCGCCTGGTCCCAGTCTGAGGCCTGCCTGCCCGCCAAAACGAGATCGGCACCGCCGTCGCGTTCGATCGCGGCTGCCAACACTCGCGCGGTTCCAAGAGCATCCAAAGACTCTGACGCCTCATCATCGACCAAGACCAATCGGTCGGCACCGATCGCCAAGGGCTTCTTCATTACATCCAAAGCAAACTCGGTTCCTACCGAAAAGATCACGATCTCACACTCAACTCCAGCGTCTCGCAACCGTAGTGCCGCCTCGACCGCGTTCATGTCGAAGCCGTTGACGATGGGTGGCACACCGGCCGGCGGGATCACGCGCAGCGCGCCTTCATCCACCTTGAACTGCGACGGTGGGATGTCGGTGTCTGGCACCTGCTTGGCGCAGACTGCTATCTTCAACATGTGTTACCTGTCAAGAAATCCGCTCGTTGGGTGACTCATCCGCAACAATTCTAACCATTCACTTCACAGCGGAAAACCGCTTCCGAACTCCTCACGTATCATTCAACGAATCTGCTTCCTGCGAACATGCGTAGTCAAGGAGGGCAACTAATGAAAACTCGCTTTGTCGGAGTGGTCGTAGCTTTTGCCGCGATTGTGGTTGTATTTGCAGTTGTCGTCTTGACCATCGCGGCGATCGAAGATTACCAAGAGAACAAGGGGCAGTCTTTCATTGAGCGTGCCGTGAGTATCGTAGGCATCGGGACTTTGACGGAAGAGGTTGTCGAAATCAAGGTAGAGGTGGAGTATGAGGATGTTGATGAGGTAGAGAAAAGGTCATCTGATCCTCCCGAGATTTTCCGATTCTTCGGGCGGTCTGAAGACAGCGAGGAATGGTTGGACGACCTGTTTGAAGGCGGTAATGGGGGATGGTTGGGAGGCGAAGAATACTTTGAGTTCGAGGATCGAATTGAGGAGGTGTTGCCTTTTGGCAGGTTTGATTTCGAGGGGCGTTGGCGAGCTGATTGGATAGACGAGTTGGTTGAGCGGGGCTGGATGACGGAGGAGGATGCGGATGAGTTCAGGTCGTGGTTCGATGACCTTCCGGCTGAGTTCGAGGAGCGGGTCCCGAACTTTTCCGGGGATCGGGACTTTGAATTTGACAGTGATGATGGACGTTTTCGGTTCCGATGGCGTTGGGACGATTCAGATGATGACTGGTTGGAGGAGGACGAGGATAGGTACGGGCTAGGTCCCAACAAGGGACTCCACTCATAGGTTTAGCATCGGTCGTGTCCCTGGTCGGGCATCCCCTGCGCACTCGCTCCGCTTGTGCGCGTCCCCTTACGCTTCGCGAAGGGGAGGGAGCGGATTTGGCAACGAAGGTTGCTCAGGCTTTGGCGATGTCGCGGCGTTCCCATCCGGGTTTGAACATGCGGAGGAAGTTGGATTTGCCGTAGGGGTGTTTGGCGGCTTCTGTCTCGTCCAATTCGACGCCGAAGCCGGGGGTGTCAGGGATGTGGAGTTTGCCATTCTCCACACGCTCAAAACCGTGTAAGACGTCGGAGACCCAGGGCTCCAGGAAGTCGTCGAAACATTCTTGGATGTAGATGTTTGGGGTGACGGCGTCGATGTGAAGGGCGATCATCGTCTTCAGAGGACTTTCGGCGTTGTGGGGGGCTAGCTGGGCGTGATGGGCGCGTGCCATGCCTGCGATTTGGAGGGTTCGCCATACGCCGCCTACGCCTAAAGGTTCTGGGTTGATGATGTCGGTTACGTCGGCGTTTAGGAAGCGTGCGAAGTCGTGTAGTTCGTGCATTCTCTCGCCGGCGATGACGCGTACGGGGACTCGTTTTGCGACTTCGATGAGGGCGTCTACGTCGTTTGAGAGTACTGGGGTTTCGAACCAGGTGATGTCGAACTCTTCTAGCCAGTTGCCGATCTCGATTGCGGCTCCGACGCTGAAGCGGTCGTGGGCTTCGATCATGATCTCGACATCGTCGCCGACAGCATTTCGAACGGCGCGCAAGAGTGCCTGAACTTCGCGCGTTTCCGCCCTGCTCAATGCGAGGTATGCGGTGCCGAAGGGGTCGAGTTTCAAGGCGGTGTATCCCTTGGCGACGACCTCTGACGCTTTTTCCGCGAAGCCTTCTGGTGTGCGGTCGCCGGAGTACCAACCGTTGGCGTAGACGCGGATGTCGTCGCGCACTTTGCCGCCGAGGAGTCGGTGGACTGGCGCGCCCAATGATCTGCCGAGGATGTCCCAACATGCCATCTCGATACCCGACATCTCACGGTTGACGTTCAGGAATCCGGCAAGATAGAGCTCGTTCCAGATGGCGTGGATGTCACGCGGGTCACGTCCGATTACGAGGTGCTTGACCTCTTCGACTGCGGCGACGGTGGGTTGTGTGCTGAGACCGCCGGTCGCCTCTCCGATTCCTCGTAAACCTTCATCGGTGTCTACGACTACGTAGATCCAGTTCTTCCATGGGTTGCCAACGACTACGGTTCGGATATCGGTGATTTTCACTTAGATTCCTCGCTTCGCTCGGAATGACATGCTACGCGCTAGGAAGGGCATAGATGTCAACACGTCTTAACCAATTAGCGGAGTGGGGCGATGGTCAAGGCTTGCACATCGTCTGCGGTCCAACCCGGGGCGCACTCGTTCAGCACCAAGCCGTTCTCGGTTACTGAGATGACGGCGATGTCGGTGACGATGTCGGTGACGCAGCGTTGGGCGGTCAAGGGAAAGGTGCACTCTTTGAGGATTTTCGGCTCGTTGCGTCTGGTGGTGTGTTCCATGGCCACGATCACGCGGTTGGTGTTGGCTGCCAGATCCATGCCGCCTCCGATGCTGCCGATGCCTCTGGATGGGAGCATCCAGTTGGCCAGATCGCCTTGTTCTGACACTTGTAAAGCTCCGAGCACGGTGGCATCGATGTGACCGCCGCGGATCATGGCGAAGGACTCTGCGGAGTCGAAGAACGCCATTCCAGGGGTCATCTTGGTGAACTGTCCGCTGGCGTCGATGAGGTCGGGGTCGCCTTCTTCAGGGGGCAGTAGTTCGCCGTATCCGAGGACACCGTTCTCGGCTTGGTATCGGACGTAAACGCCTTCAGGTACGAAATCGGCGCATAGTGAGGGGATGCCGATGCCGAGGTTTACGACCGCGCCGTGGGGGAGCATCTGTGCTGCGATGCGCGCGATGTCGGCGCGGGACAGGCGGGGGGCGGGGTCGGTGAATGGTATGGGTTGTTGAGATGGTTGTGTGGACACGGCGAGGCGGGATAGTCTGGTGGAGTTTGATTATCGCGCAGAGAGGGGGTGGTCAAGTTTTGAACTATGATTTCGATGATTTTTGATAATGGGGTGTGATGGGTTGTCCCCCTTTGTCCTTCGGACATTTCCCCCGCTAGCGGGGGAAACCCTATGTTTGGACGCGTGGATTTGCCAGGCGGTGTTTCCGACTGGTCGTTTGATGCAGGCCCATCGGCATTTCGGCCGATCGGGTGATTGTGTTGTTGTCATTGTTCAGGCATAGGTTGTTGGTCGACTGGTTGATATTCGAAGCATCGCCGCGTCTTTCGGGTCGCGTGCGATAAGTCGGTTGAAAGTCAGT
>VXSB01000056.1 GCA_009838175.1 Chloroflexota bacterium
GTTCACCCTCACCCTGACCCTCTCCCATCGAGGGAGAGGGACTGTTGCTGCCTCTCGTCTCCTCCCTCTGGATACCCGCCTGCGCGGGTATGACGAATGATGGGCGGGCATCCCCCGCTCGTGTTTTCGATCTTTTTGGGCTCGCGCCCCCTTACGCTTTGCGAAGGGGGCTTTTTCATCTTCTCACCCCTGTATCGGGTACAGGGCAGGCCCTGCGGGAATGAGGGAGTGGCAGTGGTTACGGACGTGGCTGTTGGTGATGGGTGTCGGGGATTGGGTTACTTGTCCGCAGTTCTGGGAATAGTGAGAAATCGCGGTCGCGAGTGAGGAGCGCATCGACTCCGTGTGCGACGCAGATGGCGGCTATTCGGGCGTCATGCACGACTCCACCGATCACTCTAGGACGTAGCACGAATCTCTCTAGTATCTGAGTAAAGTCCTCGGTCTCACCAATCAATCGCACTGAGGGCGAAGAGGTCCAAGCGGTGAGTTGACGCCATGATTGTTCTTGGCTAGTGGCGTTTTCCTTCCAGATACGACGATTCGTCACCACGCTTAGAAATTCGTAACAACAGGGCCAAGGAATTGCCCAAACATCGTTTCCTTCCGCTAATCCACGCATGATTGAAGCCGCGGCTCCGTGGTAGCGCGACTCGCGGCGATGGGCGTAGACAAGCAGATTGGTGTCAACAGCGATCATTGGACAGTCGGATTCGCGTAGATCTCATCGCGCAGATCTTGCCACGAGTAGGTCTCCAATGGATCGTGTCCACCAGCTTCACCAACACTAAGGTCTGGAAGCACGTAGCGTTCTCGCCGGGTAGGAGATGCTAACACTTGACGCAGTCCTTCTTCAACTACGGCCCTGAGTGGTCGTCCGGTCAGCTTGGCGTGCCGCTTTGCTCTCGCAAATAATTCATCTTGGATTTCAAGCGTGGTCTTCATATATACCCATATTAGCCATATGCATATTTATGGTCAAGCAATATCAACATTCTACATGTCATTGCCTCGCCCTTTGTCCATGGGCAGGCCCCGCGGGAATGACGAAATTACCCTGACCGATACCTCGGGATGCTACGCAGATACTTTCGCCAGATTAGGAGGGGGATGATGGTTAGGACCATTCCGACGATGGCGATGGCTAGGACGGCGGTGTCGGTGCCGATTTGGGTGGCTAACCAGCCTATGTGGAGGGCGCCGATGGGTCCGGATCCGATGGCTACTGCTAGCACGCCGAGGACGCGGCCGCGCATTTCGGGTCGGGTAGAGGAGACAACGATGATGGATTGCATGGTGCCGAAGCCGGACATGCCAAAGCCGCCAATGAAGAGTAGGGGGATGGCGAGCCAGTACCAGGGTGCGAGGGCAAAGGCGGCGATTACTAGTAGGAATCCGAGGGAGGCGTAGGTGTATATGCGGGTGAAGTGCCGCGGTTGTGCGGCGGCGGCGATGGTGAGTGATCCGAGGGTTGCGCCGAGTCCTTCGATGCTGATGAGCGCGCCGACGAGGACGGGGTCGATCATGAGTTTTTCGGCGCCAAGCACGGGGACCATTTGCTGGTAAGGGAAGGCGAATAGGTTCATGGTGATGGTGATGATGATGGTGACGAGGAGGACGGAATCGCCTAGGATGTGTTTGACGCCGCTGCGTAGGTCAAAGTTGCTGCTTGTGGTGGGTGTCCGCGTTGCGGTGGTCGGTGTTTTGCGGATGATGAGCATCGAAAAGGCGAGTGCGGATGCGACGATGAAGAGGCCGGTGCCGAGGAAATAGACGGCCTGCATGCCAATGGTTTGGAGGAAGGCACCTCCGACGATGGGTCCGATGACGCGTGAGAAGTTGCTGGATGCCATGTCGACGCCGAATGCGGATGAGACGCGGTCGGCGGAGACGATGTCGGCGATCATGGCGCGTCGGACGGGGAAGTCAGTGGCCCATACGACACCGGAGACGAGTGCTCCGGCTGAGACGTGCCAGAGTTCGATGCGGTCGGTGAGTATGAGAAGGCCGAGTGTGAGGTAGACGCTAGCGAGGAAGATGTTCGTGGCGGCGAGAATGGCTCGACGATTGACCCGGTCGGAGAACGCTCCAATGAAGGCACCTAGGAACAGCATGGGGGCCATGCGTAGGAATCCGACGAATCCGACTAGGAACGCCGATTCGGTGAGGTCGTAGACGTATACGCCGAGTGCTACCGTCTCAAGCCATCGCATTGTGCTGGTTGAAACGCCGATGCCCCAGAGTCGGGCGTAGTCGCGGTCGAGTACGACTTTGAAGCGCGTCAGGGGATTGCCAAAGCCCGATCGATGTCGTCTGGGACGTCGTCTGGTTGCTGCGCGCGGTGTTGTCGTCTCACCCGACGCAGCGTTGCGAGCAGGCGAAGGGATTTTCAGTTCACTCCCCCGTCGTTGTTTGTGAATTGCGGGGGTGTGCCGCTCCAGTGTCCCAGTTGCTCGAATCTTGCCGTTTCTGTCCAGAATTGGAGGTTGGCGTGATGGCGGTTCAAGCCGTCTTGTTCTTCACCGGGTAGGGCGACGCCATTACGCAATAAGAGGCCGTTGACCATTGCGCGGTCGGCGTAGACGTAGCGCAGGAGTCGCCCGAAGTCGTCGGTGTCGACCTCGTCTGCTTCTAATAGGACCTCGCTGTTGCCGACGAGTTGTTGATGTGCCAGTATGCTGATGTCGTACCAGGCGCTCTCCAGGGGCAATGGTTCGACACCGATGTAGCGGACGGTGGCAAGTTCGCCGTCGATATCGACGATGATGGTGCGGACATCGACTACTTCGACTACTTGTGCGGGCACGTATTCGATGCGTTCCGGTTCGTCAGATCCGAATGATCCGAGGAAGGGTCCTGCTAGGCCGGCAACTAGTCCGAGGACGATAAGGATTGAGATGACGGCGATTCCGGCTTTGATCCACCATGGGCTAGTGGATTCGGATTCGGTGCTCCAACCGTCAACGGCGCGACGCTGAGGAGGTTCGTAATCGTCGGTGTGGTTCTCGTCTTCGTCGATTTCGTAGTAGCGATATCGGAGATCGATCTCATCGTCTTGCGCCCGACGCGCATCTTCGTCGTGCTCTGGTCCTTGTCGGCGGGTGCTCATCTTTGATCGTCGCGCGAGTGTTTGACAATTGCCAATATCGCAACTCTATTCTCTTTGAGCATGTGGAAACATGCCGTCAATCGCAACTGAAACGTAGATGGCTGCATAGCTGATGCTGATATTGCATCGTTTCATCATGGCGATCTAGGGATGCTACGCAAGTAACGCTGGCTTGACAGAACCGTCGCTGTGGTCAATGCCAATCCGATTGCCGCGATGATGAATACGGCTTTATCGGCGCCGAACTGTGTGCCGAGGAATCCGACGAATAGCGCACCGATCGGCCCGGAGCCGATCGCTACCGTGAGTACACCTAGAACTCTGCCACGCATCGCTGGGCTGGTTGAGATCACGACGATCACCGATTGCATCGTGGCGAATCCTGACATAGCAAAACCGGATACGAATAGCAACGGGATCGCGAGCCAGTACCAAGGGACGAGTGCAAATGCCATCAAAAGCGCCAACAAACCTACCGACGAGTATGTGAAGACGCGAGTGAAGTGCCTGGGTTGTGCCATTGCCGCAACCACGAGTGCGCCTAATGTTGCGCCTACTCCTTCGACGCTGAATAAAAGCCCGACCAACACCGGATCGACGTGCAGCTTGTCGGTGCCGATCACTGGGATCATGAGTTGATAGGGGAACGCGAAGATGTTCATCACCACCGTGACGATGATGGTCACGAGTAGGATTGCGTCGGTCCTCACATGTCGCAAACCGCTCCGCAGATCGTAGGTTCGACCGTTCCCAGTCTCATCTATTGCAGCCGTCTCGTTGCGTCCGGTCTTTGTGAACAGCATTGACAACGCAATCAGCGACGCCATTGTGAACATTGCCGCACCGAGGAAATAGACGCCCTGCATCCCGATCGCCTGAATGAAAACGCCGCCCACCAACGGTCCGAAGATGCGGGCGAAATTGCCGGATGCCATGTCGACGCCGAAAGCCGCGGGGAGTCGATCAGGCGGCAGACTGTCTCCGATCATTGCCCTCCGAACTGGGAAATCGGTTGCCCATAAGACACCGCCGATGAATGCCCCTGCCGAGACGTGCCACAACTCGATGCGACCGGTCACAACCAGCACGCCGAGAACCAGATAGATGATTGCGGATGTGAAATTGGTCGTCGCGAGCATCACGCGCCGATTAACCCGGTCGGCGATGGTGCCGATGAACGCGCCTAGGAGCAACAATGGCACCAACCGCAGGAAACCGATGAATCCCACGGCGAACGCCGATTGTGTCAGTTCGTAGACGTATATGCCGAGAGCGACGGTTTCGAGCCAGAAAACGATGTTGAGAGATACACCGATGCTCCATAGCCGCACGTAATCGGCGTTCAGAAGCAGCTTGAAGAGCAACAGCGGGTTTCCAAAGCTGACACGTCGCTGTACTGCGACTTTACGCACCGTAAGCCCGCGTCGGTGTCTTTGATCGCTACGGAGAGGTCGGATGTTCAACTGGCTCCGACGCTCCGAGATAGACACGAAAGGGAATCGCAGAGATGAGCAACGCGTTCGGGTTTGATTGGGTTGCGGAAAGAGTGTGACCGCGCACCAAAGCGATGCAATCCGTCTAACGGACCACTGGTCTCGGCGATGCAGTTCCTAACGAGCGGTACATTGGCCATTTCCTGACCCCTGTGTTCTTGAGCTCTTGAGCTACCTAGGTTGTAGGCCTCGAATCGGTATCTACAGTTGGAATTCTAATTTCCACAAGGTGTTCTAGAACGTGAGTAAAATCGGGATATGACCACTATCGCAGAGCCAGCAGTCGTTCCGATCACCGCACCGACGACGGGCGAGTTCAAAATCGAGCACGAGTTCACGCCGCAGGGCGACCAGCCGCGCGCAATCGAGAAGGTCGTCAAAGGGATCGACGATAGGAATCTCAAGCATCAGACGTTGCTGGGTGTGACGGGATCAGGTAAGACGTTTACGATGGCTAGCATCGTTGAGAAGGTGCAGCGTCCGACGCTCGTGATCGCTCATAACAAGACGCTGGCGGCGCAGTTGGCGACCGAGTTTCAGACGTACTTTCCGAACAACTCGGTGCAGTATTTTGTGTCGTACTACGACTACTATCAGCCGGAGGCGTACATCCCGCGCTCGGACACGTACATCGAGAAAGAGACGGATATTAACGAGGAGATCGATCGTTTAAGGCACGCGGCTACGCGATCGCTGATGACGCGGCGAGACACCTTGATCGTGGCTAGCGTGTCGTGCATCTACGGTTTGGGATCGCCACAGGAGTATAACCAGATAACGTTGCGGCTTCGTGTGGGAGATGAACCGGGGTTGACTCGGGTGACGCGTCGGCTTGTGGGGATGTATTACGACCGCAACATGATGGATCTGCGACGGGGGACGTTCAGAGTGCGGGGAGATTCGCTGGAGATCATGCCGGCAGACGAGGAGTTGGCGGTGCGTATCGAGTTTTTCGGCGACGAGATTGAGCGCATCACTGTTATCGACCCGCTGACCGGTGAGATTCTGAACGAAGCGGAAGAGTACGACATCTATCCGGGCAAACACTTCATCACTCCAGAGGAAGAGTTCGCTGATGCGTTAAAGGACATTCGGACGGAGCTCGAGGAGCAGTTGGAACTGTTCCGCGGCGAAGGCAAGCTGCTGGAGGCGGAGCGATTAGAACAGCGGACATTGTTCGATCTTGAGATGATGCACGAAACGGGGACTTGTCCGGGTATTGAGAACTATTCACGTCCACTTGGGCGACGGCCTGCTGGTTCTGCGCCTTGGACGCTGCTCGACTACTTCCCTGAAGACTTTTTGCTGTTCATCGACGAGTCGCATATGACGTTGTCACAGATTCGTGGGATGTATCACGGGGACTACGCTCGGAAGACGAACTTGGTCGAGTACGGTTTCAGGCTGCCGTCGGCGATCGACAACCGACCGCTGACATTTGAGGAGTTTGAGGATCGGGTCAATCAGGTTGTATATGTGTCTGCAACGCCGGGTCCGTATGAAGGGGCGCATGAGGAGCAGCGGATCGAACAGATTATCAGGCCAACTGGTTTGATCGATCCTGAAATCGAAGTGTTGCCGACGGAGAATCAGATCGACGATCTGATAGAGCGTATTCGAGCGACGACAGCGAAACAGCAGCGGGTGTTGGTTACGACGCTGACGAAGCGTATGGCTGAGGATTTGGCCGATTATCTGCGCGAGTTGGGGATACGAGTGCATTACCTGCATTCAGAGATAGACACCTTAGAGCGAACCGAGATACTGCGCGATTTGCGTCTCGGGGTGTACGACGTTGTGGTGGGTATCAACTTGCTTCGTGAAGGGTTGGACCTGCCGGAGGTGTCGTTGGTGGCGATCTTGGATGCGGATAAAGAGGGTTATCTGAGGTCGGGGACATCGTTGATCCAGACGATTGGTAGGGCGGCGCGGCATATCGAGGGCAAGGTGGTGATGTATGCGGACAAGTACACCGACTCGATGACTTTTGCGATCTCGGAGACCGAGCGTCGTCGCAAGTTGCAGACGGAACACAACTTAGAGAACGAAATCACTCCCTACAGCATCGTTAAAGACATCCGCGATATCAATGACCGGGTGCGGCAGTTAGAGCCGACGGTGTTAGCGGATGAGGGTGAACCGTTCGGCGCTGAGATGGGTTTGCCGAAGGACGAGTTGACGCGGATCGTGAAGGATCTGGAGCGTCAGATGAAGCGCGCGGCGCGGGAGTTGGAGTTCGAGACGGCGGCGCAGCTTAGAGATCAGGTATCGGATTTGCGGAAGTTGCTGGCAGAGGCAGGGGATTGAGGCGAATCACCGGTAGACGCTCGATCTTTGCTACCCGTCGGCCAACCATATACTTAACGCAGCAAATTCCAGCATCACGCACAGTTGCGAGGATCCCGTGCCCAGAATCAAATCCGGCATCTTCATCATGCCTTTCCACCCTCCGGAGAAGCCGATCGCTCAGACCTACGATGAGGACATGGAGCTTGTGATCCGTGCCGATGAGTTGGGTTTCGATGAGTTCTGGATCGGTGAGCATCACACGATGGCGTATGAGAATATGCCGATGCCGGAACTGTTCATCTCCGCGGCGATGCGAGAAACGGAGAACATACGGATGGGGCCGGCTCCGGTGTGTATTCAACTGCACCATCCTGTCCATGTGGCGACGCGGCTGGCGATGTTGGACCATCTATGCAAAGGGCGTTTGAATCTCTGTTTCGGCTTGGGTGGCGTAGCGACAGACTTGGAGATTCTGGGCATTCCGCGTGACGATGCGCCGATGATGGTTGGGGAAGCGGTTCGGATGGTGATGGAGCTTTGGGCATCGGAAGGGCCCGTGAATATCGAAGGAAAATACTGGAACATCTCGATGGAGGAAAATGTCGACGATGCGGTGGGGCTCGGTTACGTGCACAAGCCTTATCAGAAGCCGCATCCGCCGATAGCGATGCCGATAACGTCGATGAATTCGGGGACGGCGAAGGCCGCCGGACGGATGGGTTTTCAGCCGTTTGCCCATAGTTTGATCGCCAACAATGTGGTTGCGAACATTTGGGAGACTTACGCGACGGCCGCTGATGAGGTGGGCAATGAAGCGGATCGATCGGAGTTCAAGATTGCACGCGCGGTGTTTCTTGCCGACTCCAAGAAGGAGGCACAGAAGCTGGCTAGGACCAACTCCGTGGCTGGTGGTTTCCAATACATCTGCGATTTGATGGACCGATCAGGTCGCGACCGGGGTATGTTCAAGCGGGATCCGAACACACCAGACAGCGAGGTCGATGTCGACTACTGGATGCGGGAGCACATTATCGCTGGTGACCCCGACTACGCCCTGGAACGGATTCTCCAGATGACTGAGGAGACGGGCAAGTTCGGCACGCTGGTGATGATGGGTTACGACTGGGACGATAAGGATGCTTGGGTGAACAGTTTGGAGTTGTTTGCGAACGAGTTGATGCCTAAAGTCAATGTCGCCTTTGCGGATTAGGCAGGCTCGATGTCGGTTTGAGAGAAGTCATTGCCTTTGAATAGCAGGGGTTCGCCGGTGGTTTTGGCGAGTGCATAGGAAAAGCAATCGCCGAAGTTGAGACGGGCCGGGTGGTTTCCTTTGCCGAAACGACGCCATGCTACGCGGGCGGCTTCTGCTTGTTCTATAGTCACCGGCACGATCTCGACATCGGTTTGAGCTATGAGTTCATCGAGTTCATAGCCGGCTCTTGGACCACCCTTGTTTTCCATTACGATAGACAATTCCAAGTACGTCGCCGCCGACATGCGAGGCCGTGGTACTCCGGTCAGTTTATTGGCGAGATGATCTGCGTCTACTTCGCGGACCAGTATGGCGACGACAGCGGACGAATCGACGATCACTTGGGGATCCCGTATTCGTCGTATAGGAGGTCGTCAATGTCTGCGGAAGTAAACCCTGGTTCAACCAACTTGGAGCATCGTTCAGCAATTGCTCGTATATCGCGGAGCAATGCCTCGCGACCGCGTTCACGCTTCAATTGATCACGACGTTGCCTAAGTGCAATTGTGATGGCCCCAGTCATGGTGTCGTCGGTCATCTGGGCGACTTCTCGAGCAAGGTCGCATGTTTCTTGGTTCTTGATGTTCAGAGCCATGGTTACGGTCAAGGTAGACTGATTGCTATGATTTCTACCCTACCATTGTTCATCAGCAACGCATAACGATCCGATGCAACATACAAGATCGTGAGCAGCCAGCATTGAACAGGATCTTCTGGTTCTACGAGAAACTAAATCGCATCCTCCGCCGAAGCAATCGCTGCCAAGTCAGCCCGACTGTACGATCCCAAGGATCGGAAGTTGAACTCGGTGTAGTTTTTGAGCCACTGCATGGAGATTTTGACGGCGTCTTGGTAACGCTGAACCATCGACGCTGGGGCATTCGGGCCCAAGAGGCGGATGATGTCTTCACCTTCGTCTGTGATGATCGATTTAAGGAGCGCGAGGCTGTGGGTTGATCCGGTATCTTCGGCTTGGGCTTCGTGGATGACGCGTTGGGCCATTTGTGCCACGGAGATGCGGGCGGTGGCGAGGTCTTCCATTAGGGCGGGACGACGTCCGGGTCTTCCGGCTAGACGATCGATGCCTTTGGCACCGCGACCACCGAGCCAGCCTTCGACGTATTCAATGAGAGTTCGGGCGTTTTGGCGGGTGCCTTCTTGGGTTACTGGTCCTTCAGGAGTCTCAATGTTGACCGGATAGTTGTCGGGGTTGGCCATGTCAGGCGATGGTTCCCAACCGCTGTTACGGAGTTCCTTGAACGGATCTCCGGCGGATTTCATGTGGTAGATATGGGCTACCCAGCCGCGGAGGAAACCTTGCTCGGCCTCCCATGTCTTGTCGCCGCGTACGGTTGCGGCGGCTTCTTCGTTGACTGCTTGGTCGCGGTGTGGCAGGGCAGTGGCCATCCCACCGATGGGGACGGCGTCATGTTTCATGCACACCGCGACGAGGCGGCGGAATGTGTTGGCGATAAACGGAGTTGTTGGGACGGCGACTCCGAAACGATCGGGCCAGAGGCTCGCACGGTCTGCCATCACGTACTCGAGAAGCGATGCCTTTAGATCCCAGCGAGCGGCGTTCAAGCCTGCCGCGTAGGGACCTAGAGCGTGGAGGCTCTCTTCCATGGTCCAGACCAAGGGGAGGGATTCGACTAGGAGGATGCCGCGAATAGTGGCGTCTTTGAGGCGGGGAACACGGTTCTGGATCGAGGCGAAGAGGTCTCTATATAGTGCGGCTTCCTCGGGTGACTCGGTTTTGGGCAGATAGAAGTAGACACCTTGCCCACGCTCGGTCTGTGCCTGTCCGGCATGGTACAGGGTTAGGAGGGTGCCGAGTATGGTGGCTGAGACTGGTTCGCCGTCGACCAAAAAATCAGGATCGTCTAAGTGCAGGCCGCGCTCGCGGTGCATGAAAAACGGTATCTCTCCGTCTTGAATAGAGTAGTGACGGTCGCGGGCTTCGTTGTAGAAGGTGAGAGATCGGTCTACGGCACCTTTACGATTGCGGGCGGCGAGCAGTGTGTCTGCGAGCAGGTGGCTAGCAGAATCTTCGTCGTCGTCGAGATCGCCGGCGGCCCTTTCGCCTTCAGGACCTGGATTGAGGGCGTTGATGAACATCGAAGTCATGTGCGCCGGCCCTGAAATCTCGATGCCGGGGTTCCAGAGTTCGTCTGGCATGTCTGGCACCGACCATTCGGACGTCGTTGCTACGCTCGGAGCAAGGTGGCCGGGTTGGACGCCGCGGTGAACCGCCGCATCGATCATGTCCAACCGCGCCTCACGTAGACCAGCGATCCGGGAACCGAATTCATCTTGCAGAGATGCGGTTAATCCCTTCACCTCATCGGTCAAGATGTCATCCCAGTCGCCGTTGATGTTTACTTGCACCCGGTCTGCGTCGGCCATTTCGTCCTCAATCGACTCTCAGGTCGAGATTCATGTTGATTCAAAGCGAATCAACATCTTATAACGTGGAGATTCAACTCATCGCGTTCGGATCGGGTTTGCAACAAACGAAAACCGGCCCCTCGTCTGACGCTAGGGGCCGGTTTATCCGCTGTGCTGGTGCAGGACGAGAGTAAAGCACCCCTTTTAGTTGAGGTGTTCTTTCATCTCCCAGACTGCGCGACTGCGCTGGAGCGTCTTGAGCGCGGTTCGCTCGATCTGGCGGATGCGCTCTCGGGTGAGATCCATGCGGGAGCCGATCTCTTCGAGGGTGTACTCTTTGCCGTCCTTCAGGCCGAAGCGGAGGATCAGGACCTCGCGGTCTCGCTCTTCCAACTCGTTGAGGATGTTCGAGATGTCGTTGCTCAATAGTCGCTGAGCCGTCTCTTCTGGTGGTGCCAAAGCCTCACGGTCAGGGAGGAGGTCGCCGAGTTCGTTATCGCCATCTTCGCCGACGGGAGTTTCGAGCGACATCGGCTCTTGGCCGTTCTTGAGAACATCGGTAACCTTCTCGACGGTCATCTCGACACGCTCCGCGATCTCCTCGATAGTCGGCTTGCGGTCGTACTCTTGGGCAAGTTCGCGAGAAGCGCGGCGCACCTTGTTCAGTGCCTCGTACATGTGGACTGGGATGCGGACCGTTCGAGACTGGTCCGCAATCGCGCGGGTCACGCCCTGGCGGATCCACCAAGTGGCGTAGGTGCTGAACTTGAAGCCTTTGCGGTAGTCGAATTTGTCGATCGCACGCATCAGGCCGATGTTGCCTTCTTGGATCAGGTCTTCGAAGGTCAAACCGCGGTTTGTGTACTTCTTCGCAACGCTGACGACTAGGCGCAGGTTCGCTTTGCCTAGATGGTCGCGAGACTTGTCGCCATCGTGCTTGATCGATGAGAGGTGCGATTCGAGTATGGAGTTGGCTTCGACCAAGTATGATTCGTGCCAAGGCTCGATGCCGTCTTCGACCGCCAAATCTTCGAGTTTCATCTCCGGTGGTAGGACGAGACTGAGGTCGGGAGGCAACAGGCTCGAAAGGACGGCTAACTCCCGGACGAGGAGGCTTGCCTTGTCGAGACGGCGCTTGGCGCGAGCGTCCTTGGTGTTCAGCTTCTGAGCTTTCTTGCCTCGACCCTTCTGTGCAGTCTCGTCAAATACGCCGAAGCGCTCCATGAGATTGGTGTTCTCGTATATCTCGAGCGTGTCAGTCAGGTATCGGAGCAGCAACTCGTAGGGCGGGAGCTTGCTCATGTCTTTGACTTGAGTGTCGCGCGCCGAGTTGATCATCGAGCGGTACTCGAAGTCGTTGAGCAACTGCTCAAGCGTTACTGGCTTCGGCTTGGCCATGTACGTTGCGATCTGGTCGGCGATTGGTGCGAGACGGCTGAGTCGGCGCAACACGATCGCAACAACGTCGGAAGCATGGACCTTGGGAGGGTTGTCCGGCAGCTGGTCGCGGTTACGGGGGTACTCTTTGAAGCCGTATTGCGTCTCAAGAGTGCCGCGGATGTCCCACTCGATGCGCTCGAGTCGGTTTGCAGATTCGACGCGCTGGGACAGCATCGCTTCGTCGGCCTTGCTCAGTAGCTGGACGTCGCCGATTTCGCGGAGATACATCCGCACGTTGTCATCGGTAGAGGAATCGTCGGTTACCGCGGCGGCCGGATTGATCTCTGGACCTTCCTCGCGCGCGGCTTCCCATACTTCTAATTCGGACGAAGCAGAAGTCACTCTCATCGCGGGTGCTCCCTCGTCGTCAGAAGACAGATCCGCGAATCGTAACTCGCCGCTGTCACTCGGCGACATGACAGCGGAACCGGTCTCGCCGGTAGTCAACTCTGCTTCGTCTTCAGAAGCGTCGTCAATTTGGGTATTGGTAATGGTCACCAATTGGTGGATTCCTTTTCCTAGCTACTTTCTGGTCGATATCTGATTGATTTTTGATTTTCCGGGTCGATTTTCGTCTGATCACGTGTATTATTGCGAGACAATCCGTCAGGGTTCGGCATAACGCGCCTCAGTTTTTGGGCTTGCGTCGGGAGTAGCTGTCGGGTTCCCGATCAAAGTGTCGGATCAGCAAATCGCGGTGTTAGCCACACTTCGCCCATTTTCTAGGTTTGCAGGTACCCTCTTCTAGGTATTACGACGCGTGTTTCTGTGAAGTTTCGTTTCGTTTTCGGGTCATTCCGAGCGCCGCGAGTGTAAAAATCTTGCAATCTCGTCAGGCGCGGAAGTTTTAAGGTTAGCACCATTCACAGAATCGTGTGAATTCGGAATCGCATTCTTGGCGATCGGTGAAATTGATCCAACAAAAGGCGTAGAGGCACCTTATTTCAGTATGCAAAGGTGCTTTCGCACAAACCGACTGAAACGTTATATCAAATAGGATAGTTTGCCGTTGTTACAAGTTCGCCTGGTGAAGAACTCAGTCCCAATTGATGACGAACTTGCCGGGTGCGCCTGCTTCGAACTCTTCGTAAGCCGCCGGCACATCCTCGATCCCGCATCGACCCGTTATCAGTGATTCCAACGGCACATTTCGCCGCGCCGTGTATCTTGCCGCTTCTTCAAGCCCGAAAGTGCTGAACGTCCACGACCCGACTAGCGTCAAATGCCGATGGATGATGTCTGGACTTGGTTCAACGTGGAAATCTCCGCCTTCGCCCACGAAACAGCAACGCCCGAATATCTTCGTAGATTGCACCGCGTCCAGACGAGTTTGATGGATGCCGATCGCTTCTAGACTTGCGTCGGCACCCTCACTATAGGTCAGGTCGAGTATCTGTTCGACCGCGGTCCCATCGCTGTTATCTACTACCTCCGATGCGCCTGCCGACTTTGCCATCTCCAGTCGCTCCCCAGAGATATCGACCGATATCACACGCGCTCCCATCTCCGCGGCGAACATCACTCCCGCCAAACCGACAGGTCCGGCACCGAATATCGCGATCGTGTCGAGTCCTGACAGTTGTAGCTTCTTTAGTCCGTGAAACGCTGTGCTGGCTCCACAGGCGAGAAATGCGCCGACTTCGTAGCTCAATTCGTCGGGCAACGTCAGGCATGTGTCGGCACGGGCGATCATGTAGTCGCCATGCCCGCCGTGCCTGCCGTAGCCGTGCGTCAAACGCTCCATCCCTGTGCAAAGCTGTGACCAGCCTTCCCTGCACATCCGGCAATTTCCGCAACCTTCGTAGTGGTGCTGCAAGATACGGTCCCCGATCTGTAGACCCTCGACTCCTTCACCCAAAACCGCCACTTCGCCGCACGGCTCGTGACCCGGTCGCACAGGATCGCGTTCTACCTCTTCCTTTGGCAACGGCACACGGTACCGATGCAGATCGGACCCGCACATCCCGGACGAACGCATCTTCAGCAAAACATAACCGGGATCCGGCTCCTCATCGGGGTAGTCGATGACTTCAGAGCGTTTGTCACCTAAAAATCTGATTCCGCGCATTGCTTCACCTCTGAGGTACGACGCCGTCGCAACCCTCAAAAACATTGACTTTGCATGTGTCGATGCGTGAAGTCTACCCTGCAAATTACAATCGGCACACGTTTGGAAATAGAATGCGTTGAAGTTGACGTATCAGAACGGAGATAGCCGCCAAATGACAGCAACCACCACGCGCTTCAGTTACGAGGGATTGTTCTCGGAGAGGTCGGAGGACACCCCTATCAACACGGTCCCTCATGCGGAGTACGACTTCGCAGTCGCGTACCCGGCTCCTGAGACTTCGCCAATGGACGGCTTGATCGGGGCGTTGCAGACGGCGATGGATTCCCGCGGCGATGAGATTGCGCGTCATATGGCCTACTACCCGCAACCCGCCGGTTCGCCCGAACTACGAGAATACGTGGCTTGGAAACTCGAATACGACCGTGGGTTCAAGGTCGGCATTGATGACATCCTGCTGACCGCAGGCTCGGGGGAATCTATCGGTTTGGCGATTCAGGCGTTGACTAATCCCGGCGACACCGCGATCACTGAGCATTTTGTCTACAGCGGCACGCTCGGACAGTTGCAGCGGTTCGGAAACACCGTTTACGGTGCCGAGACCGACGATGAAGGCTTGGTTCCAGAAGCCGTGGATGAACTCATCACAAAGCTCGATGCCAAGGGCAAGAAGCCGAAGATGATCTACACCATCGCGGAGCATCAGAACCCGATGGGTCCGACGTTGCCAGTCGAGCGCCGCGAAGCCCTTTTGGAGATTGCGCATCGTCATGGCGTTCCGATACTCGAAGATGAGTGCTACGTTGACCTCCGGTTTGAAGGCGAGATGCAACCCGCGTTCCGAACTCTGGACGATTCAGGTATCGTCATTCACGTTGCTTCGTTCTCCAAGTTGTTGGCTCCAGGTCTGCGTATGGGTTACATCACTGCTGCGCCGGAGGTTTTGCGTAGGTCGATGAGCTGCAAAGTTGGATCTGGTCCCAACCAGTTCGCCAGCTACGCCATTGAGGGATTCCTGCGTAATAGCCTCGACGAGCATCGGGCGCGTTTCAACCCGTTGTTGAAGCAGAAGCGGGATGCGATGGATCGGTCGCTGAACGACCACTTCTCGGATATTGGTGCTTCGTGGTCGAGGCCGGAAGGTGGCTGCTATACGTGGTTGACGATGCCGGAAGGTACCGATATTACATCGCCGCGTGATGAGATATTCGCTGAAGGTGTCGGATACAACGGCGGAGTGGGGTTTGCGCCTAACGGAGATGGTCAGAACTGCGCCCGGTTATGTTTCGCGTTTGAGACGCCGGAGAAGTGCTACGACGGTATCGAGAAGCTGGCGGGCCTGTTCAAGAAACGCGGGTTGATGTAAGAGGCAAAACCTCTACAGCTTGTGGAAACCCTCAAGCAGAGCGACCTCCCCCGAGTTGCCGATGTACATCGGGGTGCGGTGGTGGAGCTGGTCTGGATAGATATCGCGGATAGGGGTAGTGCCGTCGCTTGCCGCGCCGCCGGCTTGTTCGGCTACGAAGGCTAGTGGCGCACATTCGAAGAGTAGGCGAAGTTTGCCGTCGGGACTGCTTTTGTCGCCCGGGTATGCGTAGATGCCGCCTTTCATAAGGTTGCGATGGAAATCAGCGACTAAGGCACCGATGTAGCGTCCGGAGTAGCTTTCGGATTTGACGTGTTCGACCCAGTTAAGGTCAGGGACGTTCCATTTCCCGGAGTTGCCTTCGTTTGCGGAGTAGACGTGTGACGAACCGTGCGAGCGGACATTCTCGTTGGTCAAGAGGTAGTCGCCGAGTGATGGATCTAACGTGAAGAAATGGACGCCATCGCCTGATGTGTAACAGAAGATGGTGGATGAGCCGTAGAGGACGTATCCCGCTGCGAGCATTTCATTGCCTGGTCTCAGGATGTCAGTATCCCCGGCTGGGCTTCCTTCGCTGAGTCGACGGTAGATGCCGAAGATGGTACCGATTGGTGCAGCAACGTCGATGTTGCTGGAGCCGTCTACAGGATCGAAGACGACAGTGTACTCGCCGGTGATTGCTGCATCGCCGCAGTCGATCATGCCAGCGTTCTCTTCGGAACTCATCGCACAGACCAAGCCAGTAGAGAGCAACGCCTCGGCCACGACGTTGTCGCCGATCACGTCGAGCTTCTGCTGTTCGTCGCCCGTGACGTTTGCTGCGCCTGCGGATCCGAAGAAGTCTCGCAACGCCGCCCGGTTGATCTCTGAAGAGATGAATTTACCTGCTGAGCCGATGGCGTTGAGCAGCACTGCCAGATCAGACGGATTGGCGAACTCTTCGTTCGAGTGGTCTGAAGCGAATTGGAAGAGATTCGGAGGTGTGACTGACATGGCTAGCAAATCCAGATTCGGTGCGTATCAACCGATGTTTCGTGCCTGCATTATATGTGGCGAAATGACCAGTTGAAGCGGTCTGTTTTTCAACCATTTAATGAACATGCCGTATCATTGCCTACAACTTGACGAAGCACTGAATTGGAGGATTTTCGAGTATGGGCAACGAGCTTCACTCCATCGCCAAAGCAATGGTCGCGCGCGGCAAAGGCATCCTCGCCGCGGATGAATCCACTGGAACTATCGGACGTCGTTTGGCATCCATAAACATGGCGAATGAAGAGCCGAACCGCCAGGCTTGGCGTCAGCTCCTGTTGACTTCTGAGGGTTACGGCAAATACATCAGCGGGGTCATCCTCTACGATGAAACGCTACGGCAATCTACCGACTACGGAACGCCATTCGTGGATATCTTGGAATCCGAAGGGGTCATTCCCGGCATAAAAGTCGACAAGTCTACTAACCCGCTGGCCGGCGCTCCCGGAGAATTGACCACCGATGGACTCGATGGGCTAAGAGATCGGTTGAACGAGTATTACGAACTTGGAGCGCGCTTTACGAAGTGGCGTGCGGTTATCACGATCGGCGACCACATTCCGTCAGAATACTGCATCAACGTCAATGCCCACGCGCTAGGGAGGTTTGCCGCTCTTTCACAGGAGGCGGGGTTGGTGCCGATCGTCGAGCCAGAGGTGTTGATGGATGGGGATCATTCGATCGAGATGTGTGAGTGGGTGACGGAGCGAACGCTCAATAAGACTTTCGCAGAATTGAAATCGCAACGTGTCGATCTTGAGGGCATGGTCCTCAAGCCCAACATGGTCCTTAGCGGTGCTGATGCTGAAGACCGTGCAGACGCAGAGACGGTTGCTCGTGCAACAGTTGACTGTTTCCGACGGACGATCCCTGCAGCTATGCCAGGCATCGCGTTCCTGTCAGGAGGGCAGGGCGACGAAGAGGCGACGGTCAACCTAGACGCCATCAACAAATTGGCACAGTCGGAAGGTGCTCCTTGGGAGTTGACATTCTCGTACGGACGCGGACTCCAAGCGACTCCTCTAAGCACATGGGGCGGCAATCCCGAAAACGTGCCAGCGGCCCAGAAGGCCTTCATCGAACGCTCGATCGCAACTGCCGCGGCGCGCGAAGGCGAGTACGTCTAGTCGTGCGAGATGAAATCTCCCGCCTGGTGGCGGAGCGTTCGGACGAGATCGTTGCAACTCGTCGATACCTGCACGCTCGCCCCGAAACTGGCTTTCAAGAAACTGAAACCGCAGCCTATATCGCCGATCGCCTAAGCAAGTCCGGACTCGAAGTGCATGAAGGTCTCGGTAAAACGGGAATCGTAGCCAAACTTGAGGGTGGAAGACCCGGTAGGACGTTGGCTGTACGAGCGGATATAGACGCATTGCCAATCGAAGAGTTGACGGGGCTGGAGTTCGCATCGACGAACGGCAACATGCATGCCTGCGGTCACGATGGTCACATCACGATGGCGCTTACTGCTGCCGAGATACTGGCCGCAAACCGAGATCGAATCGCCGGCAACGTCTCGTTCATCTTTCAACCGTCAGAGGAGATTGCCCAAGGTGCCTTGGCGATGATCGCTGACGGTGCGATGGAGATTGCGAACGCCGATGTCGTGATCGGTACGCACTTATGGAACCAGATGCCGATGGGCTACGTTGGCGTCAATCAATCGACCGTTTTCGCCGCTGCCGACATGTTCAAAATGACCGTGCGCGGGCATGGTGGGCATGGTGCGATGCCACATCTGACCGTTGATCCCGTTGTTGCTGCCGCGAACGTCATCAACGCATGCCAAACCGTCGTTGCCAGAGAGATTTCTCCTCAAGCTATGGGAGTTGTGACATTTGGCAGTGTCCAAGGGGGATCGGCTGGCAATGTCATCGCCGACGAGATCGAGATACTAGGCACCATTCGCGCATACACGCCTGAAAACCACCAGATCATTTCGGAGGCGGTGCCGCGCATCGCGGCGAACGTCGCAGAGGGTTTGAGGTGCGAAGCTAAATTCGAACGACTAGCGGGGACGCCAGCCGTAGTTAACAATCCCGACGTGGCGAATTGGGTGTCAGGACTGGCAATGCAGACGATAGGCGAGGATTCCGTCGGCGAGTACGAACCGATCTCAGTCGGCGACGATATGGCCGAGTTCATGAACCGCGTACCGGGCACCTACTTCATCCTCGGTGCGTCCAAAGAGGGCACAGAAGGCCACCATAACGCCAAGTTCGACTACGACGAGGCGTGTCTGCCGATCGGGACAGAGATATTTGTGAGGGCGGCGTTGGATATTGGGGGGATGCCGTAAAAGGGATACTCGACCAAATGTTGGTATGACATTTGCCCCTATTTCCAGTTCCTCCGCCCGATCCCCTCTAGTTTCCGGCTTTCGCCGGAATGACGCTGGCCCATCAAATCAATAAACCGGTGCCGCTCCGCCGTCGACGTTGACTGCTGCGCCTGAAACGTAGCTCGCTGCGGGTGAGCACAGGAAGGCGATCACGTCGCCTGCTTCTTGGGCTTCTCCGATGCGGCCTAGCGGAACGCCTGGACCGAAGGTTGCCCAGTGGTCTTCAAGGGTGTAGGACGGCTCTTTCGCGTTCGCAGCTTCCCAACGGATTCGGTGCTGCCGACTCTTCAGAACTCCAACACAGACTGTGTTCACGCGGATGCCGTACTCGCCGAATTCCTTCGACCACGCCTTCGTGAGCGAAATACCTGCAGCGCGAGAGAGCGAGGTGGGTTGGCTTGATCCCGCCGCCGCCTTACCTCCCGGCGTCGTCGTGTTGCATATGGCGCTGCTGTCGGACTCCTTGAGATAGGGCAGAGCGTAGCGGGTCATGTAGATCGCGCCTTTGACTTTGAGCGAGAAGTCGATATCCAGCTGCTCGTTCGTCATATCCTCGAAACTTGAGGCCGACGATGTTCCGGCGTTGTTGACCAGGATGTCAATGCCACCCAATTGTTCCGCCGCCGACTCCACCGCGTTCTTTACTGCGTCCTCGTTGGAAACATCGGCTGGTGCTGCGATGACAGTGCTGCCGGTCTCCCCGCTAATCTCAGCAGCTACAGCCTCCAGATCGGACCGAGTCCTCGAAACCAGCGCGACACTTGCTCCCTCAGCCGCCATCCGATATGCAGCAGCTTTTCCGATTCCATCGCTCGCACCGGTTACTATCGCGGCCTTCCCGCTTAGTCCAAGATCCATATCGCCAGTTTCCTTTCTTGATGCCGGACCGCATCGATCCGTTCTGAAGCCGAGTTCTTTAGGCTAAATTGCAATTGTCGGTTTTCGACGCTCAATAGACAGGTGCAGCACCACCGTCTATATTGATCGCCGTACCGGAAACATAGCTCGCGGCTGGTGAGCACAGAAACGCGATCACATCGCCGGCTTCTTCCGATTCGCCGACCCGACCAAGCGGTATGCCCGGTCCGTAAGACGCCCAGTGGTCTTCCAATGTGTACGATGGGTCTTTTGCGGCAGCCACTTCCCAGTGTCGGCGATTCTGTCGGCTCTTGATAGAGCCGATGCAGACCGTATTGACCCGTATGCCATGCTCACCGAATTCCTTGGACCACGCCTTAGTTAGCGAGATACCAGCGGCTCTCGATAGTGAAGTCGGCTGCGCACCACCGGGCGCGGCTTTACCCGCTGCCGTCGTTATGTTGCAGATGGCACCGCAATCGGATTGTTTGAGATAGGGCAGGGCATACCGTGTCATGAATATGGCACCTTTGACCTTGACCCCAAAATCGTTGTCGAGAAGCTCGTTGGTCACGTCTTCAAAGCGATTGGCGTTACCTTGTCCCGCGTTATTGACCAGAATATCGATGCCGCCAAGATTCTCGGCGGTTTCGTTGACCGCGCTCTTGACGGCTTCTTCATCTGACACATCAGCCGAAACAGGTATTACCTTGCTACCCGTCGCGCTGCTGATTTCCGCCGCGACCGCCTGCAGGTCAGACATGGTGCGTGCGAGGATAGCTACGCTTGCGCCCTCTATCGCAAAGCGCATAGCGGCAGCTTTGCCGATGCCATCGCTGGCTCCGGTCACTAAGGCGACCTTTCCAGATAGTCCTAAGTCCATTAGGGCACGTTCCTTTCAGGGTTTTGTGTGATTACAATTGGCACGTTGTCTCATTTTCATTTGCCGAAGTAGCCGTTATACATTATCGTGAATTCTCAGTGAGACAACTGTCCAGAGGCGGCGAACCTTGACAACCACTCAGTCTGAAAACGGGAAACCTTCGGACCCGAACTACTTGGCGACGCGGTCGCGGTCAGTGCCGCGCCGCTTGATCCTTGGGCCTGGTCCGAGTTCAGCTAGCCCACGCGTTCTGCGAGCGATGTCTCAACCGATAATCGGTTACCTCGACCCCGCATACTTCGAAATACTCGCCGATGTCCAATCGATGTTGGCGAAAGTATTCATCACCGAGCAGACGACGATGGCGGTCGCTGGGGCTGGATCGGCCGGCATGGAAGCGGGGCTTTCGAGTCTGTTGGAGCATGGTGACAAAGCCATCATCTGCGTCAATGGATTCTTCTGCGAACGTCAGATTCTCATGTGCGAGCGTCTTGGTGTGGAGGTAGTTCGTGTCGATGCGCCGTACGGCAAAACAGTCGATCCGCAACTATTGGAAGACGCGTTGAAAGCCAACCCTGACACCAAGCTGGTTTCAGCTATCCATGCGGAGACTTCGGCGGGCGTACTTCAAGACATCGGCATCCTATCGGGTCTCGCTCACGACCATGGCGCGCTCTTCATGACTGACGTCGTCACTTCGTTGGCAGGTACGCCATTCGAGTTCGACGCATGGGAGATCGACTATGCGTACGGCGGTTCGCAGAAGTGCTTTGCCGCTCCTCCAGGGATAAGTCCGGTGGCGATTTCGGACCGGGGTTTAGAGCACATCCGCAACCGCAAGACGTTACCAAGTTCGTGGTACTTGGATCTGAACCTAATCGCCGATTATTGGGGTCCCAACCATGTTCATCATCACACCAGCCCAGTGAGCATGATCTACGGGCTCCGCGAAGCGTTGGTGCTGGTGCATGAAGAAGGGCTTGAAACTCGGTGGATGCGACACGAGAAGGTTGCTCAGGCACTACGGGCAGGCTTGGAAGCTTTGCATCTAGATTCACCAGTCTCGCCTGAGCATCGATTGAACCAACTAACCGTCGTCTCGCTTCCAGAAGGCCTAGATGATGGCGAGTTACGATCGGCGCTACTAAACGAGTATTCGATTGAGGTCGGACGTGGGCTAGGGCAGTTCGCGGGCAAGGTGATCCGAGTAGGTTTGATGGGTGAATCTTGCGTGCCAGCAAATGTGTTTGCGCTACTCAGTGCGCTGGAGCGCATCTTGCCGCGATTGGGTTACGAGGTTCCGCGTGGTGAAGCGGTGGCTGCGGCTTCGCAAACGCTTGCCGAGGATCCGTCACCGGTTGCGGTGATCTAGTTGTAATCCCCGCCTGTGCGGTAGGCTTCGTCCAGCAGATCGACGACGTAACGAACCTTAACATCTGCTTCCGCACGTCCCAGCGCGTTCGTTAGTTGCAACGCACAACCCGGATTGCCCGTCGCCATGTAGGCCGCGCCTGTCGCGACGATATTGCGAGCCTTGCGATCACCCAGTCGCATTGACATGTCGCGTTGCGAGATCGAGTATGTGCCGGCGGACCCGCAGCAAACCGTCGGCTCGTCCATGTCAACCAACTCCACTCCCGGAATGGACTTCAGAATCTCTCGCGGCGGATCGCTGATGCGTTGTGTCGACAAAAGGTGGCATGGGTCTTGGAAGACGATCTTGGCATTCATCCGACCGCTAGGTGCACTCCATCCGTACTCGGCTAGCAGTTCGTGGATATCTCGAGTCTTGCTGGCTAACTCCTCAGCCATGTGATCGCCATCTAGCAACTCACCGTACTCCTTCATCGTCGAGCCGCAACCAGCGGACGATGAAACGACGGCGTCTGGATTCATGGAGAGCAGGGCGGAGGTATTATTTGCCGCCATCTCTCCTGCAGTAGCCCGTTCCCCGGCGTACATATTCAATGAGCCGCAGCATCCCTGTTCCGCCGGGAGGTGAACTTCGAACCCGTTGTGGACAAGCACCCGAAGAGTCGCGTTCATCGTGTCGGCATGCATCATCGACATCACGCAGCCGCCGAGTAGGGAGACTCTTGCCTTGATCCGTCCCTTGGGCTTCACAACCCTACCATCCGCTTCAAAGAAATTGGTGCCCATCGTTGGCAACGACTCGTCGAGATAGGTATAGCGCTTCGGCAATGCCTTCATCACGCCGATCCTTTTGGTGATGTCGCGGGCGCCTGATCGCTGATAGAAACGCGTCATTTTCCCAAACGTCCGCATAAGTTTGGGCTTCGGCAACAGGCGGTTGAAACCCACCTCGCGCGCCAAGCGCTCGCGTAGCGGACGTTTGACGCGCGACTTCATCTCCGCACGAGTCGCCATCATGATCCGGCCGTAGGGGACGCCTGAAGGACAGGCGACCTCGCAGGCCCGACACTGAAGACACAGATCCCAGTGACGCGTAACGGTCGGTGTCATCTCGACGCGTCCTTCGTTCACCGCCTTCATCAGCGTCAAGCGACCGCGCGGCGACTCCGCCTCAAGTCCAGTCTCCAAGTAAGTGGGGCAGGCATTCAGGCAGAAACCGCACTGCACACATTTGTAAAGATCGTCTTCAGAAGGAGCATCATCGGTGATGAAGCCTCGTTCAGACGGTTTGTGCGTCGATTTCAATCTGTGTATCCTGCGTTCAAATCCTGAAGGCGAACCTGCCAGGGTTCAATGTTCGGTTCGGATCGAACTGTTCCTTCATTCTCTTCATGATCTTGGCCGAAGATACGTCAATGCCGAAGACGTCGATGCCCTCCTTGACCGCCGCGGGGCATCTTTCAATCGTGACGGAACCGTTTGCGTCGAGAATCGTTTGTTTGGCTCCCGCGACGAACTTCACTGCTGATTGATCGTCGATCTCCTCAACATTGAATTGCAAAGAACCATATCCAACGTCAAAAGTCGACGATGTCTGCGATGCTTCGCTTCGTCCGAGCAATCTCTCCAATCTGCCCATCAGATCTAAAGATGTAGTCGGTTTCGCCGCCACCCGTAAACTGACTGCCGCCGCATCTCCTGTCTCACCCGCGTACGACCAAATGTCGGTCTCATGCGCTCCTGACAACACTTCATAGCCCGTAGCCGGGACCGTGCCAGCGAGTCCGGTGAGCTCGTCAACCTGACGCCTCAGCGCGGCTTTCGAGCCTGCAATCTGAACCAGCATCAGATAACCGGGATCACCCGGCGTTACGTCCAAATCCATGTGTCGGTCAGCCGCCAACTCTCTTATCGCACCTACTGCGCGAGAACCGGAAAACAATTGGGCAGCCTCAACCGTCACGTTGGTTTGATCGACATCGAGTGCGGCGTTCGCCGCGGAACCCAGCCGATCGAACCACATGGCAACCGTCTGCGTATTTTCGGGAATGGGGACTAACTTTAACGCCACACTGACGATCACTCCAAGCGTGCCGAACGCCCCTGTGTGCAATCGATGAAGATCGTAGCCTTGAACGTTTTTTACCACGCGCCCACCGGTTTTAGTCGGCGTCCCGTCCGCCAGCACGATCGACATCCCGATCACCCAGTCTCGTATGCCACCAAATCGTGGAGCTAATCTGCTGGGTGCGTTCGATGCCACCGAACCACCTATCGTTGCTTCGCTAGGATGAGGTACCTCGAACGGCAGCCTCTGATGAGATTCTGCCAACAACGATGCCAGATCAGAGATCTTGGCGCCAGCATCACAGACTACAGTCATATCGCCCGCTACGTGCTCGATTTCAGATGACAGACTCTTCAGGTCCAGGGCAACGTCATAACCCTTGGGTGTGTTGCCGATTCCCATCCGTGTCCCGCCTCCCCAAGGAACAACCGTCTTGCCTTGACGGCAAAGCTCCGAAAGATAGGATGCCACGTCCGACTTTGTTGTCGGGCTGATGACCTCGCTGGGCATCAATCCGTCGACTCGGTAATCGGACAATTGGGTTCTACTCCTGCAACGAGTAGTTGAATTGCCAGCTTATCCCGAATTTGTCGGTGCACGATCCGTGGTATGCGCCCCAAAACTGCTTTTCCAACGGTGTGATTACGTTTCCACCGTCAGACAGTTTGGCAAACTGTTCTTCCGTATCCTCAACACTTGTAGGTTCGACCGAGATCGAGAAATTGTCGCCGACTACTGGCGGCGGCCTAAAAGATGCCGGAACGTCACTGCCCATCAGAAAACCGGAACCCAGCGGGAAAGAGATGTGCATTATGTTGTCCAACTCTTCCTCTGTCACATCCATATCGCCCGGGCCTTCCCGAAAAGTCGTGACAAACGCGAAATCACCGCCAAATACTGACCGGTAGAACTCGAAGACCTCACGACAGTTGCCGTTGAAGAAGAGATAGATGTTCATGTCTTACGCTCCCTAGATCGAGATGGTAGCGAGGCAATCTCGTCTGCGGCTACTAGTGCTCCGTGTTGAGTTGCCAGCTTATCCCGAATTTGTCGATACAAGACCCGAAATACGCGCCCCAGAACTGGTCCTCCATCGGCATGGTTACGGTTCCGCCATCGGAGAGCTTGGCGAACAGTTCATCTGCGGCTGCTTTGCTCTCGGGTTGATACGAGATGGAGAAATTGCTACCTTGAACTGGTGGTGGGGCAAACTGCTCCGGAACGTCGGAACCCATCAGCATTGACGATCCGATCGGATATGACACGTGCATTACCTGGTCCAAGACGTCTTCCGGCAACGGCATGCCTTCTGGGCCTTCTCGGAACGTGCTGATCATCTCAAACTCGCCACCGAATATCGAGCGATAGAACTCGAAGGCCTCTCGACAGTTGCCGTTGAAGTGTAGATAAATAGTTAGGCTCATTTGGTTCTCCGCGGTGTTCTAGCGCTTAGCACTGATCTGATCCTGATTGTAAGTACTCGTGACTTCGGAGTAAGTCGTCCTGACGGCCTCGCTCGCCGCGGTCGCCTCATCGAGAGCCTCTTGCGGGACATCCTCGTGCCACGCCTCCAGATTCGAGTGAATGTGCTCGACCGTGTGGGCGCCCATGATGCACACAGTAACTGCGGGATTGCTGATTACCCAGCGCGAGGTCAGAGCGTTCATCGAAATCCCGTGTTTCTTTGCGATGCCGACAATCTTCTCGACGACGTCGAAATTAGCTTGTGACCAGTAGGTGTTACGGAAAGATTGATAGTGCCGGAAATCGGGCGAAAACCGGCTACCTGGTTCGGCCTTAAAGTGGAGGTCTTGCCCGAGAAGGAGCCCGCCAGCTCTAGGCGAGAACGCCATGACACCGAAACCGTACTCTTTAGAGACCGGGAACAGCTCGCGCTCGGGGTCTCTAGCCAACAGACTGTACCGAGTTTGCAGACAATCGAAACGACGGGCTCCTAGCTTCTCCGCTTGCCACAACGCCTCTACGAGTTGAAACGCAGCGAAGTTGGCTACGCCGATGTAGCGCGCCTTCCCAGCCTGGATGATGTCGCTGTACGCAAGCACGAATTCGTCGATCGGCACGTCAAGAGGGAAGTCGTGGATCTGGTAGAGGTCGATGTAATCCGTGTTTAGACGCCGCAGCGAATCGTCGATCGCATCCATCGCGTACTTACGACTGACCTGCCGATCATTTGGTCCGAGTCCAAGACGCCCGTTCCCCTTGGAGGCCAAAATGACATCGTATCGTCGTCCCTGCATGAACTTGCCGACGTACGTCTCTGATCGACCTTCCTCATAGACGTTGGCGGTGTCGATGAAGTTCACACCGCCATCGAACGCGGCAGCCATGACGCGCAACGACTCCGCCTCATCCATCTGCCCGCCGAAGTTGTCGCCACCCATGCAGTATTCGGAGACCTTGAGGCCTGTTCTTCCTAGTCTGACGTAGTTCATCAATTTTCTTTTCGACCCCGCTCGAACAGACCTTCACATTCCACTGGGATTGGACTCAAAGTCTAAACCTCTGCGAACGTCGTTCTGACGGCTTCGCTCGCAGTTGTAGCCTCGTCAAGTGCCTCTTGCGGGACATCTTCCTCCCAAGCCACCAGATTAGACCTCAACTGCTCTTCGGTCCGTGCACCAACAATGCACGAGGTTACGACCGGGTTACTGATGACCCAACGCAACGCTAGCGCGTTCGCTGAAACTCCGTAACGTTCACCGATAGCGATGATCTTTTCCATCGTGTCGAACATCGGATCCGACCAGTAAGTGTCGCGATACCATTGCGATGCCCGGAAATCGTCGGAGAAGCGACCACCCGATTCGGCTTGGTAATTCCGATGCTTGCCCAATAGGAATCCACCCGCTTGCGGTGAGTAGGGGATTACTCCGATTCCGTATTCGGC
This sequence comes from Chloroflexota bacterium, assembly GCA_009838175.1. Classification (GTDB taxonomy): domain Bacteria; phylum Chloroflexota; class Dehalococcoidia; order Lucifugimonadales; family Lucifugimonadaceae; genus Bin127. The sequence continues at coordinate 26,870 of VXSB01000056.1, forward strand.
GCATACCAGGAATAACTCCCGCTCCGGGTCACGCATCAATAGGTTGTATTTGGGCTGAACACAGTCAAAGCGACGTGCGCCGAGTCGATCAGCCTCCCACAATGCCTCGACCAGTTGGTAACCGTTGAAATTCGATACACCTATGTAACGCGCTTTGCCGGATTCAATTACGTCAGAGTAAGCCTGCACAAATTCGTCAATGGGCACATCGGGCGGGAACGAGTGGATCTGGTACAGGTCAACGTAATCGGTGTTCAACCGACGCAGGGAATCATCGATTGCCTGCATCACGTACTTTCGGCTTACGAACTGATCATTCGGACCGTCCCCGACACGGCTATTCCCTTTAGTAGCAAGAATCACATCGTATCGACGATCTTGAATGAACTTCCCAACGATCGGCTCCGAACGTCCGTCCATGTAGGAGTTAGCTGTGTCGATGAAGTTAACTCCGTTATCAAAGGCTGCGCCCATGATCCGCAATGCCTCCGCTTCGTCGGTCTGGCCGCCGAAGTTATCAGCACCAACGCAGTACTCCGACACCTTCATCCCAGTTTTTCCTAGTCTGACGTGGTTCATGGTGATTTGATGCCGCAATTATCGGTAGCCGTTGCCGACGTTAGTTCAGGCATAAAGCCGCGTTCCAATCGGGTCCTCGAGGTTCAAACGGTTCAGTTGCTTCCACACAACGTTCCAAATCGTCGAGGAATTTCGGTTCATACCCTTTGGTAACAAAATTGACGTTCCAAAGCCCGGATCTCTCAACTTTGCGTTGTTTATGTTGCCGCCAGTTTCCCAGCCATTCGTCTGAAGGTCTACCCAGTGCGTCTTTGCGCCAAAAACTCAAGAGCGCAATCGCGTTTCGCTCCATTGCCTTGCGAAGTTCGTGACCGTTTTCACCTTCGGCTTTGAGCCAAAGCAAAGGCATCTGGTCAACATAGCGGCTCACGCACGTCTGGTGGTTGTGACGTGAATATGAGTTCCCATTGGCGCAGGATCGGTTACGCAAAGCCATAGCCAGATGGTCACGCAACGATGATCGTCCAACATCGTTTTTGTGTTGAGTCAGACGCCACCACAAAGTGCTGGGAGAACCGAAATTAGTCCCGTGGGTGCCGACGTAGACCACGCGAAGGTCGGTCGGTGTTCCTCTGCGCAACTCTCCGCGTTCGAAGAAGAAATAGACTCCTTGCGGCCATTTTTCATGGCCGTCGCAATCGTCCAACACGATTTTGCCGCCGACACGGTCCTCAAGGCGCGTCAGCAAGCTGTAGAACCGTTCGATATCTTTTGCCCGATCTACCATCGCCAATTCACGCAACCCTCGCCAAAGTCACCCCGGCCTGCCCAGATTGTGGCGGGTAGTTCATCGGTTCGACGGCTTGGAACTCGTCAGCGATAGCACGCACTTCGGACATTGCTTCTTCGCTCGCTGGCTTGCTCCACGCATCCAGAATGCCGTCGAGTTGATCAATCCTGCGCGCTCCAAATATCGGAGCGGTGACGCCGTCGTGCTCGGAAACCCACTGAAGCGCCAATCTGATAATTGGCTCGCCGTAACGCTCAGCAACTGACACCAGCTTCGCAACCGTCTCATGCCGCAAATCGTCGCCATAGCGTCGCTTCAACACGCCTCCTCGCGAATCGTCCCGCACGCCGAATTTCGAATCGGCGACGTAGGAACCGCTGTGCTTGCCGGTCAAAAACCCGCTTGCTAACGGACTGTAGGGCACTACCGCGATACCGTGCTTACGTGCAAACCGGATCATCTCTACTGCTAGACCAGGCTGCAAGATGTTGAACACGCTCTGGATCGCTTCGATCCGGTAGAGATTGCGCAGGTCTGACGTCCACAGGGCGGATGCCAACACCCACGTAGGGAAGTTGGACGCGCCAGCGTAGAGGACTTTGCCTTGATGAATCAAGTCGTCGACGGCTCGCAGCGTCTCCTCAATTGGTGTCTCCGCATCCCAGGAATGGCAATAGAGCAGGTCGATCCGGTCCGTCTTCAATCGTTTCAGCGAGCCCTCGACAGTTCGGACGATGTGATACCGAGACGCCCCGATATCATTTACTCCGTCACCCACCTGCGAACGATACTTCGTTGCCAACACGACCTGATCGCGCCAGCTGGTCGAACGGAAAAAGTTACCGATGACCCGCTCGGAGTCGCCGATTGAGTATGAATCCGACGTGTCGATGAAGTTGATGCCGGCGTCAAAGGCCTTCGCCATTATCTCGTGCGAAGTAGACTCGTCACACCCGTAAGGGTTTCCAAAGTTATCCGAACCCAAGCACAGGTTCGAGACTTTGGTACCCGTCCGTCCGAGGTTCACGTATTCGATTGGGATGGCGGCACCTCCAAGGTTCGTGTTAGCCGTATTCGATGATAGACCCACGGCGAGTTGGTCGAAATCATCTGTCTATATCCACCCAGCGTTTCTCTTTCCAAGAAAGGTGCGCTGCATCAACGATCTTGGCCGCTTCCAAACCCGCCTCGAAGCTGGTATCGATCAACGATTGGTCGCCTGCCAATGCCCCAGCGACGAACTGCTCGTAAGGCATTGGGTAGGGAGGACCCGGATCAATGTCGTTCATCGGCAGGTTCTCGCCCGATGAACCTATCAGGCCGAAAAGGCAGTTCAAAGCTATCCGACCATTCGAACCGGCTACATCGACCAAGATGCCGCGCCTCGGCACCTCGCCGCGTTGAACGAAGCTGGTGTGTATGACAGCGTAGGCGCCGTTGAAGTATTCGAGCAGGAATGCGGATGAGTCGGGGACATTTACATCGAAACCATCGGGCGCGTCGATAAACTGTCTACGTTTCTCCGCCGTATTCAAGACCGCCGAAACCCGAGCGACTTCCCCGTTGAGTAGGCGCGCCATATCGAAAACGTGTATCAATTCATAGACTGTGCCACCGCCATGCTCTGGCATGAATCGCCATGAGCCCACATCGGGACGGACATCTCGCTGCATCGACATGCCCCATCGGATGTTGACGTGGTAGACACCTCCAATGTAACCATCAGCGATGTACCGGCTCATCCGACCAACTGGAGTTCGGCCACGCTGATTGAAGTTGACCGCGTGGATCACACCAGCGTTCTCTGCCGCATCCAACATCTCCTGGCATTCACTTGCAGTTAGCGCCAGCGGTTTCTCGCACAAAACCGGGCGACCGCTTGCGATGGCTTCCAAAGCGTAAAACTTGTGAGAATCGGTCGGTGTAATGATGTCGATGGCATCTATATCAGGATCATCGAGCATCTCTCGATGATCCGTGAATCCCTTCTCCACACCAAACCGCTCCTGCATCTCACGCAACGGCTCTTCTGAACGCCGCATGAACGCCACCACCTCTACCTCTGGGATCTCCGCGAACGCCTCCATATGTTGCATCGCGAAGCCACCTGCACCGATAATGCCGATTCTGAGTTTTCGAGATGCCATAATCTCCCTTTATCGTTTGGCAAATTAAGCATTCGCAGAGTTGGAAGGCGATAACGAAGCGTCAACGCGCTTGTCGCTTTCAAACCGCTTGCAAACCACCCGGTCCAGTAGCTCTAAACGCTTCTTCCGATATCCCATACGCGCTCCCGTGGACCGCGCCACCCGGGAATACCTTGCCCGGATTGAATCGCTCTCCCGCGCCGAATGCAGGGCGCAACTTGGCCATCGTAGCTAGGTCTTCTTCGGTGAAGACCAACGGCATGTATGCCTGCTTCTCGATGCCTATGCCGTGCTCGCCGCTTAACGCACCACCGGCCTCGACACATGCCGCCAATATCCGCTCACCACACTCAATGACGCGCCTCACCTGCGCCTTGTCGCGCCCGTCAAATAGGATGCACGGGTGCAGGTTTCCGTCGCCAGCGTGAAACACATTACCGATAGTCAGTCCCAACTCCTCGCCGATCTCTCGAACTTGCCGCATGATGTCTCTGAGTTTGGTCCGTGGCACGACTCCGTCGACTAAGTAGTAGTTCGGTGCGATCGTTCCAAACGCACCGATCGCTCCCTTCCTAGTGGCCCACAATTCAGCGCGTTTCGCATCATCTTCCGCTTCGCGAATCTCCGAAGAATTGTTGGCGCGGCATATCTCTCGAACCCGTTGTCCCTGTTCATCGACCGTTTCGCGCAAACCGTCGAGCTCAACGATTAGCACCGCCTCAGCATCGTCGGGATAGCCCGGATGGTAAACCGGTTCGCAAGCCTGTATCGTCACCCGGTCCATCATCTCGATTGCTGAAGGCACCATGCCCGCTCCGATGATGTCTGATACCGACTGCGAAGCATCGTCCAAAGAGCGGAACGCTGCCAACATTGTCAGCACGGCTTCGAGCTTCCGCATCAATCTGACCGCCACCTTAGTAACGATCCCCAACGTTCCTTCCGATCCGATGAACGCGCCTCTCAAGTCATATCCGAACGTATCTCTTGAAGTTCCGCCTAACCAAACCTTCTCTCCATCAGCCAGCACAACCTCGATGCCCAACACGTGGTTAGTGGTGACTCCCAAAGCCAGACAGTGCGGACCACCAGCGTTCTCCGCAACATTGCCGCCAATCGTGCATGCACGTTGCGAAGAAGGATCCGGAGCGTAATACAGACCGTACTGGGCAACCGCTTCGGAGAGTTCGATGTTGACAAGACCGGGTTCTACGATCGCCACACGGTTTTCTACATCAACCTCTAAAACCCGATTGAGCCGAGTCACCGGCAACACAACCGAATCGTGCAGCGGAACAGCGCCGCCGCTTAATCCTGTTCCAGCGCCCCGTGGCACGATATTCGCGTCGCGCTCGTAGGCTGCCTTCACACACTCCGCGAGCTCGTCTGCGTTACCCGGCAGCACCACCGCGCCGGGAGGTGAACGATCTATCGAGCCGTCATACTCATACAGCAGCAAGTCATCTGAACCCCAGATGACGTACTCTTCGCCGACGATTTCACGCAGGCGCTGTATCAGTGTCTCGTCAATCATCAGATCGGACAGGGCGTACCGTTGCTAAGAGTTCTCGTCCATGAATTGCTGTGCGCTATTCAATAGCAACTCGTGGATCCAGACCGAACCCATGATGTCGCCGCTCATGTAACAGCCCTTGCTGCGGATGTAGTCGGATAACTCATCAGCCGCTTTTACGACATCCGGATGCTCCGGTTCGCCGGGATATCCGATGCCTTGCGCGAAGTCGTTCATACCGATGCCAAAGTAGTGGATGCCGTCGACTGCCAAAATGTCGTCGATGTTGTCGATCGATCCTTGGTCTTCGAGTAGGGCACCCACAAGCATGTTGTCGTTCGCCTGCTGATAGAAGTCTCGCTTGTCGCCCCAAGCATCTGGTGTGAACGAGTAGTTGGTTCCTCGATTGCCACCGAACGAACGATGGCCGATCGGACCGAAGTAGCAAGCGTCCACTAGCTTCTCAGCATCCTCGCCGCTAGCGATGTGAGGCCCCATGATGCCTTGAATACCGCGGTCGAGATACTGCAAGATGTGCGATGCTTCGACGTTCTCGACTCTTGCGACCGCAGTTGCTCCCGCCGCTTCAACCGCGCGTGTCATCTCCTCTAATTCGGTATATCCAAACGGGCCATGCTCACCATCCAACCAGACGTAATCGAAGTCCAGACGCCCGAGTATCTCTACATCCCACACCGATGGGAACGTCATTTGATACCCCAGAGCCTTACGACCCTTCTTCATCGCTTTCAGCACCCGGTTTTCGCGGACCATCATTTCAGCCATCAATCAACTCCCTTGCGGACTTATCGTCCTCTATTTAATCTTGCTAACGCCTTGTTCCATCTCGCTCTTAAGTTTGACCGCAGTTCCGTAACAGAAAATACTGTAGTTCTGATCAGAACCGTGCTGGCCCGCTGGTTGAACCGGATTGATCCTTAGATCGATAACCGCGTCAGCCTCAATATTCTGAGCCGCAGCCGTAAGACGCTCAATCGCCTCTGCCGTCTTCTCTTCAATGTTGTTCGTTCCCCCACGCCCGAGTTTCTCGGCACCCGAGACCAACCCGAGTACGTTGTCTATCTCACGTCCCGGTATGAAGTTCGTCGTGGTCAGTATCACAGACGGTTCTCTCCCCCAAGTCATCTCTTCAATCCTCCAGTTTGATCAGCCTTAAGGCTTACTTGAGCTTGACCGCTGTTCCATATGCGAGGATCTCAGCGAAGCCCTGACCTACCGACGAGGTGTTGTAGCGAGTGCTCACGATTGCATCCGCGCCCATCGCCATAGCTTCACCAATCATGTTCTGAGTCGCGTCTTCTCTGGTGTCTCGCAGAAGACTCGAATACTCCGACACCGCACCTCCGGTGATGTTCTTGATGCCCGCCATGAAGTCGTACCCGATGCCGCGGGCACGCACCGCGTTGCCGCGCACCAAACCCAAGACCTCGGCTGTCTTTTTGCCTTCCACGTTTTCTGTCGTAACGACGATCATTTCGATTTGCCTCTCACGATGCCAGTTCCGATTTCTCTTGATTGCTTCAAAGTTAACACTTCAACCGTCTTGGTTCGTCTCGACGATGGATGTTGTTAGTATCCTGTTTACCCGGTCAAGATCACCACTTAATGGTCAACCGCCGTACATCACAAGAACTGGAGAACCATGTACCCGAGCACAATCAGATCGAAACTGGCAACTGGTGGAGCAGTCCTCAGCACCAGCATGTTCTCACGTGAACCCCACGTGGCGCACACCATCTACAGCAGCATCAAACCCGATTGGGTATGGATCGATCAGGAACACAGCCCGTGGGGCACCGAGAGCATCGGCACAATCTGCGTGCAGGGCCGAAACCTCGGCGTCTCCCCAGTCATCCGAGTCACCTGGAACCACCCTGGCGAAATCAAGAAGGCTTACGACGTGGGCGCGGTTGGCGTAATGGTTCCTCAGGTCGACAACCCAGAAGAGGCCGCAGAAGCCATCAGCTACTCGAAATACCCACCCATGGGCGAGCGGGGTGTCGCCCCGTGGTTCGCGTCGTTGCTCGACATCACGCAAGACGACGTCCTGAAGCATGCCAACAACGAAACGCTTCTCATCATCCAGATGGAGAGCACCGAAGCGTATGAGAAGGTCGACGACACCCTTGCGCTGGAAGGCTTCGAAGTCCTCCTTGTCGGCCCTACTGACCTCTCGTGCACTCTCGGCATCCCCGGACAGATCCATCACGACAAGGTCGAGCAGATCATGTCCGACGTCGCCCAACGCGTCAAAGGAACTGGCAAGTTCCTCGCCACGACCTTCCAAGACCCCGAAGTCGCCCGCCGCTGGATCGCCGAAGGCTACACGATGATGAACATCTCGAGCCCGCTAGCTCTGGGCTGCGGCCCCATGGCAAACCTCTTCGCCGAACTCCGCGAACAGTTCCCCTGCGAATAGCGATTTCAAATCTCCTCACCTCGCAAACCTAAGAAAATCAGTCGCGAACTTGCGAATTCTCTAGGTTGGTTCGCGGCTGCACGCTTATCCCGGCTCACACCGCCGACTTACTATTGATTCATGTCGTCTGCGTCAAAACTTGGGATGTCGAAGATTTGACAACCATTTACCTCGTCCGCCACGGAGAAACCGAAGGCAACGCATCCAACTTGGCCCAAGGGTTTTCCGATGTGCCTCTCAACGACAAGGGCAGAGCACAGGCCAAGCTAGTTGGCGAACGCTTAAAAAACTGGCATCTCAACGCCATTTACTCCAGCGACTCACAGCGCGCAATCCAGACCGCTGAACCGCTCCTCAAACTGCGGCCAGATTTCGAAATCGAAACGACGCCCGATCTCCGGGAAAAGAACTACGGCGTTTGCGAAAACTACTCGTGGCAGCAACTTCGGGACGAGTACCCTGAACTCTTCGCGAAGATGCTTGACGTAAAAACCGGCTCAGATACGAAATTCCCCGAGGGCGAATCCGACCGCGAACAGAGCGATCGAGTCGCGAAATTCACGGACGCGGTAGTTGAGAAACACGACGATGACGAGACCATCCTGTTCTTCGGTCATGGCGGATCAATCAGATCCGCTGCCGCCTATCTGTGCAAGTTCAGATTGGAATACAAGTGGCGACTCCAGACCGATAACGCCAGTATCAGCGCCATAAGCTCCGCACCGACTTGGCGGGATGACGGTTGGCGAATCGAACGCTGGAACGACACCAATCATCTATCTCTCGCGCAATTGGACCTCGCATGAGTACGCTGTCTCGGTCAAACGTTTTCGGGACCGGCCCAAACCCGAACCGGCGCAATATCATCTTGGTTCGTCATGGCGAAACTCAAGGAAACATTGGGGATAGATTGCAAGGCCAATTCGATGCTCCCCTGACGGACAAGGGTGTTCGGCAAGCCCAAGCACTTTCGAGGCGACTCGCCAATACTGATTTCAACGCCGTATACGCTAGCGACCTCCAAAGGGCGGTGCATACCGCTCAATCGATACTCAACAACCGATCCAACATCGAAATCCAACTTCGCCCGGAACTGCGCGAACTTCACTACGGCACCTACGAAAATACCTCTTGGTCAGTGGTTCAAAATGAAGACCCAACGTTTTTCAAACGATTTATCGAATGGGAAACCAGGCCCAGCGCCAAATATCCAGGCGGCGAATCAGTAACGGATTTGTGGCAGCGAGTCGGCAATTTCGCGAACGAACTCCTCACTAATCACTCCGAGGAAGCAACCATCTTAATCGTTGCTCATGGGGGATCGCTCCAAGCTCTCTTAGCTCAGTTCTTGGCCCTACGCATCACAGACCAGTGGCATTTTCATTTCGACAATACCAGCGTCTCAATCATCAAAGAACACCCAATGGCGCCGCGCGTATGGCAAGCCACGTTGTTCAACGACACCAGCCATCTTGAAAGTTTCAACTCACATGAGTGACCACAACTCGACCAACACACCACGCATTTTCAACCCTTCGCCGCGAACCATCATCATGGTTCGCCACGGTGAAACCGAGGGCAATTTGGACGATAAATCGCAAGGGCATTTCGACGCGCAACTCACTGAACGGGGCCGAATTCAAGCCGAAGCGGTAGCGGAACGGCTATCCGATACCCAGTTCGACGCCGTCTACTCCAGCGATCTACAACGCGCATTGGACACAGCCAAAGCGATCGTCGCGCATCATCCCGAACTCCAGATCCACACCCGGTCTCAACTTCGCGAGTACCACTTCGGAGATTATGAAGACAAAGATTGGGATTCCGTTGGTGACGCCGATGCAGACCTCTACAAGCGCTGGAAGAACCTGAACACTAGGGCGAGCATCAAATTTCCCGGCGGCGAATCGATGCTGGATGCGTGGGAGAGAGTAGGGCGCGTCGTAGAAGAGATACTGACCACCCATCACAAAGGCAACGAATCTCTATTGGTCGTCGGACACGGCGGTTCGCTCCAAGCTGTATTAGCCCGGTTGATGAACCTGCGAATCACCGATCAATGGAGCTTTGTATTCAACAACACCAGCGTTACAGTACTCCACGAACATCTCTACACCCCAAACGGCTGGCGCATGATCCAATTCAACGACACCAGTCATCTCAACGGTATCGGCTTCACCGACAACCGACATGTCACCGCTCGCAAACCACACCATCACCGTCTCCATCTCTAGCGCTTGGAACTTGCCACGCAGGAAAACCGCGGCCATCCCCGCTGTCACCTTTGATACGTTCCAATCCTGCTTCAATCGCGGCATCGCAATTGGGATAGATTTCGCCCGCTTCGGGAGGAATAGCGGTTGCAACGGGAGTCGGTTCAGGCGTGGACTTAGGACTATCTTCGACCTTCGGTGAAGTAGAAGATGAGCCACTTTCCTCGCAGACGTATCCATCGCCATCACCATCTCGTTCGCCAGTTACGATTTCGACTGGAAATCCCCAACCAGGGCCCTCTGTGCCGGGTTCTCTCTTTAATCCAGCCGCCTCAGCTTCCTCACAGGTTTCGTAGGTAACGTCGGTCTCGTCACTTTCGACGGTTACTATCGGCTCTTCAGTTGCAGTCGCAGTAGGCGATGGAACCCTATCGTCTTCAGGCGTGACGGTTGGCTCTTGAGTTGCCGTTGCTTCGGATGGGGGTTCAGGTGTTGCCGTTGGATCTTCACTTGCGGTGGCTATCGCCTCAGTCTCCGGTCCTGCGATGTGTCCTGCCTCGACCAACGATTCGCAATTTTCTCGATGGTCCTCAAAATCCCTTGTACCGCCTTCGTACTGGACCGCCAAGCTCTCGGCCAACATAAACTCCGACAACATCACACCTTCTGGAGATCGAATATCACCCAAAATCCTGCTGAATCCGCCGTCCTCAAACTCCGTCACCAAGACGTACTGCCCATCAGATGAAACAAAGTCGTTTGCGCGTTTTTTCGACCAGTTGCCACAAGCCTTTTCGAAAGCGTTAGTCGTTCGCGTCTCTGGCGTATCAATCCCGAAAATTCTTACCGTTTGGTTCTTCAAACCTTCAACTTGAATCTCGTCAATCTCGACCTCCAACGTATCGCCGTCCATCACTCTGAGAATTTCAACTGGATACTCCCCATCGACTGTAGTCGCTGTAGGAGTCAGTGCAGGCACCGGCGTAGGGGTCGGAAACAGCAATACGGCCTTCGCAGTCGGCGTCGCAGTTAGTTGAGGTGCTTGTGTCGATGTGGGTGCAGTAGAAGATGTCGCCGTGGGAACAGGCGAAGGGTGCATCGTCGGAGTGGCTTCTGCGACGGAGCATCCGATCGCGATGAGTCCCGTAGCGATAACTACTACCGAGATTACCGCCAACTGCTTTCCAATCATAGGCAACAGTATGGTTAGAGTGAGCTTCGGCATGAAGAATGCCCCCTTTGACCGATGAGCATGGTTACCTGCGACGGTTTCCACATCATTCGAGTGCCAAACAGGGGGCATGGGGAATCCATGCCCCAAGTGCCAAATGGCCACTCGTAATGGGAAACCGTCGCGGTTAATCAGGGTACAGCAGGATCATAGAAATGCGATACGAACACGATGAGATTCCCAAAGAAACGGTGCCGAATGGGGCAGCTTCATAGGCTCGCTGTTGTGATGCCTAGGTTGTTGCTGACTAGATACAGAAGGGTGCGGTAGTCACGGCTAAGTAACGCCATAAATTCCTACATCGTCAACGCAACACGATTCGCCGTGGTCCCCCCTTCACGCCCCTGCCATTCTGCAAACTCGAAAGCCTCGTTGATCTCCTCAAGCGGATACTTGTGGGAGATCACATCTGCAATCGGGATATCGTCCTGCACACGTACTAGGAACTGCAACGCCGCTTCGATGATCCACGGATCGTAGTGCGTCGTACCCAGCCACTGCGTCTGCCCACCGATGACCTTGGACGCCGGTATCGTGATCGTGCCATCGCCGATATTGCCGATATCGATGTACTTGCCGTTCGTACGAACCATATCCAAACCCTCCAACGCCGCGGCGGCAATTCCAACGACCTCGACCACTACATCAGCACCGATACCATCGGTTAGTTCCATTACCCGCTCGACGCGCGCCTCAGGCGTCGGATATTCGACCAGAGAAACTGTGTCAGTTGCGCCACACTTCATCGCGAGATCGAGACGCGGCTGTTGACCGTCAATGACGATCACTCTCGATGCGCCTTTCTCGGCCGCCACCGCCGTTGCGTAGATTCCTAGTCCACCGGCACCTTGGATCACGACTCGATCTCCGAAATCCATCTTCGCCCGTTCCAGACCAAACAGCACCTGCGATAGGGCACAGTTCACCGGCGGGATCGCGTCGCTAGGCAGCTCGTCCGGCACCTTGAATGCGTAGTGCCCCTGCGGCAGATAGTAGTAGTCGGCGTACCCACCGTCGCAATACGGATATGAGTCGAGATCCTTCCGCCTCGAACGGTGCGGGCAAGCGTGAAACTCGGCCCGGATGCACCAGTAGCAACGATTGCACGGGTTAAAGAATGGGAACGCCACACGATCGCCCTCTTTGAGCGGACGCCGCATCGAGTCTGTCTCGATGCCCTTGCCGAGAGAGTGAACCACACCTGTAAACTCGTGACCGACAATGCGGTTCGAATGCGTCGACATATCGCCCCGCCAGATGTGCAGGTCGGAGCCGCAGATCACCGCGTGCGTGTTCTTGATGAGCAACCCGCCCGGTTCCACCTCTGGTGTCGGGAGTTCTCCGATCTCGAACGGCACTCCCGGTGCGTCGAATACGGTCACTTTTCCGATAGGCATGTCTGACTTCTTTCTAGATTTCGATGCGAACGCAAACTCGTCGGCTACATCGTAAGTGCGACCCGGTTCGCGGCTGTACCGCCCTCGCGACCATGCCACTCGGCGAACTCGAACGCTTCATCGATCCGATCCAAAGGGAACGTGTGTGACACGACGTTCGCGACTGGCATCCGATCCTGTACTCGTACCAAGAACTGAAGCGCCGCTTCAATGATCCACGGATTGTAGTGGACCGTGCCCAACCATTGCGTCTGGTTGCTGATGACCTTCACCGCTGGGATCTCAATGCTGCCCGGACCGATATTCCCGATATCGACATACTTCCCGTTGAAACGCACCATATCCAAACCCTCCAACGTCGCCGCAGCAACGCCCACGACTTCCACAACGATGTCAGCACCAACACCGTCCGTCAACTCCCGAACGCGTTCGACCCTCGACTCCGGAGTCGGATAATCGACCATCGAAATCGTGTCTGTAGCTCCGCAACGCATCGCCAAATCCAATCGTGGCTGCTGGCCATGGATCACGATCACCTTTGATGCACCCTTCTCCGAAGCCACCGCGGTCGCGAAAACACCCAATCCGCCCGCGCCTTGGATCACGACGGTATCACCGAAGTCCATTTTCGCCCGTTCCAAACCGAACAGCACCTGCGACAGGGCACAGTTGACGGGCGGCACCGCATCCGTCGGCAACTCATCTGGCACCTCGAAAACGTAGTGTCCTGGCGGAAGGTAATAGTAGTCTGCCATCCCCGCATCACAGTACGGATGCTCATCCAACGTGTACCACCTACCACGATGTCGGCATGCATGATGCTCACCGCGAGTGCACCAATAGCATCGGTTGCACGGATTGAAGAACGGGAACGCCACGCGATCGCCCTCTATCAACGGACGCCGCAACGAATCCGTCTCAACTCCTGCACCCAAAGAATGAACGACACCAGTGAACTCGTGACCCGTTAGCCTGCGCACGGGCGGTATCGGAACGTCTCCATCACCTCTCCAGCCGTGCAGATCAGAGCCGCAGATCACCGCGTGCGTGTTCTTTACAAGCAACCCGCCCGGTTCAACTTCAGGCGCAGGCAACTCGACAATGTCGAACGGAACCCCCGATGTCGTGAAGACTGCAACTCTGCCGGTGGGCATAAATCACCCAGCTCTCGCAACAGTTCCCACTTGAATCACCAAATCTCACATCGTCAACGCGACGCGGTTCGCTGGCGATCCGCCTTCGCGTCCATGCCATTCCGCAAACTCGAACGCATCGTTGATCTCTTCGAGCGGATACTTGTGCGAAATCACGTTCGCAATCGGCATCCGATCCTTCGTCCGAACCAAGAACTGTAACGCAGCCTCAACAATCCACGGGTTGTAATGCATCAAACCCTGCCACTGAGTCTGATTGTTAATAATCTTCCGTGCTGCAAACTCGATGCTCCCACCACTGATGTTCCCGATGTCGACATATTTGCCATTAAAGCGCACCATGTCTAGGCCTTCCAGAGTCGCAGCAGCAACACCCACAACTTCGACCACGATATCGGCACCAACACCGTGGGTCAGCTCTCGAACCCGCTCTACTCTCGACTCAGCTGTAGGGTAGTCAACCATCGAAACGGTGTCCGTAGCGCCGCACTTCATTGCCAAGTCCAAGCGCGGCTGTTGACCATCGATCACGATCACCTTCGACGCACTTTTCTCAGCTGCGATCGCCGTCGCGAATATCCCCAGTCCACCGGCTCCTTGGATCACTACCGTGTCACCGAAATCCATCTTGGCGCGCTCCAACCCGAACAACACTTGGGATAGAGCGCAGTTCACTGGCGGCACAGCATCGGTCGGTAACTCATCCGGCACCTTGAACGCGTAGTGACCGGGAGGGAGGTAGTAGTAGTCCGCCATCCCTCCATCACAGTACGGATAGGCATCTAATCCCTGATGATTCGCCCGGCCCCGATGTGGGCAAGCATGATGCTCGCCGCGGATGCACCAATAACACCGGTTACACGGGTTGAAAAACGGAAACGCGATCCGATCGCCTTCCTTCAAAGGTCTCCTTAACGAATCCGTATCCACACCCCTGCTCAGCGAATGCACAACGCCCGTGAACTCGTGACCAGTCAACCGACGTTTGGGAGGCGGTTTCTCGTCGCCGTCACCCCTCCATCCGTGCAAGTCGGAACCGCAAATGACCGCGTGTGTGTTTTTGACGAGTATGCCGCCAGATTCAATCTCAGGCGTCGGCAACTCCTCGATCTCGAACGGCACGCCCGATGCGGTGAAGACAGCAACTTTTCCGATAGGCATATCTAACCTCTTCTCGATGTTCGCGGCGAAGAATTGATACTCCCCGCTTGTTGCACGCGAATATACCCCATCAACCACGATTTTGGACGGCGCGCTTGTATACTTTCGACTCGATTAAATTCAGTGCGGCGCAACTAGGCGTTAACCACACGCAGGATCGACGTCACAGGCGCGCCCAATTACGTCAAAAACGAAAGGCAGATCCGATTGCTCGAACGATTCCACGTCCCACATGACATTGCCGTGCATGTCGAAATCGACGACATGCGCGCAACCGTCGAAGACATCTTCCGAAAGATGGGAATGCCTGAAGATGATGCCGTCCAATCGGCCGATGTCCTCGTCTACGCCGACGCTCGCGGCATCGAATCCCATGGTGTCTCCAATATGCTCCGCTCTTATGTCGCTTCCTTCGGCGAAGGCGGCATCAATCCGACCCCCGAACCCAAAATCATCCGCGAACTACCCGCCGCTGCGACTATCGACTGCGATGGTGGCCACGGCCTCGCAGTTGGTCCGATGGCCATGCGAATGGCCATGGACAGGGCAGAGGTCTACGGCATCGGCACTATCACCGCCATTAATGGCCGACACTTCGGTGCCTGTGCCTACCACGCGGCGATGGCACTCGAACGCGACATGATCGGCATCGCTATGACCACCGGCGGCGTAAACGTCGCACCCGTACACGGAGCCGAACGCTTGGTCGGCTTGAACCCCCTCGGCATCGCCGCGCCAACTCGCGATGAACCCCCATTCATCTTCGACGCTTCAATGAGCAGCGTCGCCGGGAACAAAATAATCCTTGCGAAACGCATCGGCGTTCCGGTCCTGCCCGGATGGGTCGCCAAATCCGACGGCACGCCCGTCATGGAGGAGAGCGATGTCCCAGAAGACTTCATGATGCTCCCCGCCGGTGGCACTCGTGAACTCGGAGCCCACAAAGGCTATTCAATGGCCGTCATGATCGAGATCCTCTCCGGCATACTCGGCGGCAACGGTGGCGGACCCAACCGGCGACAAGGCGCATCGCACCACTTCATCGCCTACAACCTCGAAGCCTTCACCGACATCGAAGACTTCAAGACCGATATGGACGAATACATGCGTGCGCTCTCCAATAGCAAACCCGCCCCGGGACAAGAGCGCGTCGTATACGCCGGACTACCCGAACACGAGGAAGAGATCGAACGCCGCGAACACGGCATCCCGTATCACCCCGAAGTAATCGACTGGTTCCGCCACATCACTGCCGAACTCGAAATCCCGTGGAGGCTTACATAACCGAATCCATCCATCGAACCAAACGACGACCACCATCCCATAAGGAATCACAAAATGGGCATCAACAAATGCATTGACCTACTTAAAGAAGGCCAACCCTTCTACGCAACCCACACACCTGAACTCACCTACGACGCCGGCGTCGAATTGGCTCAAACCTGGGCCGATATGATCCTCATCGACTTCGAGCACCGCCACTTCGATGTCGGAGGCTTGGGCGATTTTATGAAGGGGTTGAAGGCAGGCGGTCCAACCCCCAGCGGGCACCTCACGCCCACCGTCGTCACTACGCTTCCGCACAATGCAATCTCTGTCGATGAAGTCCGACATAACGCATGGCAGATGCGCCACGCGCTCACGACGGGCGTCCACGGTCTCCTTCACACTCACGCACGCGATCCCGAAGCAGTGAAGTGGTTCGTGGCTGCTTGCAGATATCCATTCCAGAAACTCGCCCGCGACGTCATCCCTGAAGGTCTACGCGGCGGTGGAGGGCAGGGCATACCCGCAGAGATATGGGGCCTCTCTCCACGCGAATACGTCGAGATCGCTGATCCGTGGCCGCTCAACCCAAACGGTGAGCTTCTCCTCGGACTCAAGATCGAAGACCGACACAGCCTACCTAACGCTGACGAGATCGCATCAGTGCCCGGCATCGGCTTTGCAGAATGGGGTCCCGGCGACATGGGAATGTCACACGGCAACCCCGACGCGCACGACCCGCCGTACCCCGACTATATGGACCACGCCCGCGACACCATTAAAGGTGCTCTCGACAAGGCCGGCGTTGGCTTCTACTCCAGTTGGGCTGACGACAACATGACGCAAGAAGAGCGCATCGACCACCTCATCGACAACGTCGGCGTAAAAATGATGGGCGCACCCAACAAAGAATGGGCCGACTACGGACGCGCTAAGACCGGACGGACGATGCCGGTTTAAGGTGAACCGCGAACTCTTCACCGCCTACTGTCAAATGCCATTTGTTCCCTCTCCCTTGTTGGGAGAGGGTTAGGGTGAAGGTGCGCCTTAAACTCACGCCTTCTCATAAACGCACCCAAATCAACCGTACAGCCCATAACCCGTTAAAGTATGGAAACGCGCATCCAAGCGCATTGCAAAATCCGTACCGAAGGAATCACACCTATGGGCATCAACAAATGCATCGACCTCCTCAAGGAAGGGCAGCCTTTCTACCACACTCCTACGCCCGAACTCAGTTATGACGCCGGACGCGAGATGGCCCAGACTTGGGCAGACATGGTCCTCATCGATTTCGAACACCATCATTTCGATATCGGAGGTCTTTATCAGTTCATGAGAGGTCTCAAAGACGGCGGCCCCACACCGAGCGGTCACCCCACACCTGCGGTCGTGACTTCTTTGCCTCACAGCGCATACTCGGTCGAAGAGGTGCGGTACAACGCCTGGCAGATGCGCCACGCCCTCACCACCGGCATTCATGGTCTGCTCCACACCCACGTACAAAGTCCCGAAGCAACTAAATGGTTCGTCGCCGCCTGCCGATACCCCTTCCAGACCATCGGCACCGACATTATCCCCGAGGGGATCCGTGGAGGAGGAGGGCAGCGCCAACCCGCAGAAATTTGGGGCGTCGCCCCCCGGGAATACGTCCAAATCGCCGACCCCTGGCCAATGAACCCCAACGGCGAACTCATGCTCGGCCTCAAGATCGAAGACCGCCATTGCCTACCGTTCGCCGAGCAGACCGCCGCCGTCCCGGGCATCGCCTTCGCTGAGTGGGGACCCGGAGACATGGGAATGTCGTTCGGTGACCCGGATGCACACGACCCGCCGTACCCCGACTTCATGGATAACGCCCTCAACATCGTCAAGACGGCGTTGGAAAACAACAACATTGCCTTCTATGCCGCATGGCAAGACGAAGAGATGAACAACGAGCAACAGGTCGACCAGCTCATCGATGGACTCGGCTGCAAGATGATCGGTGCATTGACCAGAGACATCGCCGACTACGGACGCGCCAAAACCGGCCGCACAATGCCGGTCTAGCACACATTCGTCATTCCCGCGAAGGCGGGAATCTAGTGCGGTGGTAGTTCTCGAACCCCATCGCACCTGCAGAAGCGTGGTAAACTTCAAGCCATCTGAACCAAGCCGCCGATATAGACGAGACATCTGCAAAACCCACCTCCTTGCGCTGATAAGGAGGAGCACTTCATTAAATCGGCTGTAGGCGAAGGTTCAGACACCCTCTTGCTTGCATAGCCCAGGCGGGGAGACTGGAGTTTTGTAACGATCTCAGCAAAGGAGGTTGAGGAAATGACAACTCAATCTACCGGAAGCCTGAAAGGCCGCATCGCGGGCATTCTGATCGTCCTCATCGCCCTGCCGGTACTCGCATTGGCGCCAGCATATTTAGCCTCCCGCTTTATGATGCAATCGCCAAGCTTGGACATCGAGCAGATAAGTTTTCAGCCGTCGGCGGCAGATTTATCTGACGAGAAGAGCATCCAGAGTAGTATCACGACTGTCGACGAAGAGCCTATTCTGCCAGATGAAGGATTTGCGATAATCGTCGACTCTGTGACGTCTGATGATCCTGCCTTTGGCGATTTTTCGGGAGAAGTTGTGTTTCTGGACACACTATCGGACGATGATTGCATCTTCACGCTCCGTTTTTTTGAATCGAGCAACGGCGAAGCAGAGACCTTTACGGGGCACATCAAGATCGCCGACGAAGTCAGGTCAGACGATCGCAACTGCGGCATCTTTTTCAAGGACGACTGGGAAGCGCAATAAGCCAACGTCATCGTGATTACCGCAGTTGCGATTATGAACTGCAGAGAAACCCTACATGCTTAGGCGATTGGGCAAAGTGATCGCTTCCATAACTGCGACGGCGGGAATCGTCATCGCACTTCTGGTCGTCATAGCAGCTGTCGGACAACGACATTCGTCACAGCTGGCTCGGTCAGGCGCTAATGCCGACATCTACGTGATGAGCGGCTACACCGGATCTCCGATAACTTGCCACCGAGACAACAACGGGATCACGATCGAGACCGACAATGGCCAGCTCCGCGCTGTCATGGTAGGACGCGAAGGATTAGAACAATGCATTGAGGGGTATAAATCTGGACGCATCCCATTCGATCCTAGGAACTACATTGGACGCTATGAAGCCGGATACGTCATTTGGGAAGGCGTCGATCACGAGAACATCTACCACTGGGGCGTCCCCGACGAATGCGCGCCACACTACCAATTCAAGCAGAAGAGCCATCCTTGGTTAATTGACGCCTTAGGTCTAGTCGAGACCATAGAAGTGACTTTCGCATGGACCGGCACAGACGCTGAATGGGGTACATGTTCGGTTGCCCGCGAAAAACAGATCGCCGAGATTGACCTGTCCGAATTCGAAATCGCCACGACAGATAACGCTCCAAACTAACGCGCTAAAATACAGACATCTCGCCACTATCTATGCCGATCAGAGGACTAAGCCACGATGAAATCGGGCTCCAACGCCCCCAGGCTTCGCCGTTTCACAGCGGTCTTGGCAGTGATTGCCGCGTTAATAGTCACCGCATTGACACCCTCATTGGTCGTCTCGCTGGTACTCACACAAGATACCGTCGACCAGGTCAAGCCCACGGAACAAGCTAAAACCATCGACGTTACCGACATCGATGAAAACGGCACAGTGATGTATGCCGTTTCATCTAGCTATAGGCAACCTGGGTTTGAGACAGAATCTCTCACAGAAGCCTTACGCGGCTCGGATCTGATTAAAGTTACGTTTCAGGACTCCGATTCATCTTCACACCCAGTGAACCAAGGAGCCAACGAAGGATGCGGTTTGACATTGCACCTGAGTTCAGACGATCGATATGATGCTGGCACCAAAACTTACGTCGGATACATCAGAGTAGAAGACGGGGAACCCGAAGCCATTATCTCAACCAACATCAATTGCGCCTTGAAGTTTGTCGAGAGCGAAACTGATTACGAATTGGAACCAGTCGATCTCCCATAAAACTCCAGACTCGTTGCTTAGAAACGCAGAGGATGCATTTGGACAACCGACATGCCACTGAAAACTAGCATTTCAAAATAGGGTCCAAGCCTCGCAGTACGGATACTCCACCACATTCCTCATGAAACTAATCCTCGCAACTACCGTCATCCTCACCGCCGCAACCTTCCTCCTCACTGCCTGCACCTCCGATAGCGGTGCCAATGAGATCGCTGTCGAACGCGCCCAAGCCACTGCAGAGGCTGCAATCATCGATCGCAACAATGCCATCTCGGAACGAGACGCAGCCATCCAACGTGCCGACCAAGCCGAAAGGTCCGCGAACCGCCTCGCCGCCATCAAGGAACGCGGGGATGTCGTCTGCGCAACTGGCAACGACACTCCCGGATTTCACTCGCTCGACGCATCAGGGAAGAGCATCGGTTTCGATGTAGACCTCTGCCGTGCCGTCGCAGCTGCAGTCCTCGGTGATGCCGATGCCGTCGAGTTCAGGTTCACTGACCTCGTTGAACGCGGTCCCGCGTTGCAATCCGGCGAGATCGACCTCATGAACCTCACAACTACATGGACATCGACTCGCGACGTAGCCTGGGGCAACTTCGCGCCCGTAATGTTCTACGACGGGCAGGGATTCATGGCGACGAAAGCG
Organism: Chloroflexota bacterium; assembly: GCA_009838175.1. Classification (GTDB taxonomy): domain Bacteria; phylum Chloroflexota; class Dehalococcoidia; order Lucifugimonadales; family Lucifugimonadaceae; genus Bin127. Next base: position 47,389 of record VXSB01000056.1, read on the forward strand.
TCTGGAGTAACGTCCGCCCTCGAACTGGGAGGTGCAGCAGTATGCGTAACTGCTGGAACCACCACAGAGCTGAATCTAGCTGATTACTTCCGCCAGAACAATTTGGACTACTCCCCAACAGTCTTCGAACAATCGGATGTCGCTTTCGACTCCTACACAGCAGGGCAGTGCGACGCGTTTACCACTGACCGATCGGCGTTGGCATCGCTGTTGACGACGCTTCCCAACCCGGACGAACACTTAATCCTCCCCGAAATCGTCTCTGAAGAACCGTTGACCCCTGTCATCCCCCACGGCGACGAAGCCTGGTTCGACGTCGTCAAGATCGTCATGGCCGGAATCATCTACGCCGAGGCATACGGTATCGACAGCACTAACGTTGATGCCATGGCCGCCGGCGACAACATCAAGGCGAAACGACTGCTAGGTTCTGAAGGCGACTTTGGCCAAGAAGCTCTCGGCCTCGAGAAGACATTCATGCAAGACGTGATCAAGCAAGTGGGAAACTACGGGGAAATCTACGAGCGCAACCTAGGCGTAAACGGGATTGGGTTGCCACGTGAGGGCCGCAACGACCTATGGATCAATGGCGGCCAGATATACGCCGCACCATTACGGTGATGTCCGTTTCCCAACTCGCTTTATCCTCTCAGTACTGCCCGAACTTACCTCCGATATCCCTCTCCTACAAAGCAGATAACGCTCGATTCGCCTCGTCTAATCAGCCAGCGATTATTTCGCGACCATGTATCACTGATTAACCCTCACTTCGCGTAAACTTGATTCCATAAGCGTGCATCGATATGTTTCTGAGAACATTGCTCGCGAAGCAAAAAACGGAAGGGACACACATCACATGAAAACAAAACTGCTGATCGCAATGCTCGCGATGGTATCGGTCTTCGCAGTCGCATTCAGCGCCTGTACCGATGACTCGGGACCAACCGACGCCGATCTCCAGAACGCGCAAGCTACCGCTTCAGCCGCACAGTCGGCACTTAGTGACGCTAACGCACGAGCGGATGCTGCCGAAGCCCGCGCTGACGAGGCCGACAAGATGGCCGAAGACGCCAAAATGATGGCCGATGAAGCAATGATGTCGATGGAAGACACCGCCGGTCGACTCGCCCAGGTCCAAGACCGTGGACATATCATCTGCGCCAGCCGTAACGATGTTCCGGGATACGGCTCTCTAGACGACGCCGGACGAAACGTCGGCTTTGACATCGACCTCTGCCGAGCACTAGCAACCGCCGTCCTAGGCGATCCTGAAGCGATCGAGATCCAGTTCATCACCGCTGCTGAGCGTGGCCCGACCATCCAGTCCGGTGAAGTCGACATGCTTGTCCGAACCGTCACCTGGACCACCAGCCGTGACGCGCAGTGGGGCAACTACGCTCAGACCATGTTCTACGACGGACAGGGCTTTATGGTCCCAGCCGACCTCGGCGTCACATCCGCGTACGAACTCGGCGGCGCCGCCGTCTGTGTAACCAGCGGTACCACCACCGAACTCAACATGGCTGACTTCTTCCGCCAGAACAACCTCGAATACAACCCCAACGTCTTCGAGGACACGGATGTCGTCCTTGACGCATACGAGTCCGGCCAATGCGACGTCTTCACAAATGACCGCTCGCAGCTTGCCGCACTTAGAACCGCTCTGCCGAACCCCGATGACCACGTCATCCTCCCGGAGACGATCTCCGAAGAGCCTCTCGGCCCCGTAGTGCCCCATGGTGACGACCAGTGGTTCGACATCGTCAAGACCGTCATGTCCGGCTTGATCTACGCCGAGGCCTACGGCATCAACAGCGGAAACGTTGGATCTGTAGCTGCTGGCGACAACGTCAAAGCCAAGAGACTGCTCGGTACTGAAGGAACGATCGGCCAAGAGGCCCTCGGACTCTCCGAGACCTTCATGCAAGACGTGATCAATGCCGTCGGAAACTACGGCGAGATCTACGACCGCAACCTCGGACCCGACGGAATCGACCTCCCCAGAGAGAACGGTCGTAACGCTCTCTGGTCCAACGCTCCTTGCACCGACTGCCCCAAAGGCGGCCAAATCTACGCAGCACCACTGCGCTAGAACCCGGTCAAACCGGCCAACTCGAAGGGGGATGCACACGCATCCCCTTTCTTTTGTTACGCGGTTAAACTACACCAAAGTCGTCTTGTGCATCACGACGCGTTAACGAGAGATCAGCAGTGCAGAGCATCCTATACCCCGGCGGCATTCCCCTGTGGCGCAACGTCGTCTTCATCCAGTGGGTCGTCCAGATCATCTCTGCCATCGTTGTCATCGCTATCGTCTCTGGATTCATCTTCAACGTCGCAAACGAGATCCAAGACCGCGAGATACCCTTCGGATTCAGCTTCCTAGACGAAGCTGCTCAAATACCCATCGGCGAATCCGTCATCCAATACGACCCATCGCAGTCGTACCTTTACGGCTTCACCGTCGCCGCACTCAACACGGTCAAAGCATCCGTTCTCGGGGTCATCCTTGCCACTATGCTCGGCATCATCATCGGTGTCTCGCGACTCTCATCGAACTGGCTCCTCAGTCGACTCGCCCTCGTCTACATCGAGACCTTCCGCAATATCCCGCTCCTGATCCAGCTACTCTTCTGGTTTCTCATCATCCTCGAACTCCCAAACGTCCGTGAAGGATACGTCTTTTTCGACGCCTTCTACCTCAACAACAGCGGTTTCTATCTGCCATGGGCAACACCCCTCGGAGGCTTCTGGCCATGGGCCGTCCTTACCGTCGTAGGCATCGTCGGCGCGGTGCTCGCCTTCAACTACCTCCAGAAACGAGAAACCGAGACCGGACAGCCAAGCTACCCCATCATCGCCGGATTCGTCATCTTCGTCGTCGTCACCATCATCGGACTCATCATCTTTACACCGCTCGAACTCGTTATCCCAGAACGACAAGAGGGCCCATTCGGACGCTTGCAGGGCGGAGCCCGATGGTCCGGCAGCTTCTTCGCACTACTCATCGGACTCGTGGTCTACACCTCCGCATTCATCGCCGAGATCGTCCGCGCCGGCATCCAAGCCGTCAACCGCGGACAGACTGAAGCCGCACGATCACTAGGCCTCAACACGAACAACTCTCTACGTTTCGTCATCTTCCCGCAAGCTCTCCGCGTCATCATTCCGCCGCTAATCAGCCAGTACCTCAATCTCACCAAGAACTCCAGCCTCGCTGCCGCCATCGGATACCCGGACCTAGTCAGCGTATCCACCACCATGACCCAGATCGCACCCGCAATCTCCCTCATCGGCATGGTCATGGTCACATACCTCGCAATGAGCCTCTTCTACTCCCTAGTAGGAAACATCTACAACCGCATCACCAGATACGCCGGTGTCGGATAGCTACTCATCCATGAACCAGCAGTCCACAAGACCAAACCCCGCACCGCCAGCGATGACTGTCGGCGTGCCCGGATGGATCCGCGCCAACCTATTCAGCTCGCCCACCGACGGCATCATCACGATCATCCTTGGATTCGTCGTCGCACTCGCCATATTCCAATCCATCAACTGGGTATTCTTCACCGCTTCATGGGAAGTCGTAACCTCCCGCATTCCCCTGTACGTCATCGGACGCTACCCCCAAGAGTTCTACTGGCGACCCGAGACCGCCTTGTTACTCATCAGCATCCTCCTCGGAATGGCTTGGCGACTCTGGGGCGGAATAGCCCGCGGATTCGCTATCGCAATCATCATCGTCACTCTCCTCGCCGGTACCCTCCCATACCTCGGAGTCGACCTCGGAGCACCCAGATACGACGCTACAGTCGCACCTGATCCACCGCCAGTATCCCTTAGGGAGAAGAACCGCGACATCTCCGACGCCCAGCGTGCAAACGCAATCGACCAAAAGGACATCACCACGCTTACCGGCACCACCTACCTAGCCGGCACTCTTGACGGCGACGAAGACCGCTCCGACTATTACAGCTTCACCATCACCGATGCGATGAAGTTCAAAACCATCCTCGCCCAACAAGACGCCAACGCCAACCTCTTCCTCGAAGACGTCAACGGCGCAGTCATCCAATCCAGCGATAATTCCGGCACCTCCGACGACTCCATTACCACCACCATCGATCCCGGCACCTACTATATCCGCGTCGATTCTCAACAGACCGCCGACAACGCATACGTCCTCTCATATAGCGTTACCGACCCACCTGACCTCCTCGTAAACCTCCTCTTCATCATCAACTTCCTAGCCGTCGCCATCGGTTACGGACTTGCCACAATACGCGCTATAGGAACCTTCCGAAACTTCCTCATCCTATCCCTCGTATTTTTCATCGTCTCCGCCATCCTCGTCATCGGAACGAGCTACATTCCCGGACTCGACCCTGTTGCCACTCAAGACCTCGGCGGACTGACTCTGAACCTCCTCCTCGCCGCAATCGGTATCGTCTGCTCCATACCCATCGGCATCGCACTAGCCCTTGGACGCCGCAGCCATCTCCCAGTCCTAAAATACGCCTGCGTCGTTTTCATCGAAGTCATCCGCGGCGTCCCGCTCATCACGCTCCTCTTTATGTCGAGGCACATGCTGCCGCTCACATTCCCCGAGACCGTGAGCATTGACGAGCTATACCTTGCCATGATCACGATTACGCTATTCAGCTCTGCCTACATGGCTGAAAACGTTCGCGGTGGCATGGCAGCCGTCGCCACCGGTCAGACCGAAGCCGCACACGCCCTCGGACTCCGCGGGTGGCAGACCACAGTATTGATCACCCTCCCCCAAGGCCTACGCAACATCATCCCAGCTATAGTTGGGCAGGCCATATCCCTCTTCAAAGACACATCTTTAGTTTTCATCATCGGCATGCTCGACCTCGTCGAAATGGGCCGAGTAACCATCCAAGGAAACCTCGATTTCGTCGACGACGGACACGAAGTCTACATCTTCATAGCCGCCGTCTTCTGGGTCTTCACCTTCGCAATGTCCTACATCTCACGCCGAATAGAAAGAGCCCTAGGAGTAGGCCGAAGATAAAAACACCCCTCACCCCAGCCCTCTCCCACAAGGGGAGAGGGAGCAAGATGCCACTAAAATCCCCTCTCCCTCGATGGGAGAGGGCTAGGGTGAGAGTGACCCAGCAAGGAAAACCGCCATGACTACCTCCCTCGAAGAAACGACCGTAACCAATCCTGATATCCGCAAAATCCCACTCGAGGACCGTGACGACATCATCGTCTGCGAGAACGTCTACAAGTGGTTCGGAGACTTCTGTGCTGTCAACGATGTCACTATGTCGGTGAAGAGGGGAGAGGTGGTTGTCATCTTTGGACCTTCAGGCTCGGGGAAGTCCACATTCATCCGCATGATTAACCGGCTCGAGGAGCATCAGCAGGGGAAGATCGTGGTTGATGGTATCGAGATGACGAACGATTTGCGCAACCTCGATGCCATCCGACGCGAGGTTGGGATGGTATTTCAGCAGTTCAATCTATTCCCGCATCTTTCCGTAATGAGCAACATCACGCTTGCACCGCAACGAGTCCGACACTTGCCGAAGGCTGAGGCCGACGAATTGGCGATGTCGCTACTCGAACGTGTCGGCATACCTGAACAGGCTGAAAAGTACCCGGCGGAGCTTTCAGGTGGGCAGCAGCAGCGCGTCGCGATTGCACGAGCATTGGCGATGCAGCCCGAAATTATGCTGTTCGATGAGCCGACTTCGGCGCTGGATCCGGAGATGATCAAGGAGGTGCTGGATGTTATGCGGGAACTGGCTGATACGGGGATGACAATGCTGTGCGTAACGCACGAAATGGGGTTTGCAAGGGAGGTTGCTGACCGCATGGCGATGTTTGACGAGGGACAACTGGTGGAAATCGACACGCCTGACCACATCTTCACGAATCCGACTGAGGCGCGTACGCAGCTGTTTTTGGACCAGATTTTGTAGGTCGGTTCATGCCGCTCATGCCGGAGTTTTGCCGCTCATGCCGCGAAATTGCCGCTGGAGCGGCAAGTTCACGGTGAGGGGGTTTTACAGTGTCATTCGTAGGCTAGATGTAGGGGATGGATCGGATGTCGGCGCGTATTGGGTGTGAGAGTCTGATTTCGTAGGAAATGGGTTTGTGTTTGGAAGTGGAATTTAGAACAAACTTGCCGCTGGAGCGGCAATTTCGCGGCATGTTTATTTTTTGAACAAGTTCAAAAAAGGCGGTAGGTGCTGATGTCGGGTTTTTCGGTTCGCTCGCTGTGGGGGCGAAAGAAAAATCGACTCACGCGGACTCCTGGCATTTTCGGTTATCCACGCGACTTGCCGTCTCGGTTTCTACGAACAATTCCCTAGCTGTCAAGGCAACATCGTGCGACGTGACACCGCTTTGGGCTGTCGGTACTTTCCGCCATACGGTTGCCGGGCATCAACGACTCTTCTTTTGATGATCTGCGGTGCGCGGCGACGATTACGCTTGGGTTTCTGAGCTGCGCCGTGATCCACAAGGTCGGCAAGCAGATTGGACATATCATTCGGTTGGGAAGTCACGACATCTCCTCGGTTTCATAGTCGACTGCGCTCCTGAGATACTTGAAGTCTCTCATGGTGTGTAGCACTACGTCTACATCCTTCAGCGACTGATGATTGGAAAGTAACTTGTCGTACTTTCTAATTCTCTCACGAAGGCTAGGCTCTTTGCCGAAATCCACAATCGAGAGTTTGAATTCAGATTTCAGAATGTCCATCGAAATCGCGTGCGAGTGACTGTGCCATCGCTCAGGATCGCTAAGCGTTTTGGCGATCCAAGCAGCGCGTTCCTTCGTAGCGGACTGGTCGGAACTGTCCCTAAACATGAATTTCGGTAGCCAATCCGACAACAGCTGAATTGATCGTCGATGCTCATGTGACATCTGATCCAGTGTTCCAAGGTCTATAGATTCCAACAACAAATCTTGCTCGATTGGAGATAAACCGGAAGTCGCAGACTTCTCTACGAATTTTGCGTACTGCGACAACACTCCCGAAGCAGAAACTGGGTTGCCTCCACGTTCCGTTTCGATTTGGGGGTCGATCGGGCCCAAACGCGAATAATAGTCCATGTAAATTGAATCCCCAGACATAACGAAAATCGTGCCCGCCGAATACGCATGCGTGGGAACCACAAAGTCTACGATGTCGTAGTGGTGCCTCAAAGTTTCAACCATCCGCTGCACCGGCTCCAAGTATCCTCCGGCGGTCGACAGTAGTATTACAGCTCGATTTTGTCGAAGGGACCTCTGTCGTCCTTCGACGAGGTCACGCAGTTCGTCATCTGTGTTGCCCAAGAGTAGCCCATAGATTGAGAAAACGTCCGCGTCGAATATCCTTTCGAACACTTCAAGATGGTAATCAAGCATCCGCTCAGCCAATGCGTCCACTTCAGTCAGATCAAGCAATTCCGACACGAATTTTCCGGGGTTGTCAACGTTCACTCAAACGCCTCCCTTAACTAAGCTATTGACCATGTTTAATCTGTCCGACGCGTCCTAGAAATGCGGACAACCTTGGATAATCACACATCCTCTTTTCCACGACTGACCATGTATTATAACATATGTATTGTTAAAATGACCTGTGAGGCACATGTGTCTTTTATGAGTTGTGACCGTCGATATCCGTTCGACACACAACTCGAAACAAAACAGACTGCCGTTCGCAAGTTTTGACTCCGAACTTATCGCAGTACCTGGGTCCGTACTTCAGACCAAGACCGGTCAGAATCCGCCCCCCTTCACAACCCCCGATTGCAAACTACTGGCTCCGAGGCTAGTAGCACTCTCAACCTGTGCAAGTCGGGCAAGCCGAGAATGTCTGATATGCCGTCGTCTAAAGCTGTTCGCGCTGGACATTGAGCCATCCCCTGGAACGGGTCAAACTCCGCATCTACCAACTCATCAAACAGATTGGACATCCCGCTGAGTTGCGACGTCGTAATCTGCCGAGGGTCCAGTACAGGCAGGATTCTAAGTTCTGCTTTCTTGAACTTAACCCAAGGTCCCCGAGTCGTCGTCCTGATTCCGAGCAACGCAAGAATTCCCAAACTTGAGTTCATCCAGACCGTCAAGGCTTTTTCGGTTATCTCATCTTCAACGCGTACTGGCCACCATACATTGGACAATACTCTGTCCTCGGAACGCATCGCAACCACCCTAGCGGTTTCTAGCCACAGGCGCTCACTGATAAGGAATCGACTGGATTGTTGCCATAGGCGCTCCCCATAACCTAGGCGTTGATTACCCTTCGGCCGTGCTAACGGAGAAAGATAAGTATCCGACTCACATATCAATGATTTTCGCTCTTCCGTATCATGCCCTGTGACCATCGGATACGCAGTCAATGAAGAAGTCCGTTCAAACCCATCAACCAGTCGCCGCTGATCCGGCCCAATCTCGGCGATGTCATCTACGCGACACATCGGGACATTGCCGGTACTAGTCTCGCCGGGTATCCATACTTCGCCATTGTTCAAAAGCCTCAACGCGCTCCTGACGACATCGGCGCGAGCGAACTGTACACCTATCCATTGCTTGCCCTTGAGTTTCGATTCCGGTATTGAGAACACTTCTCCTACATGTTCGCCGCCGACCCCTAAAAGCGCACTGCCTGTATCCTCGACATGCGCCGGTTGCGTCATATTCACCGCATCCGCCACCAGATTCGCATCCACAATACCTTTCGGGTTCTGCCAAAGGTTCACGAAGGTGGTCCGATGGTCTACGCCGTTTCCGTTCTCAGGACGGCGCGTAGCGATCAGCAACGCTTCTGACAGATCCGTGCTGTCAGAAAAGTTCCATCGATCAGGATCGTGTGACGTTACAACTACGTCTAACGTGTAACCGTTCTCTATCAACGCCCGAGTCTGTGACCAAGACGGGCCAGTGCAAACCGTTACTGGCAAAACTAGCGCCAAGCGTCCCTCGCCCGGTCGCAACTTTGGCGATGCCGCGGCAACAAACGCCGCGCCAAGCCCGGCCGTCGATGTCGCCTGCATCGACTTTAGGCGTCGCGACAACTCACTTTGAAGCTTCCTACGCTCCGACTGTTGCAAACTTCCGAACAACAGATTCCCGCCCACGGACCGCGTGAAAGGGGGGTTCATTATCGCAAGATCCAAATTGGGCAGCGTTGCGGTTACGCCTTCAGTTGCGCCTCGCGTACCGCCGCCAAACACCGCTCCGGCATCCCGCAATGTAGTGCCAAAATCAGGGTCTGAAAGTGCAAACTGCACTGCCGCCTCATCTGTGTTCAAAAACTCCAAAGATCCAAGCAGCGACTGATCACCATTCACGCCCAACGGCATCACATATAGATTCATTCGATCAAACTGAATCGACGGATTCAGCATCGCCAGACTGGTTGCCGCGAAATGAATCGCCGATAGCTGCACGTCGTAACCGTGCAACGCCTGCTCAACCATTGCTTTGTGTAAAGCAGCCGATTCCGATCCACCTGCATCTCGATGTTTACGCTCCACCTCTGCAGCGACCGCCATCAAGAGCGTTCCAGTTCCGCAAGCCAGATCAGCAATGTTTAGAGAAGCGGGAAACTCGTGGGCCGACCAGTTAACACCAGCTGGCCAGTTGTGAAAGACAAGCCGCGATAGCATCGTCGCCGCCGGAACGGATGTGTAGTACGCGCCGGTGAACTTGGCATCCGACAACAGTGTGTGGAACAGCCGACCGGAAAGATCGTGCCCCTCCAAAGTCCAGGTATCCCTGACGGCTTGAACCAAGGGTTCGATTACGGGAAGGTGAAAATCATTTGGCGCGTCCTTGAGCACATCTACGATGAATCCAGCCAGTTCGAATACCGGCACATAGTCGACTTCGTCCATAATTTGCGACCACGCGTCACTTAGGCCGTCGAGTCCGCCGATTAGGGCTTCATTGACAGTTGCAACATTCGCATCGACAACGGCAAGTCGTTCTTGAAATGCCAACGCATTGAACAACACCAAAGATCCGATACGTAATGCAGCATCCCGGTCTCTTTCACTATCAGATTTGGCGATTATTGCTGATATTCGCTGCGCGATTCTTGCATGACCAGCTATCACTTTCGCCGAATCTTCGACCGCGTACCCTACTACCATTGCTGCAACTTGGACACGATCAAATCCTTCGATATCCAACTGAAGCACGCGCAAGTGGTCCGCCAAGTCAACGATCGATCCGCTTCGCACACGTCGGTTGCCCGCCAAGTCGCCTCGAACACCGTGTAACCACCATTGGATGTCATCAGCATCCTCAAGACAGGATGCAACATCCGAAGCTTGGCGGAATCGATCGGGATATACGACGCCCAAAACACCCAAGTGCTTGGAAAAAGAGATCAATCGGGCGTCAAGTTGGGATTCCAAATCGCTTAAGGAGCCGGCGTACTTGCACTCCAAAATGACGTCGTCGCCAGTCCTCAACGCAACCCGAACATCTGGAACCCCTTGCCGACTACGTCGCTCAGCGCGTGCCTTAATGCCGCGATCTCTGAGCATTCGGGCGAGTTCGATGTTGAACGTCTCTTCGCGGTTAGTCTCGCTGTTGTTTCGTCTGGGCATGGCCGATATACCGGTTCTCAAACTTGCTGGTTGCAAGTCATTTGTGGTGCTTGCGAGGTGCTGAACAGGGATTCTATTACGTGATGACCATCTCGTAAAAGCGGAATGGCAAAATCTGGTATTGCTCGCTGTTTGGGCACTCGATCCAAGCATCATCACTTCAAAACATCAAAAACCAACATCCATCCCTTAAATCTTTACGAATCCTTTATATCCCAGTTCAACAACGCGCTTGACAACCACAACATCAGTAGTAATATAATAGCTATTAACACATACATGCCATTCTGATGCTGAATCGGCACCTGCCAAGAATCACTCTCGAATCATGCTCACCAAAACTCGACCTGACCGATGGACAAAGATGTACCACCTCGGCAAGATGGCGACCGATGACATCATCCTGCCGTCTGCACAGGCAGGGCAGAGCCCGATGCCTGTCAAGGAGCGCGCTCCGTACTCTATCCCGCGCAACAATCCGGGGCCGGGCGTCTACCGATCCCGTCTCCCAAACGGCAAGTTCACGAACCTCATGCAGGTGATGTTCACCGATTTCTGCAAGATGGACTGCCATTTCTGCCCGAACAGTCACTGGGTGCCGCGCAAACGCTACGGCTTCAAGGTCGATGAGCTCGCCAAGACCTTCAACGACCTCCTCGAGCGTCAGACCGTCCAAGGGCTATTCCTGAGCTCCGGAGTCGCTGGAACCGGAAGCAAGACTACCGAACGAATGGTCAAGGTCGTCGATCTAATCCGCAACAAATACAAGTTCGACGGGTACGTCCACCTCAAAGTGATGCCTGGCACCGAGCGCGACATTGTCGAAGCCGCACACCTCCTCGGAACCCGCCTCTCGGTAAACCTCGAGACCACCACCGTCGAACACATGGACAAGCTCTCCAAGATGAAGCACTACCAGCGCGACATCATGGATCCGATGGCGTGGATCGACGAGCTCAAACGCGGTCCGACCAACGGCGCGATCGGACAAGCGACACAGCTAGTCGTCGGCGCGGCTGATGAGACCGATCTCGATATTCTGAACCGCATGTCACAGCTCTATGCCGACTGGGAGCTCAAGCGCGTCTACTTCTCGCCATTCCGTCCGGTGCGATACACGCCGCTCGAAGAGCATCCCGCAACTCCGATGCAGCGAACCAACCGGCTCTATCAGCTCGACTGGCTCAAACGCGTCTACAAGTTCTCCGACAACGAGATCAAACTCGGATTTGACAAAGGAGGATTCTTGCCACTCGAACTCGATCCCAAACAGACCATCGCGCTCGAAAACCTCGACGCATTTCCTGTCGATATCAACACCGCCAACCGCGACCAACTCATGCGAACCCCCGGACTCGGACCCGTCAGTGTCGAGCGCATACTCAACAACCGACGTCGGGCCAAGATCACCCGATGGCAGGAACTCACCGTCATGGGTGTGGTCCAGAAGTGGGCATGGCCATTCATCACCTTCCCCGGCCATCGCCCCGAGCCTGCCAAGCAGCTACGCCTCGATTCCTTACTCAGCCAGGAGCGCAAAACCCGCAGCGACGGCGGCATCGAGCATCTGACGCGCAACAGGGCAGAGGTCAAACGCGAAACGAGAGCATCGATCTTGGCCGACCCCGGCGAACCCTTCGGCACTCAAACCACGCTCACGCCCACACCCTGCGGTATACGGTCCAACTGTGATGGCTGCGCCCTGTACAACACGCCTGGGCATCCTGGCTCTAGCAAGGGGTTAGTCAGGTATACGCCGTCTCGGAGCTTTGAGAAAGTCGCTTCCCCCTCACCCTAACCCTCTCCCACGGTGGGGAGAGGGGACTGTGCGCGCGTTCCCTCAATCCCCTTACAGAGAAGGGGCAGATTAAGAGGCGGTTAGCAAAGAGAGAACGCAGGGGTGCCCGGGGCGCGCATACCCCGCTCGCATCGCTCCGCTCGCTCGCGCCCCTTTCGTTTCACGAAAGGGGCATCGTCGGGTTCAATTACCTCCGCATTGCCCGTGCCATGTCTCGCTCTTGGTCACGACGTCGGATCGTTTCTCGACGATCTTCGTGCCGCTTGCCGCGAGCCAGTGAAATCGCCACCTTAGCAACGCCTCGAACGATGTAGATCCGCTGGACCACGATCGTCAAACCCTGTTGCTCAACCCGTCCCCGTAGAAACTCGATCTCCTTGCGATGCAGCAACAGTTTTCGCTCTCGTAGCGGCTCATGCTGTGTCCAAATACCCGCCGACTCATACGGAGCGATATATGCGTTCACCAACCATGCCTCACCATCCGAGATACGCACATACGCATTCGAAATGTCAACCTTCGCATCCCGGATCGACTTGATCTCCGAGCCCTTCAACACCAATCCCGCCTCAAAGTCGTCTAGCAGGTGGTAGTCGTACCGGACACGTCGATTCGTAGCCATCGTCCCAGACGTGGCTGCGCCATTGGCAGATGCTTTTTTCTTGCGATTCTTGCGTGCCATAACGAGAAATCAACGTCATTCCCGCGAAGGTGGAAATCCGGAGGGATGCAGGGCAGAGGTCACTAACCCCATCTACCACAATTATGCGAAAAATCGTAGGGGCAATCCTCGTGGTTGCCCGCATTCCTACAGCCGCTCGCCCCTAAGGCCCTACCGCGGTCGTAACCTGCGTCTGGAAGTTCAACTGCTTAATCGCGGCATCCATCTGTGGCTCGACCCAATCGACGTCCCGCTGGTCTGGCGTCGGATCACCCTCCACGATCACATCGGGAGTCAAACCCACACCCTCAATCACATTGCCCTCAGGCGTGTACCAGCGTCGGATCGTGATGTTTAGACCAGCGCCATTGGACAAGGTGCGAGTGATGTTGACGCTTCCTTTCCCGAATGTCTTAACACCGATCAGTACTGCGCGCCCATGGTCCTGAATCGCTCCCGCAAAGAGCTCAGCGCCGCTACCTGACCACTCGTTCACAAGCACGACAATCGGCACGTTCTCGAAATTCGCCTCACCATGGGCATAGAAGTCCCTCCGAGCACCGTTTCGGTCCTGTTCGTAAGCCAACCGGCCCTCAGGAATGAACTCGCTAGCCGAATCGAGTGTCGCATGTAGCAATCCGCCCGGATTGTTCCTCAGATCGATCACGACACCCTCAGCGCCTTGATCCAGAAGCTCATTCATAAGCTCTCGGATCTCCCCGGGTGTCTCATCCGTAAAAGTGCGGATATCCATCTCGCCGTACGGCGTATCTGGAATCATTCTCGTGAACACCGACTTCAACGGAACGCGCCCGCGGACTATCTCGACATCTATCGGATCCGTTTCACCAACACGCAGGATCGTCAGGACCACCGGTACGCCTTCTTCGCCGCGGATCACCAACACCGCCTCGCTGACCGTCCAAGTCGTCGCATCGACACCATCAACCGCCAGTATGCGGTCACCAGCTTTGATCCCCGCCTTCTCCGCAGGTTGGCCTGGCATCGGAGACTGAATAATCACGCCTTTGCCGTCCGGCGCCTGCGCGACAGTAGCTCCGATCCCGAAGAACTCCCCAGCGAGATCATCACGGCTCATTCGCATCTGCTCAGCCGAGATGTATGTCATGTGCGGGTCGCCGAGGGCCTCGATGAAGCCCAAGATCGCCTGCTCAGACATCTCACCGTGATCGATGAGGCTGTAGTCCACATACTCATCATTGATGAACTGGAACGCCTCCCAGATAACAGCAACATCTCCGGGCACCGCATCTGGCAGTTCGCGTGTATTGGGAAGCTCGACAACCTGAGGCACTTCCTCTTCGCCGTTGTTCGAGGCATCGGCTACAGATTCATCGGCTGGCGTTTCAGGTTCTTCGTCAACAACCTCGACTGCCGGCACTTCAGAGTCCGCATCGTCCTCGGTAGTTTCAGGAGCATCGGAAGAAACCTCGACCTCGGCGACCGAAGTCACAGCAACGTTGTCATCTTGAACGACCTCGCTTACCGGCTCGCTTTCTGAAGTGCAGGCGAACGCGAACAGCAGCGTCAGCGACATCGCCGAGATTACGAACAGGGAAAAGCGGTCGAAGATGGTTTGTCGTTTCATTTGGACAGGCGATTAACGCGGCGTATTCAGAATTGCATGGATATCAGGGTATACGAAGCCAATGGTTAATCCGATTGCTTACGACTGTCCAACCCCGCCTTCGGCACTCCCAGCTTTACATAACATGTCTAGTGCGAAGTAACCTATTTCCCACGTTCCAGTCCCACCGTCAACAACCGCATCGTTTCGCCGTAATCCGTGGGGTTTCAGACGACCGCGCCGTTGGTTGAGCCTTCTACAGCGACTTCACGACTATTCGTGCTCAATGCGGCATCGATAGCAAAACGCAACTCGTCGATGCCCCACCGCTTAATGGCTGAGGTCATCACAGCGCCGTTCTCCGACACATCGTTGTCCGTCGTCGGTTCCTTGGCCACGAGGTCTAGCTTGTTCAACACGAGGACCCGCGGCGTCTCACCGAGTCCGAGATCGTCGAGCACGCCGTCGACGACTTCTGCAGCCTCGGCAGCTAACGGGTTCGAGATGTCCGTCACGTGAATCAGCAAGTCGGCGAACATCGCCTCTTCCAATGTGGCGTTGAACGCGTCGATGAGTATCGGCGGGAGCTTGTTGATAAATCCCACGGTGTCGCTCAGCGTCGCCGGCGTCCCCGAAGGTAGATACAGCCGTCGTGTCGTCGTATCGAGTGTTTCGAACGGTCGATCTATAGATCTGATGTCTGCACCCGTCAGGGTGTTGAATAGCGCCGATTTGCCCGCATTCGTGTATCCGACCAAGGAAACGGTCCTAACATCGCCACGCACTCTCCGACGCCTCTGAGCGCCTCGTTGATCTCTGACACTGGAGATGGCACGTCGCAGATCACGTGCCTTCAATCGCATCAATCGACGGTCGGTTTCAATCTGTGATTCACCGGGACCGCGAGTGCCGATGCCGCCGCCTAGGCGCTCCAAGTGTGACCATTGCCCTGCAAGTCTCGGCATCAGATACTCGACCTGTGCCAACTCGACCTGCAACTTGCCCTCACGAGTCCGTGCGCGGCCCGCAAAGATGTCGAGGATCAGCGCTGTACGGTCAATAACCTTGACCTTTAGTCGGTCTTCGAGGACGCGTTGCTGCGCCGGTGTCAATTCGTCGTCGCAGATGACTGTCTCGCAATGAAGCGAACCAACTGTATCTTCGATCTCTTCGAGCTTGCCTGAGCCCACATACGTCGGTGATGGCGCGTTCAAAGTCTGCGTGATTGTCGCAACCGGATTCGCACCCGCGGCGCGTGCCAGCGCGTCGAGTTCAGCGACCGAATCTTCGAGCTTCCAACTTTTATCCCGCCTCCGTACCCGTACTCCAACTAGACAAGCTCGTTCCGGTTTCGGTCCCGTCCAATGTGATCGTTTTCGTCGTGACAATTTATCTCACTCGAATGCCGTATCAGACACTCCAACCAGATATGCGACGAATACCCTCGTCGATCTGATCGTCAGGAATCGTGAGCGAAAGTCGGATGTAGCCTTCGCCCGACGGCCCGTACGAGGCACCAGGTGTCACCACTACATCTCGCTCTTGAAGCATCTTCTCGGCAAAGCTGGCCGAAGTATACCCTTCAGGCACTCTCGTCCAAATATACAGTGTCGCTTTCGGTGTCTTGGCTTCGAGCCCGATCTCATTCAGCGCGGCGACCACCTTGTCTCTGCGACGTTTGTAGATCGCATTGTTCCCATCGATCCACTCCTGAGGCAGATTCATCGCCTCGATACCCATCTCCTGAATCGCCTGAGACAATCCAGAGTCGATATTCGACTTCACTCGCATCAATGCATCGACCATCTCAGAGTTGCCAACTGCCGCGCCTACTCGCCATCCAGTCATATTCGCGGTCTTCGACAGCGAGTGGAACTCCATGGCGACGTCTTTCGCGCCGGGAACCTGCAATATGCTCGGCGCTACATAGCCGTCGAAAGTGACTTCGGTGTAGCACGCATCGTGCAACAGGTAGAGGTCGAACTCCTTGGCATAAGCTACAGCCTCTTCGAAGTACGCCAGATCCGCCACTGCGCCCGTCGGGTTGTTCGGATAGTTCAACCACAACGTCTTGGCTTTGCGAGCAACATCGGTCGGAATCTCTGAGAAGTCTAGAAGGTAACCGTTATCTTCGTGCAGAGGCACAAAATGTGTCTCACCGCCAGCGAACATCGTGCCGATCTCGTAGACCGGGTAGGCAGGGTCAGGTGATATCGAGATGTCACCAGGATCAATGAAGCACAAAGCGGCGTGCGCAATCCCCTCTTTGGCCCCAATCAGGTTAATCGCCTCTGTCCCCGGATCGATCTCAACGCCGAAACGTCGTTCGTAGAACTCCGATACTGCTTGGCGGAACTCCGGCAAACCTTCGCTCTCCGGGTATCGGTGGTTAGGAGTCTTACGAGCGCCACGATCCAACGCGTCAAGGACGACATCGGGCGTCGGGATGTCAGGGTCGCCGATGCCGAACGACACCACATCGATGCCTTGCGCCTTTTTCGCCGCGATGGCTCGCGAGATGTTCACAAACAGGTAAGGCGGCAGTTGCTGCACACGTTTCGCTAGTTCTGGCATGTTTCTCCAACCTGAGCTTCAGGTTCTTCGATTGAATGGGTTCTATCACTCGTTCCAGACGCCCGTGAAGACCTCTACTGCAGGGCCTTCAAGATACGCCTCGTCGTTTTCGTCCCAAGATATCCGCAGGACACCGCCATCTACGACTACATCGACGGCATCGTCGACCAGTCCGAGCTTGCGGCAGGCGAACGCTGATGCGGTGCTGCCTGTTCCGGACGATAACGTCTCCCCTGCGCCACGCTCGAAGATTCGAGCCCGGATACGGTCTCTAGCGTGGACGTTCACTACCTCAAAGTTGATTCGCTGCGGGAACATCAGATGATTTTCGACTAGCGGTCCAACCTCTAGCAGAGGAAAATCCTCAACTGACTGATCCGTGATCGCAACTGCATGAGGATTCCCTATCGCCAGACAGGTGATCGACAACTCAACGCCTCCAATGGTCGTCTTTTCAGCAATCACCTCGCCGATCCCGCCCAACTCCGTCGTATCTACCGGCACTTCAGATGCCGTAAACATCGCTGGTCCCATTGCCACACGCGCGGATTTCATCCGGCCATCAACCATTTCCGGCCAAACTGTGCGAACGCCGCCCAGAGTCTCGACAGTCAATCCGTCTTTCGTAGGCTCTGCAATGCCGCGATCCAACACGAACTTTGCGAAGAGTCGGATACCGTTGCCACTCATCTCGGCTTCCGAGCCGTCTGGGTTGTATACCCTCATTCGCACCTGAGCTACGTCCGAATCCAGCAGCAGAACGATCCCATCAGAACCAACGCCGAACGCCGGCTTGCTGATCTCAGCGGTCAAAGGACCCCAATCTCGCTCTATCGAACGCCCATCGATAGCTATGTAGTCGTTGCCGCAACCGTGCAGCTTTGCAAACTCAATCGCCAATCAAGACACCTCGCACTAAACTCATCGATACCAAGCGATTCTATCCTGCGATGCGCGATTCACCCCGTTTAGACAACCATTCACTGACCAACTCAATCGCCTTATCGACGTGATCGACATCGGTAATCTCGATCCATGAAATCCGCTCGTCTCGCATCTTGAACCAGTTGTTTTGCGCGCCGATCAATCGGTGATTCCCGATCAGTATCTCTTCACGCATTTTTGAATCGTCGATGCGACCCTCGATGTGGTCAATCAACTGTCGATATCCGATAGCAGACATCGAGGGCATATCTCGTTTCACACCTCGCTCAATCAGCCGCTCGACTTCTTCGCGCCAACCCGCGGCGAACATATCGTCGACGCGTTTCTCGACTCTGGCGTGAAGCAATTCTCGGGGTGCGCGCAACCCAATCATCAATGCGTCATACGGCGGTTCAGCGCTCTTGCTAGCACCACCCATCGCGTCGCCCGTAGCAACAGCTCTCTCAATCGCTCTGATCAGCCGTCGCGGGTTCAGGATTTCCACTTTCTCGATACCGCGCGCTCCAGTGGCATACAGACGAGCTTGGAGGATATCCACACCTTCGTCCCTAAGATGGACCTCTAACTCTTCTCTCAACTCCGGGTTTGGAGGGATGTTCGGTACTTCCCAACCCTCGAGCAATCCCCAGATGTACTGTCCTGAACCGCCAACTATTATCGGCAGCTTTTCCCAGTCAGCGATGTTTAGGATCGCGTCTCCCGCATCCTTCAGAAATTCGCTCAAACTGTACGCCTGATGCGGATCAAGGATGTCTATGAGGTGGTGTTTCACTCCCTGACGTTTAGATTGGTCAGGTTTCGCCGTGCCGATATCCATTCCTCGATAGAAGAGTCGAGAATCGGCATTCAATACTTCGCCGTTGAAGCGCCGGGCAATTTCAATCCCCAGCGAAGTCTTACCAGTCGCAGTCGCTCCGATTACAGCTACGACGCCGAGAGGATTGGACCTAGATTTACTTTCGGACACGCCGAAACTTGGTCATTCGTCCGTCGGAGCTTTGGCCATGATCTCGATCATGGCTGAAAATTCGGAATCGTTAAGGCTCGCGCTACCCACCAATGCCCCATCGACGGTAGGACTCGCAACGATCTGCCCGATGTTGCCAGCGTTGGTGCTACCGCCGTATAGAACTCGCATCTCGTCTGCGACATCTTGGTCGTAAACGTCACAGATCTCTTCGCGGATCGACGCCGCCATGTACTCGATCTGACCGATAGTTGCAGCGACCCCAGTGCCAATTGCCCATATCGGTTCGTAGGCGATCACGACCTTCGATGGATCTTCGATGCTGGTCAATCCTTGGCGTACCTGCCGTCGCACGTAGCGCTCGGCTCGCCGTCGCTGGCGCTCATTTTCATCCTCACCTACGCATACGATAGCCGTCATTCCGGAGTTGACGACCACCGATGCTTTCTCGGCAATCGCTTGATCCGTTTCCCCGAAATGTTGTCGGCGTTCAGAATGACCCACGATCACGTGGCTGACTAAGCCGCGCAACATGTCGGCGGAAACCTCACCTGTGTACGCTCCGTTGGGATGTTGGCTGACGTTCTGCGCCCCGAGCATCACGGAAGTGTGATGAATCACGCCGTAAACTGCGATGAGCGACGTGAAGGGCGGGCAAAGGACGACATCGATCGCGTCTGAATCGTCAACCGTGCGACAGATTGACTGCGATAATGCCACGCCTTCCTGCGGCGTGGTGTTCATTTTCCAATTTCCCGCGATTAGCGGTTTGCGAATCGTCAACGTTCGCTCTGTGCCTCATCCAAAGTTGAGGGCAATGGATCAATCTCGCAATATCCATCGCGCAAACTAACCTTAAACCCGCATCGGTGCTACGTCAACCATCCTGCGATTGCAAATCTGCGACGAATCAGACCAGCCCGCGGCATTTAATCAGCAGGATGTGTCTCAGATGACGTGCAATGCCGCGATTCCAGGCAGCGTCTTACCTTCCAAGAACTCCAACGATGCTCCGCCGCCCGTCGAGATATGTGTGATTGCATCGGCAATGCCCAGCGAGTTGATCGCCTCAACGGTTGAACCGCCACCAGCCAGCTTGAATGCCGATTCGTTATCGGAGATCGCAGAGGCGATCGATTGCGTGCCGCCAGAGAATGCTTCCCATTCGAACAGCCCCATAGGCCCATTCCATACGATCTTCTCAGCAGTTCCTATCGCATCAACGTAATTGGATATCGTCTGCGAACCGATGTCCAAGATAAACCCCGATTCCGGTACCGAATCTGCCGAAGTCTCGATATATCTCGAATCTCCAGAGAATTCTTCAGCGACGATCACATCAGTAGGAAGGTGCAACTTATCGACGACAATCGGATCGTCAAGCAGTTCCTTAGCCGCCTTCATCTCATCGTCACTGACATCAACTGAACCCACGGATTTCCCTTGTGCCGCAAGCATCGCCGAAACCATCCCTCCACCGATCAATACGGCATCGGTATTCGGCGCTAGATTCTTCACCACTCCCAGCTTGTCGGCTACCTTTGATCCGCCAAGGATCGCGACTGCAGGACGTTCGGCAGAATCGACTGCACGTTCGAGTGCGACGATTTCGGCGCGCATCAGCAACCCGGCATAGGTTGGCAACAAATCAGCAACACCGACTATCGACGCGTGAGCGCGGTGCGACGCGCCAAACGCATCATTCACGAAAACATCTGCCAAAGAAGCCAGTGAATTTGAAAAATCTGCATCGTTGTCTTCTTCACCCGGGTCGAATCGCAGGTTCTCAAGCATCGCAACATCACTGTCATTCAATGATTCGACGACTCGTTCAGCTTCTTCACCGACCGGGCCGCCCGCGTATCCGACATCGACACCGAGTACCTCCGACATCCGCTCCCGTACGGGCTCGATCCGCATTTCTGGGACAACCTTGCCCTTTGGACGTCCTAAATGCGAACATAGCACCACTCTTGCACCTCGACTTCGCAGCAGCTCTATCGTGGCCACCGAGGCATGGATACGGCTGTCATCAGCGATTCGCGTAGAGCCGGGTTTGAACGTCACATTCAGATCGGCCCGCAACAGCACGCGCTTGCCGCTGACCTCAACGTCTTCGATCATTGGCAGACTGGGATGCAAGGCGATTTGCTCCAAATCATGACCGCTGCGACAAAGATTTAATCTAGTTGCTCGATATCGCCAATGTCACGAGCCAGTTCCATCAGCTTCGCGACATTCTGATCTTCGAACCCTGCACTGGCGAGGGCTTGTTCGGCCTTCTCAAGATGCTTGTGAATCTGTTCAAGATTGAACTCTCTGCCACCCGCCTCGGCTGCCATATCAACTAAGTCAGTTATGTGCGAAGGATCGATGACGCGCTGCATATACATCTCACCCGCCCGTCGCATGATCGAAGGGTCTTTCACAGTGTCGAATAGAAATGCCGTCGCCAAGTTCTTCTTCTTCGATATGATCCGACCTTGTTGGACCGGGTCACGCTCACTAGCGCCGAAAATCGCCTGGTAGTCGGCTACCAGCTGCTTAGCCACTCCGATGCTCTCACCAAACTTCCGCAACGCTTCACGCCGTTCAGATCCAAAATCGTCGTCGAGAATCGCCCCCATCTCCGCAGATGCGCCGTAAAGCGACCCAACACGCTTTTCAACCATGCCCAGGTAATCCCCAACGGTGACAGACAATCCTTCTTGGAAAGAAACGTCTAGGTATTCGCCCTCGCATCGATTCAAAATGGCATCGTCTACGATCTCCAACGCAGTGCTCACACGTTCCAATGGCTCTCCTTCATCGCACAGTTGAAACAGCGATAACCGCGCCATCGCGTGCATTCCATCGCCAGTATTGATCGCTTGCGATGGACCCCATTTCCACCACACCGACGCCCTGCCCAGCCGCTCGGTATTCCCATCCTGAACATCGCCATGGATCAACCCGAAGTTATGCATCAACTCAACGGAGATCGCATACTTCAACCCGATCGAGTAGTCGCCATGTAAAGCTTGAGCGAGCGCCAGCAGCAATGAACCATGCAATCGACGCTCAGTGGGGGCCAACTCAGCGACGCCACGCTCGTCCCCGTGTCCCAACTGCCACGCCATCATCTGGTAGATTTCGAGGTCTCGTCCCGCGAAAAACGCTCGGATCGCTTCTTCGAGTCGGTCTTCGGCCTCTGCCGGAAGCAAAACGCCCGATTCATGGGCCGAATTCATAGCCTATCTCCGCCAATGTGGCCTCAATCTCATCTGCCGAAATCGGTCCTTCGCGCAGGATCTGAACAGAACCGTCGACGACCTGGACCACAGTGGACGCGGCCAACTCATCGCCGCACTCGCCGATCACGAACGCATCCAACTCAATTCCTATCGATTCATCCACGACTCGCCAATCCTTGGATGGTGGTTCGCCCGACACATTCGCGGACGTGCCGGTTATCCCGCATCCTGCCTCTGTCATTAGTCGGCGCGCCAAATCATGATTCGGCATACGCAACCCTACAGTGCCGAGTCCATCCGTCAACACGTCAGGCAAGTCATCATTCGCCTCAACCACTATTGTCAACGCACCCGGCCAAAACCGCTCCGCGAGTGCATGAGACGCGGCGTTGAAGCTCGAGGTGAACGTTTCGGCTTGCGAAATCTCTGAGATCAAAACCGGCATCGGTGTGGTTGCGGAACGTCGTTTGATTTCGAACGCCTTCCGTATAGCCAACTCGTTCATCGCATCCACACCCAACGCGTAAAAAGTGTCGGTGGGAAACGCGATAACGCCACCAGATTTGACCGCATTAACGGCTTCACTCAAATCGATCTGTGCCAAGTGTCGGAGAACCCGCTTTCGACTTTCAAAATCCGCATCAATCAATATCGTATACCGCGTTTTGACACATCCTCGCATCTCAACTGAGCACATTCTCGTACGCATTAGAATCCAAATATGGCGCATCTTCCAACATGACCAACACCAACACCGAATCGCTCTCCCACCGCGTCGCTACGTCCGACGACATCGAACTGAACACGTACCTCGAGATCGCCGAGGGCGAGCGGCTAGGTGGTGAATCCCCAGGTGTTCCGGTCCGCACTGAGTCGATAGTCATCCTCGATTTCGGCTCCCAATACAGCCGTCTGATCGCCCGACGCGTCCGCGAGGCCAATGTCTACTGCGAAATCATTCCATTCGATGCCGGACCCGACATCCTGCACTTGCAAGATGTCAAAGGCATCATTCTTAGCGGTGGCCCGAACAGCGTCTACGAGAACGGCGCTCCACTGATCCCTTCATGGGTCTTCGATGCAGGGGTGCCTCTCCTAGGGATCTGCTACGGAATGCAGGCGTTGGCGCACCAACTTGGCGGTTCTGTCATTGCCGGTATCGAACGTGAGTATGGCCACGCGCTCCTACGCCTGAACGGAGCCGCCCACGCGCTCTTCAAGGGCCTTGACACGTCCGTCCCAGTGTGGATGAGCCACGGCGACCGCATCTCGGAGATGCCGCCCGGATTCCTTTCTCTCGCATTTTCAGAGAATTCACCATGTGCCGTAATGGGCAACGAAGCGATGCGCGCCTACGGCATACAGTTCCATCCCGAAGTTACTCACACCCAGCAGGGTGACCAGATAATCCGCAACTTCGTACACGGCATCTGCGGCGCGTCAGGTTCATGGACGCCCCGCAATTTTGTGCGCGACTCAATCTTTCGCATCAGACAACAAGTCGGCGACGGCAAGGTCGTCTGTGCGCTTTCCGGCGGCGTCGATTCATCCGTCGCTGCCGCACTCATACATCGAGCCATTGGCGACCGGCTTACCTGCATATTCGTCGACAACGGCCTGATGCGCCGCGGGGAAGCTGAGCGCGTTCAGACGGTTTTCGCAAGCCAGCTAGGAGTCAACCTCCGTTTCGTCGATGGAACAGAACAATTCCTATCGGCTCTCAAGGGTGTAAAAGACCCCGAGGAGAAACGTCGCCGGATCGGAGAGGAGTTCATTCGCATCTTCGAGCATGAAGCACGCGACATCGGAGAGGTCGATTTCCTGGCCCAAGGTACGCTCTACCCTGATGTCATCGAATCAGTCTCACCAGAAAGCACTGCCGCGCACAAGATCAAGACGCACCATAATGTCGGCGGTCTGCCTGAGAAGATGGACCTCAAACTTGTCGAGCCGCTCCGTCACATGTTCAAGGACGAAGTGCGAGACGCCGGACGAGAACTCGGGCTATCCGCTCAATCCGTCAATCGCCAGCCGTTCCCCGGACCTGGATTGGCGATCCGAATCATGGGCGAGGTTACCTACGAAAAGCTCGAAATCCTACGTGCCGCCGACTGGATCGTTGTTGACGAGATCAAAGACGCGGGCTTGTACGAAGAACTTTGGCAGAGCTTTGCCGTCCTCACCGACACCCAAAGCGTCGGTGTGATGGGCGATGCGCGAACATACCAATACGTCGTCGCCATCCGCGCCGTAGTCAGCACCGACGCAATGACCGCTGATTGGGCTCGGCTTCCTTACGAAACCATCGCTCGGATGTCGAACCGCATCGTCAACGAAGTGCCTGAGGTCAATCGCGTGGTGTTGGATATCACGAGCAAACCGCCCGGAACCATCGAATGGGAGTGATGGAAAGTCACGATCGCGTCGCCTAGCGATTCATCCCGAACGAAGCAATGAAAATCCTCGTAGTCGGTTCCGGAGGTAGAGAACACGCACTGACGTGGAAACTCGCACAATCCGACCTCGTATCCGAAATCGTCTCCGCCCCGGGCAATCCAGGCATGGCGAAACACGGTGAACTAGCAGATGTCGCCGCCGAAGACATCGAAGGCCTAGTCCCTCTCGCCAATGATATCGACGCCGACTTGGTTATAGTCGGCCCCGAAGCTCCACTCGTTCTCGGTCTAGCCGACCAACTCCGGGCACGCGGCATCCCTACATTCGGTCCATCTGCTGACGCTGCCCGCATTGAAGGCTCCAAGTCGTGGGCGAACGACATCATGAATCGCTACGGCATCCCATGCCCTGAGAGCCGCACATTCCACGACGCATCTGTCGCGATCGAATACATCGAGGCGCACCCGCAAGGGGGGATCGTCGTCAAAGCGGACGGGCTCGCCGCTGGCAAGGGTGTAACCGTTCCAGAGACTGCCACCGAAGCGATTGAAGCCGTAACCGACGCCATCGAACATCGCGCTTTTGGCGAGGCTGGAGAAACGATTGTCATTGAGGATCGACTCCACGGACCCGAACTCAGCGTATTCGCGTTCGTTGACGGTGAGACAGTATCAACTCCCGTCGCAGCCCGCGACTACAAACGCGCCTACGACGGCGACACTGGCGCCAACACCGGTGGAATGGGCGCGTACACCTCTCCCAATCTATGTTCGCCCACTGACCTAGATCACATCCGCTCGACAATTCTCGATCCGATAGCCCGCGCCCTCGTCGAAGAGGGATGCCCGTACCAAGGCATCCTTTACGCTGGACTGATGCTTACCGACAAAGGTCCACAGGTAATCGAGTTCAACTGTCGCTTCGGCGATCCCGAATGCGAACCACTGATGCTACGGCTCGATTCCGACCTCGCTGAAATCTGCTTAGCCGTCGCAGAGGGCCGACTCGCTGATACACCCGTCGCGTGGAACAACAAACGCGCTGTTGGTGTCGTAGTTGTATCGAGTACATACCCCGAGGCGTACGAGACCGGTTTTCCAATCAGCGGCGACCTGCCACTTGAAAACGACGCCATAGTTTTCCACGCCGGAACATCCGAGAACGAGGAAGGACAGCTAGTCACCGCGGGCGGACGCGTACTCGTAGCAACTGCATCATCCAATGAGTCCGTTCAAGAAGCCCGCACAAAGGCCTTTGAAATCGCCGAGGGCATCGAGTTCGAGGGCGCACGCTACCGATCCGATATCGCAGTCGGAGCGGATTGAACCAATCCTGAATTAGTATTCTGCTTTTCCGACATCGCACCCGCATCAAATCCAACCACAACGTGATACCCCGCTACTCAAGACCCGAGATGAGCCGGATATGGTCAGAAGATCATCAATTCGGCCTGTGGTTGAAGGTCGAGATCGCGGCCTGTGAAGCATGGTCGAAACTCGGTGTCATCGACGACGCCGATATGGCTAAGATTCGCAACGCCAGTTTCTCGCGCACCGAGTACGATCGCCAGTTCGAGGAAACGCGACATGACCTAGTTTCATTCACCCGCGCAGTTGCGACCAGCCTTGGCGAAGAGGGACGTTGGATACATCACGGCCTAACCTCCAACGATGTCAAAGACACCGCCCTAGCAATGCAGCTATCCGACTCAACTGAGCTGCTTCTTTCGGGAATCGACGCACTGATGTCAACTCTTGCATCCCGAGCGGTCGAGTTCAAGCACACACTCTGCATGGGCAGGTCGCACGGCATCCACGCCGAGCCGATGTCTTTCGGCCTCAAACTCGCGCTGTGGTGGTCCGAGATGCGACGCAACCGCGAGCGTGTCATGGCTATGCGGGATCGCGTCTCAGTCGGCATGTTGTCAGGACCAGTCGGGACATTCGCGGGCATTCCCATCGAGATCGAGAATCACGTCTGCGCTGAGTTGGGTCTTAAACCTGCGGAAGTCTCAAACCAGGTCATCCAACGTGATCGCCACGCCGAATACCTTCAGGTATTGGCGCTAGTAGCCGCAACGCTAGACAAGATGGCGACCGAGATCCGCGCGCTCCAACGCACCGAGATCGGCGAGGTCGAGGAGCCGTTCGGCAGGCCCGGATATGTAAGCAAGGGTTCGTCGTCAATGCCGCACAAGCGGAACCCAGAGCTTTCCGAACGCATCTGTGGCTTGGCACGCGTAATCCGCTCAAACTCCATCGTCGGACTCGAAAACGTCGCCCTGTGGCACGAACGAGATATCTCCCACTCCTCTGCCGAACGCGTCGTACTGGCTGATTCATCGCTTGCGCTCGACTACATCTTGGACCTCATGACCGGCATCATCGCTCACATGACAGTGAAACCCGATCGGATGCACCGAAACATGGAGATGACGCATGGCCTCGTGTTCTCGCCACGCGTCATGCTCGCACTGGTCGAAGCCGGCGTAGAACGTGGCGAGGCTTACGACGCCGTCCAAAATGCCGCCATGCAGGCTCTCGACCAAGAAACCGACTTCCAATCGATCATCAGCGAAGACTCCATCATCAGTCAGCACCTCGACGAGGCGGCACTCGCCGACCTCTTCGATTACGGCTACTTCATCGAGCAGGTTGACCAGATATTCGACCGTCTCGGCATCGAATTGAACGTGTCGACAACGGTGTTGTCCACATACATGCCCGGTCTCGTACATCGCGGCAAGGTGCGCGACACCTACCACGTGTCCGACGGGGTACTCATGATGATCGCCACCGACCGCATCTCTGCCTTCGATGTCATCATGGACGATCCAGTCCCGCAGAAAGGTGTCCTCCTAGCGCAGATGTCAGCGTTTTGGTTCCGCAACGTCATCGGCGACATCGTTGATAACCACATGATCGCTATGGTGGGAGAATCCGATCTCGAACGGAGTGGCGCGCT
Organism: Chloroflexota bacterium; assembly: GCA_009838175.1. Taxonomy (GTDB): domain Bacteria; phylum Chloroflexota; class Dehalococcoidia; order Lucifugimonadales; family Lucifugimonadaceae; genus Bin127. The sequence continues at coordinate 75,106 of VXSB01000056.1, forward strand.
CACTTACCTCCCCCCTGAGTGGAACGATCGCGCAATGTTGATCCGAGAAGCAGACCGCATCGACATGGAGTGTGTCGTACGCGGCTATCTTGCCGGGGCCGGCTGGGCTGAATACGAAGCCCACGGCACTCTCAACGGAGCCGAACTGCCCAAAGGGCTCCGCCCTGCCGAGAAATTGCCCGAACCCATGTTCACGCCTTCAACTAAAGCCGAAGAAGGACACGATCTGCCGTTAACTGAAGCGGAAGCGATCGATCTCGTCGGAGCGGAGCTGCACCAGCAACTCAAACGCGTGAGCATCGAGATCTACAAACGAGCCCATAAACACGCGGCCGATCGCGGAATGATTCTGGTGGACACGAAGTTCGAGTTCGGCTTTGTAGACGGCAACCTGACACTCATAGACGAGGTTCTGACACCCGATTCGAGCCGCTTCTGGGATAAGGAAGACTGGCAACCCGGCGAATTCCCACCAGCGTATGACAAACAGCACCTCCGCGAATGGTTAATGCAAACTGGCTGGAATCGAGAACCACCACCACCCAAGGTTCCAAGCGAAGTGCTGGACATGACACGCCAGCGCTACATCTCCGCTTACGAGCGATTGACCGGATCAACATTCCCATCCTGAACCACCGTATCCAAACAGTGAAATAGAATCGTATCTTCATGGCACAGTCAAGAAACAGAGTAGCGACCAATCGTCCCGAACACCGTCGGGGCATGACCCGCTCCCAGATTCGCGAAGAGCGTCGAGCGCGTAGCAACCGCCGCAAGCAACGCAAACGAACTGTCCTCATCGCTCTCGGCTCGGTCGGTGCCGTAGTCATCATCTTCGCCCTAGTCTTCCAACAAGGCTTCGTTTCGCGCGACCAACAGCTCGTTGGCGAACGTGGTCCTTACAACAGCGGCGGCCCAGTGCCAGAAGACCCTGACGATGGTCGCGCCCACGTTCCAGACTCGATAGTCCCAGAGACCCGTTACAGCGTCTACCCACCGACCTCAGGTCCGCACTGGAACACGCTCGGTAGCCAAGCAAACAACTTCGAACGCGCGCCCGCCGGCTGGGGACCGTACACACGTCCCCTCCCTGATCAAGCACTGATCCACAACCTCGAACACGGTGGCATCGGAATGCACTACGACCCCACCAAGTGTTCTGCAGAGGGATGCACCAGAATTGCTGAGGAATTCCAGCGGATCGCTAAGAACTGGAACGACGACGATACCTATACAGGCTTCATAATCTCTCCGTATCCGGGCATGGATACCGTGATCGCCCTCACCGCGTGGCGCCACCATCTCAGGCTCGACGAAGTCGATGAACCCCGTATCTTGGAGTTCATCGACGCTTACTTCGATCGCGGTTTCGAGCCGCAAGTCGCGGGCATGACACCGGCTCGATGATCGACGCGGATACTCCACAATGAGCGAAACATACCTCGCCCACATCCGCGTCTACTTCAAACCCGGCATCCACGACCCCGAATCCGAGACCATCAGCCGCGCGTTAGGACGTCTCGGCTTCGACCAGATCGCATCCCTGAGCGCGGGAAAATTCTTCGACGTGAATATCGAAGCGGGCGATGCTGACGACGCCTCGAAGATCGCACGTCAGATGTGCGATACGCTGCTCGCCAACCCGGTTATCGAGACCTACTCCGTCGAAATCGTTGACTGAGGCTCATTGCCGGCCGCGCGCTCCGCACCCTCTTCGTTCTTTTCGCGTAACGCCGTCGCCATTGCGGTGGCCACGATCCCAGCGGGCGCGGCGACGATTCCCAAGCCGCACAGCACCACGATGGCGGTCATTATCTTCCCCCCGATCGTGATCGGGTAGATGTCCCCATACCCCACTGTTGTCAGCGTCGCAACAGCCCACCACAGCGCGTCTCCGAGATGACTGAACTGCTCCGGTTGCGCTTCATGCTCGAAATGGTAGACACCAAATGCTGCCATCAGGATCAGCAGACCCGTGACGTTTAGAAACATGACGATCTCGTTACGCATCGAGCCGAACGATTTGGCGAGCGTCGCCAACGCGCTGCTGTAACGTGCGAGTTTCAAGAGCCGCACGACCTGCAACACGCGCAGCAGACGCAAGAATGCGAACTGTGGCAATGCAGCCAATCCCACCAGAACCGCAATCAGGTCGATAATCCCGAAGAACGAGAACGCATACTCGCGCTTGCTCGGAGCAGTGGCAAATCGCACGACATATTCGATCCCGAACAGGATCACAGTTCCGTAGGCGATGTCGTCGATCCAACCGTTGGTCGGACCCCACTTTGCGTGGATCAATGCCGGTATATTCGTGTCCAGAGTCGACACGAACGCCGCCGCCAGTATCACCGCGATGGATGCCCACTCGAAAAACGTCCTGCGCCAATTCGTCTGATCTGTCATCATCGTCCTCCTGACGATCCAGCTTAGGTAGACGCGCCAATAGCACCTCGTTCGAGGCCGATGCTACCCAGATGCGAGAAAGTTACCGACGGATTGTCAGTCCGACAGCGTGCCCTTGGTGCTCGGCACTGCGCCTTCCGCACGCTCGTCCACCGACGCGGCCTCGCGAAGTGCGCGTGCGAACGCTTTGAAAGCCGATTCGATCATGTGGTGCTCATTCGTGCCACGCAGAACCGTCAAGTGCAGATTGAATCGCCCCTCGGCAGCCATCGACTCGAAGAAGTGACGCGCCATATCCGGCGAAAAATCACCAACGTTCGAAGACGACCCCATGTCGATTACGGGATATCCACGTCCGCTGAAGTCGACCACCGCGTGCGACAAGGCTTCATCGAGCGGGACATGCTTGCTTGACATACGCACGATACCCGCACCATCACCTAACGCCTTGAGAAGACATCGACCAATCACAATCGCCGTATCTTCGACAGTGTGATGTGAACCAGTCTCGATGTCGCCGGACGCGTTGACCGAAAGATCCATCATCGAGTGCTTGGCGAGCGCGTGCAACATGTGATTCATGAAGCCAATCGGGGTGTCGATCTCGGCTCTGCCCTGCCCGTCAAGATTCAGACGAACGCTAATGTTGGTCTCGCCAGTCTCGCGGGATATCTCTGCGATTCGATCACTCATTTCGCACCTCAACCCTCAATTATCGAATGCGCAACCAACGCGTTTCTCGCGTTTAGGTGCATCCAAACCCGTCAAACGAGCTCTTGCAGGGCCTGAATGACCATGTCATTCTGCGACGGCGTCCCAACGCTGACCCTTATCGAATTCTCCAATCGCCGACCGCTGAACTTCCTCGCGAATATCCCGCGACGCGCCAGATACTCGTAAACCTCGTCGCCAGACCGCCCATCGAACTTCATCAACAAATAGTTCGCCGTCGATGGCGAGTAGCTGATTCCTGGCAACTCGTCGATAACAGACTCGACCCGTTTCCGTTCATTAGTCAGTGTGTCGATGCGTGACATCAACTTGGCCTTGTTATCCAAAGCCGCTAGAGCCGCCGACTCGGCCGCTATATTCAGGTTGTACGGCTGCTTGATCGTCATCAAATGGTCGATAATCAGTTCCGAACCAACCGCGTAACCGACTCTCAAACCAGCGATCCCAGCCCACTTGCTGAATGAACGAATGACTACCAGATTCTCGTACTCGTCCAACAAGCCCGCCGACGTCTCCCCGCAAAACTCGTAGTAGGTCTCGTCAACAACCAATACGATGCCAGTATCCAAAATCGCCCGGGCATCTTTGTCGGGCAACAGATTACCAGTCGGGTTGTTTGGCGACGCGATGAACAGTATCTTTGCACCCGTTCGATCTATAGCTTCCGTCGTCGCATCGATATCGATCTCCCAATCATCACTCCGCTCCACCGCTATCAACTCGGCTTCCGCAATCCGCGCGCAAAACTCATACATCCCAAACGTCGGCGGACAATCGATCATCGACTCCCCAGGTGCCACGAACAGCTTCGTCAACAGCTCTATGATTTCATCGCCGCCCGAACCAGCGATGATCTGTTCCGTAGGACGTCCGGTGTACTCAGACAAGGCTTCCCGCATACGCACCAAATCCTGGTCCGGATACTCATGTATCGGCAACCCAATAAGAGCATCCGTAATCTCCTGCAACGGCTCGTAAGGATTCTCGTTCGCGTTCAGCCGAATCACATCTTCCGGATCGATCCCAGCCGCGGTCGCCAGATGGTCCGAGTGCTGCGCACCGAGATAGCCAGTGGGATTGTAAAGATGCGGTCGCATCATGTCTCGCAAATCACGCATTGTTGTCATTGCCTGCCCTATCCAAAATTGCGTCGATGCAGCAATATACTACTTTCGACGCCGGATGTCTGATGCGCGGGCATGTGCCTCCAGCATCTCCAATCGCGCGAGGTCTGAAGCCGCCTCCGAAATTGACGCGAACGTGTCCTCGTCCATATCCAAGAACGGTGTCACTCGCACGAAATCTCTGGCAGACAATGCCGACGAGAAACGTGCCGACCCGCCTGTAGGCATCACGTGGCTCGGTCCTGCGACATAATCGGCCATCACCTCGCCAGATCGTTCGCCGATGAAAATACCCCCCGCGTTGCGAGCCTTGGCAAGCAACCCTTCGGCTCCCGCGAACCCCATGCACAAATGCTCCGGTGCAAACTCTTCAGCTACCTTCAAAGCCTCATCGATGGAATCGACCACCACCGCTGCACCGCGTCCATTCAATGCAGTTCCTGCAATCTTTGCGCGTGGCAACATCTCCAACTGCGTTGCCAACTCAGCCTCAACTGCGTCAACCGCTTCATCCGAGAGCGCAACCAGTATTGGAGCAGCCAACACATCGTGCTCAGCCTGCGCCAACATGTCCGCAGCCGTCACGGCCGCGTTCGAAGCATCATCGATGATCACCATCGTCTCGGTCGGACCATATATCCCGTCGATACCTACTACGCCGTACACCCGACGTTTCGCCGCTGTCACCCAAATGCTCCCCGGACCGCAGATGAAATCGACCTTCGGTATCGATTCAGTACCAACCGCCAAAGCCGCAACCGCTTGAGCACCACCCACAGCGAAAACGGCGTCAACTTCCGCGATGTCACACGCCGCCAAAACCGCCGGATGAGGCGATCCATCCGGTCCCGCAGGCGTCACAACGCACACGTAAGGCACGCCCGCAACCTTTGCCGGCACCGCAGTCATCAACACCGTCGATGCTAAAGGCGCCGTACCACCTGGAATGCAACATCCAACCGAGTCGACCGGATGCACCACCTCGCCATATCCTGCCGCCACATCCCGCCACGACTCCGGCAACGTACGTTTCTGAAACGCCGCAACCCGCTCAGCAGCGAGTTCTAGAGCCATAATTTCTTTAGACAGCAACTGATCCTTAGCTGCGCGGATGACCTTAGTTGGAACTTCGAAGTCTTCGAGGTCAACACCATCTAGGGCATTTGATATCCGACGCACAAAGGCATCGCCGTGCTTACGCACATCCGCGATGACTCGATCCGCGAACGCCTCAGGCGACAGAAATTCGCTGTAGATGCCGCCCCCGTTCGTCTTTGGTTCATCACCATCGCCCGCCGTGCCGCGGTTCGAAAACTCGGCTACCGCAGCATCTAGGCCGTGAATTCGCCTCAGCACGGATCAACTGCTCCAGAGAACTGGTCCAGATTCTCGATCAGCCTCGCATACAGCGTGCATTCGCTTTGATACAGGAACTGCAAGTCCGTGACCGCAGTGCCAGTGCCACCCAACTGCCGCAAATGGTCCACCACGCGCAACACATCGCTCTTCTTGGTCACGATCTGCACCGCGAACCAGCGATTCCCGTCGCTCGTATAGACGCGCGAAACCGTCGGGCCTGTCATTCCAGATAACTCTCGCGAAGCCAATATCATCTCAGCAATATCACCCTCGGATTCGCCCCTGACATTCGCCGTCACCCGACGATACGACCTAGAACGCAGCCTTGCCTCGATACGCTCCAACAGACGCCGCGTCAAAGCCAGCTTATCGTCTGAGCGAGCAAGCAGAGCCGCGTTGCCGATCATGATCGCCTGCGAATCCATCGCCACGCCATCGACCAGCGTTCGTAGATTGTTCTCCCGCAACGTGTTGCCCGTGTCCGATATGTCCGCAATGATGTCCGCATAACCGATCCGCGGAGCCGCCTCAAGTGCTCCGTTGATCGCAACCATCGAGAAATAGTTGATGCCGCGGCGATTGAAAAAACGCTTCACCAATCGCGGATACTTCGTCGCTATTCGCAAATCCCGTCCGCGTTCGTGAAACTCCAGGCTCAGGTCAGAAAGATCGTACATCGACGTGATGTCGAGCCAAGAATCCGGCACCGCAATCACCAGCCGCGAGTTCCCATACTCCAGATCCGGCACTACCACCAACGAATCGCCGTCTTCCAATCTTGATTCAAGATATCGGTCCAATCCCACGATGCCCAAGTCCGCGTTACCCGAATCCACAATCGTCGTAATGTCGGATTGCCGTTGGTAGATAACCTCAACCCCCGGTATCGACGGCATCATCGCAGTGTAGCGACGCGAATTCACGCGACTTACAGCCGCATCAGACTCTGCAAGCAGCTTCGCCGCACCCTGTTCAAGAGCACCAGTCGAAGGTATAGCTAGTCGCAACGTGTCCATCACTCGGCAACCCACGTGAGAGAGCCCGAAACATCCACCAACGCCACCTTCGCACCACCTATTGAAGACGCCACGTCACCTGCATCAACGGTCGTATCGAAGAGCGTGAAAACGTCATAGCCTTGACCACGCAACTCGGCAGCCGCCTCGACGATCGACTCATCAGCATCCCCGTCGACGGGAGCCAATACAACAGCCTTGCGCCGAGCTTCAGACGCCGCAGAGCCGCCATTCAATTCCAATATCGTGTCCAGATTCAACGCAAACCCGAGCGCCGGAACATCCTCGTCAGACCCTAGAGCAGACGCCAATCCGTCATATCTACCGCCGCCACCTAACGCAACGTGCTCTCCTCCAACTGTCGCGGAAACCTCGAAGATCATACCCGAGTAGTACGCAATAGATGTTGCCAATCCAAAATCTACCGAGATGTCTGAAGCATCCACACCCGCACTCTCGGCCGCATCCACTACCGATCTGATAGCTCTGATGTTGTCCAGATCACCCAAACCGTACTCAGCAGCGATGCGAGCCGCATTCGGTATCGTGTCGCCATTGATTCGCGCAATCCTGCGCATCAGTTCCATCGCCCTCGGGAAATCAGAATTGGCGACATCGCTTTCCACCTTTCGGCGGAGTCCCGCGACGACCTCCTCAGCCGTACGCGAGGTCTGCTCTGCGGCACTGGGCAACTGGACAGATCCGGTAGCCAGGCGCGTCAGCAAGTGAGCAGCCGACGCTTGCGTCTCAACTGACTGTTGGCTGTCCGTCGGCATCAACCCCAATCTGATCGCTTCCGACTCAATCGCAGTGCCATCATCATCACCCTCGCTGAAATCCGAAACATGGTTCGCGAGAAAAAGCGCCGCACGTTCCGATAAGTTGAAGCGTCCCAACATCTCCCAGATCAGACCGACGTGGCCGACACGTATCGCGACATCTTGAATGCCCAACCGCTTCGCCATCTCGTACGCGGTCGCTATGATCTCCCCATCCGCCGCAGCCTGCGTCGCACCAATAAGTTCCGCTCCCGCTTGGATGTATTGGCGCTTGCTCGGAACTGAGTTCGGCGGCGCATCGAATGGCCGCTCCGTGTACCTAAATATCGGAGACGCGTACTGGTAACGCATCGGGTGCATCGTCCCGCCCTGCTCGAGCGCATGACGTATCACCGGAGCCGTCAACTCTGGACGCAACGTAATATCGCTCCCATCCGGCGCGAGGAAGTCGAATAGTTGGCTGGAAAGCAATCCACCGGAACGACGCAGAAAAAGCTCCGTCTGCTCTATCAACGGCGTCTCAATCGGCTGATAGCCCCGTGAGTAAAGAACATCACGAGCACTTCTGATCGCCGAATCCAGTCGCTCGAAGTCCCGACCCGCCCGGTCTTCAAATCCAGGAGCGCGCCGTATCTTGCCGTTACGGCCCATATTTGACCCTGTCTTTGATTAGTCCCAAATTCATCGGGATCGGACCTAGCAGTTGATTCGACATTTGCGGTGCGCTGACGATTTCAAGTCGCGCCTCACCATTCAGATTCTAATCCGCAGTTTCAAGTTGATTTGAAAATCGCCGAACCAAACATCACATCCCATCAAGTACCTACTACCCACCACGCCCCTTTCGCTGAGCGAAAGGGGCGCGAGCAAACGAAGTGACGCGGAGCGGGGTATGCCCGGGGAGGCGGTGTGAACGGCCATCCACTTGGACTCGCCACTCTTCCCTCCCCCTTCTAGTGGAGATTAATAAGAGGTCTCGGATGAGGGTGACCTCCCCTTTTTGCGTCAGCAAAAGGGGGACGCGTCAAGCGAAGCGAGACGCAGGGGGTTCACGCACCACCAAAACCCCTCTCCTCTGATGTAAGGACGTTGCAGTGCGATACCCCTCTCCCTCTACCGGAGAGAGCCAGACCCCCGAATTCCCTCTCCCTCGATGGGAGAG
>VXSB01000050.1 GCA_009838175.1 Chloroflexota bacterium
GCCGCTCCAGCGGCAATTTCGCGGCATGAGCGGCAAAACTCCGGCATGAGCGGCATGAAATCCCCACCCATAATCCCCCTCCACACTCCCTAGATTCCCGTATCATTCCCTCAACAACCCAAGGAGACTTCCATGAAGATCACCGATCTCAAGTGCGCCATCATCGGCGACAACCCCATCGTCCGTATCACCACCGACGAAGGAATCGAAGGCCTCGGCCAAGCCGAATGGACCAAACCCTACCTGAAACCCTTCGTCCTCTACTACAAAGAAGCCATCCTCGGACAAGATCCCACCGATGTCGAGCGCGTTATGAGCCGAATTCGTCGTTTAGGCAGCTTCAAACCGTGGGGAGCCGCCGTCAGCGCCATCGAAGTTGCACTCTGGGACATCGCCGGAAAAGCCGCCGGAGTCCCCGTATACAAACTCCTCGGCGGCAAAGTCCGAGACAAGGTTCGCGTCTACAACGGAGGCATCCGAACCCCCTTCAAAGGCAATCAACCCGAGCATTACGCCGAAAACATGGCCGAAATGAAGGAGTTCAAAGAAGGTTTCTCCATCATCAAGCAGGGCATATCCTTCCACTCCGGGATGCCCTCTAATTTCCCCAACTACTTCTACGGCGAACTCCCCAAATACGACGGACCACCCCGCGGCGGAGTCCGCCCACCAGTCGGCGGCCCCCTAACCGAACAAGGCCTCAAACACACTATCGCCTGCGTCGAAGCCATGAAAGACGTCCTCGGCGACGAAGTCGGACTCGCCCTCGACTGCGGCCCCGGCATGACCGTCCACGACACCCTCCGCCTAGCAAAAGCCCTCGAACCCCTCAACGTAATGTGGCTCGAAGACACCATCACCGGCGACTACACCCCCTACGTCCTCCCCGAACTCTTCCGCGAAGTGCAGATGCAGACCTCCACGCCAATCCACACCGGCGAACAGATCTACCTCCGCCAAAACTTCAAAGACCTCATCGAATCCAAAGCCGTCCGAGTCATCGGCCCCGACCCCCTCGACGTCGGAGGCATCGCCGAACTCAAATGGATCGCCGAATTCGCCGACATGCACGGCATCATGATGGCTCCCCACGGCGTCGCCGACGGCATCATCGGCATCGCCGCCCACGTCCACCTCGCCGCAACCCTCCCGCGCAACTACATCGCCTTCGAATACCCAGCCGGCAAACCCGAATGGTGGTACGACATCATGGACGGCCTCCCCGATCCAATCGTCGAAAACAGCCACATCAAAGTCTGGGACACCCCCGGCCTAGGCGTCCAATTCAACATCCCAGCTGCCAAAAAACACCTCTCCGACGAGGACAAAGACTTCTTCGATTAGAAGTTCACATAAACCTCTACTCATCGCCTAGCGTCTTGACGCCGTAATTCGCCGTCCCACTGCAACAATCGACTGTCCGCGGTCACGAGTGTGGCTCCGACGGTGATGGCGGTCGCTGTAATAATCCGGTCAGCCGGATCGTTTGGCAGGTCTTCCATTTCCGTTGACAAAACTCCGATTAATCCGTTTACGGGAATCTCTTCAACACCCAAATCAAGCGTTGCATCGCGCCAAGTCTTAACCGGGACGCCCAAACCCAGACGAGCCTTGCTTACAAGAACGCCGATCTCCCAAAACGAGAACGCTGAAACGAACAACTCTCCTTCCCATTGGGCATGATCGATTGTCCGAAGGGCTGAAGGTCCTAGATTTCGGTCCCCGTCTACGAACCAAATGAGGGCGTTGGTATCAAGAACTACCAACGTTATTCATCCTTCATAGCATCCCATTCGACATCAACGGGTGAAATTATGTCTCCTTTGTAGGTGATCATCCCTCGCAACGCCCCGTATTTTGACGTCCGCCGTTCGCGCGCCTGCGTCAGCTCAGCCACGGGTTTACCACGTTTCGTGATCACAACCCGCTCCCCAGTCTCAGCGACCTCGTCCATGATCTTCAAGCACTTAGCTTTAAATTCCGAAGCTGTAAATGTTCGCACTCCAGCTTCACTCTGCGACTCCAACTGATCTGTGGGACTTCGCATCGGGGCCCTCCTTAAATGACTATAGTCATGACTATGGTCATTTATCCTAGCACATCACCAGACCACCAAAACCTACCCCATCCCCCGCCAATACCTTCGACCTTCCCACCTAACCATCGTCCCCCAACCCGGAGGACTCAAATGGCTACCCAAAACAATCGTCCCTTCCCTCTCTGCGCGATCCAACACTTCATGCCGCACCTCCATCGCCTCAGCCGGATCAGTGTCCAACGCAAACGGCAAATCAGTATCCGTAGCATGCATCGGATTGATCAAGATGTCTCCAACGAATATCGCCCGTTCCCGACCCGACGACAGCAGCAACGCCATATGGCCCGGAGTATGACCCGGCGTCGGAACCGCCGTCACGCCATTCGCCAACTCCGTCTCACCGTCCATCAAATCCAAAACCCCGATCTCCTCCAGCGGAATCACGCTCCGCTCGATCGGCTCCATCCCAAACTCGCTGTCATCATCCGGAACAGTGAAATGATCCCAGTCCGCACGATGAACCGTATATCGAGCGTTTGGAAACGTCGGAACATCAGTCGTCTCTGGATCGATGTTCCATCCCACATGGTCCGCATGAAGGTGCGACATGAACACAGTGTCGATCTCGTCAGTCTTCAAACCGTTGCGCGCGAAATCGTCCATCAACTCCGCCGAAGTCTCAGAACCCAACATTTTCCCATGCGGACCGAACCCAGTATCCGCAATCACATTCCTTCCGCCAGACGACATCACAAAAACACCCAGATTCATCAAAAAGTGCTGACCCGAAAAGCACTCCGGGAAAATCTCGTAGTAATGCGACCACTGCTCCAAAGACGTATCTGGAAACATCAGCCGCGGATCGAACACCACGCCCCCATCACTCAATGAAGTTACCCGAATGTCGCCAACATCCAACACGCTGTTAGCCATGATCTACAGACCTTTCCAGTAGCGCCTACCTTGCCATCGCACTAACGTACCCCACCCAGGCTGACTCAGATGACTACCCAACACCGTCATTCCCTCACCCTCAGCCATGTCCAACAGATGATGCCGTGTCTTTTTACCTAACTCCTTGTCCGTATCCGGCCAATACGTCAAATCCGGATCCGTAACATGCATCGGAGAACCCAAAACATCACCGATCAACAACGCCCGCTCGCGACCCGACGAAATCAACAGACTCATGTGGCCCGGCGTATGCCCCGGAGTGTGAATAGCCGTTATCCCCGGCGCCAGCTCTGTCTCGCCCTCCATCAGATCCAACACGCCAGCCTCCTCCAACGGCATCACACTTCGCTTAACGGCATCGCCACGGAAATCCTCCAATATCTCCGGCGTCGTGAAATGCTCCCAATCCGCACGATGCACCGTGTACCGCGCCTTCTCAAAAGTCGGCTTCGACAACTCCTCCGGCCTCGTGTTCCAACCAACATGGTCCCCATGCAGATGCGTCAAGAAAACCGTATCCACCTCATCCGTCCCGATGCCCTTGCGCGCAAAATCGTTCATCAAATCCGCCGGAGTATCCGACCCCAGCATCTGACCATGCGGCCCGAACCCCGTATCCGCGACCAGCGTCTTGCCGCCAGACCGCATCACAAACACGCCCAGATTCAACAGGAAATACGGCTTCGAGAAATACTCCGGGAAGATGTCGTAATACTGCTCCCAATGCTCCAACGGAGTATCAGGAAACGTTATTCTCTGGTCAAATACCAACCGCCCATCACTCAATGACGTGATGGCAACATCACCAACATTCAAGACATCTTTTGACATTGCTACAGTGTAGCAACGATGCGAACGCTACATGACGCCTCTGAGGCTTCATCGAGTCCTTATGGCGAGTTGCCCACAGGAGTTGAAATTTGCTCAACACCGATCAATTCGAATGGCTGAGCTTCGACTGCTACGGAACTCTCGTTGACTGGGAATCAGGCATCTGCGACGCAGTCTCAAATGTCTTGAATCGTCACGGTGTTCATCGTTCAACGCGAAAGATTCTCGCCATGTTCTCAGAAATCGAACCGAAAGTGCAGGCACGACCCGGTTACTTGAGGTATCGAGACGTCTTGCACGAGGTTATGCAGTCGATAGCAGCCGAACTCAACCTTGCATTCTCCGACGACGAGTTGGGCAGCCTCGCCGAATCATTGCCTAACTGGCCGATCTTCCCCGATGTTGCCGGAGCCTTGCAGACGCTGAAAGAACGCTACAAACTTGCCGTAATCTCCAACGTCGACGACGATCTCTTCGCATCAACCGCCAAAGCGCTGAACGTCGATTTCGATCTCGTTGTAACCGCACAACAAGTCCAGAGCTACAAACCAGACCTCCGCAACTTCAACGTCGCATCAGCCCACATGAAAGTAGACAAGCAAAACTGGCTACACGTCGCAGAGAGCCTCTACCACGACATCAGCCCAGCCAACCAGCTTGGCATCAAAAGCGTGTGGGTGAACCGCCCAAATCGCGGAGGTGGCACACGTCCAACCGATGCGGTTCCTGACGTTGTAGTTCCGGATTTGGCAGCACTGACGGAGATCCTGTGCCGGCATTGATACCCGATCAACCTCTACAAGCGACCGTAATGATCTCTGGACTCACATTCGTCAGCGGCTGACGTTCCCAATCCCCGAACTGCTCCTCTATCACCAAACCCGCATCAGCAAGGAACCTACCGAGTTCGTCCTCGCTGAGAAACCTCAAAGTGCTCCTGCTTACCTGCGGCCAATCCCAACTCGGACTCGAAAAAGTAGCAGTAAATGAGACAACGTCTCCAATTACAGGTTCTTCAACTTGATGCGCCATCGTCACGGCTTTACCACCACGCTCAATCGTCACCGCATTCTCCGGAACCCAACTCTCCCATTCCCTAACCCGCGGATTCCGCGTCTCAAACACGAACCGTCCACTATCTGCCAGTGCTGATCGAATCGCGCCAAGAGCGTCTCGGATCTCGTCATCCTCAACCAACACCTGAAACGCGTGCCCGGTCATCACGATCAGATCGAACTCCCGCTCCCAACCAACCGACGTAAGGTCGCCTAGAACCCATTCGACTTCTCGCTCTCGGCGCGCCTGATCGAGCATCGCATCAGCAGGATCGAGACCACAGAGCCTTCCCGTGTGCCCTGAGCGTCTAGCCAAGCGCAACAACTCACCAGTCCCGCAACCGACATCCAAAATGCTCGCCGCTGACATCACCAACGGCAGGTAGAAACCGAAGTCTCGTCTCCCGACGCAGAATGCATCGTACAACTCGGCGAGTGAAGCCTCCCTGAACAGCCGATCGACCATCGTCGACCCAACCTTACTGATCGTCGAAGCAGTCCGCAGAATCTTGCAACGCTGCATCGAACGCGGCAATGACCGCCTCACGCCCCTGCGTGTAAAGCTCAGTATCGATCTTGCCAGTCACGCACATCAGCGCCGTGTCAGAGATGTTAGCCCCGTCGGGCAGTCCTGGTATCTCAATTCCGCACCGGTCCGCCCCAAACAGCACCGTCACCAAATCACCCGCCTTGAACTCCGCTCGCTCGCCCATCTCGACGAATGCCCTCAGCGACGTCTGACGCGGGTCTTCGTGGTTCGAGAGCTCCGAAAGCAGACACGAGAGTTCGCTTGATCCCAAATTGCCGAAGCTTTCTGGCAACCCTAGGAAATCGGTCTGCACATCGCACCCGGCATACGCCTCCACTGCCTCCGCATGATCTTCCGCCGTCGGCACCCAAACCCGGTCCAGCAACACCTCGCCAAACCGGATCGGACCAAGTGAATCCGCGACACACTGCGCCGCTTCCTCCGACATCACCGTACCATCGGGAAGCGCGTATCCTTCTTCACCTTGGCGACAGTGAATATCCGCGATCAGGAAAGCCGTGAAGTTGGTGAAAAACACATCCATCGCCTCTCGATCAGCAGTGTCAGGCTGAATTACCGGCTCGAAATACCGGGCCGCCCCTAGCTCTTGAACCATGCACTCTTGCACGTCAATGAACGTGCCCCCTGATCCCGAAGCCTGTCGATCAGGCTGATTAGCGAACAGTGCTTCTTCAAACGCCAAACGTTCATCCGGAGTCAAACAGAAATGCGCCGATATCCACTCACCCGACACTTCAGCACTGTCGAAAATCCCGAAGAGCGGCTTCAATGTCGGATTTTCGATCGTCTCACCAACACAGTCGATCGTGTCGTCCGACAGACCCGGGCCGATGATCGCAATCCTGCCAACAGCGGTGTTGCGAGTTGAAATATCGCTCATGCACTCGTCGAACTGTGCGATTAAACCGCTTGGCGGCTGGAACCGGCTCGAAAATATCTCCTCAACTCGCTCGATCCCACCCGCATACGCAGTCATGCACGTAACTTCGCCCGCGGGAAGAGCCTCCAAGAATCCCGCCACATCTTGAACGTAGTCCACCATAATCGGCTCAAAGGCCGCCGAAGCAGCATCGAAATCAGCAGCCTCCGCGGTCGCTTGTGTCAGCAGATCTTCCGCAACCTGGGTCGCTTCGACCCGAGCGGCATCCGGGTTGGTGGCACCGATGAGGATGATGTCGAAAGTCAAAGTCGCGTTAGCAGGTATCACAGGCGGCGAACCATCAACTCCGTACGCAAGATCAGGCGGAATCACAACACGACGCCGTTCACCAACCTTCATCTGCGTAATCGCCATCTGCCAGCCCGGTATCACCGCATTCACCGGGAAAACCGTCGGTTCCGAACGCGTATACGAGCTGTCGAATATGCAACCATCCTCAAGCCACCCGGTGTACTGGACATCAACCTCCCAATCCAATTTCGGCTTTGCGCCTTCGCCTTCCTGGATCGTCACAAATTCAAGCCCATTCGGATCGGTCGAAAGATCCTCGGCAGCTACATCATCGAGTTGCGGCGCGTTCGGCGGGTAGGCATTGTTGAGGCAGGTTGATCCCCAATCCTCGAAAACCGTCGCAAGAACATCCTCCCTCGTGATCTCGTCGCCGTTCTCCCCCGCAGCCTCACTAGACATATCCGGCGTGGCAGTCGCCTCCGCAGGTTCCGGCGTCGGCGCAACCGTCGCCTCCGGCAGTGCAGAAGTAGGTACCGCTGTCGCCTCGCCATCGCCCGAGCAACTCGCCACCACGAGCATAATCAGCATCGAAACAACTGAGAGCGCCAATAGGCCGAGTGGACGATTGAACCCGTTACGAAACTGGAGCAATGAAACAGAAAGGCGCGACGGCGAGACACTTGACAATGGGAGACGGCTCGGGATTTCGGGTTAGATGGACGGGATGATGCAGCGGTCGAATAGTACCAAGCCGCAAAAACGAGTTCGCCCGATTCTACAAAAACCACCCCTCTTGTTCCTCCTCCTTCAAGAGGGGGTTATGGACAGGGCGGGAATCCCCTCTACCTCGATGGGAGAGGACTAGGGTGAGGGTGACGGGGTAGACGCGAGGCTTCATACACCCATTCCACAAATCCCCAGTTCAAACACCCGCCACAAAATCCACGAAAACCGGACTCGTCCAAGCCTTCTCCATATCCGACTGCGTCACTCGAACCCAATACGGATTGATACCAGGCCTCGGAGAATCATCGACTACCGAAAACTCAACCCGATCCGGCCCCGGCGCAGGCGCCATCTCAACCGTAACCGCCCGATCCAGTTGCCCTAGGTCAACCCGCCGTGGACCATCAGCCAGCGAACCCAGCGTCGTCGGTACCCGCACCTGATCGGCCGACGCAAACGTGATACGCCGCGCTCCGTCACGACCATGATCGCCGTATTGAGAGCTAGCAATCACATCACTCGTCAGCGCAACCTCGATGCCCGTATCGTCCATACCATCGATATCCAGCAACAACCCGCTCGTATACCCGCAACCCCAATACGACCAACTCACACTCGAATCCGACGCTTCATCAACCTCCGACCTCGGACTATCGAACCGGATCTTCTCCACATTTCTGATTGACCCATCCGACACCGTAACCGTACCGTCCCAAACCACGCCTGAGTAACTCGTCTCCCGACTCGCACCTTCCCACGTGACCCGAACCCGATTCGCCGACCTGCCCGGCGACATCTCCTCACAGTGCAGCATCTCCAAGCCCCGGAACAACTCGACCTTCTCCAAGGGACCGGCCCCGACGATCTTCACCGAGATCTCCGGCGACGATGATGTGGAATACTCCGAGCCCATCATGTGCCCATCTGCTGAAACCATCGCCACTATCCGAACTCCCGAAGTCGCATAGACCCTCCGCGCCTTCATCCCCGCCAAAACTCCATCCAGCGTCAACTCCGAAGCATACACAGCCGTCAATCCACCCTTCTGATACCGCCGTAGCTGATGCCCTGGCTGATCATCCCCCGGCCGACCCGTGTAGCAATCGCTACCGCCGATGAAGCCCATCTTGTAGTTCCGCTCAATCGACTCCCGCAAAAACCACTCGAACTGCCCGTGCGTCGACGTGATCTCCAACGCCGGCTCGATCTGCGGCTCGTGATACTGCAAATCCGCCGCTACTCCACCCACGTGCGGCGTCACAACCACATCCGAATACCGAAACGCCGTATGCATCTCTCGAACGTGCGGCAAATCCGTATCCACATCCCATGGATCTAGATGAGCCCCATGGCCTGACCGACGCAGATCCTGATCGAATCGACGGAAATAAACATTGTGATGCCCCCCACGATCCGTCGTCGCCGACCACTCATACCCCGGAAGCGGCACGAATCTCCCCGGCTTATAGTTGTCCCGCTCCGCCTCCTGCTGCACCTCGTAAGCCCCTGTCGTGATCGCCGGATCGTTACGCTGAAAACCGGCGAAATGTATCCCCGCAACATCACGCGCATACGCGAAAAAGTCGCCGATCTTATACGGATCAACAACCTGACCACCATGCGGATCGCCCCAGTACAACTTGAATTGAGACTCTGTTTCAGTTGCAATGATCGGATTGCTCACACCCCCCAAATCCGCATCATCATCACGCGCCACCACCCGATGCTCACCAGCCTCAGTGATCCGACAACCATCGATCCAAACGACGCCACCGCTCGCCTCATCGAACTCAATCTCATCAGCCCTCAAAGCAACCCCAGAACCCCTAAGCCGCACGTTCCCACGGTACATATTCGCCGGATTGCCCCAGCGATCCTCCGCCTTCACACTTATCCGAAACTCCTCACCCGCAACCGCATCCGACGGCGCAACAACCACCAACCGCAAGGCATCGCCGCCAATCACCGAAAACTCCGGACGCTCCGATATCGGCACGAAATCTCCCGATCCATCCGCATCAACCTCGATCCAAAAATACCGACGCGGCTCGATAAACGTCTGACTCCGAGCCCCCGACCCGCCACCAGAACGGTCCCCCCAAGTAACCAGCACCTCCTCACCCTCCACCAGCGCACGACCCATGTTCACCAGATTCGCCGTCGTCAAATCCACCACCTGCGTCGCCACCTCTGCATCCTCCGGCGCAACCACACTCAAATAGTCCGCACCACTCGGATCATGCACCTGCGGCAACTCCCAATCAGTATCCGAATCCGTCCCGATCCTAACTACACCCCCACTAGCCAATCCCGCCGCCCCAACAACAAACACCAACCGCCAACTCCCAACCTCACCCGCAACAACATCACCACCATCCAACAACCGAGCACTACCAACACCACCATCAACCCGCCCAGCCAACCCAATCGGATCCATCGTCTCTGACATATTCGAAACCTCCAGTTACCAAATCGCTACCCACATTATCACCCCACTCCAGCCCCACGCCCCCTTCGCGCAGCGTAAGGGGGCGCGAGCAAGCGAAGCCCAGAGGATCGACACCAGAGCCCGCCCCGGACTTAGCGCCGCGATATCCCCTCTCCCTCGATGGGAGAGGGCCAGGGAGAGGGTGAGACGGGGACAAAAGGGCGGGGGCATCCCAGCCCATCACGACAATCAGCGTAATCAGCGGTTCAGACAACTCCCGCTTGACATATTCATACATCCGTTGTATAAACAACAAGTGAACAGTTCCGCGGGTCTCGCGACCCGCACACTACAGTGCTGCGCAGACGTGTGCAGACCCCCGACCCAAGCGGCCACAGGGAGACAT
>VXSB01000054.1 GCA_009838175.1 Chloroflexota bacterium
TCTTTAACTCCGTGGGGGGGGGGGGGGGGGCGGCATCCCCCGCTCTGGTGTCGGTTCTTTGGGCTGCGCTTACTCGCGCGCCTGTTGTCGGACTTCTGGGCTGCGCGAAGGGGACGAGGACTAGCGGGAGATTTCGTGGACGATGTTGATTAGGGGTTTGCCGCGGGTTAGGCGGTCTAGGTTTTGGGCTACGGTTTGGGCTCTGCGGGATGCGGTACCGTAGGTGGCGCCGGAGTGGTGGGGGACCATGATGATGTTGTCGAGTTCCCAGAAGGGGTGTTCGGATGGTCGGGGAGCGTCGGTTGCGGATTCGGGGTATTGGTACCAGGTGTCGATTGCGGCTCCGGCGATGGTGCGGTTTTTGAGGGCGTTGTAGAGGGCTGCTTCGTCGATGATGTGTCCGCGTGCGGGGTTGATGATGTACGCGGTGGGTTTCATCAGGGCGAGTTCGTGTGCGCCGATGAGACCGTGGGTTGCGGGTCCGAGAGGAGTGGAGATGAGGACGAAGTCGGAGTTTGCGAGGACGTGTTCTCGGGCGTGTTTGCCGCCTCCGATGTAGTTTGCGCCGTAGAGTTCGCCGTCGGCGTGATCTGCTCTGCCTGCGGCGATGACGGGCATTTCATATGCATGGGCGAGTCTTGCGACGCGTCGTCCTATGGCACCAAAGCCGACGATGCCGAAGGTTCGCCCCATGAGTTCGCGATATACGCCGTGTCTACCGGGCCACATCTCCCATGATCCTTCGCGGAATGTGCGATCGGATTTGAAGAGTTCGTGGTCGAGAGCTACGGCTACGGCCATTACCCACTCGGCTATAGGCGCTTCGTGGTGGTAGGCGTTTGCGATGGTGCAGCCTTCGGGGACGGCGTCCGGGTCGATGCGGTCGTAACCGGCGGCGGCGATGAGGATGGCCTTCAGCGAGTTCGCGGCTACACCCATCTCTTTTGTGAAGTCGGTGCCGATGTAGACGTCGGCGTCGATCAGGGAGTCGGGTGGTGCTTTGTTGTCTTGGTACTCGGTGTAGACCCACTCGACGGGTTCGGTTACGGGGAAGGGCGCGACGTTAGGATCCGCGTCGGGGCGGCGGTTTACTACTACGCGGAGTTTTTTCGACATTTGAGTGGAGTTTTGAACTGTGATTAATGTGATTGTAATGATGGGTTGTGATATTTGGTTCTTGAGTGTTTGAGAGGCGGGGCATCCCCTGAGGTCAGGTAAACGAAAGGGCGACCACGAGGGTCGCCCCTACGGTTGGGTTGCTGTGAACCCCCTGCGGTCGCTTTGCTCCCGCGTCCCCCTTTTGCTTCGCAAAAAGGGGAGGGGTTGGCCCCCTTTGTCCCCCGCATCCGAGTGCGGGGCAGGCCCCGGACATTTCCCCCATGAATGGGGGAAACCCTACTCCGCCCTTCTGGATTCCGGCTTTCGCCGGAATGACGTGTTCAGAACGCGGGTTTGCCGGAGGACCAACTCCAGTTGTCGGGTGGCCAGACGTTACGGCCTCGGCGGGCGCCCATGTTTCCGGCCATGGAGGCGTCGCGGCGTTCTTCGTCGTACCAGTCGGCTACGGTGTCGCGCCAGAGTTTGATGTGTGGGGTTCCGACGTGGTAGTCGAAGGCGGCACTGTTGGCGTATACCTCGTAGAGGTAGAGTTCGGTCGGGTCTTCAACGTTTTGATAGACGTCGAAGCGGAGGCATCCGGGTTCTTCGTGGGTCGATCCGATGCCGTCGAGGGTTACGGCGGCGATGAAGTCGTCTACCTTGTCGGCTTGGACGTATTGGGGAGCGTGGATGACGTGGAGGGTGCCGTTCTGGAATGCGGAATCGTCGACCGCGCCGGGTCGGTAGGCATCCCAGTCGGCTGGTCCTGCCGGGTAAACGGAGCGGCAGAATGAGACTTCGGGTGGCTCTGCG
Organism: Chloroflexota bacterium; assembly: GCA_009838175.1. Lineage (GTDB taxonomy): Bacteria > Chloroflexota > Dehalococcoidia > Lucifugimonadales > Lucifugimonadaceae > Bin127. The sequence continues at coordinate 1,912 of VXSB01000054.1, forward strand.
AACATGTCGGCAGATGCGTCGCGCCACTGGTGGAAGTGGTATGCCATGGTGTGGTACTGGAACGCGGCCTCGTCTTCGTAGACCTCGCAGAATGCGAACTTTGTGGGGTCTTCGTCGTCTTGGATGATGTCGAAGCGGTAGCAGTTGGGTTCGCCGAGGACGGATCCGACGCCGTCGCCGATAGAGGCTTCGATGAAGTCGTCGATGCGGTCGTCTTTGACCTTTAGACGGACCATTAGGATGTACATTTGGTTCTCCTGGTTGGTGTGGGCTATTGATTGCCGTAAGTGAGTATATCGCGGGAATCAATATTCCCCGTCCGACTACAACCTGTTAGCTTTTCACGATGCCTGACACAGTTATCTCTGAACTCGAGTATTCGAGAGACCGCGATGTCGTCGAATTGCAGACCCACGATCTGTTTCTTCGAGGCGAGTGTGTGACGTTGCGTCCGATGACGGAATGCGATTGGGGTTTGCTACTCGCTTGGAACAACGATCCTGAGGTGATGGAGCACGTAGAAAGCGATGGTTTCACGCCGCGCAGTTTGAGTGAAATCCAGTCGATCTACCGCTGGATCTCGACCCACGCTTACTGTTTCATCATCGAGGTTCAAGGGCAGGGGATAGGCGAGTGCTGGTTGCAGCGCATGAACCTGAGGCGGATTGTTGGTCGGCACCCCGGTGAGAATCTCTGGCGGATCGATTTGATGATCGGGGTGAAGGAGTTATGGGGGCGAGGTTACGGGAGTGAGGCTATCGGGTTGTTAGTTGAGTTTGGCTTCGACCGCGTTGGGGCGGATGCGATTTACGGTCTCGTGGCGAAGGGCAACACGAGGAGCACCCGAGCGTTTCAGAAGTGCGGTTTCACGAGCCTTGATAAGGCACACGAAGCTGGTGATGCCGTGGGTTACGACATGGTGATAACCAGTGCCGTTGTAATGACCAGTTAGCCTCGCCCGAGGTAGAGCTGTTCGTTGGGGATCACGATCGCTTCGAGCATATTTACGTCTGGTGGCAAGGTTGCCATCAACAATGCTGTGCGAGCGATGTTTTCGACGTCCATCATGGGTTCGGGGCCTTCGTCTCGCCCTGAGCCTGATCGGGCGTCGGCGCGGCGTTCGACCATGGTGTTTCCGGGGTGGAGCGCGGAGACGGCGATGTTGATGTCGCGGCCTTCGATGGCGGCGGATTGAGTCAGGCCCCAGACGGCGTGTTTGCTGGTGGTGTAGACGGCGGCTGAGTGTCGGGATCGTTGTGCGGCGATGGAGCCGATGTTGATGATGCGTCCGCCTCCTTGGGGTCGCATGATCTTGAAGGCTTGTTTGGTGCAGTAGAACATGCCGGTGACGTTTGTGTTCATGACTCGGAGCCACTTTTCGGATGAGAGTTGCTCGATGGGGTCGCCTTCGACGGAGCCGGAGTTGTTGACTAGGATGTCGAGGCGTCCGTGGGCGTTCATGACGGATTTGAAGACTCCAGCGACGCTGTCTTCGTCGGTGACGTCCATTGCGAGGGCTTTGACGGTGGTTCCGGATTCGGCGGAGATTTCGTCTGCGGATGCTTGGAGGCGTTCGAGGTTACGGGCGGCGATGGTTACGTTGGCGCCGTTGCTGGCGAAGATGCGTGCGATGCCTTTACCGATGCCGGTTCCGCCGCCGGTTACGAGGGCGATTTTGCCGTCTAGAGATTCTGCGCTCACGGGTATTCCTCCGAATTGATTACGTTGCTTGGGATTCGTTTTTGCCTGGTTTTGTCAGGAAAGATGTGATGAAGGCTAAGGCTACTACGCCAGTCGCGGCGAGGTACGCGTATTTCCACCCGTCCATGAATGCGAAGCCGGCTTCGGGAGTGTCTTCGAGTTCACCGAGAGGTATGTTGAAGCCGCGTGCGATCATGACACCGGCGATGATTGCGGTGATGATCGCTTGTCCAGAGACGTTTCCGAGGTTGCGAGTGAGGTTGATGATCGCGCTTACGAGTCCGTAGGCTGACTGTGGGACGGAGCCCATCGTGGCGCTGGCGTTGGGTGCGGACCATGCGCCCATTGCGAGTCCGTTGATGAGGACGACGACGGCGATGTAGATAACGTTTGAGGTGTCGTCTAGAGTGGCGAGTGCGATGCCGGTGAGTACGAGGAAGAAGAAACCGCCCATCATGAACGGTCGGACGCCGTAGCGGTCGGAGAGTCGGCCGAAGACTTGTGCTCCGATGCCCATTCCGATGGCCATCATGAGCATGACGCCAGAGGCGAGGATCTCGGGCCAACCTCGGAAGGCTACAAGGTAGATGGGGAGTACGAATAGGGTGGCGGAGGAGCGCATGAATGCGAGGTAGCGGGTGATGATGGAGTATTTGAAGACTTTGTTTTTGAAGAGTCGGAGGTCGACCATCGGGTTCGGGGTCTTCAGTTGCCACCAGACGAATACGATGAGGGTTGCGATGCCGGTGAAGGCCCCGGCGATGATTATCGGCGAGCCCCAAGCGAGGGCGAAGGGGTTGGTGATGGTGAGGATGATGATTGCGGTCGCGACGGCGGATAGCGCGGCTCCGAGCCAGTCGTACGGTGGACGTTTTTCCCCTGAGAAAGAGCCGATGCGTTCGTCTTTGAGGATGTAGAGGCCCCAGAAGAATGCGACGGCGGTTGGGATCGCCATGAAGATGAAGAGTGCTTGCCAAGGTAGGAATTGGAGCGTTACGCCGGATACCACAGTTCCGGCGGCACCTCCAATGGCGACGGCGGTGGTCTGGCTACCGAGGGCTTTGCCACGTTCGCTGGCTGGAAATACGGATGTCGTGATGGCTGTAGATACGGACTGGCCCATGGAACTGCCGATGGACATGATGACTCGGGTGATGATGAGGAATGTGAGGCTGGTAGCGAAGGCGCAAGCGATGGCTCCACCGCCGAAGAGCGCCATTCCGATGAGGTGGAACTTCTTGCGCCCGATCATGTCGGCGACTTTACCGAGGGGGACCATGAGTGAACTGATGGTGAGAGATTGCGCGATGACTAGAAGGGATGCTTCTTTGAACGTGATTCCGAAGTCTTCGGCTATGGCGGGTAGTGCAAGGAAGATGATGCTGAAGCTCATCACCATCGTTACGAGCGAGAGTCCGACGGCCCAGAATGCTCGCCACTTGTACCAGGCGTTTTCGGGCGCGGCGGGATCCCATGCGGGAGTTTTGGGCGCGGATTGCGCGATGGTCTGAGTGTCTGCCATTAGGGTGTGCGACGCGGAAGCGTCGACGTAAGAATGCCACTAGAGTATAGCGTTGCGGTGTAGCTTTCGATGTGAACGCGGTACAACAGACTGTCGCGGGGGAGCCTGCACCGTCACCTCCCCAGGCATACCCCGCGAGCGTCGCTTCGCTCGCTCGCGCCCCTTTCGCAGAGCGAAAGGGGCTATGATCGGTTCAGTGGACGTCCATCTGTTTGAGACGCCAAACGGTGGCTAGGTTCGAGACAGTGATGACAGCTAGCAGAGCGATGATGGCGTATTCGATGGGGGGTAGTTGGTTTGATCCGGATGTGGGAGCGTCGATCAGGGTTGAGTTAAGTTCTTGCAGTACCGAGAGGGTGTTGCCGCTGATGCTGACGTATTTGAGGCCGGGGATGGCGGTGGAGATTAGGGCTTCGAAGCCGAATACGTAGACGATTCCGAAGACGACGGCGCGGGTTGTGATGGTGCCGATGAATGCGAAGAGGGATGTGAATGCGATAGCTCCGATGGCGATGCCTAAGGCTGCGATGATGGCTGCGGAGTAGGCTTCTTCGTCGAAGACTAGGAGTACGGAGACGAAGGTGGAAATGGCCAATGGAATTGCGACGATAGCTGCGGCCGCGAGCATCTTGGGGATTGAGATTTGCCACCTTGAGATGGGGGAGAGCATGAGGTTGGTGAGTGTACGGTCTTCGATTTCGTCGGCGAAGACGGGCGCGGCGACAATGAGCGCGATCAGCGGTAGGCCGGTGTTGAAGATTAGGCCTTGGATGAAGCCTTGAGTGGCTTCGCCATCCCAATCCGCGTCAAGTAGTCCGCTGGCGATAGCGATCACGAGTGGGATTGCGGCGAGTAAGAGCAATACGGCGATGCGGCGGATCGATATCGATTGCCGGATTGCGAGGATGAATATTGTTTCTGCGATGATGCCCATCAGCCTTCGACCAGGTACGAGAAGACGCTCTCGAGCGAGTCGTCGATTGGTTGGATTCGGGTTAGTCGGATGTCGTTGTGTTGCGCGAGGACTGGTAAGTCGAGTTGTAGGACTGCGACGTTGGTTGTGAGTACCACGATTGAGCCGTCGGGATCGAATTGGACTGATTGGACGGCGGGAAGTTTGGCTAGTTCGCCGCCGAGTTGCTTAGGGTCTGAGCACTCGATCTTGACGTGATATGGACGGTCGTCTAGAGCGGCGCGGATGGCGTGGAAATCGCCTTGCGCGGCCAGCTTGCCATTGACGACGAGAACGACGCTTTCGCTGACTTCTTCGACTTCTTCCAAGATGTGGGAGGAGATGATGACGGATCGTCCTTCCTCGGCGGTTTGATGGAGGATCTCTTGGAAGCGTAGACGTTGGGTTGGATCTGCGCCGTTCAGCGGTTCATCGAGGATCAGGAGTTCAGGGTCGCCGACTAGCGCGGCGGCTAACCGGATGCGTTGTCTCATGCCTCGTGAGTAGGTTGAGATTTTGCGGTCGAGTGCGAAGGACATGTCGACGCGTTCGATGGCGGCTCGGAGGTGAGCTTCTTCACGTCGGAGGTCTTTCAATCGGGCAGAGAGGCGGACGAATTCGAGGCCGGTCATGAATTCGTATGCGGATTCGTTTTCGGTCATGATGCCGATGCGTTTGTAGACATCGTGGTCGGTGCGCGGATCGGTTCCAAGGAGGCGTACGGAGCCTTCGGATGTCGAGTAAAGGCCGCACATCATTCGGAGGAGGGTCGTTTTGCCGGCGCCGTTGGGGCCGAGGAGTCCAGTTATGCCTGATCCGATCTTGAGGGTGATATCGCTGACCGCTACGACGTTGCCGAACCATTTGGAGACGGAATCCAACGACACGATGGCACCGTTGCCATTGCGGGTGTCTATTTCGGTGTGGGATTGCACGTGGTTATCTCTGTCTGGAATAGAAGCGCCATGTTGCAAATATGGAGACTGCGGTTAGCAGGACGATCCAGGCGATGGGGAAGATTATGTTGAGGTCGAAGTTTTCGTTGTAGGTGCCGAAGAATATGGATGGGATGATGCTGGTGTTGATGTCGATCAAATTGACAAGAGCCATTGGGTTGCTAACGGAATCTGGAGGATTGAACAGATTGACGATTAACCCGGTAAATGAAGAGATCATGATGACGCTGATGACGATGAGAGTTGCGATCATCCGTCGGTCGGTCAGAGAGCTGACGGCGAAGGTGAATGATGCGGCGAATACTGCGAATACTGCGCTGTTGCCGACGAATCGGGGGATGTCTGTCCAGTTGTCTTGGATGTGTCCAAGGGAGTCGGATACACCGATGAGCAGTCCGACCCACAGAGTTATGTGGGGTAGCAAGCTGGCTGCGAGTAGGAGTACGATGAGTGCGAGCCATCTTGCGCCGAGGTAGTCGAGGAGGGTGATTGGTCGGACGAAGTAGAGATGAATGACGCGGTTTCTGCGATCGGGGCAGATCAACTCTGGGCCGACGAAAGCAGCGAATATGAGTAGCAAGAAACCGATTACGCCTATCAGGTCGTCATGGCTTGGCAGGTCTACAACTTCGGTGCCTTCTCCAGTATCAACTTCGAGGCCGAGCTGTTCGAAGAATGCGGCGATGGCGGCGAATACGAGGCCGGTCAAGATGGCGGGCGATACGACGAGCCAAGGTAGGATTTTTGCCCATCCGCCGCGGCCAATGCCCATGCCGTTTTTGACTCCGTCCCAGAATATCGTCTGCCAAGCGCGGCTGCGACCTTCGCGTTCGCCTTCATAGGTCTGGTATCCGATGTCGAATACCGTGCCGGTGCGTTCGATGTTTTGGTCTGTGGTCACGGGTCAGTTGGTGCGGAAGAGGTCGATTAGGGCGCGTTGACGTGGCCCCATGCGGACGAGTCTGGCTTCGGATGCGACGAGGGCGTCGCGGATGGCGTCGAATTTTGCGCCGTCGACGTCTGGGATCGATATTGCGATGCCTTCAGAGGTGTGAACGATGTTGCGGTCCGACAGTTCTGCGGTGAAGCGGTCGCGGTTGTTGGCGACCTCGACGTAGATGAGTTCGGTCTCTTCGGTGAGGGACTTGACATCTGACGATTCCTTTACTCGCCCCATGTCCAAAAGGACGATGTTGTCGCACGTTCGCTCGACATCTTGCATGAGGTGGGTTGAGAGAACGACGCTGATGCCGAACTCGCGTGCGATGCGGCGGATGAGGTTCAGCATCTCGGTACGTCCCGTCGGATCGAGACCTGCGGTTGGCTCATCGAGCAAGATCAGTACTGGATCGTGGACGAGGGCTTGTGCGAGCTTGACGCGCTGTTTCATGCCGGTTGAGTATCCGCCGATAGGGCGGTAGCGTTCCTCGAATAGTCCGACGTGCCGAAGGGTATCGGCTGCGAGTGCCCTTGAACGTGATGGCGGGATGCCGCTGACTTCGGCCATGTGGGTGAGGAAGTTTGCGGCGGATTGATTCGGTGGGAGGCAGTCGTGCTCGGGCATGTAGCCGAGACGGGTACGAGCGTCGGGATGGCGCGCATCGGCGCCCATGACCAGTGCGGAGCCGGAAGTGGCGTCAGTGAGGCCAAGGAATATGCGGATGGCGGTAGATTTTCCGGCGCCGTTGGGTCCTAGGAGTCCGGTGATTCCGGAGCCGACAGTGAAGGATGCGGAATCGAGGGCTTGGACGATGCCGTAGAGCTTGGTGAGATCCCGCGCTTCTAAGAGGTAAGAGTCTTGGTTCACTGGTTCACAAAGATGACTGCTAATCTCGATATATAGGTTGGCTATACGTCCAGACGATAGAACTCGATTGCGGTTCTGCCGAATACGAAATCGGATTGTTCTTCGGGCAGGTTTTTCAGCATGTCTCGGACGGCGCTGGCCCAGCCAGCGTAGGGTGTGCCTTGGGTTGAGACGGGCCAGTCGGAGCCGAACATGAGGCGGTCTACGCCGAACATTCCTATGACATGGTGGACGTAAGGGAGTAGGTCGTCGTTGGTCCAGTTGTCCATGTCGGCTTCAGTGGTCATCCCGGAGAGTTTGCAGCGCATCCCGTCAATGGATGCGACATCGCGCAGGCGGGTGAGCCACGGTTCGACTTCGCCCTCTTTGATGTTGGGTTTGGCGATGTGATCGATAACGGCGCGAAGGTCAGGTACGTGCTCCATGATGCGCGGGACGAAAGGGAGGTTCCATGGGCGGACGAGGAAGTCGTAGCAGAGGCCGCGTCGTTCGACCTCTTTCAGACCTTGGATAGGAGCGTCGCCTGCTAGCCAGCCGTGGTCCTCGTCCATCTCCCAGAGATGACGGACGCCCTTGAAGTATGGGCTTTGCTGTAGATCGTCGAGGATTTCACCGACGTTTGGTTCGCTCAAGTCGACCCAACCGACGACACCCGCGACGTAGTCGGTGTTCTCGGCGATTTCGAGGCACCACTTAGTCTCTTCGATTGACGCGTGAGCTTGAACTATGACCGTTTTGTCGACGTCAGCCTCCGCCATAAGAGGGCGGAGGTCATCGGGGCCATAGTTGACCCGCAACGGGCTGCCTTCCGGCATCCAGTCGTAAGGTCGTAGGTTCAAGTCCCAGAAGTGGTGATGGCTATCGACTACGGTCATCGTGCAGTTCGGTCGCTTATTATCCGGTCACCCTCACCCTAGCCCTCTCCCATAAAGGGAGAGGGAATTGTTGTGACGGGTTCGGAGTTGATGGTTTTGGTTAGCGGGCGATTGTGCCGACGGACGGTTCGCCTCTGATGGCGGTTCCGTGGCTGCCGGCGAAGTTTGCGTCGCCGAACCACAGGACACCGTCTTTGGAGGAGAGGCCGTGTATGAAGGGGTCTTCGGGGCCCATCGTGATGCGGTCCATCTCGGCGCCGGATTCCTTGTTGTAGAGGACTACGACGTTGTCGGTGGTGTGTGCGCACCAGATACCGTCATCGCCTTCGAGTGCGAGTCCGTGCAGACGCTCCAACTCGACCTCGAACTTGTGGATGACTTTGAAGTTGTCTGACGGATCAACGAGGATGATCGCCTTAGGGCTGAAGGCGGTTACCCAAAGCAGGTTCTCGTCGTGGTCCCACTCGATGCCGTGGATGCCCCCGCCGTCTGGGGTTCGCCATCGGTCGACGGTCTCCCCGGTGTCCATGTCACACTTGACGACGTAGCCCAAATGGGTGTCGGTGCTTCGGTAGGGGCGGGAGACGGTGGTGCCGTTCGAGCCGGTCCAGATGTGGCCGTCGCCGACGGTGATGCCGGAGCCATTCTCGGTGCCGGTGTATACGGTTCTGAGGACGTCTCCTTTTTCGTTGATCACATATACGTTGTCGGTGAGCTGGTCCATCACGAACAGCTCATCTCCGTACCACTGTAAGCCGTTGGGCATTTCGCAGGGCGAGGGTACTGTGATTCCGACCATGGACTTGGTCGCTGTCATCGTCATATTTGTCACTCCAATCGGATACTTGTATCGCTGGATACTTGAGAGAGTAGTTTAACCCGAAGTGGTGTCGATTCAACAGGGTGGCGTTGAGAAGAATGTGTTTGGTTGCAAAACTATCGGTTTTAAGGGACTGCAACGGGTGTGATAGACTATTAATCGTGAATGTAGGCGAATGCAGTCCCCAATATCGACGGGGAATGAATCTAAGTATCACGACTAAGCCAATCGCTTCAAGTTCTCCTGTCGCCTACGGAGAAGATGCACGGATGTGGGGTGTCCCGCGAACTATTCTCGCGGTTATCCAATTGCAACCCAAAGATCAACTTTCAGGAGGAGGCGGTTGAAATGAGAAGGAAGAAAATCGATGACCAACCAAGCGAACGGCAATGCCGGGAGCCGTCGAGTGATGATTTTTATCGACGGCAGCAACCTCTACCACGTACTTAAGCAGAACACAGATAAGCAAAACCTCGACTACAAGAAATTTTCGGAAAAGCTTTGCGGCGACCGCGAACTGATCCGCACCTATTACTACAACATCAGGCAGGAATCGCCTGACAATCCGAAGCTCGCGGAGTCGCAAGATCGCTTCTTAAATGCGCTCTACGAGACTGATTACTTGGAAGTAAAACTCGGCATCTGGAAGCAGCGGGGGCAGACGATGGTGGAGAAGGGCGTCGATGTGATGATCGCTTCCGACCTGATCGCTCATGCGTATGAGGACCACTACGACACCGCGATTCTCGTTAGCGGTGATGCTGATTTCTATCCAGCGTTGCAAGTTGTGAAGGACACTGGCAAGCAAGTTGAGGTGGCGGCTTTCGATTCCAACTTGTCATCCGAAGCGGCCCGTTTTTCGGATGTGATCATCAAGTTCGACAATCACTATTTCGATGGTCTATGGATGTCGGCGAGTCAGAAGAACCAAAACATGCGGACAGCGGCGATTCGCAAATCGGTGACGGATGAGGCGGCATCGCCTAACGGCGAGGACAAAGGTGCGATGAGGCGGCAGAACGGCACCAAAAAGCCTTTTGCCGAACGATATGCTGACCGGCGTAACGCTTATAACGCTCGGAAGGTGTCCAACAATGGATCTGCCGGAAGTTCAAACGGACGTACAGCCTCCAAACCGATCGGCGGGCTACGTAGGACCGAGAGTCGTAGGAGTCTGTCTTCGGTTGTAGGTTCAAGCGGGCAATCCGCACATCGCACCGAGAGACGAGGCCTCGCATCCGCATCAAGTTCAAGGGTCACCCCGCCCGATATCAGGAACAGGGCCACGGAAACTAAACCTGCTCGACACAACAGCCGCCGGGAACAGCGGCAATCATGGATCAGCAGGATGCTGAAGTCGCGGCAATCAGGGGGCTAGTCGGCATTAGCCCGGTTGACGATCACCAATCGGCGGTGATGATGTTGTTTTCTTCTTCTAGGACGCGTTCTTGGGAACCGGACTTGAAGTTCATAGTGAACAGGTGATACTTGCCATCGTTGCTTGAACGGAAAAGTACCTGTTCGCCGTTCAGTGACCATTTAGGGTCAGCATCGTCGACGCGGTTCTGGGTCATTCGCCGGGTCGTCTTCTCACGAGTGTCAACAGCGTAGATCTCGGGGTTCCCATCGCGTTCGGAAACATAGATAATGTTTCGACCATCCGGTGCCCATTCGAAGTTGATTTCGTCGCCGTCGTCGTCGGTCAACGCTTTAGCCGCGCTAGGACCATCGCCGGTGTCGACCTCTAGGGTGTAGATGTCGGTTGACCCGTCGGAAAGCTTGCGTGCGAATGCCACGCGTTTACCGTCCAGCGAGAAACGTGGTCGACTATCCTCATAATCCGTCAGTTGGACTTCATCGACCCCGCGCACTGACCTCTTGTAGATGCCTTGTGTCCCGTCGATATTGAGGCACATCACGATCCAGTTGTTGTCGCCCGACCAGTTACCGAGTTCGACATTTCCGACGGGTTCTGACGCCAACGTCGTAGTTTCTTCGTTTTCGAAATCGTAGACGAACACCTCGGAACGTGTCTTGTCAGCAGAGTCGGCCTGGTATGCGATCATGCGTGAATCGGGAGACCAGAAGAATTCTTGCACGTTGCTTGGGGCATCAGACACTCGTTCGAAATCTTCGGTGTCGCGATGCCATACCTTCAACTGCCCTGTGCCATCTTGGGCGTTGGCTAGATAAGCCACCATTCGCTGATTGGGCGACCATTTCGGATTTGAGACTGCATCATTCAAGACTTTGGACTTTTCGCCGGCCCGATCGAGCAGGTACATGTGGTTGTTTTCGTTGTCTACGACGTATGCGACATCGTGTGAGACTTTGTCGTTTCCACAGGCGATTGCAATCATCGCTAACAGTGGAAGCGAAATGAGTAGGATCGTCTTGTTCATGTTGCGCATGTCTCTTGTAATCTCTGCTTGTGCGCGGGCGTCGGAGTTGGATACACAGCCATCGTCCGTCCGTACGTAAATTCTGAAGGGCAATTACTATCGCGATTTTCGAAAAAAGGTGCTTGCTATTTCAATGGTGGCGCGTGCAACTAAAATCGCAATACATTAGGCAACTAACACAATCGGAGATTGGGCAATGAAATTCGCGTTCTTCATGATGCCGTTACATACGCCGAACGAGAACCCCTCGTTGGCGTTTGAGCGCGATATCGACATGATCAACTATGCCGAGAAGCTGGGGTTCGACGAGTACTTCGTCGGCGAGCACCACTCGGCGGCTTGGGAGACGATGCCGATGCCGGAGATGGTGCTGGCGAAGGCATCGGCGACAGCGACACGTATCACGCTGGGGACGGGCGTGGTGTCGTTGCCGTTTCATCACCCGTTCCACGTTGCCGAACGGTTCGCGTTTCTAGACCATTTGACGCGCGGTCGGACCGTGCTTGGAGTCGGGCCTAGCGGATTGCCGACTGATCCCCAGCGGTTCAAGATTCCGCCTAAGGACTTGAACGCGATGATGCGGGAATCCACCGACATCATCGTGAAGCTGCTGGAATCACCTGATCCGATTTCATTTGAAGGAAAGTATTGGACGATCGATGAGATGGCTTTGCAGTTGCGCTCGTATCAGCAGCCTAGGCTCAAATTGGCGACACCGTCGGCGGGTAGCAAGCGATCTATTGACTTCGTGGCGCAGTACGAGATGATGATGTTCTCGATCGCGGGGAGCGGTCCGCCAGACGCGGTGCCGTTGGCGCGTCAGTGGGACGAGGTAGTTGACGCATCCGCGAAATATGGCACTTCTCCCAGCAAGGACGACTGGCGCGTCGTGACTTACGTCCACTTGGCAGACACGCGCGAAGAAGCATTCGAGCAGGCTCGACACGGCGCAGTGCGCGATGTCCACAACTACTTCTACACGATCAACACGCCGCGCAGTTGGTTGGTGCATCCGGACCAGAATCCGGCGGATCTAACGTTCGAGCAGATCGTTGAGAAGAGGCGGTGGATTATCGGCACACCCGACGATGCGATCGAGCAGATCGAAGAGATAGTCGAGGAAACTGGCGGCATCGGCGGCTTGATGCTCACGACACACGAATGGATGCCGATGCGTCATGTCATGTATTCGCAAGAGCTATTCGCGAGATACGTGATGCCGCGCTTCAGAGGTCACACCGCCGACTTGGAGCGCGAGTGGGAGCGGACGAAGCACGACCGGGCTCATGGTCGGATACCGAACATTACCGGCCCGAACGATGGAAGTTTGGAAGACGGCAAGAAGAGCAACGTGTATGTGAAAGTATAGGACTATCCAACCGAATTCACCCAAATCCAACCCGGAACTACAAGATATGTCAACACTAGAGCAACTACTCGACGAAGTCGATGCTTCCGCCGCTGAGATCGTTGAGCTTGAGCGGCAAATGATTCAGATACCGACGGTGAACACTGGTCAGATGCCGACGGGTGACGAGACGCCGTTGGCAGAGTTCATCCGCGATTGGTTCCACGACGAGGGGATCACAGATACGCAGATTTTGGCGCGGGATCCTGAGCGTGGGAACATCATCGCTGTCTATCCGGGTAGAGAGCCGCGCTGCCGATTGATGTTCATGTCCCATACCGATGTGGTTCCGGTGGAAGACTATTCGAAGTGGTCGTGGGAGCCTTTTGGAGCGGAGGTATCTGGCGGCAGGATTTACGGTCGTGGCGCGTCGGACTGCAAGGCTTTGCTGACGGCACAGATGATGGCGATGGCGATATTGAGGCGCAACGACGTTCAGTTGCAGCACGGTTTGCGGCTGGTTAGTGGGGCAGATGAGGAGCATGGAGGTCGATGGGGGTTCGGCTGGTTAGCGGATAATCATCCCGAGTCGCTGGAATGCGACTTTGCTGTAAACGAGGGAGGAGGGACACCCGTGGAGCAGGGTGGCGCGTTGTCGTATCTGCTGGGCACGGGCGAGAAGGGCAGGTTGGAGATCAAGATCACGTTGCGGGGTGAGAGCGCGCACGCATCAGTGCCGTGGCAGGGTGTGAACGCGTCGGAACGGTTGTGGCGAGTGTTGCAACGGATCGAGAACTACGAACCTGAGATCGACACATCATTGCCGATATTCGACTACCTGAATCTGTTCGGGATTGAAGAACGTCCCACGCCAGAGAACATCGAACGAATTCTTGGCGAGTTAGAGGACAATTCGCCGCGCCTGAGTTCAATGCTGAGGGCGTTGTCGAGGATGGTCTGGACGCCTACGATGATCGGTGGCGGCATAAAGTCCAACAGCGTGCCCGAAAACATAACTGTCACTTGCGATGTTCGGACGTTGCCGTTCCAGGATGAGGAGTATGTGCGGAGCGAGATCGAGAAGACGATCGGAGATGTTGACGGCGTGTCGTTCGAGATCGATTACATGTCCGTTCCCAACTCGTCGCCTTTCGAGACGGACTTGGCCGAGGCGATCAAACGTGCGCAGGCATTGGCGGTTTCCAGAGACGACATTCAGTGGATACCGGCAATTAGCAACGGGTTTACGGATTCACGCTTTACTCGGAACTTGGGGATTATCACCTATGGCTTCGCCGGAACGCACCCTGATGATGATCCGATGTTGTCGAGGGCGCATGGCACGGACGAATCGGTTGGCATCGAGTCGCTCATCAGTGGCACGAAATGCATGATCGCATTGGCGTGGGACCTTTGTGAGGCGCAGTGATTCCATGGCTTTGAACATAGCCGCGCTCGCCGACGGGTTGGCGACTGAATTGCAGGCTACGGGAACCATCGACCGAGCCGTCAACGAAAAGCGATATCTGAAGTCTGAACTCCGACACTACGGGGTCAGCGTACCCGTCATTCGGAAATCGGCTCGCCGCTTTGCGCGTGAACGCCAAGATGTTTCGAAATGTGAATTGATCGGTTTAACCGCTGAGTTGTGGGATCGCGATGTTTACGAGTTGCGTAAGCTGGCCGTAAACATCTTGGCTGCAAGGGTTGAAGTTTTCGACGCAGAAGACGTGCGTTTCGTCGAAGGGTTGTTAAGGAAGTCGCATACCTGGGCGTTGATCGACGACTTGGCGCTGAACGTCGTGTCACCGATTCTCTTAGATGCGCCAGATGCCGAGCAATTTCGTTTGAGTTGGTCGCAGGATGAAGATTTTTGGGTGCGCCGAACGGCGATGCTCACGCTGTTGCCACGATTGCGGCGCGGTCTCGATGGCTGGGACGAGTTTGCAGGCTATGCCGACGCGATGCTTGATGAAGAGGAGTTTTTCATCAGAAAAGCGATCGGCTGGGTGCTACGAGAGGTGTCGAAGCACTCGCCCGATTTGGTATTCGAATGGATGAAGCCCCGAGCCACAATCGCGTCGTCGGTCACGTTTCGAGAAGCGGTGAAATACCTGCCCGAAAATTATCGTTCGCGGCTATCCGAAATCAAGAAGCCAACGGCCCGGGGAACACAAAGTTGAAGCGCCCAAACGTTCTTTTCATCATGGCCGATCAATTGAAGTGGTCCGCTTTGCGAATGTACTCGGAGATCGGAATCCCGACGCCATCCTTGGAGCGGTTGGCGGCACGTGGCGTGATGTATCGTAACGCGGTTACGCCGCACCCGTTGTGTGTGCCCGCGCGTACGTCGGTCATGACGGGCCGGTATCCGCACACTACGGGTTGCCGGCGCAACGAGACTCTGATGCCTGACAACGAGACGCATGCGTTCCAGATATGGCGAGATGCGGGCTACACGACGGGTCTGATCGGCAAGAACCACTGCTTCGTTGATCTCGATGTATTCGATGTCTACTGCGACATTTCGCACGGTGGATTGCCGAAGGGTGACTACTTGGGATCAGAGCCAGAGACCAAGGGTATGGAGTGGGTGAGACCAATTGAAGCGATCAATAAGGCCCATGAGGCGCGGGCACGACTGAATGAGAACGCGCAGAGTCCGACGATCGCATACGCGGTTACGGACTATCCGTTGGAGGACTACGGCTCGAACGTAGTTACTGTACAGACTGAGTCTTTTTTGGAGCGACAGGTAGCGGGAGATCGTTTTGGCGGGGATGGATCGAGCGGCGATAAGGACCGGCCGTTCGCGCTGTGGGTGTCGTATCCCGATCCGCACGAGCCGCGTGAAGCACCGCGTCATTACGTTGACATGTTTCCACCTGACGAGATCGCTTTGCCCCCGATGAGACGTGGCGAGTTTGATGAAGATGGTGGTGTAGACCATCTCGGTGATGCACCATACCCGCCGAGTGGAGAGGTCAGTCCTGCGCCAGAGGTCAATCGGGTGCTGTACGCGATGTTGGGGATGGATGAAGACAGGGAGGAGGACATTCGAAATCTGGTTTCGGTGCATCACGCGATGACGCGGTTGGTTGACGATGGCATTGGTCGAATCCTCGACAAGTTAGAAGAGTTAGGGGTGCTTGAAGAGACGATCATCGTGTTTACCGCCGATCACGGCGACTTCATGGCCGAGCACAACATGTCGGTCAAGGGTGGTGTGTTTTACGACTGTTTGACACGAGTTCCGTTGATAATGTCATTTCCCAAAGGCGATGTGCCTATCAGGGAAATCGAGGAATCGATGGCGAGCACGTTAGACATATTGCCGACGATCTTGGAGTTGCAGGGGTTGGCTAGTTTCGAGGGGATCAATGATGGATGGGTAGGTCCCGCGCCGGACACAAGCGCGGTGGATGATTCGAAGACGCTCGATGGTCACGGGAAGGTCAGGAGGGAGTTGTTGCGTCGGATACAGGGAAAGCCTCTGCCGAGGGTTACCAGTGCGGAGCCGCGCATCGCGGCGTTTTCGGAATATGGGGCTGGTGGACCACCAGTGATGATGTCACATCTGGAAGAGTGTGAGAAGCCTTGGGGTTATAAGACGCTAATCGAAACACTGTGGGGCAGGGAAGCGCAGGGTCGGCGAAAGATGGTGCGGACGGTTGAATGGAAATATGTGACTGATCCGATGGCAAACGGTGCGGGTACGAGTGAAATGGCTGATCCTGAGGACGAGCTTTATGACTTGGTGAACGACCCGTGGGAGCTCTATAACGTCGCACATGACCGGCAGAACGCCGGAGTGGTTTCGGGGATGCGGCGGTTGTTGGCGGAGTGGATGATCGAGACCGAAGATCCGGAACCAGTGGCGTTGCCGAGTACGATTGGTCGCTCGAGTTAATGCCAATCGGTTGTTAGAAGATACCTTTGGGTTCGAGCCCGAGGTAGAACTGTCCCGCAGTGTCGTAGTGAGTCGGACGTCCCTGTATCTGCTGCCGAATCGCATGGGCGTCTCGGAAGCAGTGTTGGATCTTATTCGACTCGAAGATCGAGTTTGAGCCACAGATCGTGTAGGCGCTGTTGACGACATCAGCTGAGGTTCGGATGGCGTGTGTGCCGGCGAGTCTGACCTTGATGCGCTGTGCGGTGGGGAGTTCGTGGCGTTCGACGACCGTTTGCCACATCTCGGATGTGGCTTCGTTAAGGAAAGCGCGGGCGGAGTTCCACGAAGCCTCGGCTTCACCGATCATTCGTTGCGTTGTCGTATCGGCGCTTATGGTGTTCGTGCCGCCGTGCTGGACTTTACTTTTGGTCAAGTCGATGGCGGCGTCCAGGCCCGATCTGGCTACGCCGAGGGCAACAGTGGCGAATCCGGATGCAAACATTGGTGTCGTGTGAATGACATAGAGGGAACCGGGTTCTCTGGACGGTTCGTTCAAGCCGTAAGAACGTTCCTTGGGGACGAAATGGTCTTCCATCGTGAAACTGAGGCTCGCGGTGCCTCTCAGACCTCCGACGTGCCATTCGTCGACGACATAGACATCCGATTTGGGGATTAGGAAGGTGCGCATTTCCTCAGCGTCGGAACCATCTGAGTTGTGCACTGGTGCCAATGCGGCGACCCACGATGCGTGCGAGATGCCGCTAGAGAAGTCCCATCTCCCAGAGAGGCGATAGCCACCTTCGCCGATTACAGCTCTCGTACCAGGACGCGGCGGTCCGTTCGTGACAACAGTACGCGGGTTGCTCCATATTTCTTCCGCGACTGATTCACTTACCCTGACAGAGTTAGTCGAGAATACGTTGTTTTGGTTGATGCACCATCCGACGCTGGCATCGGCTTCACCGAAGATGCGAACGATTTTCAGGAAGTCAGGATGTGCTAGTTCTGAGCCACCCAGCGAATGAGGGAGAAGGAGGCGAAAGAAGCCGGCTTCGATGATGGGGTTGACAACGTCTTCAGGGATGCGGCGTTCGCCGTTGATGCGGTCAGCGGCAGGTGCGACCATCGACGCTAGATCGCGTGCTTCGTCGATGAGTCTTTCCACGGTTGCCAAGCGGTGATGTGGTCGTTAGGTCAGGCCAAGTCGTCGGGAACCACGACGTCGGGTTCCAGTTCGAGCGGGTATCCGGGGAAGAAATCACGCCAAGGTTCGAAATGCTCAACGAACTGCATCCCATGTTCCATCGACGGGAGGTTCTTGGTGGAACGGCCGGGATCGTATCCCATTGTTTTGGCCATGGCTTCGATGCCGCCACGCCGCGTGTGTCTTACGCCTCCGACGTTGAACAAGTCGCCATCGTCATCTTCGACTATCAAATCGAAGCCACGTCTTCGTTGTCGCCAGTAGAGTCTCACGATTATCCAATTGCTGTCTATTCGATGTCAACCAGATGCGGTTTCACCCTGTCTAGTATCGCATTGCCCACGTCGTACTTGCTCATCAATGGCAATGGCTCAATCGAGCCGTTGACGCTGACAATGTCGACGCGATTGGTGTCGGTACCGAAGCCGCTTCCGGGTTCAGTCACATCGTTGGCAACGGTGAGGGTCGCACCCTTGGCCGTCATCTTCGCCGATCCTTTGGTCGCCGCGTCACCCGTCTCGGCCGCGAAAGCGACTTTGACTAGACGAGGACCGACCGCCTGCGGCATCCAGTCTTCGACCTCTTCGAGTTCCATTGTCGTCCCTTTACCTCCACGCTTCTTGATCTTTTCATCGGTGAAGACGCTAGGGCGGAAGTCGGAAATCGCTGCTGCCATCACCAAGACATCGGCACTTGCGGCGGATGGCAAGGTGGCGGCGCGCATCTCGTCTACGGTGTTGACTTTGATGGTCTCAACGCCCCAAGGCGCGCGAATGCCGGTTGCGGAAGTAATCAGGATCGTTTGTGCACCGCGATCGCGAGCGGCTTTGGCAACCGCATAACCCATCTTCCCTGTTGAGCGGTTAGTGATGACACGGACCGGATCGATCGGTTCGCGCGTGCCGCCGGCGGTCACGACGACACGTCTGCCGACGAAGTCTCCGTATCGAACGCCGATAGCGGTGCGAACAGCATCGACGATGTCGATCGGATCGCTCATGCGTCCTTCGCCGACAAGCCCGGAAGCCAAACGACCAGATTCAGGTCCGACGACTATCGCACGGCGTTCACGCAACGTTGCGACGTTATTTTGTGTAGACGCGGATCCGAACATGTCGGCGTCCATTCCCGGTGCCAATACCAGCGGAGCGCTTGATGCTAGCACTGTGGCAGTAACCGCGTCATCGGTGATGCCTAAGGCAAGTTTGGCAATCGAATTGGCTGTGACTGGGGCTATCACGATGCAATCGGCCTTAGTTCCGAGCGCGACGTGATCGATGCTGATTTCGCTGTTTTGCTCCCAGAGCGAAGTTACTACAGGGTTGTGGCTCAACGCGGCGAATGTAGCGCTACCGACAAAGCGTTGTGCAGACTCGGTCATCACGACATCGACCCGTGCGCCGAGTTTGACGAGATCGGAGGCGATATACGCGGATTTGTACGCGGCTATCGAACCCGTCACGCACAAGACCACCCGACGGTTGGATAGGGGAGTATGCGCTGGTGGCGTCATCGGGAGTAAAACCGCGTGACCTAGTCCCTTTCGACGACGAATTGGGTCGGCAGTGCGGCAGTCGATGAGCCAGACTTGTAATCCATGATCGTTTGGTAGATGTTGGTCACTTCGTTGCGAGTCAACTCGGTGGGCACATCGACCCTTAAACTCTCGTCGCCTTCGACTCTAACGAGGAGGCGGGATCCGAGCGACGATCGGAACCGATAGCCCAAGTTCCAAAAACGTGCCAGCTCGATCTCTACCGATCGGGCGCGCAAGGTCAAGGCATCCTTTGTTTTGAAGTCTACGCCGATGCGTGCCCGTTGCAGAGTCATCTTGTCGTCATGCCATCGGTAGTGGGCTTCCAAGTAGAGGAAATCGTTTACGTACGGCAGGCAGGCATCAGGATCCGGGCCTGCGTAGTGACGCGGCCCGATGGTGAATTTGACGCCGGATATCCGGTTGGTGCCGTGGATGACACCGTAGTTCCTCAGGTCGACATCCGACATCGTGATGTCGGTCAGCTGATCAGTGGGCCAGAAATCCTGGGACCGCCAAATCCACTCGACGCGCCGATCCTTGACCGCGATGATGTGATCGAGAATCCTGAATTCGTCGTTTTCGATGACGTGATGGAGTGTGACCTCGTCCTTTTCGCTCCGCTCGTATTCGGTTGGACGCAGCTTTGAACGCGCTCTTTGGACGTACTCGTCAACTATCTCTTCGAGCGTCGGTTTAGTGTTCTGTACCATGGTCCGTTTCCAAGAAAAAGTCAACGGGTCTTACGTCTTCGATGCTAAAGCACGGAACGCCATGTGGAGATGCGAAACGAGGTCGCTCGCCGTCATCGCATACGGCGTGAGGTATTTTCGCGCATACTGAGCACTCAACGAGTGTAGCGAGACACCCAGCGATGCAGAGTCGAACGCGTCTGATTTGGCGGCGAGCCCCGTTATCAACCCGGCGAGAACATCACCAGTTCCACCACGAGCCAGACCGTGGTTCGGCACCATGTTGATTCGCAACCGGCCGTCTGGCGATGCGATCAGTGTGGTCGCGCCTTTTAGCACCGCGACGCAGTTGAAGCGTTCAGCTGCTGTTTGGACCGCGGTGAGACGGTCCGTCTCAACTTCCTCTACGGAGATGCCGAGTAGCCTAGACATCTCGCCGGGATGAGGGGTGATGACCAAGTGCCCGTCGAAGACTTCCCACCATCCGGGCAATTGGGATGCCAATGTCAGCCCATCGGCATCGAGTATCACCGTGCAGTTGTCCCAAAGATGCGGAGTTGAAGTCAGCCTAGAAAGCAGTTCGCGTGCCCCGTAAGACAATCCGACGCCAACGCCAATGAGCACGGAATCCACCGTCGGAATGCGCTGTTGGAGCTGATCGAACGCTGGTCCCGGCAAGACGCCGTTGACATCTTCCTCTAATGGGATGTAAGTCGCCTCGGGGATATCGCCAGATAGGGCTTGGAAAACGCTGGTCGGAGTTGCGAGTGCTACCAACCCCACGCCGGAGCGGACACATGCCTGCGCCGCCAGCGATGCAGCACCAACGTAAGTATTGGATCCTGCAATAAGCAGAGCACGTCCGAAATCGCCCTTATGAGCCGTAAGATCGCGGTTTGGTAGCAGTGTGTGTGCCAATTCGGTAGTGTTGACTTCGCGTTTGATGTGGTCACTCAATCTCGACGGTATGCCGACATCTAAAACAGTCATCTCGTCGCCGTACGCCGGATCTCCGAAACGTATCGCCGGCCCTAACTTGGTCAGCCCCACAGACAGGCAAACATCGGCAGATAGCCCGTTTGGGTCGAACTTGCCAGTATCCGGGTTTGCACCGCTGGGCAGATCGATAGCCACGATCCTCTTTCCGCTCGATTTCACGGTCTCAAATACGGAGGAAATCGGCTCTTCAATTTGCCTGGAGATGCTGAATCCCAAGACTCCATCGAGAATCAAGTCGCTTTTGTCGCATAAGTTTGACATTTCCCGCACTGCCGCCGAACCTTCAAGTTCGACGACTTTTCCGTCAGCTTCGATGAACTGGTCCATCGGTGGGTCGTCTCCAGCGCGCGCGAGGACTGCAGCGGCGGTCGTTCGTACACCCGCTTCGAGTAAGTATTTGCCGGCAACCAACGCATCGCCGCCGTTGTTGCCTTTGCCGACTAAAGCCAAAACGTTTTTGCCGCCTGCGTCAAGACCCAGGTCTGCCAGAACCCAGTCGGCGATCGCTTGTCCCACTCTGTCCATCATGCCTTCAAGCGTGATCTCGCCCGAATCAAACCATCGTTGCTCGATGGACTGCATCTCGGCGGCGGTAACGACTTTTCGGTTTGGCGTCATGGTGAGTTTGTCTACGGCTTCCAAGCGTCGTCGCGCGCTTCAAGGACCACTGAAGCAACCGCGAACTCTTTGGAATGCGTCAAGCTCAGCGCGATCCGAGTGACACCCATCTTTTCGGCTCTCGCCTGAGCCTGACCATGCAGGGTTATTTCGGGTGGACCGCCGCGCTTACGCGTAACTTCGATGGACTTCCAAGGGATTCCTCGGACGCCAGTGCCGAGAGCCTTCATGACGGCTTCTTTGGCCGCGAATCGGCTCGCTAGCTGCGGAGCGCGGTTGCGGGCGTAGCGCCGTTCGCCGGGCGTGTATACCTTGTTCAAGAACCGAACCGGATAGCGATCCCGCACCGTTGCGATGCGACCGATTTCGATCAGATCGACACCCGTGTATATCATGGTTTTTGGTTCGCCTTATTGGAGCTGAATGGCACATCGGCGAAGCACCATTCGCGACTGAAATTGTAAAACCAGCGCATTTTCGAGCTTTGGAACATCCAACCTATGACAGCGCGCATCATCAGCGGTAACGAAATCGCCAAGACCGTCCACACCGAGGTCGCAGAGAAGGTGACCGGGTTTAAAGACACGAATGGGTATGCGCCGGGGTTGGCGGTCGTTCTGGTGGGAGACGATCCAGCTTCGCGATCGTATGTCAGGCGAAAGGAACGAGCGTGTGTGGAGGTCGGCATCATCACCGATACTCTGAACATCTCCGCCGACATTTCCGCCGAAGAATTAATGGGAATCGTTGACGAGTTGAATAACGATGACCGTTATCACGGCATCTTGGTGCAGTTGCCTTTGCCAGACCATATTGATGTCGACAACGTCATCAATGGTTTGGATCCACTAAAGGATGTCGATGGGCTTCATTCGCAGAACGCTGGTCTGCTGTCGTTGGGTAAGCCGCGCTTCGTTCCAGCGACTCCATTAGGCGTGCAGCGGATGTTGATTGAGGAGGGCATCGAAGTAAATGGATCCGATGTCGTGATCGTAGGAAGAAGCACGCTGGTAGGGAGACCGTTGGCGTTGCTCCTCTCACAGCGAGGCCGCGGCGCGAATGCCACAGTGACGATGTGCCACACCGGAACCCAAGACGTGGCGTCACACACGCTCCGAGCCGACATACTGGTTGCTGCGGCAGGGGTGCCCGATACGGTAACGGCGGACATGGTCAAGGAGGGAGCGGTGGTGATCGATGTCGGCGTTTCGCGGGTTACGGATTCCTCGCGACGAAGCGGGTTCAGATTGACCGGTGATGTCGACTACAACGCGGTCAAAGAGAAGGCATCGGCAATCACGCCAGTTCCAGGCGGTGTGGGACCGATGACCGTTGCGATGCTACTTGAAAACGTCGTGTTGGCGGCGAAACTCCAGAGCGCGTAACGACAGTTGTGTTGGCTCAACGGGATCGAATCGCGCGCTGGGTCTGTGTCGTTGAAGGTTGGTATAGAATCGAACACCGACGTAGCGCGCCGTTCAGCGGTGTTGAAATTTCGGTTCGCCGCAGGTTCGTGCAACTGGAGTTAAGAAATTCGGGACGATGGACCCATCTGAAAAGCCCAGGATAGCCACGACTGGAGTTGTCACACCGGCAACACCCGGAATTTCACCCGAACAAAAAAGTACTAACGGCTTCGATCCCACACGTTCGTCTTCGCCTTCTCTTTCGGCGAGCATCGACAAAGACGAACTCGTTCGCATGTATCGTCTGATGCTGCTGATTCGTCGATTTGAGGAAACTTGCGGCCAGCACTACTCTCTCGGCAACGTACGCGGTTTTCTACACCTCTACATCGGCCAGGAAGCTACCGGCATCGGCGCGATAACTCCCCTCGAAGCCCGCGATTACATAGTCACCCATTATCGCGATCACGGTCACGCGCTGGCGCGGGGTCTCGATACGAACCGCATCATGGCCGAGATGTTTGGCAAGAAGACCGGATTGAGTAAGGGCAAGGGCGGATCGATGCATATATTCGATGCCGCAAAGCACTTCATGGGCGGTCACGCAATCGTCGGCGCTCAGCTCCCTTTGGCTGCAGGTATCGCATTGGCGCAGCAGTATCTGGAAACCGATGTGGTGACAATGGTTTTCTTCGGGGATGGCGCGACGAACCAAGGGACGTTCCACGAGACACTGAACTTGGCTTCCGTCTGGCAACTGCCGATCATATTCTTCATGGAAAACAACCTTTACGGCATGGGATCGGCTGTCGGACGTGTTCGTTTGCAAGGCGCTGACTTCAGCGACGTGATGGGCGCGTACGACGTTGATACCGTATCTGTAGACGGCATGGATGTGGTAGCGGTACGCGAGGCTACACAGACAGCAATCGATAAAGTTCGGGCTCAGGGGAGCCCGATTTTTATTGAGGCGAAGACGTTCAGGTTCGTAGGTCACTCCTTCGCAGACCCCGGCGACCAATACCGCCAGAAATCAGAGGTGGAAATATGGCGGCGCCGTGACCCGTTGGTGACCTATCCGCACCGTCTCCTTGAGTACGGACTAGCCACGCAAGCAGATCTCGATGATTTGTCGGAGAGTGTGGATGCAGAGATCGCAGCTGCAGTGGAATTCGCCACTAATAGTCCGGAGCCGGACCTTTCGGAAGCATTCGACGATGTCTACGCCTAATCGGCGCGAGCAGATCGGTTAACTGCATGGCTGAAATCACCATTCGAGAGGCGATTACTCAGGGTTTGGCAGAAGCCATCGAGACTGATGAGAGTGTCTTCATCATGGGCGAGGATATTGGTGAGTATGGCGGCGCATACTCCATCACCAAGGGATTCCTCGAAAAATACGGGGCCCAACGCATCAAAGACACTCCGATATCCGAAGCAGCGTTCGTCGGTGCGGGTATCGGAGCCGCTGCCGCTGGTTTGCGACCCGTAGTCGAACTGATGTCGATGAGTTTCTCGCTCGTGGCATTCGATCAGATCGTCAACATGGCCGCCAACTTGCGCTACATGTCTGGCGGTCAGATCAAGGTTCCGATGGTCATCCGCGCACCTACCGGGGCAGGTGTCCAGCTCGGGGCGACTCACTCCCAGAGCTTCGAAACTTGGCTCGCTGAGGTGCCTGGCATCTACTGTGCTTGTCCCTCAAACCCTCACGACGCGTTGGGTCTCCTCCGGTCGTCGATCAAATCGGACAATCCCGTGATCTTTGCCGAGCACTCGCATCTCTACGGATCTCGGGGAGACGTGCCAGACGACTACTACGAAATACCACTTGGTGAAGGCAAAGTGGCACGATCAGGTGAAGACCTCACGATGGTCTCGTACGGCTACGGAGTTCACATCTTGGAGCAAGCCGCCGAGCAGATGGCACAAGATGGCGTTGATGCCGAGATCATCGATTTGCGATCTTTGAGCCCTGTCGATTACGACACGATCGTCGCCTCGGTGCAGAAGACAGGTCGCGCCGTAATGCTTGACACTGCGCGACGTACAGGCGGAATCATGTCCGAGGTTGTGTCTGAGGTGCAGGAACGTGCGATGGATTATCTCGACGGGCCAGTGATGCGAGTGGGTTCGAAGGATGTTCCTTGGCCCTACAACCGCAACTTGGAGCAGGACATCCTGGCGCAATCGGATGATGTCATCAAAGCCGCTCGCAAAATCATTTCTTTCTAACACTGCAATTCAGCGAAACCCAACCGATCGAGGAGATAAGAGTTGATCCACGAAGTCACGATGCCAGCGATGGGTGCCGACATGACTGAAGGCACTGTTGTCAAGTGGTTGAAGAGCGAAGGTGATGAGGTGGCTCGTGGCGACAAACTCGCAGAGATCGAGACCGACAAGACCGTCGTAGAGATGGAGGCCTACAATGCTGGCATCCTCCGTAGGATCGTGTTGGGCGACGGCACTAAAGCTCCCGTTGGCTCGTTGCTCGCATACATCGGAGGAGCAGACGACGTGCTCCCCGAAATGGATGACGCACCTGCATCGGCGGCAGTCGAAGAGCCTTCCGAACCCGAGCCAGCAGTCGAACTACAGGTCGAAGCGGCAGCACCTGAACCGCAGCCCGCGCCTGAACCAGCAGCATCCGCCCCAGTTGCCGCTCCGCCAGCACCGACAGTTGACGGCGGTCGAATAAAGGCTTCTCCGCTCGCACGCCGTTTGGCCCGCGAACACGGTTACGATCTGGGGGCGATACCGGGAACCGGGCCGGGTGGACGAATCACCCGTGATGACGTGCTTGGGTTCACCCCTGCGCCCGCATTTGCTCCGTCAGGTGTTACAGAGGCACCCCCGGCAGTCACCGTTGACGGCTCGGATATCGAACTCACCACGATGCGCCAAGCCATCGCCCGCGTCACTGTACGCAGCAAGACTGAAGCACCACACTACTACGTCACATCTGGCGTGGATATGACCGAAGCCATGTCGTTCCGCGCTCAACTCAACGCCGAACTCGTCGAGTCTGGTGTTCGAGTATCAGTGAACGACATGATCATCAAGGCCTTGGCTATGGCGATTGTCGAGTACCCGAAGTGGAACACCACCTTCCACGAGGATCGTTTAGAGGGCCACGACAGCATCAACATCGGCGTGGCGATCGCGCTTGAAGCCGGTTTGATAGTGCCTGCGTTGATCGGCGTCCAAAACATGTCACTGGTGGATGTCGCCAACGCGTCGAAAGACCTCGGCGCCCGCGCCAGAGGCGAAGGTGGTTCATTGACCCAAGAAGAGCTGACCGCCGGCACCTTCTCAACCTCGAACCTAGGTATGTTCGGCACCGACACCTTCGCGGCGATCATCGTCCCACCGCAAGCGGGGATCCTCGCGGTAGGTGCAGTGAAACCGACACCAGTGGTCATGGACGATGAAATCGTCGTCCGCCAAATGATGAACGCCACGATCTCCGCCGACCACCGAGTCGGCGATGGGGCAGAAGCGGCAACTCTCCTCAACGAGGTCAAAGACAACCTCGAACGGCCTTTGCGCCTAATTCTCTGACCAACCGTCAGAACGCATCGGTGACCATCCCGCCCTTGTGCGAAGATTGACGCACTGTGTACGCACGAGAGGCATTCACCAACGAAGACATCTCGATACTGAGTCGCTTCTTTACCAACACCGATCTACCGGTCTTCGCGATCGTCAACCTTCCGGAGATCGTGAAGGGTGCCATGTTTGCACGTTACAGCCGGACGCACAAGTCTCTGCGCCGATTATTTCTGGACGAGTTCTACGAACAGCCCGAAATCGGCATCCAATCCATCGCCGATCAAGTCGGCGATGGAGAGCAGGGGATAGGTCGCGCAGAGAAGCTATACGAGACCGTGTTTGTCGAATATGGCGACGATTCGGTGGCGCAGTTGGGCGGTGCTCACGTTGCATGTGAGCAGGCATCGGCGATCTTGACGAAGGTGCTCGAAAGGGGAAGATTAGCGGCGTATTTGGAGCAGAGCACCCGCTACATCTACTACGACGTGAAGCTGAAGGATGCTGACGGGACATCTAAGTTTCGGTATCAGACGCCGCCTGAGATAGCACAAGGGCCATTGGCAGACCGCTACTTAGACACGATGGATCGTCTGTTTGAAAGTTATTCGTCCGTCGTGCGTGCCCTGACGTCGTACTTCCAGACGCGTTTTCCTCAGGGCACTCGGGAGACAAGGGGGGCTTACCGAAGCGCGACGCGGGCTCGTGCGTGTGATACAGCTCGGGGACTGTTACCGGCATCCACAACTTCGAACCTCGGAATTTTCGCCACTGGACAGGCGTACGAGGCATTGCTGATGCGAATGAACGCGAGTCCTCTGGCCGAGGCGCATGACTATTCGGAGATGATGCTAGTCGAACTGCGTAAAGTGATCGCGGGATTTCTTTCAAGAGTGGATGTTGAGGATCGGGGCGTGGCATGGAGTGGGTATTTCAGGGACGTAGATCGAAGAATGGATGAGATCGTATCGGTCGATACGACGCTGGATGGTGCAAGGGATTTCGATTTGGAACGTGACGAGGTTAGGTTGCTGGATTACGATCCTGACGCGGAGATCAGGCTCGTCGCAGCCGCGCTGTATCCATATTCGAATCGGTCAGAAGAGGATCTGCTTAAATCGGCCATCGAAATGAGCGACCAAGAGCGGAGGAACGTGCTCTCGACTTATGTCGGTGATCGATCGAATCGTAGGCACAAGCCGGGGCGTGGGATGGAACGGATCTATTACCGTTTCGACGTGCTGTCCGACTTCGGCAGTTTCCGCGATCTACAACGGCACCGCATGATGACGATCGATTGGCAGCGTTTGACGCCTATTCATGGATACTCAACTCCGCCGGAGATTGAAGACGTAGGAGGCGACGTAGCGACTAGGTGGCACGACGCTATGTCTGAGATGTCGGCGTTGTATTCGGACGTGCAAAAGGAACACGGTGCGGACGTTGCCCAATATGTTGTGCCGTTTGGTTACCGAATTCGTTACAACATCCAGATGAACGCTCGACAGGCATTCCACATGCTGGAGTTGCGAACCGGAGCTTCAGGTCATTCTGACTACCGTCGTATCTGTCTGAAGATGCACGCGTTAATCCGCGACCAAGCCGGTCATGCGGTTATTGCCGACGCGATGAAGTACGTAGATGCAAAAGACTACGGCTTGGGCCGACTTTCGTCGGAACTTCGTCAATCGCAGCGTCGGCAACCGACGTTGTTTGACCTATAGTTATCTGAATCAGCCCGACTACGGTTCCAAATATTGGACAGGTGAACGAGTGCGATATTCGATCGGGACATCTTTCCCGACATAGTCGCGCCAAACGTCCATCGCGTAATCACTATCGAAAAACCACCTGCCATCATCGCGTTGCCGCCACGAACCTTGTTTTGGTCGAAATGCACAAGCGATTTTCCAGGATCGCTTCCCCAGAACCAAGCGGTAATCGGACACACGTTCGGGGTCAATCTTCCACCATCCTTCGACCGCAGCTTTTAGGTGTCGTCCTTCGGACATGGCTTTTCCGATCTCGAAGAGCATCAACGGCTCATTGACTTTGAAGTCGTTCATACCTATCGCAAATGGAAAGTTGCCGGCAAACTGAAATCATCAACCACGCGGATAATGCACAGGACCCGGCTCAATCCCACACGCCTCTGCCAGCCACTCTTCCTGCGCGATGTGGTCGAGATGTCCTTTGGCTAGGTTGACTCGTACGGTGGTTTCGCCTGACACGGCGGAGGCGAGTTTGTCGTAGTAGCTCTTCTCCGAAGCGCCGGCGGAAAGCATCACCTTGCTGGCGTCGACTCCGGTCGCCAGGTTCATCGGATCGTAGTTTGTCAGAGTTGACCGCGCCTCATCCCATGAATCGGGATGCGTTCGTTTGAAGTCGTTGAACTCTGCGATGGGATAGTCTGGATCGCCTTGCATACGACTGTCGATGTCTGCAAACATCAATCCGCCGCTCTGCAACGCGTGAAGTCCGTCCGTCAGCGCGCCCGTTATCCACGCGAGGTCACCGCCGGATATGGCGAGGCGGGAGGCGTCGATATTCGGCTGTTGCAGAAGGATTTGGACAGCGGTGATGCAATCTGCGACGATGTCGCCCCATACGTAGGTATCTTCGCCGGGCAAACCATCGGTTAATAGTCCGGGATACGCGGCGGAGTATTGCGAGTTCGATAACCTCTGCCCGCGATGGCAAAGCGCCAAAACCATATATGCCGCCCGCCGTTCGTACGGCGGGACCGCCACTACGCTTCCATATCCCGGCGCTTGGAAGAGCGGAACATGCGGGCCGTCAGACTTCGGCACGTGCAGATAAGCGTAGAGCGGGTAATCGCCGACGCCGTTGAATCTGACGGAGTAGGCATTCGATGTTTCGTTAGTGCGGATCGGCAGATCTTCTATCGAGATATCGCCTTTGGCTGCGTTGAGAGCAGCCTCTACCCGCGCGGACCAGTATTCATTCATGATCAGATTCTCCGTCGGAGGTTACAGAGCCACCGGGTTGAGATGTTCGGCGAGGAACGTATGCATCACCTTGTCGTGCCCAACGCCAGTCCCGGCATCATGCGCACAATCTTCATAGGTGTAGAGCTTCTTGTTGTCGCTTCCGATTTGGTCGAACACCGCGAAACCTGTCTCAGGCGGACAGACGTCATCCATCAACCCGATGTTGACGATGATCGGACATTCGATCTTGTCCACGAAGTTATGGATGTCGTGGAGATCGAGGGTGTTGCGAGCAACTTCTTCACGCTCGGGATGCAAACGCAGGTAGTCGTTGATCTCCTCGTACGGATAAGACCGCGTCAACGATGCCGCGTCCATCATCGAGCAGAGATAGGGCGCACCGGCCGACGCGCAAGCCACTTGTCCCGCCCTCAGAGCAGACACCAGAAGTGCGAGGGCTCCGCCTTGACTCCCGCCTTGAACGCAGATGCGCGACGAATCGACCTCGTCCAGACCGCTCAAGAAATCGAACGCCCGGACCGCGTCCATGTAGAAGCCGCGGTAACCATACTCCGTTCGCTTGTCGAGGTTATGGACCAAGAGACCCGGATATCCCGGATTGAAAACGGAGTTGCTGCGAAGTTTGTTGCGCGGCGCTGCCGAAAATGCAGCATAACCCATCATCGCCAAGTCAGTAGGCAATTTGGGTTCACTGACGTAGCCGGGAACGAAGAGGTAGCCGGGCAGTTGACCGTCTATATTACGCGGTCGACAGTACCATCCTGCGATTTCTAACCCTGCATAGCTGTCGTAATGCGCTTCAAAGACCTCGACTTCAGAAGTAGAGCGCATCGGATCCAGTTCAAGCCGAGGGTTTAACGGCACGGACATGGTGTCGGCTTCGGTCTGCCGCCAATATTCGTCGAAATCGTCAGGGCGGCGGACTGACGATTTCCATTCGGATGGATCGCGACGCGTCATGTGCATTACCTCGGTACGGGTTACGAGTCCATAAAACTGTATCACCGTGAAATCGCTGCGACCGAGGCATTTACACGGTCGATTTCGAAGGATCAGCTACGTCTTCATCCGACTCGTAGTTGCGCGTCATTAACCACGCTGGAATCACGCCGATGATGCACGCGGTCGAAGCGTAGGTGAAGAAGTTGGAGAACACGGCCATTCCTGCTTCGTTCGCCGCTTCTGGCCGTTCGATCATCTCCTCCAGTCCGGGCGCAGTTAGCAGGAACTGCTCCGTACCGAGCGACGCTACGACAGCGAGACCGGCGGTCATACCGATATTCCGGGATAACGTCAGCAACCCAGATGCGATGCCTTTGTCCTCCTCCGGCACTCGTCGCAGCGCGCTTTCTGCGATTGGCGCGATTAAAAGCCCCAGTCCAATCCCAACGATGACTAAATCGATCGACGCGCGGGGCTCTTGTAGCACGATCTCCCAAGTCGAGATGAAGTTGAAGCCGATTGCCGCCAATATCAAGCCCGCAATTGTTGGTATCCGCACTCCGAATTTCGTCGCGATGAAACCGCCCGCGAACGCGGAAACACCGAGAGCAACCGTCATCCGTACGAGAAGAAGGCCGGAATCAAGCGCCGACAATCCGTATATCGTCCCGGCCAGCAAAGGCACGCTCACCAACCCGATCATCAACGCAGCGCCGACCAAGAAATGCGTCACGTTCGACCAGATGAAGTCCTTGAGCTTGCCAAGCGACCGCGGAACCGCCTTCTCGCTCGCCATCCGATTGGATATAGCGACCACACCGGTCAAAACTGCGGCCGCAACGAACAGCAGGATCATCGGCAGGTCTGGTTCGGAGATTCGGAATAGGCCGATCGTGAGCGTGGTGAGTGCGGCTGTGAAGGCTGCTGCGCCGATCCAGTCGACACTGGTGTCGTGACGGATACCCTTCGGAAGTTTCGCCAACGCGACCACCGCGATCAACGAGAGCGGGATGTTGGACCAGAACGCGTATTCCCATCCGATCCAATCGGCTATCGCACCAGCATAGACCGGACCGAATACGCTGCCGGCTTCCGCAGCGGCACCGACCATCCCGAACGCGACGATGCGCCGTCGCACGCCGACTAGTGTTTCGGCCGCGGCCAGGGATATCGGTATTACCGCACCAGCGCCAATCGACTGCACGACCCGCGCAATTATCGCCCATCGATACTGGTCCAAGAACGGGACCGCATCCAACGCCGACGACATCATCGGTATTAGCGCTACACCCGCGGAACCGACCATGAAAACGCTTAAAGCTAGAAGGAACGTAGCACGGTAGCCCCATCGGTCGGAAAGCCTGCCCATGATCGGCATCGTCGCCGAGTAACCGATCAAGAACGCAATGATCAACCAACTCGCCCGCTCTATGTCGTTTACGGGAATCTTCAGACTCTGCATCATGTCCGGCAGGATGGTCACGACCAAAGTCATGTCGTCGGCCGCGATGAAAACCCCGTAGCACAACGGGAGGAAGAGCAGGTAGGGCGAGACCTCGGCTTTCACCCACTTCACGGATTCTCAGATTCCTGTTCGGGTTGATCAATCATCATGGAATGGGCTGTTCAATCACGAACTTCTCGCCGTATCGGCTCATTTCGAGGATCCGAACCGTTGAATCTGAGTCGCGGATTTGCAAGGCACCAGTGATGCGCGCCGATTTCATCTCGAACGATTCGTGGTCGATTACCACTTCCGCGACCCCGGTACCGTCGGGAATGATCTCGCCGAGCAACGACTTGAGCGCTTCTGCCTTCAAAGGAGATGTCAACAGGTAATCGGCACCCGGCTCTGGTGGCTCGATGAATTCCGCAGAAGTGAGCCCTTCGAGCACCCCACGGACAGCGGCGATTGGCTGCAGAAATCCAATTGGGTTTTCCTCATTTGGCAAAAGCTCCCATTCGCCGGTCAGCGGGTTAGTTAACCATGTGCTGGTACCGATCAGGATCGCATCGACTTCGATGTAGATCCGTCCGAGATTGGCTTCGGCAGTGATGCTCATCCCGGTCTCCGTGATCGCGCCTTCAACACGCGTGAGTTCTAGTCCGCCTAACGCTTCGGTGAAACCGTTTTCGTGTTCGAGCAGGAACCAGATACTGCCGGCATCCACGAGAGCGTCGATCGCGTTCGTCTTTACTTCATCCGGTTCCAAGGGCACTGGCGTTGGCGTCGGACTGGGCGGTACTACGGCGGTCGGTTGCGGCGTTGGCGTTGGTTCGGGATCGCTGGAACATGCATTAAGTGCAAACGCCAAGACCGACAGCAAAATGAAGATTCGTACTGCCGCAAAGACATGACGACGCATCAATGTGACCCTTTACCATTGCCAAAGCCCGTAGTGGGCTGCGGTGCAAACAACCGCGATACGCCGAATTTTAGGCTAGATTTACTGCCCCGTGTTGACGAGCAACACCTGCCGCGGCTCGCAGACCGACCAATTACTGGGGTTTGTAACGGTTTTCCAAGCTCGCGAGCGAAGGGTCCGGCGGTTCGGAGCTTTGCTCGAGCGTGACGTGAGCGCCCAGATAGCCGCTTAGAGGGGATGACAAGTTGAAAAGTATGGTGCCGTTTCCCGCTTCATTGACATCGAACGACGTCACATAATGCGGTTCTTCCTGCCCTATCAAATACAGGCGGTACTCTTGGCCATGCGGTGCTTTTTCGACACCACCGATAACGAGCGCACCCAATTGTCGCTGTTTGTGTTCGAGTAGATAAGCAAAACCATCGGTGCTCAGAAGAGCGTCTGGTTGCCAATCTGCGCTCTGGTACTCGTTACGCAGCGTCGCATACGTCAGGCTGATCTGGTCGTTCATCGATGTCCGCAAAGCATCGTTGAGTTCGGTCATGCGGACGATCTGTTGCTCCTGCTCGGAGATTCGATCGTGGGCGTAGGACAGCATCTCTTCAGTAGTAGACATGTCCTCAAGCATGTTTTCAGCGTGCGCGTACGCCGCCGAAACCATGCTCTCCGAGTCTGCGAGTCTGCGATTCAGTTCGACATTGTCTGTGCCCAACTGAACAGCCATGATTCCAACGATCGCCAAAGCGGCGAAGGATGTGGCGAATGCCAACCTGCCCGCCGTTAGAACACCGCCGATGCGGTCCCAAATCCCCGGTTTCTCCGCCGCTTCATCGATTTCATCAGCCGCGATCCGCTGTTCGAGATGGGATACAAGCGCCGAGAACGCCAACGCGTCGTCCGAAACTCCAGCTTCAGGCCGGACCGCGGCAAGCAAATTCTCTCGAACCGTCACGGGCGGCTCAACTTCCGCTACCTGCGCCGAGAAATCGGCAACAGTCTCGAGCATCTCATCCAACTCGGAGGCCGCACCAGCGTCACGCTCAACCAGTTCTTCAACCGCCCGTTGCGCATCGTCATCCAATGCTCCCAAGGCGTACGCGGGAAAATCGCCGATAATATCTTCGTCTCGTGGCATGGGGGCTATTCACCAAAGATCATTCGTCGCCGTAGATCTCTTTGTCGAGCGCGACACGCAATTTCTTGAGTGCCAACCGCATTCGTGTCTTGACGGTGCCGAGTGGCTGTCCGGTCGCATCGGCGATCTGAGTTTGCGTCATTCCTTCGAAATATGAGAGATATACCACCTGTCGTTGCGGTTCCGGGAGCACCTTCAGAGCCTCTCGTACTGACGCATACTCCGAGTTCGCAACCGCGGCTTCGGGAGGAGAGATGTCATCAGACTCAAGATCGTATCGCTCGGTGATGTCGTCGCTGTAGCGCGACTTGTCGCGTCGCAACTTGCGCAACTCATCGATGGTCCGGTTATGCGCGATGCGGAACAGCCAAGTTGTGAACTTGCCCTTGTCCGGCATGTAGGTGTGGCCCCGTCGCCACACTCGCATGAACACGTCTTGCGTGACTTCCTCAGATTTCACCGCGTCGTTCAGAATACGGGCGGCCAATCCGAAAACACGTTTACCGTAGCGATCATAGAGTGCCGCGAACGCATCGGTGTTCCTGTCGGAAATCTCCGCCAGCAACTCCTGATCTGTGAGCTCTTGGTAATTGATCATCGACCGATTTCCGTTGTATATGGCTTCCTTCTCCCTAGAGTTTGGTGACGAATACACGTCACTTTTCTCTAGATACGGAAGAACGGTATCTCGTGGATCTTTTCAGGATCCACGAAATCATCGTTTTCGGCCAGCGGCTTCAACATCTCCAGCGAATCCAGCTGCAACGAGACATCCTCGTGCGGCGGCATCATCTGAACCATGCGAGAGAGCATGTCGTAAGCATCACGGGCATGGCCCGAACGCCCATGCAAGTGCGCTATGTCGCCCACATTCCGCCAGTTCCAGGGCATCAGGTAGTGAATCCTCTCGGCGTCCGCGATCGCAGCGTCAAACTCGCCAGTGTGCGTGTGGATCATCTTCATGTTGTTCAGGACTCGAGCCAAAATCAGCTTGTTATCGGCTTTGGGGAGATACGTTCGTTCGAGCCGATCAAGTTTGTTCGAATCATGCGGGGGATCGCCCAAGCCGCCCAGCAACCGAAGACACTCCCACCGCGAGTAGATCCGACCCTGTCGGAATGGATCCACGAAAACTAGCGCATCCCCTTCACCCGCCGACAAAAGGAAGTGCCTTGACATATTGACCCCGGACAGCGGAATGCCGATACGATTACCAACCTCCATGTAAAGAATCGAAAGGCTGATAGGGATGCCGAGTTTCCGGTCGATAACCTTATTGAGCAGGCTGTTTCTGATGTCGTAGTAATTCCCGACATTGCCCCGCATATCCAACTCGTCGAACATCAAGCCATTCAAAGCGTAAAGCGAATCGAAGAGCGACATTCGACTCTGGACGCGCTGCCTGATCCGCTCCGATATCTCACTGATACGTCCCATGTAAAGCGGGACGTCGAGCCCGGGAACGCTTTCGGCAGCGATATACAGGCAGGATAGGGACAGATTGATCTGCCCAGACGGGCGCGACACCGACCGGACAAAGTTGTCACGCGGCCCGATGTCTGCTGTTCCCATGGCAAAGCATTGTAAAGACGAACTCGCTTCGTGGCAACTGCATACCGATTGAGCAACAAACTGAGTTGATATAATCGGTTCACCATCAGGCGTCACGTTTGCGACTTGAAACTAACTTGAACTGGGGAGCTCGGAAGGCCGGGCTGAGAGGGCGGATTTGATCCCGCCGACCCACAAAACCTGATCTGGATAATGCCAGCGGAGGAAACCTCTCCGATGTCTCAAACATCGGAAATTCCATCAAACGTTCATTCCCGGAACGAAGATAGTTTCTCGCGCTCCTCGGTAAACGCCAACTCGCCACGTTCTCACTCTCGCGGAATCTCGGCGGCTCCGGCTCGATCCGAAATTCCTGCGGTCTCCGTCCGCAACGCTTCCAAGTCATTTCCCAGGTCTGACCTCCCTCCAGTCGAAGCGATCGTTGATGTATCCATAGACATTGACCTCGGCGAATTCGTCGTCATCGTCGGCCCCAGCGGGTGCGGCAAAAGCACTTTGCTGAACATCATCGCTGGACTCGCCGAACCCGACATCGGATCCGTCAGTCTTCAAGGCGATGACAACGCCGAACGCATCGGCCGCGTCGCATACATGCACCAGATCGACCTGCTTCTCCCATGGCGTAACGTCCTATCGAACGCCACACTCGGCCTCGAAATCGCCGGCATCCCACGCGCCGACGCTGACGCGAAAGCCACTGAGTTGGCGCAACGCTTCGGAATTGCCGAATTCCTTAATGCATATCCAGCAACTCTCTCCGGCGGCATGAGACAACGCGTCGCGCTCCTTCGAGCAGTACTGCCAGACCGCAACGTTCTCCTACTTGACGAGCCTTTCAAAGCCCTCGACGCCATCACCCGCGCCGAACTCCAGCGATGGTTATCTGATGTCCTTGACCGCACAAACCGCGCGACCGTGATGGTTACACACGACGTAGAAGAAGCCCTAATGCTCGGAGACCGCGTCTTAGTGATGTCTCCCAGACCTGGCCGCATCCTCCTCGAACTAGACGTCGATCTCCCACGTCCACGACCGCGTGACGTCGTCCGCGAACCAAACTTCGTCGAACTCAAATGGCAGTTGCTGTCTGCATTGAGTGGTGAATCGGTGCGATGAGTGTGCTGCCACAAACCGAGAATCATGTTTCGTCCGAAAGCGCAACGGTCGCTTCACGTCGTCAAACCGTTTCGATTTGGAACCGACTGGCAGGATACGTCCAGAACTGGGGGACGGCGGTAGTAATCGCGTTGTTGGGTTTGGTCGTCTGGGAGTTGTCGGTGCGTCTTTTCGACGTGCAAGAGTGGCTGTTGCCGCCAGTTTCGAAGATACTAAGCGAACTGATTACGGACCCGCCTTTGTTCATCTCGAACGGATGGGTGACGTTGCGTGAGATTTTGGTAGGGTTCATGGTTTCAACAACCTTCGGCTTTGTCATGGCTACGGGGATGTTCTGGTCGAGGCTGTTGGAGCGATCGGTATATCCGTTCCTGATCGCGTCTCAGACTGTGCCCGTATTCACGTTGGCCCCGTTGCTCGTAATCTGGACAGGCACCGGTATGACGCCGAAAGTGGTGATCGTGGTGCTATTCACCTTTTTCCCGATAACGATTGGATTGATGACCGGATTGCGTTCGGTCGATGCAGACATGATCGCGATGTTTCGGACGCTTGGGGCATCGAAGTGGCAGATGTTCACAAAGCTACACCTACCATCGGCGTTGCCATATCTGTTCGCCGGACTCAAGGTTGCGGCAGTAGTGTCGGTTATCGGTGCGGTAATTGGGGAGTGGATAGGTGCGAGCGCTGGATTAGGTTGGCTGATCAAGACGTCAGGGTCGAGGTATCAGACCGACAAGGTGTTTGCGGCGATTTTCACGTTATCAGTGATGGCATCGATGATGTTCATATTGATATCTCTAGTGCAGGCTCGCATGTTACGGCATTATCATCAATCAGATAGCGAAGGAGCAACCAATTGAAGATCAGAATGGGATTCACAAGATTTATCGCGGTATCACTCGTGATCGCTGCGAGTGTTGCATTGTTTGGATGCACGAGTGAGGAACCGGAACGTGAGTCGGTGACCGTCGAACTCGACTGGTATCCGAACGCTAACCATTCTGGCTTTTTCGTGGCGCAGGACCAAGGGTATTTCGACGAAGAGAATCTTGATGTCGACGTCCGTCCGCCGGCAGACCCAGCTCTCGTCGCGCAGATTGTGGCGTCAAATGAACGAGACTTCGGTGTCTTTTATCAAACCGACACGTTACTGGCTCGTAATGAAGGCTTGCCAATTGTCGCGTTGAAGGCAATCGTTCAGCGACCTTTGAACTCATTGATGGCACTCGAATCTTCAGGTATCAGCCGACCCGCGGATCTCAAAGGCAAGAAAGTTGGCTATCCCGGCATCGAGTGGAACGTGAAGATGTTGGGAACCATGCTCGAAGCCGACGGACTAACTCTTGCTGACGTCGAAGTTGTGGACATCGGATGGGCTCTGTGGGAAACACTTGCAGCCGGAACCGTGGATGCGGTTATCGGCGCATACTGGTCCCACGAGAGCATCCTACTCGAGCAGAAAGGCTACCCGGTCACCGTCATTTATCCAGAAGAATTCGGTGTGCCACAGTACTACGAGATGATGCTAGTCACTTCGGAGCGCATGTTGGAAGAGCGTCCGGACGCGGTTGAACGTTTCGTGCGCGGGTTTACTAGGGGATTCGAATACGGGCTCGACAATCCTCAAGGCGCTATCGACATACTGCTGAAACTCAACCCAGAACAAGAAGAGATCGAAGAGATCGAACGTCCTAGCATCGATCTATTGACATCCCAGGCTTGGCGGGCAGAAGAGACTGGCAAATTTGGCACTATGACAGCAGAGCGCTGGAAGAGCGTAGCTGAGTTCATGAAACAGCAGGGAGAGATTGACGCTGGCCTAGACGAATCCGAGGCTTGGACTGACGCGTACTTGGATTAATGTCCTAGTCTCCGCAGAGAAGGGCTCTCAAAACATCCTTCGCGGATAAGCCAAGTGCCCAGTCATGCCTGTGTTTTTGACTTGGTAGACGTGGCCAGTGGCGAAGGTTACGTAGAGGACGTTTAGGCCGGGACCGCCGAAAGTGCAGTTGGTCGGGCTGTCTGCGGGCGTGCGATGCGTGGAGCGGACTAGGCCGTCTGGTTCGAAGACGTAGATTGCAGAACCGGGGCCTGCTGAGCTGGAGCCTGCGGTTGCAAGGATTTGACCATCGGTGGTGAGTGCCATGCCGTCGATACCGCGGCCCGCACCGAAATCGAACAGGACGGATTTGTCTCCCAACGTGCCGTCGGAATTGACGGGATAGGTGCGGAGTTGGCGACGTAGGTTATCGAGTATCGGGCTTTCGGCGACGTAGAGGACTGACTGATCGGCTGAAAGTAAAACGCCGTTGGGTCGGTTGGTGTCAAACGTCACCCGCTTCACCGTCCAGTTTCCACCGAAAATGTGCTCCGCCAAATACACCGATTCGTGCGGCAGGTTGTTGGGTTTGTCGGAGTAGTTGGGATCGGAGAAGTAGATTCGTCCTTGACCGTCGATGTCGAGGTCGTTGGGCATGTTGATCGCAGCGCCGTCGAGATTGTCGGCGATGATCGTTGGATGG
The DNA here is from genome assembly GCA_009838175.1 of Chloroflexota bacterium. Taxonomy (GTDB): domain Bacteria; phylum Chloroflexota; class Dehalococcoidia; order Lucifugimonadales; family Lucifugimonadaceae; genus Bin127. Next base: position 40,820 of record VXSB01000054.1, read on the forward strand.
TCGTTGGGGTTTGAAACGTCGATTTCGACAACTCGGTTCGCGCCGCCTTCGCAGGCGAATAGCCGACCGGACCTATCAAATTTCATCCCGTTTGCCTGACCAGTTTCCCTCCTCCAAACTACCCTCTCGCCTGATTTGGGATCCCATCGGTAGGTCGTTGAGGCATAGCACTCGTTGTAGAGCAGTCCGGTGCCGTCCCAAGTTGGGCCTTCAGTAAGCGAATCGTGCTTCGCAATCAGTTCCCATTCCCAAGAGTCGTTCATCTCTAACTCCACATGTCGGCTTCGCCCTCAATCGTTTCGCAGTTGGTGTTGGATCACTGCGGGTACAGCAGGTATCCGGTCAATCCCGTGTCCCTAGCTACCAACGTGTGCCCTTCGATGGACGAGACGTAGAGATCTCCGTCGGCGAATGTGCAGTTGGTTGGTCGCTGGGCGACGACCGGGTGTTGTTCGATGATCATGCCGTCTGGGTCGAAGTGGGTTACATTGCCTCCTGGACCTGAAATCTCCCAGCCCGTGCACGCGACGATGCTCCCGTCTGATGCCAGCGTCATACCGTCGATGCCGCGATGCGGGCCGAAATCGTGGATGATCTTGCCGTCTCCCAGTGAGCCGTCGTCGTTCACGGGGTAGGCGCGCAAGTCGCGGCTTTCACTGGCTCGGAAGTCGCTTTGGGCGACGTACAGGGTTTTGTAGTCCTTGGAGAAGACGAGGCCGTTGGGTTGCGTAGTGTCGAAGGTCCGGCGTGTGCAAACCCAATTGCCGTCATCGTCTTTTTCGGCGGAGATGATCGCCGAGTAGGTGATACCGACTTCGGGGTTCGCATCGCCGACGCGGTCGGAGAAGTAGATCGCGCCAGAAGGAGTGATCGCGAGGTCGTTGGGGCTGTTCAATCGCAGACCATCCACGCTGTCTACGACGGTCTCAAAGCTGCCATCGTCATTGAATTTGACGACCTTCCGTCCGTCGCCCGCGCAGCCATATAGATCGCCATCGGCATCGTAGTTGAGACCGTTGGTGCCTTCGGTGTTTTCGGCGAACACGTCCACAAGGCCGGATTTCACATCCAATCGCATGATGCGGTTAAGCGCAACGTTGCTGTAGAGCATGTGCGTGCCGGTCCAGCAGTTGCCCTCGGTGATGCTACCGATCATCGGTGCGGCGTCTTCAAATGTCCAAGGCATAGCCTAGTGTCCTTTGGTGGCTGTTTTTGTGGTTGAACGTAGGTATCTGGTAGATCAGTCACATCCCAACTGGTCTGCCAAATCGTTGAAATCGGTCGCGGAGATGTCGAACGCTGAAGTATCCGGCATCTCCACTAGGTTGTCTGCTCCGCGCTCCAATGGTCGATACACGAACGCGGTAGCGAGACCTTGACGCGCCGAAGCCTCCAAGTCGCCGGTGTGTGCCGCCACCATCATCACCTGATCTGTGTTTAGCCCCAGAAGTTTCGATGCGTTCTGGTACACCTTCGGCGATGGTTTGTACGCTCCGTAAACATCAGGCGACATCACTGCATCCCAAGGCAGGTCTGCGTGTTTTGCCATGTTGACCAGCAGCGCGAGGTTACCGTTGGAAGCGGTGGCGATGATGAACTTCGACTTTAGACGCCGCAAACCCGATGGTGAATCAGGCCAGCCGTCGAGGCGATGCCAAGCCCGGTTGATGTCGACCTTCGCCTCTTCGCTCATGACATCTGCCAATCCGTATTCGGCGAGTAGGACATCGAGCTTTTCGCGGTGAATTTCATCGACCAATCGCCAATGTCCTTCGCCACTGCTGAGTTCACGCGTTGATTTGCCGTACCATGCTCGCCACTCGTCGGCAAACCTGCCCCAATCGCCTTCCGGCATTCCGTGTTCGGCCGCCGCTTTAGACACCTCGACGATTATCGAGTCACGCCAATTGACTACCGTCCCGAAGACATCGAATATCAGCGCTTCGACGCGTGAGAGGTCGTTTTTGCGTGCATCTGGCATCACGCTTGCGTATTCTATATGGAAATGAACTCCGCAACCCCACCTCGCGCGTTGACGATAGCCGGGTCCGATTCCGGCGGCGGCGCGGGGATTCAGGCGGATCTCAAGACGTTTGCGGCCTTGGGGGTCTTCGGCACAAGCGCGATAACCGCGATAACCGCGCAAAACACTCTAGGCGTGACTACGGTAGCGGAAGTTCCGGTTGAGGTCATCAGCGACCAGATCGACGCAGTGGTGTCTGACATTGGGATCGATGTCGTGAAGACCGGAATGCTGTCGTCAACCCAGATCGTGGAATGCGTTGTCGAAGCCGTGGAACGGCTGGAACTAGCGCCTCTCGTTGTAGACCCAGTGATGATTGCGGCAACAGGCGCACAGCTTCTGCAAGACGATGCAGTCGAAAGCGTTAGAAACCAATTGGTGCCTCAGGCATCAGTAGTGACACCCAACGTGCCAGAGGCCGAAACCTTGACCGGCGTAGAAATCGAATCGGTTGAGGATATGGAACTGGCTGGAGGCGAGTTGGTGATGATGGGTGCAAATGCCGCAGTAGTGAAGGGTGGACACTTCGACGACGGCACCGGACGCGTCAATGATGTTTTGGTTACTAAAGAAGGTGCGCACACATTCACGACTTTACGGATCGACACGACCAGCAATCACGGAACCGGCTGCACGTTCGCATCGGCTGTCGCCGCGCATTTGGCACACGGTCTGGAACTTGAACCTGCCGTCGAAATGTCACAGCGCTACGTCTGGAACGCAATGGCGAACGCCGAATCAATAGGTGGCGGGCAGGGGCCCTTGAATCACATGTGGGCACATTCGTACGACCCGAATGAGCAAGATTAGAAAGTCTGGAGATGCAATGACGACACCGCTATTCATCACTGAAGAGCAAGTTAAATCGCTGTTTACGATGCCGATTGCGCTCGAGGCCGTCGAAGAGGCGTTCAAAGCCCGTGCCAAAGGCGATGCGTTCAATGAGCCGCGGCGGAGATTGCCAACGAGTTCAGGTGCTTACAACGTAATGTTTGCGACTTGGCGCGGGCATCAGATCGCGGGATTGAAGTCATACCCCGGTGGTTCAGGCGGCATCAATTTCCATGTGATGCTTTACGACACATCCAACAATTCGCTAGTGGCAGTGATCGAGGCGAACCGGATGGGACAGATGCGTACCGGTGCAGTCTCGGGCGTGGCGACTAAATACATGGCGCGCGAGGACGCACAGACAGTAGGGATCATCGGTTCCGGGTACCAAGCAGAGACACAGTTGACGGCGATCGCGCACGTTAGAAAGATCAAGACCGCCAAGGTTTACAGCCGTTCGGAAGAGAACCGAACTAGGTACGCAACCAAGATGTCGGATGTGTTGGGCATCAATGTAACGGCGGTTTCTAGCGGTGAAGAGGCAGCCGACTCGGACATCGTAGCCACGATAACTAATTCGCAGCAGCCCGTCCTTCTTGGGGAGTGGCTGAAGCCGGGGACACACATCAACGCGGCTGGCAATAACTCTTGGCTGAAGCGGGAGATCGATACCCGTGCGATCGCGATGTCGGACATCGTAGCGACTGACGACGTTGAACAGGCAAAGTTCGAGTGTGGTGAGTTGATGCGCGCCGCGGAGGTGGGACGCTTCTCGTGGGACATGGCAGTCCCAATCCACGACATTGTTGGTGGGAAATCCAGCGGTCGCGATGACGACAAACAGATCACGTTGTTCGAGTCGCAAGGGCTCGCGTTGGAAGACATCGCTGCCTGCGAACGGATAGTAGAGTTGGCACGAGAAAATGGCGTTGGCACGCCGCTCAAGTAGGTAAAAGATAATCCCGGGAGGCACGCTATGGCGCTCGATTTTCTGAAGATACCCGACGACGATGCCGTCCGTGTGCCAGCAGAACCACTCCGCAAGCAGGTTGCGTCGATCTTTATGGCTGTGGGCACACCAGAGCGGTATGCGCGTATCACGGCCGATGCCTTGACTCTTGCCAGCCTGCGCGGCGTTGACACGCACGGCGCGACGAACGTCGTTCGTTACACCGAGTCAATACTTGAGGGCACTTTCAAGTCGCCGCAACGGATCGAGGTCATTTCGGAGTCGGACACAACCGTACTGTTGAGTTGCGGTTGGGGGTTGGGACATCCGGCAGCACACATCGGTATGGAGATGGCGATGGACAAGGCTGCCGAGTATGGCGTCGGCATGTCGACGATTAAAGACGGCCACCACATCGGAATGGTCGCGTACTATGCGATGCTGGGTTTGGAACGGGACATGATTGGGATCGCGATGACTAACGCAGGTCCCGCTGTACGTCCAGCTTTGGGAAGGCAGGCGATGCTCGGCACCAACCCGATAGCGTTCGCGGCACCCGCTGACGAGGAGGCAGACTTCGTGCTCGACATGGCGACATCAACCGTCGCAAGTGGGAAAATTGGTTTGGCGCGTCAACTCGGCGTCCCGATACCGGAAGGTTGGGCCGTCGGCGCGGAAGGAGACGCGATCACGGAACCTCCGGGCGATCGTGGGGAGCACTGGGCTCAGAATCCGCTCGGAAATACTCGAGAGCAAGGAGCGCACAAGGGTTACGGATTGGCCATGATGGTCGATATCCTCTGTGGCGTGCTGTCGGGCGGTGGTTATAGCTCGTTTATCGGCGGTGGCAGGAATATGTCGTTCGCCATGGCTATCGACATTGGCGCGTTTCGCCCAGTAGATGAATTCAAAGAGATGATGGACGAGATGATCCGAGCGTTGCACGAATCGCCGACGGAACCCGGTGCTGACCGTGTGATGGTCGCTGGCGATCCTGAGGAAGAAGCGATGAAGGACCGAACTACGAACGGTGTCCCGATCCTTCAGGCGCGTTACGACGAGATCGTAGGGATTGCGCAGCGAGTCGGGGCAGAGGTGCTTATCTAGGTCGGGGCTTTCGTATCATCAACTCCTGACCGCTTGACCATTGGATTGGAGTGTTGCTATGGCTGGTTCCACCGGTTCTAAGTCAAAACCAAACATCCTCATCATTGGAGTCGACTCGCTGAGGGCACCGAACCTTAGCTGCTACGGGTATCCGCGTCTGACATCACCGCATATCGACCAGTTGGCTGCGCAGGGGACGCTTTTCGAGAACACGTTCAGCGCTCATATCCCGACAACGAGCGGTTACACGTCTATGATGAGTGGTCTCGATGTGTTCTCATCGCAGGTCGTTGCACTTCGACATAAAGGTCCGGTCCGGTCTGAGGTGACGATGTTGTCGGAACTGTTAAAAGGCGAGGGCTACAACACGGCATGTGTCGGATTGAGCGGTAACCCCAGTTCGAGAGGGTTTGACAACTATCTGGATTACAAGGCGTGGGGTTCCTGGGAGGAAGGTCGTAGCGACAAGGCCCAAGACCTCAACCGTGTATTTCTGCCCGAACTTGACCGACTGTGTGACGCCGACGAGCCGTTCTTCGCGTTGTTGCGTCACATGGATCCACATGCCCCGTATTTGCCGCCGGAGCCGTTCGAGCGGATGTTCTACGACGGCGACCCGTGCGATCCGTCCAACGACTCGATGGAACCAGTGTTGTCGTTCAAACCGTTTCGGGACTTTCATGCGAGTTGGATGCCGCCCGGTATCACCGACAAAGACTACGTGATAGCGCAATACGACGGCGCGATCGCTTACATGGACGCGGCGATCAAAACGATCCTCACATTCCTAGAGACGCGCGGAATATTGGATGACACGATCATCGTATTGAACTCCGATCATGGCGAGACACTGTACGAGCACGCGTGTTTTTTCGATCACCACGGTCTGTACGACTCGAACTTGCACGTGCCGTTGATCATTCGATATCCGTCGAAGGTGCCGGCGGGATTACGGATCGGCGGATACAACCAACACAAAGATCTGATGCCGACTCTCCTCGAATTGGCAGGAATCGAGAGCGACATCGATTTCGATGGGCGGAGCCTGATGGCGATGGTTAGGGGAGAGGTAGCGTCGCACGAATCAGAGATCTACATCACCGAGTGCACGTGGATGCGGAAGCACGGTTGGCGCACGCCGCAGTGGAAACTGATACGGGCGCTGGAACCGGATTTCCACTTCAAACCGCCGGTTGAGCTATACAACCTGGTTGAAGACCCGCTCGAAACTATCGACGTCGCGGAAACACACTCTGATGTGGTGGAAAGTTTGACCGAGAGGATGGAGGGTTGGATCGCCAAACGCGAACGTGAAACTGGGCTGCCAAACCCGATCCACAACCAAGGCGATTGGCACGGACTTGAAGGTGTAGGGGCGTTTAAATCGTCGCAACAGGCTTACGACTCTCTATACATTGGCGATTCGTCGACGGCGAGGCGGTTGCAGGCCAAGTCACGGTAGAAGTCGCGACTCGCACTAGCGTAGGAGGAATTGACTCTTGACACTCAAGGTTGCCGTAGTGGGATTGGGCGGCATTGGCACGCGACACGCTGGCATTTACGACGCTGATGATCGTTGCGAAATCGTGGCGGTCTGCGATGCGATTGCGGAAAAGGCCGACGCGGCGGCGAAACGCTACGGTTGCAAAGCGTTCACATCGGTCAACGAGATGATTCAACTTCAGCAGATCGACATTGCGAGCGTCTGCACGGCAGGTCTGGAAAACGGTGGCGACCACTACGAGCCAACAATGGCGTTACTCAGCGCGGGTATCCCCGTGTTGGGTGAAAAACCGATTTCTAATCGGATCTCTGAAGCCCGAGAAATGGTAGCGTTTGCGAAGGAAAAGAATCTCAGATACGGGATCAATCTGAATCATCGGTTCACTCCGGCGGCGGTTCGCGCGAAGGAGTGGGTTGATGGCGGACGCCTCGGTGAGTTGAACATCGTCAATATGACGATGTGGATCAATAATCCTAACGAGAGTTCGCCGTATTTCCACATGCGCGCGCTACATCCCCATTCAATCGATGTAATGCAGTATTTCTGCGGTGATGTGAAAAGAGTTCAAGGGTTCTTCAAACGCGGCAAGGGACGGAAGATATGGTCGAACGTCCAAGTCAACATGCAGTTTGAAAACGGGGTGATTGGCCATTTGACGGGCAGTTACGACGCTGGAGGGAGTTACGGTCTGGAGAGGCTTGAAGTGGTCGGATCTGAGGCACGATTCGTGATTTTGGAGGCTTGCGAGCAGTTGGAGTTTTACCCGAGACGTTCTCAACAAGTCGAACGCTTCTCGTATCTGGGCGGGATGATGAGTTTTGGGGAAACCTTTGAGAGTCGGATAACTCGTTGGGTGGGCCAAAACATTGAAGGCGCGGATCCGGCTGATATCGACGGCTCTGGAGAAGACGCGTTGAAGTCGCAACTGATAATCGAAGCCGCGATCGAATCGTGGGAAAACGGCACTGTGGTCGACGTCGAAGGGAATTGATGATGAAGCTTGGAGCGAATTCTGTCTTGTTCGGCGGACACAGCATGGCGGACGCGTTCCGTGGCATTTCGATGGCGGGTTACGACGGCATCGAGTTGTCGGCAATCGACGGAATGAGTGAGCACTTGGTGCTGGATCGCTGGGAGGAGTTGGTGCCAGAGATCCGCGATCTGTCGCATGAGTTTGAGCTTGAACTGCTGGCGATGGAGCAGCCGCGACGGGACTCTGACGTTATGGAGCGTGCGTGTCGAGCCGCATCAGCACTCGGTATTCCGGTGGTAAACACCGGGCCGGGCGGTGCTTCGGATGATGAAGAGAGCCTACAAGAATCGATCAAGTCGCTTGCAGAGATGGCGAAGATTGGCGAAGAGTATGGTGTCACGATATGCGTCAAGGCGCACGTCGGAGCCAGCATCTACAACACGCCAACGACGCTTCGTGTGATGGAGGAAATCGATTCACCTGCATTCGGCATCGACATGGACCCGTCGCACATCCACAGAGCGGGGGAGAACCCGGCCGAGGCGATCGCCGCCGTTATGTCGCGAGTGAAACACGTCCACATCCGCGACTGCAAAGGTATGCAATCAGGCCCCGGGAAGCCGGAAGACCAAGCGAATGGTCGAGGAGACATCGATCTGCTCGGCTTCATTCGAGTGCTGCACGAACACGGTTACGATGGTGCGCTCAATCTAGAGGTCATAGGTGCCAAGGACTACAGTTTGGAGCAGTGTTGCACGATCGCCGCGGAGTCGCGAGGTCACATGCAGGCGTGTTTGCAGGCTTGCGGGGCGCGTTAGCAGACCACAAATGAACTGAGAAATCGAATGGACTTAGTATCGGCGTGGCAAACCGTTGATCTGAATACACGCGGGCCACGCATTCTTGAATGTGACCGCGAGGTTTTGAAACGTCGGCAACGCGGTGAACTGGATGTTTGTTACGCAAGTTGGCAGGAAGTTTCGCTCGATCTCAGCAATAGCAAAGATCGGAATCAGCTACACCTCAATCGCATTCCTGTGCCCTACGTAGGCGACTTAAGCAAAGCATCAATTTTCATACTGACCTTGAACCCAGGACACGAATTGGCAGACTATTATTTCGAATTTGAGGATGATCCCTATGGGCAGGCTTTGGTTAATAACCTTAAGCAAGAAAATCTAGATATCAAGTTCCCATTTTTCTATCTGAACCCTCGGTTCTCGACAACCGGAGGATACTCATATTGGTTTCCTGAGTTTAAGGAGGTCATCACGCGATTGATGGTGAAACACAAGGTGACTTTTGATGAGGCGCATTCGAAGTTGGCGCAAGAAATCGCGGTCATCGAACAGGTTCCGTACGCTAGCGTAAATTCCAAACCTTTAGAATCCCTGTCCGACGAACTGTGCTCTAGACGGTTGGCGATGCAATATGTCAAGAATCATGTTCGCCCAAAAGTGTTAAGTAGTAATGCCATTGCAATCGTTCAAAGAGGCAAGAGATGGGACGAGGTATTAGATCAACGAGAAGGGGTGATTCGCAATAACAATCCCCGGAACCGGCACTTATCCGCGGAAGCTAAGGAAGCCATTGTCGAAATGTTGTCGTGACAACCCCGGCAAGCGGCAAGTTCTGTTATGACATTCATCACGCCCGCCGCAAAACCGACGACACCGCTAGGGCAACCAAACTCGTAGCCGCAACTATTAACCCCGCCCCTCCAAGCGCCCAGCGCACGCCGATGAGTTCGCCTACGACGCCCATTGAGAGGTGTCCGACCCATCCGAAGCCAATGGCGAATACCCATCCGCCGATGACACGGCCGCGCAGGCGATCCGGCACGTTCGCTTGGAGCAGGGTCCACTGCATGGCGTCGAACATTGAGGCGGCGGCTCCCACCATCGTTACGACAATGAGCGCCATTACCAGATTAGAACTGCTGGCAACTCCGATGAGGCCGATCCCATAACCGGCAGTGATCGCTAGCAGTAGGGGCCCTTTCCGCCTGAAGTCGCCTAGGAACGATAGGAAGACTGCTCCGATAACTGCTCCGATGCCGGCTGCAAATCTGAGCGTTCCGAGACCTGACTCGGTTACGCCTAACTCGTCCCGGGCCATGGCTGGCATGACGGAGTCGTAAGCGAAGCCAAAAATCTCAACCACGATTGCCATCCAGAGCAGGGTCGAGACTGTTGGAAGACGCAGGATCGATCGAATGCCGATGACCGCTTCTTTGAAAATGCGTCCTAGTGAGGATCGCGCCATTCGAGCGGATGATCGCATCGTCGGAACGAACCACACGATCACGCCACCGATGAGAATCGATACGGAAGCGACGAACAACGCCGCCGGAATGCCGACGAATTCGGCGATGATTCCGCTTGCGAGCGATCCCGCTGCCGCTACGGATCGAGTGCCGATGGAATGAACGGAGATGGCGTTCATTCGAGACTCGCGCGGCACGATGTCGGTGATGAGGCCTTGCTTGGCGGGCATATCGAAGGAGTTGACGACGCCTTCGAATGCGACTATCACGAAGATCGGCCACGGGCTGGAAAATCCGCTCAACGCAATTAGGGCGATCGATAGTATCGAGACCGCTCTTACGAGCGCAGTCAGTACCAGCAGTCGATTTCTGGGAAATCGATCCGCTACGGCACCGCCAATTGGCGCTGCGATAAGGCTCGGAGCGGATCCAGCGGCAAACGTAGCTGCAGATAGCAGAACGGAGTTGGTCTGTTCAAGTACCAGCCACCCGACGGCTAAACGTTCGGCCCAAATGCCCAGCGCGACGAAGTTGGCGCTGAACCAAAGGAGTCGGAACGCGCGGTGCTCAAATGCGGCAAAAGGTTTCGGAGTGCGGAACAGGGATCTGCGTGTTCGGCCCGTAGCTTGCGGTTTTGACCGATCCATCGCCTAACGTTACGTCATAAACCTAGCGGGGATCGGTCGATTTGCAGCTTACCGATTAAGTTGAGATTTGGTGAATCTGATCCTGTATCTCGCCTGTAATCTCCACGTCGTCCTCGCTGATGAAGATGTCCATCTCTGATCTGACACCGAATTCTGGCAGGTATATGCCCGGTTCGACGGACGTAGATATACCCGGGATGAGTTGACGGGTGTCGTGGGTCTCCCAATCGTCGAGATTGACGGCGTTCGAGTGAACTTCTGGTCCGATGCTATGACCGAGTCGATGGACAAACCATTTGCCGTAACCGTCTTTGGTGATTGAATCGCGTGCGATACGATCAACTTGCCAACCTTGCGTCGGTTCGCCTTTCCGATGCCTAGTTCTCAGGAACTCATACGCCGAATCTCGGGCACGACGAACGGAATCGAATACTTTGAGGTGATCCGTGGTAGGTGGCGATCCGATTTTGGCTACCCATGTGATATCTGCGTAGACCGGTTCGCTACCGTCATCGACATCGCCTGACATGAACGGTCCAATCGATTCGGGCTTTGCCCACGAGTCGATCAAAAGCCAGCCATTTCGTCGGATAATCGCTGCATCTTCCGGCGTTGGGTCGTAGTGAGGATCAGACGAGTTCGAGTTGAAGGCGACGACAGGGCCTTCATCTGTCACGAGCCCGGCCCGGTCGAATCTTCCGCGGATGAATTCCGCTACATCGTGTTCCGAGATTTTCCATCGCACATTTTCGCTGATGAAGTTGAAAGCCTCGTGCATCGAGTTGACGATTTCCGACATCGCATAACGATGGGATGCCAGCTGAGCGTCGCTCCAACGTTCCGTCGCATATTGGGATACGTCGGCAGATGGGATAACTTCCAGGCCGAAAGAGCGGATCAATTCAACCGAACCTGCATCGACTCGGGCGACGCGCGGCAACTCGTACATCGGCGAGTAGTCCATTGCTACCTTGCCGTGGCTTGGGAGCATCGATTTGAGTCCGGAGACCATTGCGTCTCGGCTGCTATACGCCGTGATGTCAAATACGTCCCGATCAAAGCGGTTCGCGTCGACATCGTGCGCGAGGATTCGGGGTTCGTCGTCTCCCGGGATCCACAACCAAGCTGGGCGCGTGAGGTTGGGTGGTGTGTAACCCAACGCGGCGAAGAAGATCGGGTTCGTGTACCGGTAATCGCGTGTTAGCCAACCAGAGATATCTGCATTGTTCAGATAATCGCGTGCTGCTTGGAGGTCGGTTGCCATGTCTCTGGTCCCTAAGAGTTACGATTGCGCCGCTAATGATGGATAGGTGCTCAAAGCGGCCTTGTAGTCGTCAGGAGTATTGAGGTCGAAGCGAACAATCGGATTATCAAAATAGACCCGGTTCATCTCCTGGTCGTAGCGTTTCATGATCTCGCGCACACCTTCGCGCTCCTCGCTGATGTCGGACAACTCCTGAAGCAGGGATGCATCGAAAAACAATGGGTGACCGCCATGGCCGCTATAACGGGGGGATGTCACCATCCTGCCAGAATCTCGATGTGAGTTCAACGCACGTTCGACGACCCATGATGGGCGCGGCTGATCGACCGCTAAGAGCACTATGGTTTCGCAATTCGGGCTGAGTTTTGACAGTCCAGCCTTGATCGATGTGGTTTTACCCAATACCCATTCCGCGTTGTTCACTGTGACCGTGTTGGATGCAGGCTGCACGGAGCGGGAAATTTCCTCGTGATGCGCTCCGGTAACAACTATCACTCGGTCGATCCCACCTTCAATCAAGGAGCAAATTTGGGCGTTCACCAGCGACTCACCAAACCAATCTAGCAGCGCTTTTGGCTTACCCATTCGGGAAGATTCACCAGCTGCAAGCAGTATGGCCTCGACGCTCATCGAGATATGACGTTCAGGTGGTAGGCACGACTTGGTGCAATCAACCCGCCGCGACCGCTTGCGCGCCCGATTGTGATTTGTTGGCGCGTTCGATCGCTTTGTCGAGCAGGCGCTCCTGCAACTTCATGCTCCCGCCGTTGCCCCCAAGGCGAAAGGCGACAATTTCCGACATGACGCTCAGAGCGATCTCTTCGGGAGTCCGGCCTCCGATATCGAGTCCGATTGGTGCGTTAATGCGTCGGAGTTCTTCGGGGTCGAATCCGTTGCGGATAAGCTCCTCGTAGATGAGGATCGTCTTGCGTTTGCTGCCGAGTAGTCCGATGTAGCTTGCCGGTGTCTTGAGTGCCCCGGAAACCGCCGCATCGTCGAACTGATGTCCGCGGCTCGCAACTACGACGAAAGAGTTTGCGTTTACTGGCAACTTGTCGAATCCGTCACGGTAGTCACCAACCAACGTGATGTCGGCTTCTGGGAACCGCTCTGGGTTGGCGAACTGCTCGCGGTCGTCAAATACGAAGATCCGAAAACCGACGCTCTTGGCGATCGGAGCGATTGCCTTGCTGACGTGTCCACCACCGATCAATACGAGAGTGGGGGGTGTGGTGTACGCCTCGATGTAGCACTCGATGCCGCTGTCGAGATAAAGGTAATCATTCTTGCCCATCGCCATCAGGTCCCGGGCTTTGTCGACTGTCATGGCCTCTAGGATTTCGTCACCTAAACTGCCCTGAGTGTCGCCGTTTTCGCGGACGAGCATCTTCGCGCCGACAACTACGTTGGATTTGGATGGTGCTGCCGTAACGTTGACGATTGCCATGGGAGAACCCCCGGCGTACGCCGCAACCGCTTGCGCGGCGAAGTCCTTGTACGGATCAGATTCACGCACGGGATCGATGAGGAAGTACATCGTTCCGCCACAGACTAGACCATCTTGTGCCGCTAGGTCTTCGTTGAGCTGATAGTCGCGCAACTCGGCGTCGCCGCCGCGCTTGAGGAGTTCTTGTGCCGCAAACCAGATGTCGCCCTCGACGCAACCACCGCCGAGCGTGCCCACGCCGCTACCATCCTCACGCACTAGAAGCTTAGCGCCCGATTTTTGGGGCGTCGAACCTGAAGTGCGAACCACAGTCGCGACGACCATCGGATTTTTGTCGTCCAACTCTTGAACCGCTGCTTTGAAGACCGATTCCATGCTTCAGTTGCTCCTGAGGCGCGTCCGAATCGAACTGCCACTAACTACTCTCACAACCGCACAAGCTTACAGTTACATGCTACTACCAGTGTCCAGTTAACCGTTGATTTAGGTGTCCATCTCAGCGTCTTCTTCGGCGCGACGGCGTCGGCGTTCACGGCTTACTACTACCGCGATGACAATGCCGCCGAAGATTAGAACGAAAAGGACTGTGATGATGATCGGCACGATTTCGAATTGAGTGCCGGGATCGCGACTGGTGGCGGAGACGTTAACGCCTTCGAGGAGATTTGCGTCCCAGATTAGGACACCGTCGACTTCACGATTGGCGTTGTGCTCGACGTATTCGCCTGGAAGTTTAAGCGACAGGACGAAAGGCAGATCGAGTTCGCCGATGTCAAAAGGTATGTCGCCAGCTAGATCGCCGAGTTCGCCTAGGCCTTCGGCTACCGAGGGATCAGTGGTCTGGTTGAGTTCGACGATCCAGCCATCGTCATTTTCTGTGCGGGCAAAATTGAATCTTCCAATGCCTACGGTGTCAGTTAATTCGCCGATTATGGAATTGCCCTCAGACAAGGAAGCTAATGCCGGATCATAGGGGTCGAAGTTGGCGCGGATCCTGACACCGGTGTATCCGGCTGCGGAGTACGGTTCTACGGAAACGCCTTCGAGGCCTTCGGATTCCAATTGGTCGCCGGGCGTGTCTAGAAAGTCGCCGAACGGGTCCTCGCCTCCGAGTTGAGCCATCGACATGATGGTGTCGCTCACGGCTGCAATAAGCTCGATTTCGCCTTCGCCTTCTTCATTGACGCTGACATTGACCTCCGCTCTGCACGCTGTCAAAGCGACCAACACCGCAGTGGCAAGCAACAGGACGCACAGATATTTCGAAAGTTGGATTGAAGCGACTGACAGTTTCATCTTCGGCGTCTTCTCAAATGCAGTAGATCGTTTTGGCTTTACGATACTTCTTTTTCGATTATCGGTGACGTTCATCTGACTAAGGAAAGGCCTACGCCCGCTGCGGCGCATAGCAATACGACCGCCCACGATGGCAGTTTCCAGAACATCAACAACCCGAACGCCGCTGCTGCGAGAGCGAAATCGGCTGGATCTTTGATCGAGGAGGTCCAAACCGGATCAAATAGGGCGGCGGCGAGGATGCCGACAACCGCGGCGTTGACGGCCACCAATGCCGCTCGGAAGTTAGTTGCTTGGCTAAGTCGGTTCCAGAAGGGGAGAATGGCGATGACCAGCAAGAAAGATGGCAGAAAGATTGCGATAAGAGCGATAAGAGCACCGGGAATACCACCCGGACCGACATCCATGACCGTGCCGAGATACGCAGAGAAAGTGAAAAGGGGACCGGGAATAGCTTGGGCGGTGCCGTAGCCGGCAATAAACTCCTCTGCGGTTGTCCATCCACTCTCAACCACCTCCGTTTCTAGTGTCGGCAGAACTACATGCCCGCCGCCGAACACTAGCGATCCGCTACGAAAGAAGCTGTCGAATATCGCTAGAACATCGAGATCGAGAATGATCCGTGCGAGGGGCAGACCAATCAGCAGCACGAAGAATATGACTGCGAAGACGATACCGATCCATCTAGGGATGTCGTATGCAAAGTCTTCGGTCGGAGATTCTTCGACGTAGTGCCGACATCGCCACCACCCGTAAGCACCAGCGACGAGAATCACGATGACGATGCCGAACGCGATAGGGGAGAGTAAGATAGCGATGGCGGCCAAGACAGCAATCGTGGCCCGAGTTTTGTCGGGCGCTAAAGTAGTGCTCATCCCCCAAACCGCCTGGGCAACAACGGCGACGGCGGCGATTTTAAGACCGTTGAGCCAATCGCCCTCAAGCAGGTTGTCAAACTCGGCAACGCCGAACCCGAAGGCGATGAGGATGGCGGCGGATGGTGCAGTGAATGCGATCCAAGCTAGGAGACCGCCGAGGAGACCGCCACGTGTGATGCCAACGGCGATGCCTACTTGGCTGCTAGTCGGGCCCGGTAGGAAGTGGCACAGAGCAACGAGATCCGAGAAGCGGCGTTCAGATAGCCAGCGCCGGTTTACTACGTATTCTTGGTGGAAGAATCCGATGTGGGCTATGGGTCCGCCAAATGAGGTGAGCCCAAGGCGCAACGCAACAGCGAAGATCGTGAGGAGGTTGCGGATGCCAGAGGTCGCGCCGGTTGGGGAGTCTTCAGTCATCTTTGAAGTCCTTTCAACCGGTGTTTCGTGTTCTGGCCTTCACCGGAATGACCCGGAATGAGGTTACTTCAGACTCGGAACTCTTCTAGGACGTCCCATTTGGGATCGAGTCCCAAGCCGGGTCGATCTGGGGCGTGGACGTAGCCGTCTTCGATGTACAGCTCATGCTGCCAGATCTTGCCGTGCATCGGGTCGACGGTGTCTCGGTAATACTCGAGGATCAGACCGTTTGGTATAGCCGCGACAAGGTGGATGTGGACGTATTGCGAGCCGTGGGGTGCGATGTCGAGATCGTGCGCTTGCGCGAGAGCGCAGACCTTCATAAACTCGGTGATGCCGCCGAGGACGAGGGCGTCGGGCTGCAAAATGTCTACGGCACGATGATCGATCATGTCGCGGAAGCCGTATCGGGTGTATTCATTTTCACCGGCTGCGACTGGAACTGAGGTGGCACGCGTTATCTCGCGCTGTCCAATGTAGTCGTCAGGTTCTACCGGTTCTTCGAACCAGAAAAGGTCGTACTTTTCGGCTTTGCGAGCGAATTCGATTGCTTCGTAGTGACGATAGGCGTTGTTGGCGTCAACCATAAGGCGTACATCCGGCCCGATGGTCTCCCGGCAAACTCGGACGCGTTCGATGTCTTCGTTGATCGGGACGGCGCCGACTTTGATCTTTACCGCGCGTGCCCCGAGTTCGACGTTGGACGCCATCTCGGCGGCGAGTTCTTTAAGGCCCTTTCCTTCTTCGTAGTAGCCACCCGCGACGTAGGTGTCGACGCGGTCAGTGTATCCGCCGAGGAGTTTGTAAACAGGGAGTCCTGCAACCTTGCCCTTGATGTCCCACAACGCGATGTCGATGCCCCCCAGAATCCGTGTGCTGATGCCACGCCTTCCAACCAACTTCGGACGCCACATCTCCCTCCAGATGCGCTCGTTGTCGAGCGGATCCATCCCAACCAGCATCTTCTTGAAATGTCCGACAAATGCCTCGCCGACTTCAGGACTGGCCTCAATACCTCCTGCGAGTCCGATACCAGTAATGTTCGGATCATCAGTCTCGACGACGACGATGTTCAAGAGGTTGTGAGTGTAGGTGTAGAGGCCGTTGGTGATGGGGACTTCCCTCGGCCACTTATACATATCTAGTCGTACATCGGTGATCTGCATCGTTTCTACCTGCTGGGGATCGTGTGGGCGATTGTCAACAAGGTTGAATATTAGCGCAGGGGGTTAACCTCGCGTTGAAATCACTCTTTTGACTACCAAACCCGAGACACGATCTGACAACGAACCGAGAAACAGAGCGGAGTAGAATTGATACCACGCTGAGGCGTGGGCCCGTAGCTCAGGGGTTAGAGCAGTCGGCTCATAACCGATCGGTCGGGGGTTCGATTCCCTCCGGGCCCACCAAATTCGTTTCAATTCGAGCGCGACTCGCTCGTGGCGTGCATCGCTTGCCCTGTGGATGTTTCTGGGTTCGACGTTGGCGCAGGGGTAAGTGATGATGGTTTTAGTTGTGAGTTGTGTTTCCGACATCGGCTATGACTCACACGAGTCGGGCTGTGCCAAGCGCCTCCAATATAATCCTGTGTCATGGGCACGATCTTGGACAGGTTAAGTTTGGTTGTCACAGTTCGTCCGTGGATCACGGTCATTGTTCTCCTTATCGTTACCGTCGTTTTAGGCTTCGGCTCGACGTTGCGGGCACCGCCGACGGAGGGTGCTAGCGTAGCGTTCCTACCTCCCGGACACGCCATTGCCAACGCTACGCGCGATATAGACGAGTTCTTCGGGGATTCTGGCGAGATCAGCATCGTGACGCTGTTGTTCCGCGGAGATGCGATCACTCCAGACGGTCTTGCCCAGATGGATGCTTTGATCGGTGAGATCATCAGCGACCCGAAAGTGAGCGAATTGTTAGTGCCAGTCGGTGCAGTGGTCTCTCCCTCATCAATTATTGGAGGTCTAGCGCAGGCGCAAGGGTTGGATGGGATCAATCAAGCTGTGATTGATGCGGCGCGTGGAGTACCTGAGATTGCGGGCGCGATCGATGCGCTGACCGGAACCGATACGAACGGCACGAAGGTGGCGATCGCCAACATCCGTCTTGGCGACACTGGCGACGAACGGATCCAAGAAGCTGAGCGGCGGATTTACGAGTTGGCCGATGAAGACGAAGGCCCGCTAAGCGTGAGCAGCTTGTCCCCAGTGATCGTTGAGGATGAATATACCGAGGCTACGGAGTCGGGGTTGGCTCCGTTATTGGGGCTAGCGCTGCTACTTATCGCCTTGCTGTTGCTGCTCTTCACGCGCACTTTTTCAGATATGCTACTGACGCTGATTGGACTGATTGTCTCAATAGCGTGGATCGTCGGAGCGGAGGGTTGGCTCGGCCCGAACGGACTTAGTCTGATAGGCCCTCCGAGTTCACTCACCGCTATGATCCCGGTGATCGTCATCAGCTTGACGGTGGACTACGCGATCCAAGCAATCTCGCACTACCGAGAACAGCGACTTGAAGGCTTACCGGTTGTGCAGGCGGTTCGTACAGGGCTTCGTCACGTCACTATTCCGTTGACGTTGGCTGCGGTAACCACTATCGTCAGCTTTTTGGCAACCCTTTTCTCTCCAATCGGAGTGATCGGCGACTTCGGCATCGTTGCAGGGCTGGGCGTGGGATTGAGTTTGATTGTGATGCTGACGTTGATCCCTGCAGGTCGGACGATAATTGACCGTCGGCGCGAGGCGCGCGGCAAGTTGACTCCGCCGAGAGCAATCTCGAACGCGTTACCGGGAATCACCCCGATTGCAGAGATGCTAGGAAGAAGCGTCACGCGTTGGCCGATTCCATTCCTCCTCGCCGTGATCGCGGTGACAATAGGGCTCGGTTACGCTGCCACAGGACTGAAGTATGAGTTCAGCATCAAGGACATTCTTCCACGTGGGGGCAGCGTCCTAAGGGACATGAATACCCTCGAGTCAGCTGTCGGTGGATCGACAGAAATCGCTAGCATACTCGTGAAGGCCGAGGTCACAGAAATTCGCACACTTCTGAATCTTGAAGACCTCACGACTGCCTTCGCTGACGAAGCCCAACGTCCTTCGGCTGCGGCGGGCCCGATCCAGTCTTCGTACTACGTTTACCTTTACGACTGGATCGAAGACAGCGGGGAGCCCGGGGACAAATACGATCCGGAACTCGCGACAATGTTCCAAAAAGCGTCTGAGGGCGTGCATCTCGATCCGGGACTTATGCAACAGTTGCTCGACAGACTCGGTGCTGAGGAACCCGAACTAGCGCGGTTCCTAGTCAATGACCCCAACGGTATAGACGCGATGCTGTTGCAATATCCAAGCTTCTTGGGCGAACCCGAAGAAACGAGGATGATGCAGGGTCAGATTGAGGCGCTGTGGCAAGGCGACGACACCGCTGTTACTGCCACATCGGACACCATCATATCCGTCGCCGTCACGGATCAGATAACAGACCGACAGACGGAGGCCATTGGCACTACGGTCGCCGTGGCACTGGGCATTCTCGCGATCTTTTTTTGGGTTACATTGCGCCAACCCGCGTTGGGCGTGGTCGCGGTGGCACCGATCGTGCTCGTTTTGTTCTGTGTATTAGGCACGATGGCGCTCCTAGATATTCCTTACACGCTGATCACTTCGATCATCACTTCGCTTTCGATCGGTATTGGAGTGGACTACACGATCCATGTGATCCACCGCTATCGCGAAGAATTCGCGCGCCAACGCGATCCTGAGCAAGCAGCAATTCGCACCTTAACGACGACCGGTTCGGCGCTACTCGGATCAGCCTTGACGACGGCGTTGGGTTTTGGTGTTCTTATCGCTTCGCCACTGCTGGCGTCGCAACAGTTCGGCATCACCGCCACCATCACGATCGTCTACTCGCTCATGGTTTCCATCTTTGTAGTGCTTCCTGCGATGGTGGTCTGGGGCGCGTACCAGAACATGCGGTTACGGTCCATGGTCGAGCGAGAGTGGGCGGAACTCGACGTCGCTATGGAAGGCATCTACCAGCAGTACGAGCGAGAAGAGGAATCCTCGTAGGAAAAAGGCGCATGCAACTCCGCAAATTGTCCAATGACCTTAAATCCGCATACCGCGGGTCGGATGTTCGTGGTCGGGTGGATCAATTCGATGGGTGGATGGAGAGAGCACACTCCGATGATGCTGGCTCGAATGGCTATGACCACGCGGCAACGGTCAAGGAATACTACGACCTCTGTAACGAGTTCATGGTTTTCGGATGGAGCGACTCCTTGCACTTTGCACCGTTATCGCCCCGGGAGAGCCTAGAGGAATCCCAGATCCGGCACCAGCGACTGATGATTGACAAGCTAGCGTTGCACGAAGGGATGAATGTGATCGATGTCGGTTGCGGTACCGGCGGTCCGATGCGCCGCGTCGTCCGAGAGGCCGGCGTCCGGGTAGTCGGGGTGAATATCAGTGAAGTCCAGTTGGCGAAGGCGAAATCATTGAATGCTGAAGCGGGGATCGACCACATGGTCGACTACCTTGAATGCAGTTTCATGGACATGGGCAGCATCGCGGACGACACATTCGACCGGGGATACGCGATCGAATCTACGTGCCATGCATCAGACAAAGCGGGGGCATTCGCCGAGATCTACCGCGTTCTGAAACCCGGAGCACTATTCTGGGGTCAGGAAATGTGCATGACAGGCAAGTTTGATCCCGGCATTGGTCAGCACCAGACCATCAAAAATGATTTGATGCTTGGCATCGCGCTCAACGATATCGCGACCATGGGCGAGGTGAATAGCGCACTTGAAACGGCGGGATTTCAGGTCATCGAGGCAAAGGATCGGGCCGTCGAGGAGAACGGTCCCACCACGCCGTGGTATCAACCCATGGAGGCTGGGAGCAGAACGTTGGACAACGCCTTCCGCAGGATTCCGCTAGGTCGCAAAGCGCTACTCGGGACGTCTAAGCTGGCCGAAACACTGGGGATGTTCCCGAAGGGTTCCGCAGATGTCATCGGGTTGTTAGATCGTACCGCCAGAGCTTATGTCGCAGGCGGGAAGGCCGGGGTATTCACACCGTTGTACTGTTTCCTGGCTCGCAAACCCCTTTAGACCTTTTACCTGCCAGTCTCAAGGACGCTTCCGAGGCGCGTTAGACGGGTATCTCGCGCCTCTGCTCTGTGACTAGGAACTTGAGCTTCTTGTCTACAGACAGCGACGGGAACGGACTGATTTTGAACTTGTGGTTAGCGGGCACCTCAAGCGTGAAATAATGCGCGATCATCAACGCGTTGACGGCGAGTTGGAGTTCCATCCATCGAGAACCGAGACAAGTGTGTGTGCCGAGACCGTAGGGTGCGTACCCGGGGCTGAGATGCTCGTTGCGCGGAGGCAGATAGCGGTCGATGTCGAACTTGTATGGATCGGGAAAGAAGTCTTCCATATAGTGCGTTGCTGCTTGGGCGATGTGGACGGGCGTACCTTCCTCTAGTTCGTAACCCTCGACGGAACACGTATTCATCACTGTTCGAAGCGACATTGGGACAATTGCGTAAAGCCGCAAGGTCTCCATGATGAAGCGGCGAGTGACATCTATTGCTTCTGGGGTGTAAGCATTGTTATCCGGGTCGCCATCTGCGAAGAGGGCGTCCGCTTCCAGTTGGATTTGTTTGTACAACTCTGGCTGCGACGCCATGGCGTATACGACGAAGCCGAGGCCATCGCCAAGGTAGACGCTGGCAATAAGCGCTGCCGAAAAAACGAATCCAAGGTTGGATTCAGGTAGGAACTGGGGATCACTGGCATGAAGGCTGAGCAGGTCATCCGCAAGGTCGCGAGGGCATCCGGCGCGCTGGGCCGGGGTATGAATGCTCTGGACCCTTTCGACGAGCTCGTAGATCTTCTTCTTTTTGCGCCTCATACCCGGTGTATTCAGCAGAAACTTGGGCAACACCTTCACCACGTGAGTGCTGAGCGCGCGTGTCTTGAAGTCGATGAGGTCGTCGATTAGATCCTGCGAATCGACGCTGATCATGATCGGAGACATCTGTGAATTGACCAGAAGTCGGCACGTCCGAGTTGCGGGGAGCGCATCCCCTACGGACCAATTCGACATATACGTTCGGGCTTGTTGGTAGAGGGTTTGAAGGTGGCTTTCCAATCTCGTTCTGGAGTATGCCGAACTCATTGATTTGCGGTATCGGAAATGATCGGCGCCATCCAGCGCGGGCAGTATTCCAGATGCGCCGTAGACCTTCTCGAAGTCTTGGAGGTAGTCCCTGGCTCTAAGGTAGTTGCGCCCATGTCGATGCACCCAGTAATTCGTCTCCGCACCGGCAAGAACGGTGATGGGGCGCTTCTGAAACGGCGGTCGGATCTGATAGACCGGACCATGCTTTTCCGCGATATCAGCGAACAACGCGTTAAGGTTGCCATCGCGAACGTGTCGATTGAACACCAATTCACGGAGTGGAACGACCGGAATCGGCTTAGATAAAGAAGGTCGTCGAAGCGCCGGCCCCACCATATTGTGTGCAACCGCTTCGCCGATCGCACGGGCGATCAAATCCATCCTGCAAACTTGCTCGATCCGCTCCTCAGACTCCTCATCCAGTTGGAATATGAACCGAATAACATCACAGGTATTGATCAGAGAGATGATGATGATGTCTCTGGGGTCAGGAATCTCGTTATTGAAGATCACATTGGTGATACGCGCCTTGACGAACTGAGTCGCGGTGCCGTCTTGGGAACCGGTCATCATCTCTGACTGCCACACTCTGCTGGACAGTGTCCAGTAGTCTCCTTCGTGATGATCGAGAATCTCTAGATCGACCAATCGTCCCAAGACCGAATCGATAACGGCATCCGCGTGTGAAGCAAAACGCTCGATCCAATATTGGGCGTCGTGTTGAGCTGTTTCAGATCCGATCGCCTTAAGGAAGGGGTCGAGCACGGGATCGCCGGTCTCTGTTTCGTCGATAAGGAACAGAGATTCCATATCGGTGTCGATACGAGATTGGAGTGACAGTTCAGCGAGCACGGCTCCTACGACGGCACAGTTCAAATCCCAACCAGCTATTTGGCGAAAGTAGCCAGTCTCCTCGTTAAGGAGCATCAAAATAAGCTCTTGGGGCAGAGTGAGTTGTTGGGTTGCCGTATCGTCTGTAGTGAGAGTCATCAGTCTCGCTCCTCGCACATCATCCCGACAGCCTATGTCACCGAGGTGCTCCTTTGAGGATGAAGATTAGCACATCTTTATGATGCAACGTATCAGTAGCTATGCAAAAGGCTCTTTAGCACAGCCGCAGAGCGATTTTCAGCCCTCAGCTTTTCTGAAACGCCAACCGTACATGATGCTTCCGTAGTAGTTGAAGATGCGCCTCGCTTCGGGGTCGTCGAAGTGATAGTCCGCGCCGAGTTGTCTTGCAGTGGCTATACCGCTGACAAAGCAGGTTTCCTGACTGTTTACCAGCGTGTGCGCGCCGCAGTGCCAAGTATTGCGCTTCCCCTGAATTCGTCCGAACAAAGGAACGAGCAACGTAACATGGCGCACATCGTGCACGATGTGTTGGAACCACCGCCTATCAATGATCTTTTCTTCATCGATTTCGTTGATAGGGTTGTAGGTCACTAAACAAGGCTTGTCAGACCGATTGGCCCAAGGTTGCTGGTTGTGCATTATGTATGTGATTTCGTAGTTGTCCGGTCTGGAGCCGTATTGTTCGGTATGAGTGCTCCGAGTCTCTAAGGGTTTCGCTTCGTTATCCGGAAGGATTGAGGAGTCGGAATGAACGACGGTATGGTTGTGAAGTTCGCTCTCGTAACGCACCGACGAGAGAATGTAACGCTCCCAAAAAGTGGGATTATCTAGGATCATCAGCGTTTGGTTCGCATTGCATGCGAAGATCACATCGTCGAACATCTCCTGTAAGCCGGCTTCATCCTCCACGACTACGTGAGACGGCTGGCGAAATACCTTTCGAACCGGACGATTCAGGTATATCTTGTCCCGGAAATCAGCTGTCAGGTTTTCGTAGATTTGTCGCGTACCCTGATCCCAGGTCTGCATTGGGGTCGAGGTCTCGATATCGAAGAATTCGAGATACCTCGCAAAGAGTGAAGCCGGCATATCGAACACATTTGTTGCCATCAGGAAGTTGACGAACATTGGCTTCAGCACCTTGTTTCTGAAGTCGCCCGAAAACCCCGCCAGATTCAGAACCGTACCCATGCTGATGTAGTTGAAAGGGTTGAGGAAGTTCAGAAACTTCGACCGGGAACGGCTCAGTCCGCCAAACCACTTCAGACGCTTTAGGACGCGTTGAAACTTAGCGATCTCGACTTGCAGATCCTCTCTGATGTCAGATTCCAAATCGTGAGCGTAGACACGGCCACGGTATTTCACGCTGTAACTGAATCTGGTATCCAGTACTGCGATGTCGAACTTTTTCATCAACAACAGGATGTGGTGATATACCGATGGGATCAAAGCCGTGACTGAGATGTCAAAGGGGATCGAAGTGCCGTCATCCTGAGGCATATCAACGGTGACTGCATTTCCGCCGATCCGATCTTGCGCCTCGAACAGTCTGAAATCGAACTTGTCTGGGTGATGGTGCAGTGCCCAAGCCGCCCCTAGACCCGAAATTCCCCCACCGACAATGGCAATACGGCGTCGTTCAGTCCTTCTCCCACCAGTTTCCATGAACGCCGATTCTAAATCGTCATCAGTTGCGGGCTAAGGAATACTGGTAGTCGCAATCGAGAAAACCCTCAAACCTATAATTCATGTCAGGTAAGGAGTTTTGTTGATGTCAACCCGACCTAGGCAACCTGACAACGTTCCGTTGCCTTCGCCGTTTCCCGAGGGCTGGTACTTCATCGCAAGCCGAGATGCTTTGCAAAAGGCCAAACTCATCCGAAAGACGTGGATGGGACAGGAAATAGTCGTGTGGATGGACGCGGACGGAGGTGTATGCGTTGCGGATGCCTACTGCCCGCACCTTGGTGCCGATTTGGGGCCAGACGCCGGTGGGATTGTGTGCAAGGGTCGATTGGTATGCCCATTCCACGGATACGAATTCGATACAACCGGCCAATGCGTTGCCACGCCATTTGCTCCTCCGCCGAAGACCGCGAAATTGTCTGTTTACCAAACCCAAGAAGTTGCTAATCTGATCTTTGCTTGGTGGGGCATCGGAGGACGAGAACCACAATGGAGACTGTCCGAAGAGCCATTAGATCAAAATGGCTGGAGTGATCACCGAATCAACACTCTCCGATTTCCCGGCCACCCTCAGGAGACGACTGAGAATTCAGTCGATCTGGCGCACCTACGCTATGTTCACGGGTATGAAAACGTGGATCCAGTCATGGAATTTTCAGTGCATGGTCCGCTGCTTCAAACGCGTTTCGACTTCAAAAGGACACGTTCAATCGCCCGATTTGCGACTTTCACATTTGAGGTTTCGGCCGCAACACACATTTATGGACTCGGTTACTCCTTTGTCGATATACGCGAACACTCGATCGGCATGGATATGCGCCTGTGGATACTTGCGACGCCAATCGACGGGAAGTTAATCGACCTCTCCATAGTGTCGCAAGTGCGAGAAATCCAGAATCCGAAGAGATTCTTTGCTGGGCTTGGTTTTCTGCCTAGCAAATGGCGCGCCCCGCTGATGAATAGATTCATATCGTCTGAACAACGCGAGGATGTTCTCCAAGACCTGATCATCTGGGAAAACAAAGAGTACCGATCTCGGCCGCGCCTCTGTCGCTCCGATGGGAGGATCATGCCTTTCCGATACTACTGCGCCCAGTTCTATCCCAGCGAGAAACAGTCGCCTGCGTGACCTGACCTCGGCAGCATCAACTCACATCGGCTGCGGTTACCCAATTTCGGGTTCATCCCCAGATGATCGAACCTCCAAGTGTCCAAGATGTTCAGCAGGTGGCCTAACTAGTGGTGTAGGGGATCACTTGCATCTTGACGTTGGCTTCGAGGGTTGAAGGTTGGCCGTCAATCAAAACGCCTCTCGTGGGTGAGACATCGAGATAGTCCCGGCCGACAGCGATGCGGACGTGCCTTTCATCGGCGATGCCAGCGTTGGTAGGATCGAATCCGAACCATCCGAGGTCAGGAAGCAGACATTCCACCCATGCGTGGGTAGCCGACTCGGACACAATTTCGCCACGTAGCCCGGTTACGTGCATGTAACCAGAGACGTAGCGAGCCGGAATTCCCCAGGATCGGGCGATGGCGATCATCACGTGCGCGTAGTCTTGGCACACTCCGCGTTTCGATGTGAGGATGTCTTCAATTGTGGATTCAGCCGTTGTTGCGCCGGGAGCGTATTCGAAGTTGCGATGCAGGGTGTCGCCCAGGCGGAGCAACGATTCAACAGGATCGGAGCCGGAACCTATTCGATATCGAGATACGAAATCTTCGAGCGCCGGTGAACTACGTGTCAACGCGCTCTCGTGCGTGAAATCCCAATGCTCGAAGGTGTTGCCCCACGAATCGATCTCTTCCCACGCACCGGGTCCCAGGGCAGTCGGCAATCGGGTAGCTGTGATGTTGTCGACTTCAGACCTAGTGGTGATGGACAATGAGTTGTGTTCAAAGTTGACAGTTATGACGTGCTTATTGTTGCCGAAGGGGTCACTTTCGGGACTTAACGCGACGCTTGGATCGGTAACCGCTTCGAAACGACGGACGTGTTGATCGAAGTCGCTGCGTGGTTGCAGGCAGAGCCACATAGCCGAACGCGCGACCGTTTTGCTGTACAGGAAGCGCGAGATGTGCTCGATGGCGTATCGGACCATCTCGGTCATCGCACATCGCTCCTCGGTACGCCTTGAATGGCGTAGTCGAAGTAAGTTTCAGACAAGCGGTCGTGTAGTTGTCGTGAGTAAATCAAGACTTGACGCAATACCTCTTCGCGATCATCGCGATCTGGCCAGTCGTAACGGAGAAGTGCTCCGAGTCGCCCGGCGAGCCTGCGCAACGCGCCGCTCGTCGCTGTGTTTGGTCCGTCGCCAAGAGATGAAAGTTCTTGCGTAGTACGGTCAACTGATCTGAGCAGAGATTCGGGTATCCGCCGATCAGTGACGAGCAGATCGAGCACCAATTCGGGTTGGATTTCAATACTGTAGGTTCGGTCGTAAGCACCAGAAGCGTGGAAAATCCGCAACAGACTACGCCAACTTGCTTCGGCGAGTTCGCCGTATTGGAGTTCCAGTCGCGTCTGTGTAAGGAGAAGGGAGCAACTGAACTGCACGCGTTCGATGAATTGGCCGACCCGGAAGAAGTGCCATCCCTCGTCTCGGTACATCGTTGCAGTTGCGACGCCAGTGAAACGATCGATTCCTGCTAACAATTCGGCATAGAAGCTACCCGGCGAAGTAAGCCAGATGTCGGTCAATTTGATGTCACGGATGCGGAGAAACTCGGTATTCAGCGCTGTCCACATCTGTTCGCTGACACAATTTCGGATCTGGCGCGCGTTTTCGCGGCCGCGCTCGAGGCAGCTAAGAATCGATTCTGGATTGTCACGAACGAAGGTGAGTTCATCGGTGAGTAGAAATGCGTCAACCAACGTGTAATCGTCTTCTGGACCTGCTCCTTGGATTCCGCCAAGAGGGCTACGATCGATTGCGGTGTAAATTCGTCGCCACCCGAATTCGATTTCGGCGATCGGCCGATCGACTAGCGCTTCAGACTGAATGTGCAGGAGACGGCACATAAAACTGGCACGCTCCATGTAGCGTGCCATCCAGTAGATGCCATTTGCGCTGCTGGAAAGCATTCGTATTACGTCGGAAGTACCCAGATGTCTTTTGCGCCGCCGCCTTGGCTAGAGTTGACGACCAAACTGCCGCGGGGCAGGGCGATGCGGCAAAGCCCGCCCGGAACAATTCGCGTCTCATGTCCCCGTAAGATGAATGGCCGAAGGTCGACGTGACGGGGTTCGAACTCGTCGTCAATCAAGCACGGTGCCCGTGAAAGGTCAAGGACGGGTTGTGAAATGTAGTTCGCAGGATCGGCTTGAATCTCCCGGGCGAACGCATCTCGCTCCTCTGGCGTTGCGTGTGGTCCAATCAACATTCCATAACCGCCAGAGCCGCCGACTTGCTTGACTACTAGGTTCTCGAGATTGTCAAGCGTGTATTCCAGACCTTCCGGTTGACGACAGAGATTGGTTTGGACGTTTGCCAGAATCGGTTCTTCGTTCAGATAGTAGCGGATGATGTCAGGAACGTATGCGTAAACGCTCTTGTCATCAGCAACACCGGTCCCAGGCGCGTTTGCCAAAGTGACATTCCCAAGGCGATACGCATGAAGCAAACCCGGTACTCCTAGGTAAGAGTCAGGACGGAAGACCAATGGATCGATGAAGTCGTCATCGACGCGTCGATATATGACATCGACCCGGCGCAAGCCCAAAGTTGTGCGCATATACACGTAGCCGTCGT
This sequence comes from Chloroflexota bacterium, assembly GCA_009838175.1. GTDB lineage: Bacteria > Chloroflexota > Dehalococcoidia > Lucifugimonadales > Lucifugimonadaceae > Bin127. Next base: position 68,915 of record VXSB01000054.1, read on the forward strand.
TGACGATGAGGTCGCGGCCTTCGACAAGTTCGGCGTCTAACTCACTGGCCAGAAACATGTGTTCGTAGAACGCCGAGTTGTAAACACCAGGTGTCAACAGCGCTATCGTGGGGTCTGACACGCCAGGAGGGGCGATGTCACGTAGAGTTCTCAGCAGCAACTTGCCGTAATGCTCGACATCCAGCACCTGCGACCTACGGTAGGCGTTTCGCAAGTTTGCCTTAACCGCTTTTCGAGTTGCGATCATGTAGGAGACACCAGACGGGACTCGTAGGTTGTCCTCGAGCACGCGAAAGCCATCGTTGGTGCGTACAAGGTCGGTGCCACAGACCGCGACCCAGGCTCCGTACGGCGCCGACAGGCCGCGCATCTCAATCCGATATTGCGGACAGCCGCGAATGACATCCACAGGTATCACTCCGTCGGCGATTATCCGAGCTTCGTTATACACATCCTCCAAAAACAAATTCAGCGCACGCAGTCTTTGGTCCAATCCAGATTCGATGTGGCGCCATTCGGCGTTAGCGAGCACACGCGGAACGCAGTCGATAGGGATGATGCGCTCACCAGCGGCTTCGTCGCCATAGACGATGAAGGTGATGCCCTCGTTATAGAAGGAGCGAGTCACCCGCTCCTGCATGGTGCTGAGTTCGAGCTGGGTCAGATCGGTAAGCGTCGAGTGAAGTTCGACGCAGTGCGCACGAGGCGAACCATCGACCTTAAACATCTCGTCATAGAACGACGACTCTATTTCGTAACTTTTGAAATCCATCTTCGCGCTTCGATCAATCTGCTTATCGCCTAATTGCGGTCAGGGCGATAAACTGAAAAATCCGCTTAATAGAATACCAATCCGCGATGCTTACCGTCCGCACCTGAGATCGATCAATCCGGTTCCCATGCGATACCGATGGCTCCTTTTCCGGAGTAGAAACCGATGAACGGATGGAAATCTGAGACGTTCATGAATTGACAGTCAAATCGGTCACGGATCTCCATCGAAATCTCAACGGCACGATCATACGCACCCGAGTGCAGGACGATGAATTTGGTTGGTTCATCTTTGACGTCATCGCTGATGATGCTGAGCATCTTTCGTTGAGCAGCTCCCGCGGTAACTGGCGTCGATACAAGCTTGAATCCGTCGGGAGTGTAAGTGACCACCGGTTTAATGTTCAGACTTTTTGCAACCACCAAAGCGGTGTGGGGAACGCGCGCGATGAGGTGCATTCGGTCGAGCGCGTCTATAGATGCGACGGTGCGCAAACCGGCCCGTTTTTCGCGTATCACTTCTTCGACCTCATCGGCATCCATACCCAAATCAACGGCCCGCGTGACATCCATCGCCATGAGTTTTAACGCTCCTGAGATCGTGCCAGAATCGATCACTCGGATATCTAACCGCGGATTTGTTTCGATGGCCGTTTTGGCGGCGACTCTCGCAGAGTCGTATGAAGCGCTCAACCCCGCCGCAACAGTGATGCAAATAATAGATTCGACTTCCCGGGAAGCTTCGCTGATGGCTTCCAGCCAGACTTCCGGTTTGGGGGCGGCAGTCCATGCGGTGAGGTTGGGCTCATTTGCAAGGAGACCATAGAAGGCGTTGTAATCGAGACGGGGATTGTCGGAAAAAGAATCCGTTCCAATGTTGATGCGCATAGGTGCGACGGCAATGCGGTTGTTTTCTATGAAGCCCGGTGTGAGGAGGGCGCAAGAGTCCACTGCGATTCCGACGCGGCGAGCAGAGTTGATGATGTGAGGGGACGAGTGGTGCGAATCGTTATGTCCAGCCATCGAAGGAGATTTAGCAAGAAGATGGCACCCCCGGCGCGATTCGAACGCGCAACCTAAAGATTAGAAGTCTTTCGCTCTATCCGTTGAGCTACGGGGGCGCGGGACGTGATGACTCTGATTCTATCCCGCTATCTGCGACAAACCTATTAAGTCGAGAGCATCCTCTCGACGAAGCGTTCGACGAGTGCTATTTCAGCCTAGCGGTTCTGTGAACGTCAACATCCTAGTAGGGTTGTCGATGAGCATGGTGTCGATGTCGGCTTGGTATGTGCCGCGAGCGCGTATCCGTGGGACGACGCGGGCGATGATGTGGTCCCAGCCGTGGCCGCCCCACTTTTTGAGGCGGTGCTTCGCGCAGATGTCGTGGGCCAACAGGACCTGATTCGCGTTTCCGTTTGCAATCATGTACTCGATCTGTTCAATACGGTGTTGGTCTGAGGCCATGTAGGTGTCGGCGCGCATGGGATAGTAGGTGGATTCCATGCCCCAAAGGTCCCAATTCATGAACGCGCCAGTCGCCGCGACTTCATCTAGAACGCCGTAGTCGAATATCGTTCGCTCGATGTGACCCATCACGGTGTGCGAGAGATCGCCGCCCCATCGGTCTACGGCTTCCAAGAGTTGAATCGGGGATTTGGGGTCGCGTCCAGGGTGAATCAAGAGTGGTGCGCCGGTTGCACGTTGTGCCATTACCGCGGCTTCTAGGGTTTTCTTTTCCGTCTCTTCCCACGGCCATGAGTTGCCGATCTCGCCGATGATGCCGGTCTTGATGTCTGTGCCGTCAACTCCTTCTTGGACGTCGCTGATGATCGATTCGGCCAGTTCTTCGACCGTGGCGTCATGGATGTTTTCGCCGTGAGTGAGGTAAACGTAGTGCCCGCCGCCCATCACCACGTTCAGACCCGACGCGCGAGAAATCCTCAACAGTGCCTGCGGATCGCGGCCGATGCCAATGGATGTGACGTCGACGATCGTGGAGCCGCCGGCTTTGTAGAACTCACCGGCCTCTTCTGCCGCGATATCGGCGTCGAACATTTGGAGGTTGTCGATACTGCTGGTCCAGAAGTGACGGACCCACCATAGATTCTCGAGGGATACGGGCTCGTCGCGCTTGAGTTGGTTGCTTGCGCCGGGCTGTTCTTGAAAAACACAGACGAAGTCGATGATGAGATGTTCGTGGGTGATCGTGACACCGACGTCGCTAGGGTCGATGGGCCCTTGGACGGTTTGCACTTTGCCAGTTAGTGAGCTTGCCATCAGGTGGTCCTCTGTTGATATGACTGATCCATCGGGTAGGTCGGACGACTACAGGTCGCGCCAAGAATGTTGCTGTTCCCAACCTAGGATACGTTTGGCTTTTGCCGGGCTGATCGCAGAAGTGAATCCGGGCAGGGGAGTGCGAATTTCAGCTTCTGGATAGGCCATCGCAATCGCTTCTTCAGTAGGCACTTCCAAGAACGTGTCCGTCGCGTTGATGAAGAACGCCTCGTGGCCATCCCACTCTTTTTCGATGGCTAACCGACATGCCGCCGCCGATTCTTCGATGTCGGAGTAGCCCCAGAAATCCATCGCATTGCGGCGCATCGGATTAGTCAGGTTGGTTCCACCCGCCTTCTTGCGCTCAAGCTGCTCGTCTTTGTGACCCAGCCAGTGAAAACGCATCGAGGCTATCTGCATCTTTCCCGGATTACGGCGGATGAAAGTGTCGGCCATAATCTCGCCGTACCACTTCGACATCGCATAGGAGTCTTGACACAGGGTTCCTTGCTGCTCATCAAGAGGGAAGTATGGACGCGGAACGCGGTTCCGCGAGAAGGCGGCTCCGATGGCGTTGATGCTAGATGCCATGACGATGTTGTAAATGCCATGTTTCTCCGCCGCCTCCAGCACTGCCCAGTTCGACATCGTGTTTACCCGTAGAACCTCCCACTCCGACGCAATCAACGGATTGGGTATCGCCGCCATGTGGATGACTTTGTCGCAACCTTCCATTACACGCACCGCCTCGTCCGGATCGGTGACATCCGCCGCTATGAACTCGAAACCGTCGGTAGATTTGGCAGCTTTGCGGTCGGTGCTTACTACCTCGTAACCGTTGGCCAATAGATCTTGGATGATGACTTGGCCCATCTTTCCTGAGCCGCCGGTGACTAGCACTTTGGTCATATGGTCATTGTTCCTTTGGTTAGCTGTCTTTTATACAAACACCCACATCGAATCATCGTCGCGATCCACTGCCCGCAAACCGATTAATGCTCCGCGTTCGAAAGGCGAATGCGCGTGTTGAGACGGAATTGGTCTAGAAATCCGGTTCCATGCTGACGCTTAGCCAGCCGATGGGGCCGCGGTCGTCGGCGTACCAAAGTCGGTTGTCTTTGATCGTCATCCCGTGGACTTGGACCGGGTGCGGCACGCGGAATACGTCGTAGCAACGTCCATCTTCGATGCGCTGCCGGCAGACGATGCCGAACGACGTGTCGGAGACCCACATGTGTCCCTCTTCCTCCGCAAACGCGATCCCGTGTACCCGGTAGCCCGGCGCCTTGAAGCGGTGGACTTCCTTCCAAGTTGAAGCGTCTACGACGTGGATGAACTGAGACGGCGGCGACGCGATGTAGATGTGTCCATCTTTCCACTCAAGACCGTGATCGCCGGTAGGTTGCGATGCGCGCCCCATCGATTCGTCGAAATGCTCGCGGGTAGCGTTTATGCCTGCGCCGGGTGACGGGAACTTGTCGATAGTCGCACCAGTCTCGCGGTCCACAACGAAGATGTCGCAAGAATAGGTCGATGCTATCCAGACGTTTCCATCATCGTCGAGTGTTATACCGCTCGAATGCACAGTCTCCGTCGGAGCTTCGAACAACGTCTCGCCTGTTTGCCAGTCGAGCTTATAGACGTTGTCGTTGCCTTGGTCGATGTACCAGAGTCCATCATCGGCGGCCTGTAAACCGTTGGGTTTGGGACCAGGCGAGACGAACATCGGTATCGGGTCGGCGACTTTATATGCCATGCTTTTCGCTCCTTGAATTTGGCTATCAGCGTCTTCCTCGATTTAAACGCGGTTCTCAGACCAACCGAGGATTATGACAGCAATCATAGGTTACTGTCTCGGATTATTGTCTCCGGATCATTGACGAACGAATCCAAGAGCGTTTGACAAGCCCCGATACCTTCTGGCGGTAGGGCATAACCGTCTTTGATTTCCGGGATTTTGTCTACAACATCCATGTACCACGTGGAGTTGAAGGCCCGTACCGTCTCCTGTATCAGCGCGTTAGGCGCATTCAGCGAAAGGTGCACCGAGAACATGAAAGTGACCGGGCCGACGCAATCATGCGGCGCGATCGGCATGTGATACGCCTCGGCCATCCCGGCGATGCGTTTCGCTTCGGAGATTCCGCCTACCCACGAGATGTCAAACATGCAGATCGTCATCGCCTGCTTCTCGAACATCTCACGGAAGGCCCATCGTGTCGTGACGGTTTCGGATGCTGTTACTGCGATGTCGGTTGAACGTCGGAACTGCACTAGCGCGTCGATATTGTCCATCGGTACCGGATCTTCGAACCAGAACGGAACATAAGGCTCGACGTTCTTGGCGATGCGCACCGCAGACGGCAGGTTGTACAACGAGTGCATCTCCAACATCACGTCGATTCTGTTTCCGACCTTTTCGCGAATGAGTCGGAAAGGCTCGGTGCACATCTCAAGGTCGGGACCCGAGATGAATTGACCGTTGGATTTGTCGGCGACTTGGTCGTAAGGCCAGATCTTCATCGCCGTATAGCCTTCAGAAAGCAGGTCGTCGGCTAGCGCGCCGGCGTCAGTCAGAAATGCCTGCTGGTCTTCGTATCGATACTCTGGACGGTAGTCTAGGTCGCCCGAATCCAAATTTCCTGCACGATTTACGCCGTAGGAGTACCCGGCGCACGTGTTGTAGACGCGTATCGACGGCCGACTGAGCCCGCCCAAGGCTTCGTACAACGGCACACCGGCGCGCTGGGCATATAAGTCCCACAGCGCCATATCAATCGCGGACAACCCACTCATGTCCGCTGCGCGCGCCAAGACCCTTCCGCCATGACCATTCAGCTTGTTCCAATGCCAATCGAGCTGGGTTGCGTCTTTGCCGAGCAGATAGCCCGCGCCATCTTCGTGCACCCAGGCTTCAACCGTTTCGGGACCGAACGCCGTCTCACCTAGCCCGACCCGGTCATCATCGGTGTAGACGCGAACCCAGCTAATGTGTGTGGCTGTAGGGTTTCGGAGCGTCTCGATGCGGGTAACGATCGGCGGTTTCTTTGACATATGACGACTTCGCTAACGTTCGCACGGCAACATTCAATTTACCACGCGGAAATGGGGTTACGAAGGCGATTGGTTGTCCGCGCGACTTCGGATTAGACAATGAGTTGACGGAGAGAATTTAGAAACCCCCATGACGCTCGTCCAAATCGCTACGCTGTCCTTCATGCAAGGCTTCACTGAACTGCTACCCATAAGCAGCAGCGGCTACATGATCATTGCCTCATGGGTCCTCGGTTGGGATCCACCATCAGCAGCATTCGACGCGACTGTCCACTTGGGATCGTTGCTCGCCCTAGCGCTATTTTTCAGGCGCGACTGGATGCTGATCCTCCGATCGTTCAGGCGAGGCCGAAACATCCCACTGGGCGGCGACGACGACTTGATGTCAATGCAGACGCTGGAGCGGCACCGACGCATAGGAGATATGCGGCGGCGGTTGTCGATTCGGATGTCCATGCCATCGAAAAATCTCCTCAAAGCCGTAGGTCTAGGTTCGCTTCCAACCATCGCCATCGGAGCAGCCGCCTATCAGGCGATCACATCCGATGCATTTCGCGCTCCCGAAGTCGCAGCCGGCATGTTCATCGTGACGGGCGGTGCATTGCTGCTAGGCCATCACTTCACCAACCTACGACTGACCGGTAAAGACCGTCGCACTCGATCGAAAGTCATCGACTACACCGACGCATTAATCATCGGCTTTGCTCAGGCCGCGGCATTGATACCCGGCATATCTAGATCGGCAGTAACCATCACCGCAGGACTGACGCGCGGAATGCCCCTAGTGGTCGCAGTCCGATTCTCCTACCTGCTATCTGTGCCCGTTATCGCCATCGCGTCCATTGCCTCATTCATCCAAGTACTCGCATCACCCTCCGAATCGCTACCCGATTGGGACGAACTCGGCATCGGATTCGCCATCTCATTCGTCGCCTCCTACATCGCCATAAACCTCTTCATGTGGCTCATACGCCGCATGGGAACGCTGACCCTATGGCCCTTCGCCGTCTTCACCGCGGCTACGGGGGCAATTGTTTTGGTGGTGGTGTACGGGGGGTAGGGGAAATCAGTCCTGAGAAGAAACAACCCCCTCTCACACGAGAGGGGGTTGCCCGTTGCTTATCCGCAGCGAAAGTCTACCTACCCCTCAGGCAACACCGCCATCGGCAGAACCTCTCGCGAAGCCTCCAACTTCGGCGCCAGCGACTGCATCCGGTCCCGCCTCTTCAACGAACTCGCCACCTCGGGGTTCTGACCAGCAGATGGCCAGTTGCCTCTGAGAACAGCGGCTACCTGCTGCGAAGCGCGCTGTCGAGCGAGCCATGCAGACCGCGTCGATTGACCAGCCGAATGCGGGGCAACGATGACGTTGTCCATCTTCAAGAGCGGGTTGTCGGGGTCTACCGGTTCTTGCTCAAACACATCGAGACCGGCGCCGCGCAACTTGCCTTCTCGGAGGGCTTCAATCAGATCAACTTCACGGACGACTCCGCCGCGGCATACGTTGACGAAGTACGCGGTCGGCTTCATGCAGTCGAAGTGTTCCTTGCGCATCATGTGATGCGTCTCTTTGTTGAGCGGGATCTGCACAGAGACGTAGTCCGAACGTTCGAATAGCTCGTGGAGCGAGAAGACCTGCTCGACTGCGTATTCCTGCGCTATCCAAGGCGGGCAATAGGGGTCGTATGCGATGACCTTCATGCGCCAGCCGTTGAACATCTTGCGCGCCACTTGGCGACCAATGTTGCCGAGGCCGACCAGTCCAAGAACCTGCTGGTCGATGGGCTCGATCGACGGGAGGCCTCCGCCGCGCCCCCAATTGCCGGCTTTGGTCCGCTCGTTGTATTGAATGAGCTGCCGGTTGAGGCACAGGATCATGGTGACGGCCTGGTTCGAGACCTCTTCCATGCACATCCCCGCACCATTGGTGATAATGATGCCCATCTCGTTGCAGACATCGGTGTCGATCTGGTTGAAGCCGTGCGAGTAGACGGCGAGCACCTGCGCCTTCTCGGCAGCGCGTATGACTTGCTCACCTTGGTAGGGCGTTGAGCGCATCATCAGCGCATCGGCGTCGCGGACTAGTTCGATCGCTTCACCTTCGGACTGTGGATTGGCCTTGACGAACTCGACATCCAAGTCGGCCATCTCGGCGCGCTCATAGTCGAGGGGGTCGTTCTCGTCGACGCCCATGATTAGGACTTTGTGTTCTGCCATTGCTTTAGAGTTCCTTTCGGATTCGATTCTTGCTTTCGGTTGGCTACGGTTTTAGCGATTCGCCATCATCACTTCCCACGAGATAGGATCTCGGCGTGCCGGCGAGTGGTGCTTGACTTCAGGGTTGATTAACGACATCGGCCAGTAACCGTCGGCGATACGGACCGCCTCTTCACCGAGCTGCGTGTTCGCACGTTCCCATGCAACCTCGCTGTAAGACGCGTAGTGGTTGGTTACGCCGACGTTGTCCATCTTGAGCAACGGGTTGTCAGGATCGACCGGCTCCTGCTCGAAGACATCCAGGCCAGCACCCGCGATCTCGCCATTCTGAAGGGCGCGGATCAACGCTGGTTCATCGACTACAGGGCCACGTGAACAGTTGATGAAGTACGCCGTTGGCTTCATTTGCGAGAAGAACTCGTCGCTGAACATGTGGTACGTCCCCTCATCAAGGAAGACGTGTGGCGAGACATAGTCGGAACGTTCAGCCACCTCCTTGAGCGTCGGCACGATCTCGACGCCGTACTCTTTAGCATCCCAAGAAGATCGATACGGATCGAAGGCGATCACGTTGAGACCGAACGCTTGCGCTTTGCGTGCTACTGCGCGTCCAATGTTGCCAAGACCTACGATGCCAAACGTCTGACCGGCGATATGACCCATCGGTGGCAAGTACTGCCGCGTCCACTCTCCGGCCTTGACGAGTTTGTCGTGCAGAACGAACTTACGGGCACAGACCAGGAACAGCATCATCGTCTGGTTGCTGACTTCCTCAGTGCCGAACGAAGCTGTGTTTGATAGCACTACACCGTTGACAGATGCAGATTCAAGGTCCATGCCGTCGTAACCGTGACCGAACGAGACCAAGCCTTTGCATCGACCATTATTGCCCATGTGGGCAAACATCGAAGGTTCGAAATCATGGCCCTGGTTGATAACGCAGTCCGCGTCCTTCAACGCCTCAATCAACTCGCCTTCGCTGTGCCCCGAATACTGCACGAACTCAGCACCATATTGACGCGCCGCCCGCGACTGCTGTTCAGTCGAACTCGCATCGTGCGTGTCACCGCCGCCTGGACCCAAATACAAAATCCTTATCGTCTCGTCTGCCATTGTTGTCTCCTCAGTTGTTGTCGTGATTGTGAAGTGTAACTGTCAATCCTCGGTAACGACACTATCGGGAGCCTCGCCACGCCAAACTCGCTGCATGTTTGAGAACGCGAAATCCACCCGCCGCGGATATGACTCCCAACTCTTGCCCGCGACATGCGGTGCCACAACGACATTGTCCATAGTCAGAAGCGGATTATCCGCCTCCACCGGCTCAATCTCAAACACATCCAGCCCAGCACCCCAAATCTCTTTGTTACGCAACGCCTCAATCAGTGCTGCCTCGTCGATTACCGGCCCGCGGCAAGTATTGACCAGCAACGCCGCCTTCTTCATCAATCCAAGTTCCCGTGCGCCAATCAGCTTGTGGGAACCAGCGTTCAAGTTGGTATGCAGAGAAACGACATCCGACTCCATAAGCAGTTCGTCCAGATCGACGCGTTTCGCACCGTAGCTTTCCGCCTTTTCGGAGCGCACCAGATCGGTGTAGAGCGTGGTGGTCTCGAAGCCGCGCAGCAATCTCGCGAGTGTCGATCCGATACGCCCCGCGCCCACGATGCCTACCGTCTTGCCAAATAGCTCGTACGAGTCGTAACCATCGATCTCAGGTCGCATCCACGCATCCGCTCGAGTGTCGTTGTGCGCGATCGGAAGATGCCGGTGACACGCCAATATCAGCGTCATCGCGAATTCAGCGACCGGAATGGCGTTCGCTCCACCGTTGTTAGCTACCGGGATTCCCAACTCGCCTGCTACCCGTAGATTGACGCCGTCGTAACCAGCGGAGCAAAGCTGGACCAGCTTGACTTTCCTTCCCGCGCGCAGGATCTCTTCCGAGACACCGTGCCCGAACGCCAGCACGAAATCTGCTTCGTTAGAGAGCCGCTCCACCTCGTCCGATTCGGTTTCACTAGTGCAGACGTTTAATTCATATCCTTCAGGCTTCATCTCCTCCGCCATCTTCAGCAACGGCAGGGCAGGACCTGAAAGTACCAACACATTAGGCATATCGATCTTCCTCGAATCAGGATGTACACCAGAATCGGCTATCCGACGTTTCGACACGAATTCTACATTCGCTCAGCCCATAGGATGACTACCCAATCGCCCCTTTCGCACAGCGAAAGGGGCGCGAGCAAACGAAGTGACGCGAGCGGGGTATGCCCCGGGCGGCGGTGTGAACGCGCATCCCCTCTCCCTCTACGGGAGAGACTCTGGCCGCTGCGATATCCCTCTCCCTCGATGGGAGAGGGTCGGGGAGATGGTGAGACGGGGACAAAAGGGCGGGGACGCATCACAGCCCATCATTCCAAATCAT
>VXSB01000051.1 GCA_009838175.1 Chloroflexota bacterium
AGCGCCGCGCCCTCTTCCATGCCCGCGGTCTGGCGACGCGGGCCGTGTCTGGAAAAGGTTGCTAGCGGTCTGCCACACCGCTCTGCGCAGCATCTGACCCCTCTCCGGGGTCGTCCGCTTCCGTAAGGGAAGCGGCGATGGAGAGGGAAGGAGCCGAGGTCTCGGCGCTGAGACCGAGGCTCGAGGCGAGGGCCAGTTCCTACGGGCCCGAAGACCCTCAGCCGCCGGGCCTTCCCCACGGAAGGCCCGGCGGCAAACAGCCACCACCCGTGGACATACAAACACGCCCACCATCATCCCCTTCTACGGCAACTCATCCCCATCCTCCCTCTTAACAATCCGATTGACATAAACACCAGGTGTCCCGACCCTCTCCGGATCGATCCCTCCAGGCTCCACAATCTCATCCACCTCCGCAATCGTCACATCCGCCGCTGGCGCCATCACCGGGTTAAACGCCCGGGAAGTGCCTACATACTCGAGATTTCCGAAGGTGTCGGCCCGCTTCGCACGGATCAACGCGAAGTCGGCCCTCAACCCATGCTCCAACAGGTGGGCACGCCCATCAAACTCTCTGACTTCTTTGCCTTCTTCTACGGGTGTACCGACTCCAGTGGGCGTGTAGAACGCCGCGATACCAGCACCGCCCGCACGTATCCGCTCCGCCAAAGTGCCTTGCGGGATGACTATGACCTCCGCACGCCCCTCACGCCAGGCCTTCTCGATCTCGCACAACGGGCGAGTCTGCCCCGGTATCGGAAACGAGCAGATGATCCGGTTCGCAAGTCCAAGTTCGAAGAATATCCCTTGGTCGATCGGCTCCAGATGCGGCGGCCAGCCATATCCCGTGGTCTTCGAGATGCCGGCGACGTTGCCGATGATAGTTATTTCACGCGGGCCATGATCGGCAAGGGCAAGCATCAGGCGCGTCGGTTGTCCGCCCGAGCCGCCGAAGCCACCGATCATTACCGTCGCGCGGTCGGGCACATCTGAGACGGCTTCCGCGAATGTATCGACGACGGTGGGCAGCATCTCTAGACCGGCATTGTCCGTTTCGTGTGTGCCCTACCGATCCCGGCGATTTCAGGATTGCCGCCGGATACAACACGGATTCCACTGTCAAGCCGTTCGGCGATGTTTTCGGCAGTGCCTCCGCCGAGGAATGCGACGCCATTTTCTTCGCAAGCTTTCTGAACGCGCGCACTCGCTTCTTGTACGCGGGGGTCGAATGGAGTGTTAGGCGCGCCGCGGTCAACGCCATAGGACATGTGCAGGTCGCCAGGGCCGCACTCAGCAAATGTGAGGCCGGGCACGGCGAGCATAGTCTCGATATTGGTGACGCCCCGCACCGATTCAACCTTGATGCCGAGCATCAATTCGCCATCAGGATTCAGCGGGTACGGGTCTGCCTTGGATATGTATTCAGGGTTGTCGAGCCCCCATATCTGTGCGGCTCCGGGTTCAGAGCCGACACCGCGAGATCCGCGGTTTAGACCGTAACCGACACCGTTGGCAGCGCGCGGGTAGCGGCAAGACTCGACGAACGCTCGGACGGCGTCGGGTGTCTCCGCTTGACAAAGCAAGATGCCGTGGACACCTCGTGCGAGGATCTGTCGGAACTGCCAAGCGTTGTATCGAATGGTGTCTTCCGTCGAGCCGTCGACTGGAGCTTCTACGATCACCGTCGGTGTGCGGTGCCCGCTGTTAGTGGGGCCGCCGGCGACCAACCCTTCCATGTAGTTCTGCAACCCGCCGAGATCGAACGGCCCGTGCTCCATGCCGACGTTGATGTAGTCCGCCCAAGTGTGAGCGTCCTTCATTCCCTGCTCATGTGTCAGAATTGCGCCGGTGTGACCACCGGTGTAATAGACCGGCTGATCTTGAGACAGTAGCTCTATTGCCCTGTTGACCCTATTGGCAGACATTTAGATCGACTCCTTCGATTTGGAAAGAAACTATCGCGATGTGCCCCGTCAGATGGAAGCATCGGCAGCTTCAACTTTCAAACCATGAGTTTACACTTAGCTCATGACAGAACATCCCTCATTGGCCGATTTGGAATCGGCCCTCGACCACATCTTGGCGTCACCGTCCGACGCCGGAAAGCTCCAGATGATCTCCGCTCGTCCAGCTGTTGGTCAGCGTCACCAGATGCAGGAAGCGACTCTAGATGAAGCGCAAGGGCTAATCGGCGACAACTGGAAAGACCGCAGCAGTGCCCGTACCCCCGATGGCTCGGCGAATCCGGACGCACAATTGACGATCATTAACTCTCGTCTCGTGGACGCAGTCTCCGGGTCGAAATCAAGATGGGAACTCGCAGGCGACCAGCTCGTCGTAGACATCGACCTTAGTCATGACAACCTGCCAGTAGGCTCCCGCCTCCAAATTGGATCGGCCATGGTCGAAATCACTGCGGAGCCGCACACCGGATGCGTCAAATTCGCATCGAGGTTTGGCAATCCCGCACTGAGATTCGTCAGCGGCCCAGTAGCCATGCAACAGCGACGCCGCGGAGCAAATACCAAAATCATCAAATCCGGCACGATCCGCGTCGGCGATGCTGTTCGTAAAGTCGAAGCCTAGCCATTTTTAGGGATCATCAATAGTTGACTGTTACAAACTCCGAATCACTTTCTAAAGACATCGTCATCCAAGTCCGCGACCTCCGCAAAAGCTACAACGGATTGGTCGCGGTCGACGGCATCTCATTCGAGGTCCATCACGGCGAGATCTTCGGCATGTTGGGTCCCAACGGCGCGGGAAAGACGACGACAGTCGAGATTCTCGAGGGCTTGCGCGACCTTGACAGCGGCGAGGCATATATCAACGGTTTGGATGTGACCAAGAACTCGAAGCGCGTCAAGGGAATGATCGGAGTCCAGTTACAGCAGAACGCGTTTTTCGACAACTTGAATCTGCGGGAAACGTTGGAGCTTTTTGCCACTCTTTACGATTCCGACATGTCGCCTGAGGAGGCGTTGGAAAAGGTGGACCTCGCAGAGCGCGCGAAATCGCAGTACCGGCACCTTTCCGGTGGGCAGAAACAGCGATTGTCGATCGCAGTTGCGCTCGTAAACGACCCGGTGGCGATGTTTCTCGATGAGCCAACAACCGGCCTCGATCCCCAAGCGCGCCGGAACATGTGGGACCTGATCGACGGCCTACGTTCCGAAGGCATGGCAATCATGCTCACGACCCACTATATGGAGGAGGCGGAGGTTCTGTGCGACCGGGTGGCGGTGATCGACCACGGCAATATCGTTGCCATAGACACGCCGCAGGCTCTAATCGACCAGCTGAAATCGCGGGGCGCCGAATCGGTACGGAAGGACGGCGTCCTAACCTTGGAAGACGTGTTTATCGACCTGACGGGACGTAGCCTCATCGAATAGACCACCGCAATCCTCGTCATTCCGGCGAAAGCCGGAATCTATCCGCTTAACGTTATGCGCATCTACCAAGCCTTCATAATTGCCGAGTTGAAGATGTTCTTACGCGACCGCGCGGCGCTATTCTGGACGCTCGCGTTCCCGACCGTGATGATGGTCGTCTTCGGTCTCTTCAACTTCGGCGGTTTCGAACCGCCCGAAATAGGCATCGTAGACAGAGCGAATAACGATGCATCCAGGGTTTTGGTCTCGGTATTGAAGGGAGAATTCGATGGCGAACCTCTCTTCAACGTCCCCGATTCCGAGGACGAAGACACTTTGCGAGCCGACATTCTCGAAGGCGATATCACCGGAGTGATGGTGATCCCGGAAGGTTTCGGCGAACCTGGCTCGACATCTGTGATCGATCTGACCTACGACGGCAGAAGCGCGCAAGAAGCAGAAGCCGCGCGCACCATCCTGGCTCAGGTTTTGGACGGCGTCTTCAAGACTGTCGCCGATGTACCCCCTGAATACCGAGTCGAAAACTGGGCCACTGTGTCGCTCACCGAAGTCGCTGGGCGCGGCCAAGGCTACAAAGGATTCGTCGTCCCCGGCATCGTCTCTCTATCCATCATGCAAAGCGCTCTCTTCGGACTTGTCTTCACCTTAGTCAGACTTCGTAACCAAGGCGTCTTGAAAAGGCTTCATGCCACCCCAATCAATCCCAGACACTACCTCGCGGGCTTGCTCTTCACTCGGATGCTCCTGCTCATCATGCAGACCTACGTCCTTCTTCTAGTCGGTATCTTCGTATCCGGCGTCGAAGTCTCGCCCGGATACGCCATGTTCTGGCTCGAAGTCATACCGTTGATCATCCTCGGAGGTTTCGGATTCGCGGCACTCGGCCTAGCCGTCTCTGGCATCGCCAAGACTGAGAACACTGCCGCGCCGCTCGCGAACATAATCACATTGCCGATGATGTTCCTCTCCGGTGTCTTCATCCCGCACTCCGTCATCCCTGATTGGGTAGTCGCCATCGCAAAGTGGCTCCCTCTTACCTTCCTAGCCGACGCCATGCGAGCGATGGTTAATAGCGGAGAGACATTGTTTATTCAGGGAGCGTCGTTGCTGGGACTGTTGGTTTGGGCCGCAATCAGCTTCGCCCTAGCCGTCAAAGCATTCAGGTGGGAGTAGCAGACCCCATCAACTCAAATTCGGCGAAGAAATCTCCCATCGCCGCGTAATAACCGTCCGGATCGTAGTAGTCCGCCCCGTTGTGCGGAGCTCCCTTGATCACATAGAACCGCTTCGGTTCCTTCGCTGCCTCGTAAACCATCCGCCCACACTCTATCGGGATGATCTCATCGAATTCCGAGTGCATCACCAATACGGGACACCGCACTTCCCGCATATACGACTCCGTATCAAAACGGTTGTGGATGAACCTCTCAATCGGCAAATACCGCCAAGGCGTGATCGTCTTGGCCAGATACGGTATCGACAGCAATGGACACTCCAGAATCAGCCCATCTGGATGCTCAACCGATGCCAACCGCGTCGCGACCGAGCCTCCCATACTCCGACCGAAGTAGATGATCGATGGTCTCCTGCCCTCGGGCAAGCGTGCTATGTAATCATCAATCCACCTCCGAGCAGCAACCGCATCTAACGCGATTCCCTCCTCGCTCGGATTACCCTCGCTCAAACCGTAGCCCCGATACTCCAACGCGAATATGTCGATGAATCGATACCGATCCACAAACTCTCGATACTGATCCAAACGAACGCTGATGTTTCCACCGTTCCCGTGCGTGATCAGCATCAAGATGCGTCGTTGTTCGGGATCGACGCTGTCCTCGCCGCGTATGAACCACGCGTGCGTTTTGTTCCCGTCGTCAGCAGTCAGCCAAACATCCTCATACCGAAGACCCACGTGAGACGGATCGCCGCGCAGTTGCGGTTGCGGGAAGAAGATGAAGGATGCTTCGATTGCGTCAGGCGTATGCACAGTTACCCCCGCCTACGCTCAGGCATCATGCCCCGTGCACCTTTGGAACCTCGATCTTCAAATGCGTTCGCGGCTTCCAACCCAGCACGCGTTCGGCCTTTGTGAGATTGTGTTCGACCTGGTCTTCGTCGCCGGCGATGAAGAACGGCTCGAACGATCCGTGACCTATCTGCACGAACTCGGCCGCGGCCATGTACGCGTTCGCCAAGTCCTCCTCGTCAGTGACTAGGAGAGGTCGTGCGCCACTCGGATCGACTTCATACTGCGCGCTTCGGTAATCGATCCATTGCTCGCGAGTGCGTGGCCCGGTGATACGCAATGCAGCAAGATTCATGTCGAAATGCCGGGCGAAGTAGCGGCATATCAACTCGCCGAAGCCTTTCGACAGCCCATACGCGCTTGGAGTGTCCAGCGGCACCTCTTCTTCCGACTGGTACCAGTCGCGATATCGGAAGTGGACGCTCATCGTGCTGGTGTAGACCCCGTTGCGCAGCCCGTTGTTGTACCCGGTCCACAGAAACAGGTGCAAGCCCATGTTGTTGACGGTATAGTTCTCGCGGATCACCTTCTCGTCCTGATCCGTCACCGAACCGCCTTGAGGACTCTGCATCACCAACCAGATGAACGTGTCAACGCCGTCAACCGCCTCTTTGATGGCTCCGCTGTCAGTGACCGAGCCCTTGACGAACTCGATGCCATCATGGCGCGGCGGAGCAAGATCGAGAACCCGGAGGTCGTGAACTTCACGAAGATAAGGAGTGATGAAGGTACCGACGTGCCCGGAACCGCCGACTAGAAGGATTTTCATGGGTAGGAGTTGCCTCGCGCTGAGTTGATGTTTGTCTGCGGTGGATTATACGGCGAAACGAGGCCGGATTACCCACTCACCTCCATCACTGGAACCCCACTGGCAGACACAGTTCAAAGCCCGCGTCTTGATCCCCTCGTGGAAGCCGCGAGAAGCGAACACGTGATCAAGTTGAAGTTGCGCCGTCATTGGGGACATGTAATTGGAACGAAACGTCGACACATTCTTCGTATCGGGAGGCAAGTGCTTTGGTGCAGGGTTCGGTTGCCGTCCGTTGGGGTGTTGTGGTCCTAAATATTCGAAACCCAACGCTTTGAATCGATCCCAAACAGAACGCTCTCTTGCGCCAAGACCTAATGGTTCGTCATCCGTCCAGCCATAGTCCATATTCAAGTCTCCAGCTGCCAAAATCCGGTACGTTAATGGATCCGCATCGCCAACGAATACGGAAAGATCGGAGATGGCGCGGTGAGCCGAACCATCAGGCATTCCGACTCGCCACTTGCTGAAAGCAGTCGGGCGCGCCCCGATCCAACTCGCATATATCGATGCCACCAAAAACGGTCGTTGATCGCTGTTAAGTGGTTTCACCTTCGCAACTGCGATATTCCCTGCACCGCTGACTGGTATCGTTCCCTGCGAACCAGAACCGCGAGGACCGTCTTGATCGAACCATTCGATCTCCACACGATCGGATAGCCTGACCACCTTCGGCCATCGGTCGGCTATATACCGCCAACCGTGTCGCCGATACCAATTCGAATTCCACAAATGCGAATCCCAATGTTCCTGCGGTCCAGTGTCCACCTTGTCTGTCAAATTCCAAGGCGGATCGCCCGCTTCCTGCAACAGCGCGACATCCGCATCCATCTTCACCAACTCCCGCCAGGGCTCTTGCCGCTTAGCGATATTCCAACTAACTACCTTGATCACGTCAACAACCACTCATTAAGAATCCTGCGAATGAGAATCTGAAACGCGCGTTACCTCTACCGTCGCGTTAGCTGTTCCGAAGCCTGCCAGTGCTAACGGTTTGAAAACAGATATCGTCACCGACGTGATGCATTCATGCGTACCCAAGGTCGCCCGCCCAACCCGATCCGCCAAAGCCTCCAACAGGCGATAATCCCCCTCCTTTGCCACCTCAACCGCCCTGGCACAAACCTCTCTGTAATCCACCGCGTCCGTCAAATCATCCGAATCTGCCGCCGCCCGAAAATCTCCCCTCAACTCAATATCCACAATCACTCGCTGCGCCATCCGGCGCTCCCAATCCTCGGCACCGATTACGCACTGCAATTCGAGATTGCAGATGATCAAACGGTCAGGGCCGCCGGTCGCGGAAGAGCTCATTCCTCGATACTATCCGCCAGCGCCTCAATCAGCCCCAACACCGTCACAACCGTCCCACCCAACGGCTCCGCTTCGACGTGCTCAACCGTATCCGATGGATGATTTATGTAATCGAGGTTGTCTGCATAAAACATGACGTACGGAACTCCGCGCTCATCAAACCCCGCGTAATCCGACGATGCCCCTTGAAACGGCTCAGTTACCGTCAGACCGACACCGTACTTCTCTGCGACGTCACGCGCATACACCATCGTGAAAAAATCGCCGAAAACCTTCAGATCGCCCGTAGCCACAACGTCCAAGTTGATCATCACTTCTATCCGATCAACCTCCGCCCGCGACAACTCGCCCGCGTAGTGGTAGCTGCCATGCAATCCCGTCTCCTCAGATCCGAAGAACACGAACCGTATATCAAACGGCAACTCGTCATCCGCCAACTCCTCCGCCACGATCAAAGCAGTCGCAACTCCGCTTCCATTGTCATTTGCACCCACACTCCAAGGCGTCGTGTCGTAATGCGCTCCAATCACAATCACTTGGTCGCCCGCAATATCGTTGTTCAACTCAGCAATTACATTCCGAGACGGCCCATCTCCGTCTGGATAAACTAGCAATTCCACATCTAACATCTCGCCTTCATCCAACGCATCCCGCAACATTTCACCATCCCCTTGTGGAATCCCGCCAACGAAAACGTCCGGTTCTTGTTCCAATCTCCCTCCGAAGTAAAAACGTGGCTCGTTGTTGAACACCACAACTCCCACCGCGCCACGCTCCGCCGCGTTCGTCTCTTTCTCCTCGAACGTAAGTGTCCCGCGACTCACCAATGCAATCTTTCCTTCAACATCTACGCCTTCGTAGTCCGCATCATCGCCGATCCCGACATAAACCAATTCCCCTGTGACCCTCCCCGTCATCACCGGCTCGAATGGCAGGTAGAAAATCCGAGCTGTCGCACCATCCGAGCGCGAAAACTTCACGCTAGGCCCACCGCCATCCCTACTGTCAAGCACCTCGATCGAACCCGCTGCATTGGCCTCAGTCACTTCGAAGTCCTGTATCTCCACCTCGTAACCCAACTCCTCCATCTCAGCCAATAGATACATCGCTGCTTCAAACTCTTCCTCCGTCGCGCTCTGCCGCGGGCTAAGCTCTTCCGCCAACTCGATCGTCAACTCGTAAACCCGATTCGTCAGCGATGACACGTACGGATCGACTTCCGCAGTAACTTCGGCCTCTACTTCAACGGTCACAGTGGGAGGGACCGGTGTCGCAGTAGGCGCAACCCTCGTTGCCGTAGGTTCAACAACGGCAACGGTAGGATCCGGCTCTACAACCTCCGTAGCTGTCGGTTCGACAACCGCAGTAGGCGTGTCTGGAACCATCGTCGCCGTCGGCTCAACAATCTCCTGACCCGAATCACATCCAACAACCCCAACCAATACCAATGCCACGCCCAAAACAGGCGCAACAACCAATCGCCAATCCCTGACAAAGTCCATCATCTAACCACTTTCAATTATCGAGTAGCTGAATGCACATACGAACGCGGTTACAGTGTTGATTGGTAATCGAAGAAGAACAGAATCGGTGAAATCAAGTTGAATCGAGTAGAAACCCCTCACATCTTCGCCGGCAACCCGATCGACAGGGCAGACGCACTTCGCCGCGACAATAACGAAATCGATCGATTGATGCGGTCGCCCGAGGCGAAGATCCTCTTGATGTCCGAGTTGAATCCGGTGATCCAGAGCCCCAGCGAGACGTCCATGGTCTTGGGTTGGATCGGCTACGAGATGGCAGTAGAACTGCTGGGAAGCGAACCGGAACAGCGCACGTTCCTAGGGTTGAATGGCGACGGCGATCCGTTGGTCGCTTGGAACGCCAAGATAGTCTCGCCAGATTTCTCTGAAGGGAAGATTACTGATGCCGGGTTGGAGATCTGCGATGCCCGCGAGTCGGCGATGATGCTCTCCGTTGAAGAGACGGGCATACTCTCGCAGGCTAGATCGAACCTCGGTTGGCACGTCACTCATCAGTTCTGCGCCCGCTGCGGTGCGCGCACGACGTCGCGCCGAGGCGGGATCGTCCGTCAATGTGTGTCATGCGGAGCGGAGCATTTCCCGCGTACCGATCCTGTAGTCATTACTGTGGTTGCCGACGGAGATCGATGTCTGTTAGGCCAGTCCGCAGGTCGATTGCGGGCGATGCGAATGTACTCGGCGTTGGCGGGCTTCATGGATCAAGGCGAGTCAATGGAAGAAGCCGTCCGCAGAGAGGTTATGGAAGAGGCAGGAATCAAGGTCGGACGTGTCCATTATCACTCGACTCAACCATGGCCATTTCCGTCGTCTCTGATGATCGGAAGCCACTCCGAAGCGTTGACTACCGACATTGACATGGACGATTTCGAGATGACAGACGTCCGTTGGTGGGACCGCGAAGAAGTGCTCCTAGCCCTAGCAGAAAAAAGTGAAAAACTCCGCGTACCAGGCCCCATCGCCATCGCCCACCACCTCATCAAAGCGTGGGCAACTGGCAAGGCAGGCAATTTCCGTACAAGTTAGACGACTAGCAAAGCAAAACAATCCCGAAATCCCCTCTCCCTCGATGGGAGAGGGCTAGGGAGAGGGTGA
This sequence comes from Chloroflexota bacterium, assembly GCA_009838175.1. GTDB lineage: Bacteria > Chloroflexota > Dehalococcoidia > Lucifugimonadales > Lucifugimonadaceae > Bin127. The sequence goes on from VXSB01000051.1 coordinate 10,180, forward strand.
CGGGGTGGACGAAGGGCCTTACCTGCAAACACACCGCACTCGACCACACTCCCCACATCAAGCCCAACACCACCATGAAACTCAAAACCCTCCGCGCAGTCCACGTAAACGTCCCACCGCGCAAGCCCAAAACACCCGCTCGCCGCGCTCCATGGCCCACCAAATCACCTCGCGCCATGCCCATAAACTTCTACCCCCAATACTCCCGCTTCCCGGAAGAGATGCCCGGACACCGCGGCCTGTCCGAAGTTTGGGTGCAAGCCATCGCCGAAGACGGTACCTATGGCCTCGGCCACTGCTCCTTCGGACAACCCGTAGCATCCTACATCGACCACGTCATTGCACCACTTATCGAAGGCCAAAACTGCATGGCAATCGAACTGATGAACGATCTCGTCATGCGCGCTGGCCATCGCCACGGACTCGCCGGCGTTGTCGCGACCGCCATGTCAGGCGTCGACATCGCACTCTGGGACCTCAAAGGCAAACTCCTCCAAAGACCCGTATACGAACTACTCGGCGGACCCGTACGCGACAAAATCCCCCTATACGCAACCGGCGACGATCTCGATTGGTTCCAAGAACTCGGCTTCACACGCTTCAAAATCACCAATCCGGCTCACTACTCCCAAGGCGACGAAGGCCTTCACCTCATCGAAGAACACGTCGCCAAATCCCGGGAGTTCGTCGGTGATCGCGCTGAGCTTATGATCAACCCCGTGATGTCTTTCAACGTCGAGTTCACACTCCGACTCGCCGAGCGTCTCCGCCCCTACAACCTCCGATGGCTAGAAGAACCGCTTCCACCGCACGACATCGAGGGACACGCGGAACTCAAACGCAGTATCACATGGATACCGCTTGCCACAGGCGAAGACCACCGCGGCCGACATGCCTTCGCCCAACTCATCGAACGTCGGGCAATTGACATCGTCCAACCCGACATCGGCTGGAGCGGCGGCGTCACCGAGACCATGAAGGTCTACACAATCGCCGAGACTGCCGGAATTCAGACCATCCCCCACGGCGGCGGTGGCACCCCATGGGGACAACACGTCTCAATGGCCGCCCCCGAAATGCCCATCGCCGAATACTGGACTGGCTCACCCCCCGGCATACCCCTAGAAGAAGTCGCCCGCTTCCCCGGCCAAGCCATCGCCAAGGACGGCTACGTAACCCCTTCCGACGCTCCCGGGTTCGGCATCGACATCCCGGAGGACTGGATCCGCGGTTGGGAATATCGAGGTCGTAACTGACCGTGCGTGTAGAATCAACCTAACTGCCGAACACGCGACTTATCTCGTCGCCAGTTCCTTCGTTCTTATCCTTACGACCCTCCGTGGACATCCGCGACTACAAAGACTACGAGACGCCCGACTCCCGCCGAGGACAGCTCACGCGTATCGGTGCTATCGACTACGGCGACTCCGATAACTGGTTGGCAAAGCTCCGACGCCAGGTCCGAAACCCTTCGCTCCTAACCTTCTTCATCATGGCAATTGTCATACTGGCGATCCCGACTGTCATCGTCGCACCCGGGTTCTACTCTGGAGCTAAAGAAGGCATCGTTCGCATCCGCCAAGATCCTTTCGTCCAATTCCTTGAAGTCTCCACTCCCAGCCACGTTTACCCATATCTACAGCGCAACATCCAACTCATGAAGGCCGCCGACACTCAATCCGAGTGGCGACGCATCTCCTTCAAACTCGGCCCTTGCCACGAAGCAAACCTCGCTCAATTTCCTGAAGGCAAATACACCACCGGAATCGCCCAAGCCTGCAACGATCTACACAACATCCAGCTCGAATTCGCCGCCGACTGCCTCTCTGAAACATCCTGCAACATCCCACCAGCAGCCATCGTCCGACTAAACACCATAAGTGTCAATCTCCAAGAAACCTTCTCCGACGCGTATTCGAGCAGGCATACGGAATCGCTTGGGACGGGCGAGTGACTTAACTGGTCACTTAGTTGATTCGTCTTGACACCGAATCAACAGTCACTTAACGCCCGTTTAGTCCGCTCCAACACGATCCGCCGATTTTCGCCGCCGCCGCTCAAAAAGCGTCATCGCACACGCGATGATGGCTAACCGAAACGTCGTATTTCAATCTCGCGTAAAATCCTAACTTGCCGATTTCCATAGGATCGTTAGACATCGTGACAGCGATCCTGATGAACCCGGATCTGAACGCGCCAACGAGTAAGGAAACGCCCGGTTGAACATCCACGAGACATTGTTCTCAATCGGCCTTTTAATCATCGGCGCTAAACTACTCGAAGGCATCTTCAAGCGCTTTGGTCTCAACTCCATCATCGCCTACGCCGTCGCAGGTGTAATCCTAGGTCCCGTCACCGGACTCATCGAGACCGGAACCGAGACCGATATCATCCTAGGAATCGGAATCTTCGTTTTCTTCTTCCTCATCGGGCTCGAAGAACTCGACATCAAAGGTTTCATATCCGCCATCCGCGGCAGACTGTTCATCGCAGCGACCCTTTCGGTCATTATCTCGATGTTGGTCTCCTTGGCGGTCACTACCGACTACTTCATCGACCTTGAACTTAACCTCAACTTTACGCAGGCATTGGGCTTGGCCAGTGTTCTCTCACTCTCCAGCCTCGGACTCGTAGCCAAAGTCCTCATCGACGAGGGCAACCTCAAAGAGCCCGTTGGCGTCCAGATATTCACCGCCGTCATCATCGCCGAGCTCATCGCACTATTCGTCTTCGGATTCGCAATCAGCGAGCACTTCTACGGTGAGGGACACACCCTTGACCCGATCAACGTCCTAACCATCCTCGGATCCATCCTCGGGTTCGCCATCATCATCTGGTTTGCCTCCACCTTGATCCTCCCTAGGATCATCGTCCTGCTCCACCGCGTCCTCCAAGTGCCACAGCTTTCCTTCGGGCTCCTCCTCGGTGGACTATTCATCGTCGTCTTCGGTGCCGAAGAGGTCGGTCTTCACGGCTCCATAGGCGCCCTACTCTTCGGAGCAGCCCTCTCCGTCCTCCCATTCCAGGTCCGACACGACATCATGCCTGGCATGAAAGGTGTCGCCGAAGGCTTCTTCATCCCGCTCTTCTTTGCCTCAGCGGGTCTTCAATTCAGCTTAGCGTTCACTGAATTGCCTATCCTGACTATCATCCTACTCATCTTTGTTCCCTTCATCGGCAAGTTTGTCGCAACCTTCATCGGCGCTTACGCCGCAAGACTCGAGGCTCCCTTCGCTACCGCATCGGGCCTAATGGCAAAAGGAGTAGCCGAAATCGCGCTTTTGATACTGCTTCACCAAACCGGTGTCATCAACGAATCCATCTTCTCGCTGCTTGTCCTTGTCATGCTCGCCTACATCCTCATCACCCCTGTTGGCATCACTGCCGCCATCCAGCGCATCAAACCCGCCCAAACATCCGCAAACCCAGAAGACATCCCGCCATCTCTGTACCGCTTCGCCCTTGAAGGCATCAAAGTCAAAGATGTTCTCGACCGCTCGCGCACTCACCCCAACACGTCCCTCACGGTCAAAACCTTCACCGAACAATGGCTCTTACCCGAGCAACACGACTACGTAGTCGTTGACCAGGGCCAACTCGTCGGCATAGTATCCATCAGCATGCTTCGTTACTTACCACGTAGTGAGTGGGACACAACCACCCTAACCCAAACCCTCCGCCACAACACTCCCACCGCCACCACTGAAGACTACGTCGAGGACGCGCTACAGACAATGATCGACAATTCCATCACCGTGCTTCCAGTAACCGAAGCCGAAACAGACCAATTCATTGGCTCCATTGCCTCACATGAAGTCCTAGAAATGGTAGTAACCGAAGCCCAAGGGCATGAGATCTAAACTCAAGCGAGCCCAAGGGGCTTACTGGCAAGAGTGGACACGGTACTCCAAAGTGCCTCTTCCATATAATCGCAAGCAATACCGTCTCATCCGCTTCAAGTTCTCCCATCATGACAACTCAAACCGAAAATCTCAGCCGCGATCCTCTCATACTCGTCGTCGATGGTCACTCAATGGTCTTCCGAGCATGGTTCGCACTCTCCCGAGGCGGCGGTCTCACCAACAGCGCAGGCGAGCAGACGCATGGCGCCTATGGCTTCTTGCGGAACTTGATTGCTACCATCCGCGAATACAGCCCCACTCACATCGCTGTAACGTTCGACACCCGTGCGCCTACTTTCCGCGACGCGCTCTTCGACGAATACAAAGCTCAGCGGCCGCCGATCGACCCTGAGCTTCATGCCCAGATACCGATGGTGGAGAGCGTGTTGGCGGCGATGAAAGTACCAGTATTTGCTATTGATGGTTTCGAGGCAGATGACGTGGTGGGAACCATCGTCCGAAAGGCGGAATCTGACGGCATTCGGTCCTTAATCCTCACCGGCGATGCGGATCAGCTTCAGCTTGTGAACGACGAGACCAATCTCCTCATGTATTCGGGGTTCGGAGATACCAAGGTCTACGACATCGATGGCGTCAAGGATCGTTACGACGGTCTCGGCCCGGAGTTTGTGGCTGAGATCAAAGCCCTCGAAGGCGACCCGTCCGACAACATACCCGGCATTGCCAAGATCGGGCCCAAGGCCGCCCGTACCGTGCTCAATCGCTTCGGACACTTCGACAATCTCTATGACAACCTTGACGCCGTCGGCGAGATTCCCTCGAAGGAACTGCGTGGCTCCAAGAGCATCATGAACCGTCTCCGAGACGGCAAGAAGATCGCTTACGACGGGCTGAAACTGACCACCATCGTCACTGATGTCCCCGTCGAAATCGACTTCGACCATTGTCGCATCGGCGGTTATGACCGTAACGAAGTAGTTGCCGCCCTGACTAACCTCGGTTTTGGCGAGACCATAGTCCGTAGCATTCCGTCTGCCGAGGACGCGGAACGCGGGGTGTTCCCGCTCCCTACTACGGGTCGCGCACAAGGTGATCTCTTCGCAAACGGCGCTACTACATCCACCACCAAAGCCGCACCGAAATCTGGCGACCCGCTAGGAAAATACACCGTCGTTACTACCGACGAAGAACTCCATGACCTCGTCAACCGTCTCGGCAATGTCGACGGTTTCGCGTACGACACCGAGACCAATGGCACACGTGCGATGCAGGACGAGATGGTCGGAATGTCATTCTCGAACGCCGAAGGCGAAGGCTATTACGTGCCGGTCGGACACCGTTCCGGTGAACAGATAGACCGCACCCGCGCCCTCGAAACTATCGCTCCGCTCTTCGCCGACGCAAAAGTGCCAAAGGCCGCGCACAACGCCAACTTTGACATGATGGTCCTCAATCATGCCGGCATCGAGGTGAGTAACGCAAAGTTCGACACCATGATCGCCGCATCGCTGTGCGGTCACAATCGATACGGACTGAAAGATCTCGCACTCGAACTCTATCAAGCCGAGATGACACCGATAACCGACCTCATCGGCACCGGACGCAAGCAGATCACGATGTCAGAGGTCGATATTGAGTTGGCAGGCCCGTACGCCTCTGCGGATGCCGACTTCACGTACCGTTTGTGGCGACACTTCGAATCAGAACTCGATGGACACAATGCCCGCGGCGTGTTTGAAACCATCGAGATGCCACTGCTGCCGGTAATCGTCGAGATGCAGCGTATTGGAATGGTCGTCGAGACTGACGTCCTCAAGAAGTTCTCAGCAGCCCTAGGTGAAGAGATCGCCCAAATCAAGCAGGTCGCCAACAACCTCGTAGGCGGGCGCGATTTCAACATCGCATCCAACAGGCAGATCGGCAACATCCTCATTGACGAGTGGGGTGCACCCCCGACTCGCAAACTCAAGACCGGTTGGTCGATGAACGCCGACGCTCTTGACCGGATGCGTAACCGGAAAGGCCTTGACGACCGCATCTACCAGCTCATCGACGCCGTCCTACGCTATCGAGAACTGGCCAAGCTGAAGTCGACCTACGCTGACGCGCTTCCCAAGATGGTCAACCCCGCCACCGGACGCGTCCACTCCACGTTCAACCAAGCTGGTTCCGCTACTGGCCGCCTCGCGTCGAATGACCCAAACGTTCAAAACATACCTGTCCGTACGTCCCTAGGCCGAGAAATCCGCAACGCATTCTCTACCATGCATGACACTGGTTGGCAGCTCCTCGCCGCCGACTACTCGCAGATTGAACTCCGAATCCTCGCCCACATGTCAAGCGAACCCGGATTGTTGGAGTCCTTCCGCAACGGGGAAGACATCCACGATGCCACCGCACAAGCAATGTATGGCGTCCATGACGTCACCAGCGAACAACGACGCATCGCCAAGATCCTCAACTTCGGCGTAATCTACGGCCTCGGACCACAAGGTGTCGCACGCCAGACCGACTTATCTGTCCAACAAGGCCGGGAGTTTATCGACCTCTACTTCGGTAAATACCCCGGCATCCGCGATTTCATCGAATACCAGAAACAGACCGCCAAGATGCGAGGCTACGCCGAAACCCTCAAAGGTCGACGGCGATACCTCCCGGATCTGCGCTCATCGAACCAAGGGCATCGAGCAGCAGCCGAACGAGTCGCGGTGAACATGCCTATCCAAGGAACCGCTGCTGATGTCATCAAGATCGCAATGATCAACATCGCCGACGAGGTCCACCGCCGCGGTCTCGAATCTCGTATGACAGCTCAAGTCCACGACGAACTCATTTTCGAAATAGCGCCTGGCGAACTCGAAGAAATCACATCCCTCGCCCACGACATGATGCCTGCCGCAATGGACCTCGAAGTCCCGCTTCTGGTCGAAACCAAAACCGGAGTCCGCTGGGGCGAACTTGAGTGACCACTGGCCACGTCTTCATAGCCACCAGCCTCGACGGCTACATCGCCCGCAAAGACCATCAAATCGACTGGCTCGAAAACCAAGGCACGACCACCGAAGAGCACGGTTACACCCAGTTCATTGACTCGGTCAACGGCATCATATTTGGTCGAAAAACCTACGAAGTCGTCCTCAACTTGACCTCTGGCGACTGGCCCTACACAAAGCCCGTAATTGTCCTCTCTCGAACCCTCAGCGACTCCGACATCCCTCCGCACCTGACCGACAAAGTCACAATCACAGACCAAACGCCTATCGACCTTTTCCAAACCCTCCACCAAAGAGGCTGGAACAGAGCGTACGTCGACGGCGGCATCACCATCCAATCCTTCCTCAATGAAGGCCTGATTGAAGACCTCATCATCACCACACTCCCGGTCCTGATCGGCGATGGCATCCCTTTATTCGGCAAAACCCCCGAAGACATCCACCTCGAATTGATCAGCGCGACCCAATACCCTTCGGGCCTAGCCCAATCCCACTACCGCGTCTTGTGCTGCGACAACTGAAGAAACCCTCGGCAGCCTCAAAACTCCTCTACATCGCCTGCAGGCAACTCCAAATCTCTCCTAACAGCCGCCGAAATCCTATTCAACCTCTTCCCGTTCAACTCTTCCATCTGCATCGTGTCAGCGACGATGGCGACTGCAACGTCGTGGTCTGGATCACCCCAAGCGATCGATGTGCCCATTCCTCCGTGCCCGAATGTCCGTGATTCGACCGGTGCCGCCATACGGTTTGGTTGGTCGTCGAAAAACCAAACGCCCTGCCCGATGCGCAAAGGCAACATGCTCTCAATATCGTAGGCACGTGCGTGAACCGTGTACACATTCTCCGCGGCTTCCTCGCTCAACCAGACTTCATCTTCAATGATCTGTCCACCTCCACAAACCGCGGAATAGAGCTTTGTCAAGTCGCGAGCGGATGTTACGCATGTTGCGCCGGGCGAGACGATTTGGTTGTCGAGCAACCAGTCCATCTTTCGCGGCATGTCTTGGTCGTGGTAGTCCGCAGGCACATGAAGCCTTTGAATGCGTCGACGCGCCTCACGGTCTTCTAAGTCAACCGCGAAACTAGTGTCCGATAGCCCTAAGGGAGATTTGACCTCCCGCTCGAATAAATCGACGAACGTGTCGCCAGTTGCCCGACTCGCAATCTCGGCGACCAGCAACCCGAATGTGATGGCGTGGTAGTGAATGATTTTGCCCGGTTCGTACTCCAGTGGCATCGAGGCGAGAATGTCGATCATGCGGCCCCAATCCCCCCAGTCCACATCCCCGCGGCCGAAGTCCCGCGGTAGTCCAGCCGTGTGCGTCAAAACATGTCGCAGCGTGACGCCGGTCTTGCCGCGCTGTGCAAATTCCGGCCAATACCGCGCGACCGGAGCGTCGATTTCCAAGTTTCCCGCGTCCAACAGCCGCCAAATCGTTGCTGCCGCCATCGCTTTGCCTGACGAAAACGCTCGGAACAGAGGCGGTAGTTCGGGTGTCGCTCCAGAGCCATCCTCGGAACTTAGATAGGAAAGCAATTCTTCGCCATCGACGAAAACCGCAACCGAAGCGTTTCGATGCAATCCCATCTCTAGCTGCATCTGCAACTCCGCAAACAGTGTGAGCAGTTCGACTTTCGGCTCCGCCAAATGCTTCCGCTCTTCACCCGCCTTTTCGTCTTGCTTTGCATCCTCGATTGCCGTAGGCGCGATCTCAACCACGACTTGCTGAGTAGCGACGATATCGCGCTCGAAACGAGGATCGTACAAGGCAGCAGCATCTGCCGCAATCTCCTCAGCGATGTTGCCGAGTCGCGTCTCGTCGACCACTTCGACAACTGATGGTTCGGCCCCCCGTCGCGCTGTGATTGCCTCTTCCTCAGCCAGCAACTTCCGGTACTCTGCTATCTGAGCTTCGAGCTCATCCAGCGTCGTTCGGATCTTGGAGATACCATCCAAAACCGAGGGCTTATCTTCACCCTCCGGTTGTATCGATGCTTTGTCTATCTGGTGAGGGTGTTCTTGGGACAAGGAGTGGGCTTTACTGACGCTATGCCGCTGTTCAGCCCTTCGCGGCCGGGATGTTTCGGATGTTAAAGGTGTCTTGTAGTTTGTTCATCCCTTCCATCCAGCTGGCTTGGGTCTCCTGAGACCACGTCGGATCGAAATCGGGATATTTTTCAAGCACCTTGAACGCCAATTCTCGCATCGCAAGACCGGCAGAGTCCAATTCGACATCCGCCGTCAATTCCGGCTCTCCAGCCTCTTCCACGCTCGTCGAGCGTGCCGCGATGCGCTGGGTTCGCGACGTAGAACGCGACCGTGCTCCTGATTTGCGGTTGGATATCAAATACGGAGAGAGCGCAACCCCAGCGTGCCTTGCGGCGTGGATGAAGAATGTTTCGCACTTGATCAGCATCGATTCCGTACAGCCGAATTCCCGCATAGCTTCACGGAATTGCGCTTTCGTGGCATGTTCCAAATCGAGTCGGAATACGGGGATGTAGTAGCTCTTCAGGACTTCTTCCAGAACCTTATGATGCTGTTCGCCTTCAGTTCTGGCCAGTTGGTAAAGCGCCTCGCTCGGTCGCCCGTCCGCATCAACGAGTTTTAACGCCCGCAATGCGCTGGTTATCTGCGAAGTCGCAGTTCCGGAAAATTTGGAATCGAAAACGGAACGGTCGATTCTATCTGGCATACTGATCGCAAGCGATTCCAGAAAAGTTCGGAATGTGCGATAGGGGACGTATGGAGGGACGATGTTGGTTTCTGAAGCCATGATTTCAAACTGAGATTCTGGTTTGAACTCTTGGTAGCAGTCAGTATACGGCAGTCATTTTCCAAATGCAACCCGAATGTCGGAATCTTCCGTTTCCCTTATGGACAAGCTAAGGACAGTTTCTTTTCAAAGGTTTTTTTGGAATGCAGAATTTCACTTATCACGACGTTGCAGGCAGCCTGGGGGCTGAAAAAAGGGCCGTTTGAGATGCGAATCGCGATAGAAAACATCCTTCCAGATCCGGAACGACAAGAATATGACCGAACCCACCGAGCGTGGGCTCGGCGCCGACGTCAGCGACGAATGCCAGTCGTCCTTGCCGAACATGGTAAGTTCTACCTGCTGTGCGGACACAACGCAATCGATGCGGCGCAACGTGCTGGCGAGGACATCGTTGAGTGCATAGTTCGCCAAGGCGTTTCAGATGAAGAGCGTGAAGAGTTTCGCTTGGCGGACGAATACTTCTCTTCGCTTCTGCCACCCATCAAGATGGCGGAATCGTTCATCAACTACCGGGAAAAGTACCACGTTACCCAGCAGGAGCTTGCGCGCCGAACGGGAATAACTGCTGGAACCGTGCATCATTACGAGAGTCTCCGCAAGACGCTCGCACCGAAATTGCAGGACCACGTCGACCGCGGCGAGCTGACGTTCAAAGAGGCGCGGTGCATCGCAGACATCGACGGTCATCAGCGACAGGAAGAGTTGGCGCAACCATTCATCGATTCGAGGCTCAGCAGTGTCCATGTCGAAGAGTTGATTTCCAAAGCTAAGGCCAACCCGTCGATGGAATCCGCTGATCTGATCGCCGAATACGTGGTTGACGAACCACCAGTGGTCGAGGAGCGGCCCGTCGAAATCGTGACCGACGGAGCGATGGAGAACGGTCACAACCAGATCCACGGCGAAAGGCTGAACGGGCGTTACGAGAACGATTTGGAGGGAATGCAGGAGGACGCGTTCCTGTTGGCGGGCAGTCTGGAGAAACTGGCGAGCGCAGAGATACCGGAGTACCGGCGCCTTCGTTTGGTCAGCACACTACGAATACTGTCGAGTCGACTGAACATCGCATTGGATCACCTGAACCGATACAAGGCGAACGGTTCATCGAACGGGAGCAGCAGCAATGGTAGCCGTTCACGTTTCGCCCACGCGGTAAAAGTTCGCTGAATCGTCGGCAAACATCCGACACAAGAGTCATATTCGTAACTAGACGAGAAGGTGAAATATAATCAGTAACATCCGCGCGTAAATCTTCTAAATCCAGAGCGCGGCATCATTTTTCGACGGCTGGGCGACCATTCGGCATGGACCGCCCAACACATCGCTGTCGAGACGGCCTGAAAAAGTTCCGATCCAGTGAACTCAGGCCGAACGCGAGGACGGGGTGCTTTCAAGCCTCCTTAAGCACCCCCTTCCTCGTCGCCAAATCGGCGACCCTAAACCCAACCGATTTCGGCGTTGATCTGATTCTAGCGAGACAATGTCTCGCCGACATCGACGTTCGTTGCAAATCGTCTTGAACTTCCGCTGGCATGGTATAGGATTGCTTCAATCGCCAGCGATACGGCTCAGCAAACTCCGCTGGCATGACAATCCAATATCGAGTACCCAGGTGATGCCGAATCATGCTTGAGAGATTTCACGTTCCGGAAGATGAAGCCGTCCGCGTAATGCCCGACCGGATGCGCGATGCTACCAATACCATCTTCAGCGCAATGGGACTGTCCGATGCGGACGCCGAGTCGTCGACCGACGTGTTGATGTACGCCGATTTGAACGGGGTGGATACGCATGGCGTGTCGAACATGTTGCGGATGTACGTGCAGGGCTATCAGGCCGGCAACATCAATCCGAACCCCGAGATGCGGATCATCCGGGAGTCGAACGTAACGGCATCTTTTGACGGCGATGGCGGATTGGGTCTGCACCAAGCGCCGCGGGTGATGGATATCGTCATCGAGAAGGCGAAGGAGCATGGCATGGCAGCGGCCACGTTGATGAACTCTGGGCATCTCGGAGCGGCAGGATATCACGCGGTGCGGGCTATCGATCACGACATGATCGGCGTCTGCATGACTGGTGGCGGCGGTTTCGCTATGTTGCCGACATTCGGGGCTGAGCCGCGTTTCGGCACGAACCCGTTGGCGTGGGCCGTTCCGGCACGGAACCAGCCATACTTCATCTTCGATGCGGCTACTACGCAGGTCGCTGGAAACAAGATTCGCCTATTGCAACGGATGAACGCGCCGATTCTACCGGGTTGGTTGGCACGTGACGACGGTTCTCCGATTATGGAAGAGGAGGAAGTGCCAGAGGAAGACATCCGGGGCGAGCGAAGGCACTGGTACATGTTGCCGTTCGGTGGGACACGTGAGATGGGGTCGCACAAGGGCTACGCGCTCGCCTGCATCGTCGACATCATGACGAGTACGCTATCCGGCAACGGTCCTGGTTTTGTTACGGAAGGCGGCGGACACTTCTTCTCAGCGTACAGGATTGATGCATTCACTGATCCTGACAAGTTCAAGGACGATATGGATTTGTTCTTGGATGGTCTTGCGACGACACCGCCGGCGCCGGGGCATGATCGGGTGGTGTATCCGGGTTTGATCGAGAGCGAGGAGCGGACGGATCGAATGGAGAACGGGATTCCGTATCATCCTGAGGTGATGGAGTGGTTTGATTCGATCAATGCGGAGTTGGAGTTGAACCTTCAACTGCCGTAAAGATGCCCGGATCGGAGCAAAACAAGGTTCCGTCGGCCGTTGAGCTGCTTCAGCGACTGATTCGCTTCGACACTTCTAATCCCCCTGGCGACGAGCGTGAGTGTGCGCTTTGGTTGAAAGCGTTGCTGGATGAGCATGGTGTCGAAAATCGTCTATTGCATCCCGCAGGATTGCCGAATCGGTTGAATGTGGTTGCTCGGGTACCGGGTCGAGGCGATGCTCCGCCGTTGCTGTTGCAGGGGCACACCGATGTGGTGAGCGTTCATGGTCAGCGATGGAGTATGGATCCGTTCGGCGGTGAGATCGCGGATGGTTGTGTTTGGGGGCGTGGAGCGGTCGATATGAAGGGCGGGTTGACGATGATGCTTCATACAGTTTTGCGTGCAAAATACTCGGAAAATCCGCCTCCGGGGGACATTATCCTAGCTGCAGTGGCTGATGAGGAGCTTGGTGGACGTCAAGGGGCCGCGTTTTTGGTGCACGAGCATCCCGAGTTGTTCGCGGGCGTGAAGCACGCTTTGGGCGAGTTGGGCGGGTTCACAGTGCATGTTCGGGGCCATCGGTTCTACCCGATCATGGTGGCGGAAAAGCATATATGTCGGATCCGCGTCACGTTTGTCGGTCAGGGCGGCCACGGTTCGCAGATCCACAAGAACACGGCGATGAGCCGCGCGGCGCGGGCGTTGCGACGGATGGAGCGTCGTCACCCGCCGTTCAGGCTGGTCGAGGCCACGCGAGCGATGCTCGAAGCGATGAGCGAGGTGATGCCGAGACGTGAAGCCATTGCCCTTCGTATGGCGATGAATCCGAGGTCGATCGGCGTCGCGCTCGGCCTTATGGGTGAAAAGGTGGGTAGGATGATGGAGCCAATGCTCAGAGATACGGTTTCACCGACGATTATCGACGGCGGAGTTCAAGAGAATGCGGTGCCGTCAGAGGTGCAGATTTTGTTGGATTGTCGGCTGTTGCCGGGGTCGACGCAGTCAGATATCGTGCGGCAGGTGATGTCGTTGGTGGGGGAAAACGCCGAGATTCAGGTGGAGCGTTACGAATCGGGGCCGCCGACGGTGGATATGTCGCTGATCCCCTATCTTGGAGGGCTGTTGGAGCGAGCAGACCCGGGCTCAAAAGCGATCCCCTACATGGTCGCCGGCGGCACCGACGCCAAGTGGTTCCACGAACTCGGAATCGACACCTACGGCTTCACCCCCATGCGCCTACCCGCCGACATCGACTTCATGGCCCTCTTCCACGGCCCTGACGAGCGCATCCCACTAGACGCCCTAAACTTTGGCACAGCCCTAATGCACGAGGCGGTGGCGGGTTATCGGGGGTGATTCTGGAAGGGGGTAGAGGTTGCAGGCGATATGCCGCTCATGCCGGAGTTTTGCCGCTGTGGCGGCATATTTCGGTGTTCGGCGGCATGTTGAAGGGGAATCATGCCGCTGTCGGCGGCAAAACTCCGGCATGATTAGTTTTTGAGCAAGTTCAAAAAGTTGTGTGGAGCAGGATTGAAGAGATTTAGGAATGCGCGGGGTCAGATGTTGGGGTGTTACGAGGATGGTTATGAAGCAGATCATTGTCCGCTGATCGCTGTGAGCTTGATCGTGTAGCTCCCCCAACCTCGGTCTCGATTTGCGTCTAGCTTGATGCGGTAGGTACCGTCTCCGGGCGGGTTGAACAATATGCGGGTGGTCTTATCGTCTAGGGTGATGCTATCCCATGCGAGTTCCTGAATGTGGGTCTGCGGGGAATCGATGTATATGATCTTTGCTCTGGAGTGAAAGAGAGTATCGCGTTCGATGTCGATGTAGTAGGTTGTGCCTTGTTCGGCATCGAATCTGAACCAATCCTGATCCCTCCAAGCGATCATCCCGTCCAGGGCGTCGCCGGGCGATATGAGGGTTGCATCGTCGTACGTGTCGGGGTGGTCGTCTTTGTAATCGGATAGCGTCACGATGATCGAATACCGAGCCAATCTGTGCCAAGAAGGCTTAACAACGACGTAGTGCGTGCCCGAAACGGGCGCAGTCCAAATGATGTCGTCAACATGAACTTCATTCGCGATTTCTTCACCTTCGGGATCAAGGAGGACCAACGCGACGCCACTCTCGCCTCCGCGATCCAAGTCAATTAGGTATTGCTCGCCTTCGGTTGCTTCGAATTTGAAGAAATCAGTATCGTCAGGCCAACTCATTTCTCCGTGTGTTATCGAGTCGAGTTTCAAATGGGTTGCCGTTTGCAGGTCGTAGCCGTGGTCGTCGTCTTGGAGACGATTAAAGGTCAGCTTATATGCTCCGAAATCCTGGTCATATCGGCGTACGAACGCGGCGATATAGAACGTACCGGTGCTCTTGGCTTGCCACTGGAATTCGTTGCCGAAGTAAGGATTCAACCTGGTACGTTCAGCGTCCAGTAGATTGAGTTGCGGACGCTCGATTGTAGGGGAGGTCACTTTCATGCTGTACACCTCCCCGACTTCGGCGTGGAAGGCAAAGAAATCCACATCACCAACGACCTCGAACTCCCCTTCAATCTCAACGCTCGTCGTTATGACGTGGGCATCGACTGGATTGTTGCCGAAATCGTCTTGATACTCGGTTCGCGTCAGTTCGACCGAATACTTCCCAATTGAGGCGGCTTTTACAACCAAGTAGTGAGTTCCGGCGCGGACGGTTCGCCAGATTCGTTGCACTGTTTGATCGTTGTCAAGCTGGCTAAGGTCCCAGTCAACGTCTTCAACAGTCCCCCAAAGATACTCACCCTGAATTGTGTCGTATAGATCGACTTCGACTCGATCCAAAGCATCGTGGTTCAACGTCAGTCGAATCACATCTCCGTCTTCAGCTTCGATTGCAAAAACGTCGACATCATCAGAGTTGTCAATTCTTCCATGCACGGGAACGGAGGATTGAACGGCAGTTGGTTGGTTGTAGTCATTCCCATGATCGTCGGATATTTCCGTCGGCTGGATCGAGAATAAGTAGGAACCGGTTGCGGTGGAGTAACTTCCATAGTCATAGCCGTCAAATGTGCTGGCAATTAAGTAGTATTCGCCCGAAGCTGGGGCGGTCCAGACAGTATCGAAATCTCGGGCGGCGTTCGGATCCGAAGATTCGTAGATGCACCATTCCTCTTCGACTCTGAAATCGCCGCTTTCCCTTTCCATTACATAAAGACACCCATTTGCCAGCGATTCAAGGGCCCAACGTATTTCGAATGATTGTGGATGTTGTGTAGCAAGGCGAAACACGTCGTAGTCCCCGGCGATGTTGATGGAACCGTTAATCGATTCACCAAAGGAGACATCGTAGGCGGTTGCGCGATCGTTGCCGAAGTCTTCGAACTCGATGGTTTCGACAGTCATCGAGTAATCGCCGCCCAAAGCGCGATTGCCGAATAGCGTAATGTAGAACTCGCCGCCGTGCCATGTCTGGAAGGTCGTCTCTCGTTCGTGTCTCGGTTGCGAAGTGGGTTCAAGCGTTAGGCACTCGGGGTGTCCCCATTCCGGTCCCCAGTGGGTGCGCGGCACAATAAATGGGCTTATGTGAAGGGGGTTGAAGTACCGCCGGGTGTTCGGATCATGGCCGAAAGAGTCTCGGATCTCGGTGTTCACTGTGAGTTCCGGTGGGAGGGATAGCTTCACACGGAACGCGCTTCCCGGCTCGGTCTGGAGCCGGAACACATCGCGATCACCATAGCAACTTATGCTCCCCTGTACGGTCTGCCCAATAGATATCGACGTAGCGGACGTGTTCTCGTCGCCGTGCTCATCGAGGAAATCGGCCAACTCAACTTTCAGTGTGTAATCTCCAAGGATTCGTTCCACTTCTCGATCCCAGTCAGCCTGCACTTTTACATAGTGAGGACCTGCGACTTTCGGTCGCCATAGTGTGCGAGTTGCATAGCTGAACCTACCGATGATTTCAGGGTTGCCTTTCGGGTCGATGACTTCCACAAGCGAGGCGTATTCTTGTTCAGAATTGCTGAGGACGTGTATGGCGAAGTTTTGATCTTTTCGAGCATCGAACTTGAAGAGGTCGGCGTCGCCGTGAGTGCCGATGCTTCCATCTATGGGTTCTCCGAAGGTGATTTGGGTCGCGCCTTCAAGATTGTCGGCATGGTCGTCGGTGTAGTCAGATTCGAGTGCTCTGATCAAGTAGCGTGCTTCGCCAGTCTGGAATGCTTGCAAGTAGTGGTCGCCCGTGGTTTGTGCTTGCCATCGGAACGGGGCAGGTTCCAAGAAATATGGAGGGGTGCCGTTGTATCTGGATTCCAAGAAGTCGATCGATTCGGGAGTGTAGAGAGCTAGGCTGAGGTTGTAAATCGGATCCAGAAAGAAGATTTCGTAAGCAGTGCGGGCGTTGGCCTTGAATTTGAGGAGACGATCGCCTTTGACTATCTGTCCGAGGGAGATTTCGGTAGCAACATCAGTTGCACCTGTATCGTTGGGTTCGACTCTGAGTGTGTACTCGCCGGTGCGATGGAACGGTGCGAGTCTGATGTAGTACTCGCCTAACCTGGGCGGGGCGAATAAGACTCTAGAGCGATAGACATCGTAATCTCTGACTGACGCCAAAACGTTTCCGTCGATATCAAGAATTTGCGTCTCAATAGCTGCGTCGTTTCCGCTTACCGAGACGATGTATGACTTGCCGGCTTCGGCATTGAACATGAACCAATCAACATCCTCGCGGTCATGAAAGTTGAATGAGTTTTCATCGCCTATGGACACCGATGTGGCTCCAGACGCGGTGTCCGTATGGTCGTCGGGGATTTCCTGATGTTGATCTGGCGGTTGGTTTGACTGGGACGGAGATTCGGGAATTAGGTCGAGTCGATAGTCGGTTAGCGAGATATCAAACGTGTAGGTGCCGTTCCAGCTGCTTGACACGGCGATGAAGTAATGGGAGGTTTCGGGTGCTCGCCATAGGATATGGTCGATGTTCCAATCGGTGCGTACGATAGTGCGTCCGTCTGGATCCACGAGCCTCGCATCGACGCGATGGATTGTCCCGGCCCTGAGCTGTATCCGGTAGCCTTGTCCCTTTACTGCTGGAACTCGGAAGAAGTCGATATCTTTTTTCCAGTTGATGACGGCGTCGGGATTGTCTTCGATGGAGATGGGCGTTGCGGTTGAGATGTCGTCGCCATGGTCGTCAATACGATCTGATACTTCAAATGAGAGTTTGTAGCGTCCGAGATCACGAGAAATTCTGTTGAAGACTGAAACGTAGTATTCACCTCCATCTTGCGCCAACCACAGTAGTCTTTCGGGATACCCGTCGAGGAATGGATGATCGTCCCAGTTCCAGATACCAGCGTATGTCTCGTCGATGACGTTTCCGTTCGAATCGTGCAGGAAAAGCATGGTGCCGCTCAAGGACTTGCTGGCGAGGCTGAGGTGCACAATCTTGTCGGGTTCGACGGTGAACTTGAAGACGTCGATATCGCCGCCGCGATCAATGACGCCTCTGACAACTTGACCCGGGGTAATTGTGGTGGCGTGATCAAGGTCGTCGCCGAAAGGATCGTTGGCATTTACGATCCGATATGGAGTTCCGGGCAGGGGAACCTGGGTGTCCGGCATTGTGCCCGGTGCGAGCAATGCGAACCCGGCAATGAAACAGACGATGCCGAGTATCGGCGTGAGGAAAGATTTGTGCGGCACGCTCAGCATATGAAGGAATCGCTCAATTGGAAGTGGGATGTTGAGGATTGTAATGGGGGTGATGATGTCTTCACATATCGCGAATATGAACGTCTTTCCTCCTCTCGTCTGACCGGGCATCCCCTGCGTTCGTGGCGCTCCGCGTCCCCTTGCGCTTTGCGAAGGGGAGGGTTTATTGGTTGTGTGTTTTGGGGCGTCTTTGGGGTGGTTCGTTTGCTTGTTGTAGGTCTTGTTCGATCAGGGTTTGGTCGATAGTTTCGAGGACGGCTTGGGTGTTGAGGATGACTTCGTTGTTCCAGAAGCGTAGAACGCGGTAGCCAGCACGGTTCAGGCGTCGGGTTCGGGCGGCGTCTGCTTGTCTCCTCTGGTCGTGTTGGCCGCCGTCAACTTCGATGACTAACTTGGTTTTTCTGCAAACGAAGTCGACGATCATGTCGTCGATGACTCTTTGACCGAGAAAGGGGTATCCGTCTAGGCGTCTCTTTCGGAGTGCGTACCACAGGATGCGTTCGGCGTCGGTAGGGGCGTTCCGCATTTGGCGTGCGCGTTGTTTGAGGAGGTGATGGTTTTGGCTCATATGTGGGATGATAGGGGGATGGTGGGGATTTGATTGAGGGTGGATGGCGAAGGTTGCCTCGGCGGACATCCCCTGCGTTCGCTGCGCTCGCTCGCGTCCCCTTGCGCTTCGCGAAGGGGAGGTTTCTGCTCTTACCCTCTGGATGGATGTTTCGGTCCGCTGAAGCGCCCGCCCCCGTATCGGGGTACGGGGCAGGCCGCGCGGGTATGACGTGGTGGTTTGCGAATGGGGTTGGTGGTGGCTTGGGGTTTCCCGCCTCGGCGGGTATCCCCTGCGAGCTTGCTACGCTCGCTCGCGTCCCCTTGCGCTTTGCGAAGGGGAGGTTTCCGCCTTGGGGCGGGTCCTGCCCGTGCATACCCCGCTTGCGCCCCCTTCGTGCCACGAAAGAGGCGCGATGATACGGATTGGGGGTGAGGGAAGAGTGGCGACCCCGAGCAGATTCGAACTGCCGATCTCCTCCTTGACAGGGAGGCGTGTTAGGCCACTACACCACGGGGCCACTTTTCGGACTTGGGCGCTGGGCGAGATTTGCCCGGCGACCGTCTCTTACAGGTTAACTCAATGGTGGGGTTTGAATCAATATCGGGGGCTGGGTGGGTCACAGACCCGCCCCTACATTGCGGTGGGTTCGCTGAAGCGGCGGCTTTCGCCGGAATGACGGGGCTTTCGCGGGAGTGACGTACAAGCCCCTTTGTCCTTCGGACATTTCCCCCGCGAGCGGGGGAAACCGGCCCCTTGGCCGCCACCCCGTCACCCTCACCCTAGCCCTCTCCCATCGAGGGAGAGGGGATTCGACGGTAGCTTTCAAGGGGTTCGCTTCGAGATGTTCAGTACTGTTTGAAGAGTTGGCCCCAGGGGGTTTTTAGGGCGTCGGCAACGCGTTTGCGGCCTATGAAGCGGAGCCAGAATTCGTTGTGGTAGAGGTTGGAGGCTACGAAGGCCCAGGGGGTGATGGGGGAGCGGAGGAGCATGCCTTCTAGGGGTTTTAGGGGGCCCCAGTAGATCATTTTTTGGCCGCGGGAGGCGAAGGTGTTTTCGTTTGGGGAGAAGTCCCATTCGACGTTTGCGATGTCGTCGCCTTTGAGGTCGATTTGGGTTGGGTTGCCGATGCCTAGGCCCATTTCGTGGGCGATGCGGATTTTGGGGATGGTCATGGGGTCGAAGCCCATGAGTCTGGCGGCTACGGCGTCGATGGCGACTTGGTCGGCGGATGCGAGGATGATGTTCTTGGTGTGGATGCGCATGGCGCGGGGTCCGGGTCCGTCGCCGGCGAATGTGCCGTCCATGACGGCGAAGAGTCCGCTGTGGATTTCACGCTGGATCTGAAGAAGATCGACTAAGGTTTCGTGGATCTGGGCGTGGGTCCAGTGTCGGTAGCGGTGGAGGAGTCCGCCGAAGGCGTTCTTCATGGCACCGGTCATCTGGGTGAAGACGTGGGTCTTAACTGTGGGGAGTTGGATGATGTTGGTGCCGAGGAGCATCTCGGGGATGTAGATGCCGTCTTTGTAGATGTCGTTGAGGACAAGCATCTCGGCTTGGGGCTTGTAGCGCACCCACTCCATTTCGGGGGTGTCTAGGATGACGTGGGGGATGTTGAGTCGGTCTTCGACTGCGGCGTGCTTGTTCTTGATGCGGCCTTCGATCGGGTCGACTACGACGGTGCCGTTATGCGCCGCGGTCAGATCGTCGAAGCCGTCGGCACGGAGTTTGTTGGCTACGCCTTCGATTTGCCAAGGGGCTGTGGAACATGCGGGGTAGTAGTGCTGCCAGGAGATGTTGACTTTTAGGAGGGTCTCGATGTCTGGTGTCAGGGAGTCTTGGTATCCGGCTAGGTCCATGAGGTCGGCGTAGTCGGAGAGGACGGTTTCGGGTTCGGTGTAGAGGACGGCGACGGTGCCGAGTTTCGGTTCGGCGCGCGGGATGTCTGGCGCGGTAACCAGACGCTCCTCGGATGTGGTGCTGATGGGGGCTCTCATGGTTGTTATTGATGCTTGTTGTCTGAACCCGGATTTGAAGGATTGAAAGGATTTAAGGATGGGTGTTTGCGGGCATCCCCTGCGAACTTCGCTTCGCTGGTTCGCGTCCCCTTACGCTGAAGCGAAGGGGACGTGCTTCCCCTCCCTTCCCCTCTGGATTCCGGCTTTCGCCGGAATGACGGGGGTAGCTACGCTGCCTCATAATGGTGTTCGCCGGCTAGGACGTAGCCGTATGCGGAGAGGGCGGCGATGGCGCCTTGGGAGGCTGCGGTTACGGTTTGTTTGAGGGATGTGCCGTCGGTGAGATCGCCGGCGGCGTAGATGCCGGGCATGCTGGTGCGTTGTCCGCGGTCGACGTGGACTTCGCCGGTCTCGTCGTTGAGGTCTAAGCCGAGCATGTCGGGTATTTCGAGGCGCGGGTCGGCGCCGGCTTCGATGAAGATGCCGTCGAGGTCGATAACGTCCTTGCCGTGGTCGTCCTCGCGGGACTTGTTCATCGGCTCGGTCTGGTCGGGATGGATGTTGACAGTTTCGTGGTCGTCCATCGGGCGCGAGATTCGAATGGAGGTCAATCCGGCGAGGTCGGTGCCGATGAGTTCGGTGACTGTTGTGTTCAGGAGAACGCGGACGTTGGGTATCTGTGAGAGGACTTTTAGCTGTATGGGTTCGGGTCTCCAGAGTTCGTCGCCGCGGTAGATGAGGTAGACGTGTTTGGCGTAGCGGGCGAGAAGGATTGCGCCTTCGGTTGCGGCGTTGCCGCCGCCGACTACTGCTGCAGCCTCTTTGTTGCGGTACAGGGGTGCGTCGCAGGTGGAGCAGTAGGAGACGCCTTTGCCGGTCCATTCCTCTTCGTTGGGTAGGTCTAAGGTTCGGCGTTCGCGTCCTACGCAGAGGATGACGGAGCCGGCGTCGACGATATCGCCGCCGCCGAGGGTGCAGATGAAGCGGCCGTCGTCGCTGGGTTCGACGGCTTCGAGGTTTCGAGAGATTGTGGGGACTTCGAGCTTGTCGACCTGCTCTTTGAATTTGAGCATGAGGTCGAAGCCGTCGATGTCGGGAGTTCCGGGGTAGTTTTCGATCAAACCGCCGATAGCGGTTTCGCCGCCGAATGATTCGGAGGCGATGATGGTGTTAAGTTGGTATCTTGCGGAGTAGAGCGCGGCGGCGAAAGCGGCGGCGCCTTGTCCTGCAACTAGAACATCGGCTTTGTGAGTTTCGAGCATTTCGAACCGCCCCCGAGTGAGAGTGCTGATCCAGCTCTGAGATCGGCTGGTCTTTTGTAAAGTCTATTCCATAGGACAGTGTGTCCTTAAATATCAATACGGCGCGAGGGCCGTCCACGTATCTGTGCGATGGTCGAGATGTGAGCAATGTCTAACAAACGAGATCTGCAGATTATCGAAGGCGGCGGAGTCGCCACGGCTCAAGGGTTCCATGCTGGTGGAGTTTTTGCCGGTATCAAAACCCCGGGCGAGGACAAGTACGACCTGGGGTTGCTTTATTCGGATCGAGATTGCGCGGTGGCGGGGACTTTCTCTCAGAACAGCGTGCTTTCGCCGTCAGTTACGGTTACCAAAGATGTAGTTGCGCGAGGCAGAGCAAGGGCGGTGATTGCGAACAGTGGTTGCGCCAACTGCGCGGTGGGTAAACAAGGTCTGATCGACGCGCAGGATGCGGCATCGATCGGGGCGGCAGAACTTGGTGTTGATGCGGATGATGTGTTGGTGGCGTCTACCGGTGTGATTGGTGTTGAGCTTCCGATGAACCTGATACGGGACCATACGCCGCGGATCGATGTGCGCGACGGGGATGACGCGGGTCTGGAGTTTGCGAAGGCGATCATGACCACTGATACGCACCCGAAGCATATTGCGGTGCGGTACGAGGCGAGCGACGGATCGACGGTTACGGTCGGCGGGTGCGCGAAGGGTGCGGGTATGATCCACCCGAACATGGCGACGATGCTCTGTTTCATCTCTACGGATGCTGATGTTGAGCAGTCGTTCCTGCAGTCGACGCTGTCTGATGCTGTGACGCTGAGTTTCAACCAGATCGATATCGACGGGGACCAGAGTACGAACGACACGGTTGCGCTTCTTGCGAATGGTGCGTCTGGAAGTCCGCGAGTCGCGGGTGGTGATGAGGATTCAGAGCGATTTGCGAATGCGGTGGCGTATGTGAATCGTTATCTGGCGATTGAGTTGGCGCGAGATGGTGAGGGTGCGAGGCACTTGATCACGGCGGTGGTTGAGGGTGCCGGGTCGGATGTTGATGCTCGGAAGGCGGCGAGATCTGTGGCTGCTTCCCTGCTCGTACGAACGGCTGTTTACGGCCGAGATCCTAACTGGGGTCGAATCATGATGGCCGTTGGCAAGACCGGTATATCGCTGGTGGAGTCGAAGATCGACATCTTCGTGAATGGCATTCAGATCGTTCACGAGGGGAAGGCGATCGCTTACAACGTGCAGAGTGTGATTGCGGCGCTTGACCAGCCGGAGGTTGAGTTGCGGGTCGACTTGAACTGCGGCGATGGTTTTGGCGAGGCTTGGGGATGCGATCTGACCGAGGAGTACGTAGTGTTCAACTCGGCGTACACGACGTGATGGCAGATCAAGGTAGCATCGTAGTCAAGATCGGTGGTTCGACGCTGGGAGAGGGGGACTCGACGATCGACGATGTTGTCGAGTTATGGAGTCGCGGCATGCGCCCTGTCGTCGTGCATGGCGGGGGCAAGACGATCTCGGAGTGGGTTTCTCGACAGGGAGTGAGGTCGCAGTTCGTACGCGGGTTGCGTGTGACAGACTCGGCGACTCTGGAGGTAGCGGTTGCGGTCCTGACCGGGCTGGTTAATTCGAATCTGGTTGCTGAAATTACGCGTGCCGGTGGACCTGCGGTCAGCGTGTCCGGCGTATCTGAGGGGATGTTTAGCGCGGTGATTCAGGATCCGGAGTTGGGCTATGTAGGCAGGATCGAGAAGACCAATCCGCTTCCGGTGCAGGTGATTGTCGATTCCGGACGGATTCCGGTGGTTGGACCGGCGGCTCTTAACTTGGAAGCAACATCGCTCGAGGATCAGATACTCAATATCAACGCTGATACTGCGGCTGGGCATCTTGCGCGTGCGTTAAAAGCCGAGTCGATGGTTTTTCAGACGGATGTTGAAGGGGTTTTGGATATGCGCGGTCGGGTGATACCTCAGATGACGAAGCGGCAGTGTGTTGACTTGATCAACAGCGGAGTTGCGGGCGGAGGAATGATACCCAAGTTGGAGGCGTGTATCGAGTCGCTAGGTGGGACTAAGTCAGCGCACATTATTGATGGGCGCGTCAAGGGGGCATTGGTCAAGTGTGTCGAGGGTGAGCCGATTGGGACGCGGATTGTTTGAAGTCTGCGCGCCCTGTTGAGCGACGCAACCGCTTACTTCCACTCAGCGCCGTCTTGTGGCGCGTAGCCAACGAGGTTGGTCGTGTGCTCCAAGTCTCTGAACCTCGTTTTGTTATCGGAGACGCCGTAGACGATGTCGTAACGGACGTCGGCGGGGGCTTCTACGCAGCGCCAGACGATTTGGGCGGCGTCGCGGTGGCTCAGGTAGACGGCGGCGCTGCGAGGATCGTCGGGTTTGTTTTCGGCGGTGACTCGGCCGAGTTTGATGCAGATGACCGACATTCCGTGGGTTTCTGAGTAGTAGCGTCCCATGACTTCGCCGGCTACTTTGGCGACGCCATACATCCTGTCGGGCCGAGCCGGCGAATCAACGTATACGCGTCCCGGAGGGTCGGGGATGTCGTCGTAGCGGGCTTCAACCATGGAGAGAACCGGTTCTTCGCGCTCATAGCCCATCTGTGTAGCCCCGGAACTGCCGAAGACGAAGCGTTTGACACCGGCATCTTTGGCTGCTTCGTAGACGTTGTAGGTGCCTTCGATGTTGACTGAAAGCTGTGACGCATCGGAGGGGCCAAGGTAGGCGGCCATGTGGACTACACAGTCGATGTCTTCGAATGCAGGGCGAATGGCGTCGAGATCGGTGATGCTGGCTTGTGTCGTTGGGAAGCCTGGGACGTCTTGGCGGTTCAGAGCGGAGACTTGGTAGCCGCGTTGCGCCAGTTCGCGCCCGGCGAGTCCGCCGATGAGGCCGCTCATGCCGGTGACGAGGATTTTGGAGATTGGTATCGTATTTTCGTTGCTCATGTGCCCATGATAAGGTGTTGCGTCGAGATTTATCGCATCGTCGAATCGCTCAGATTTATACTTTGAACCTAAGTCAAAGACTGTTTCTCATCTCCTAGATGACATTGGACGCCAAGACGACGCAACTGGAGGTGCGTTGATGTCGGAATCTGCATCCGCATCGACGCAGGAGTTGGAGCGCGCGGCTCTGGATTCGCTGGCCGCGGCGGAGTCCGAATCCGAGCTTGAGGAGTGGCGAATCGAGTATCTCGGGCGCCGCGGTGTATTGTCTTCTCGCCTCAGATCTGTGGGGGCCCTGCCGGTCGAAGAGCGACGAGAAGCGGGAGCCAGCTTAAATCGGCTGAAAAATCGGTTGAGCAACGCGTTTGACGAAGCAGCGGAGCGCGCATCGGGATCTGCTGACCGGAGATCAACGGATGACGGGATCGATATCACGTTGCCGGGGCGTCGTCCTAACTTGGGTGGACTGCATCCGTCAGAGATGATGATGCGCGAGATCCTAGAGGTCTTCAACGACATGGGATTTCAGACCGTCGAAGGTCCGATCGTTGAACTGGAGAAGTACAACTTCGATATGCTCAACGTGCCACCGGATCATCCGGCGCGCGACTTGCAGGACACCCTGTGGATCGATCGCGAATCGAAGGATCGCGTGTTGCTGCGGACGCAGACGTCGCCGATGCAGGTACGCACGATGGAGAAGCAGAGGCCGCCGGTTCGGATCGTATCGCCGGGGTTATGTTTTCGTCACGAGGCGACCGATGCCACGCATGAGTGGCAGTTCCACCAAATCGAAGGTCTTGCGGTTGACGAGGGTGTGACGATGTCCGATTTGAAGGGCACGCTCTACGAGTTCGCCCGCCGCATTTTTGGCACGCAACGGAAGATTCGTTTTCGCTGTGATTACTTCCCGTTTGTAGAGCCGGGTGTCGATGTTTCCGTGGATTGGGATGGTCGATGGGTCGAGATCATGGGAGCGGGGATGGTGCATCCGAAGGTTTTGGAAGGTGTCGGGTACGACTCGTCGAAATATACGGGGTTCGCATTCGGCATGGGGCCGGAACGGATCGCGATGTTGCGGTACAACATCGAAGACATCCGTCATTTCTTTTCAAACGATCTGCGCTTCCTCAGCCAGTTCTAACGATTACTGATCGGAACCGCGCAATGAAAGTCCCGCTCTCTTGGCTTCGCGAGTACGTCGACGTAAACATCGACGTTGATGAACTTGCACATCGTCTCACCATGGCTGGCAATGAGGTCGATTCGATCGAGCGTTTCGGTCACATCGAGAACGTCGTTGTTGGCGAGGTGCTGCACGTTTCTCCGCATCCGAATGCTGATCGGTTGCGCCTTGTTCAAGTGGATGACGGTGATGGCGTCCACGAAGTGGTTTGCGGTGCTCCGAACGTGACTGAGGGACAGAAGATCGCGTATGCGTCGATCGGCGCGGAGCTTTTCGATGCGTATAGCGATGAACCCGGCAAGACGAGGAAGCTACGTCGGTCGAAGATACGTGGTGTCGAATCGTCTGGCATGGTCTGTTCTGAGAAGGAGCTAGGTATCGGTGATGACCACGATGGGATATTGGTGTTGCCGAAGAGCTCAGTTATCGGTACACCGATAGGTGATGTCCTCGGAGACGCGGTTCTCGACATAGAGTTGACGCCCAATCGCCCGGACTGCCTTGGCGTGGTTGGAGTTGCGCGTGATGTAGCGGCGCTGACCGGCGAGAGTCTTCGGATGCCGACTTTGGAATACGAAGCAGGTGGCCCTGAAGTCGAAACGCTGTCAAAAGTAACGGTCGTGGACGGCGATCTGTCCCCACGTTATTTGGGTGCAGTGATATCGGGCGTCAAAATTGGCCCGTCGCCTTCCTGGCTTCAGGAGCGACTGCTGGCCATCGGTGAGCGTCCGATCAACAACATCGTGGATGCTACGAACTTCGTGATGTTCGAACTCGGGCAACCGCTCCACGCGTTCGATTACGACAAAGTGGCCGATCATCACGTCATCGTTCGCCGTGCCATGAAGGGCGAGCATCTGACTACGCTGGATGGCGTCGAACGGAAACTCGACGGCGATTCGTTGCTTATCTCTGATCCGAGCGGCGGTATCGGTCTCGCCGGGATCATGGGCGGCGAGAACACTGAGATCTCGGACACTACGGTCAACATATTTCTAGAGTCTGCGAATTTCAATCCGCAAAACAACCGTCGAACGGCGGGCATGTTGGGGATGCGCAGCGAAGCGACCTTGCGGTTCGAGAAGGGGTTGCGCGCCGGGTTGGCTGAAGTTGGGATTAAGCGATGCCTGCGGATCATTCAGCTAGTTGCTGGTGGAGAGATTGCGCCTGGGTTGATCGACGAGTGGCCAGGGAAGGGATCGGAGCAAGAACACGTCGATTTGACGCGGCGAGATATATCTCGCGTTATGGGGGTCGATTATCCGAGTGAGTTGGTCGAAGCGACTCTTCGATCGTTGAGTTTCGAGATCGGGTCTCTGGATAGCGGTGATTCCGGCGACGACGGTTGGCGGGTGTCGATACCGTATTGGCGTTCGGACATATCGATTCCGGAGGACTTGGTTGAGGAACTGGCGCGGATCATCGGATACGACGATCTGCCCGCAACGCCACTTTCGGGGAGTGTGCCGCGCTGGGAACCGGGTGCCAAACACGCGTTTCGCCAAAAGGTCATCGATGCTCTGACCGCATACGGTATGAAGCAGACGATCACCTACGTCGCCATATCGGACGAATTGGAGGAGAAAGCGCCACCTCCGGCACCTAAATCAAACGGGATCAGGACGGTGGACGGTATCAAATTGGACAACCCAGTTTCGGGTCAACGTGCGACGTTGCGCCGATCGTTACGCGCTCCGACGCTGGAATCGGCGGCCCGCAACACGCGCACATGGCGCGGGCCTGTGGCTCTGTTCGAATCTGGAATTGTTTTTGGTTCGCAAGAACGCGATGATGACGATCCGTTGCCCTCGCAGATCGAGAGAGTCACTGGGGTCATGACGGGTCCCCGAAATCTTTCGATATGGGGAAGCAGTGAAGACGATTTCGACTTTTTCGACGCTAAAGGGGCAGTGGAGCATGTCTTGGAGACGCTCGGTCTAGAAGCGAAGTTCATTCCGCTTGAAGACTCGACGTATGCGCAGGGTGGGTCCGCGGAGGTGGTAACTAACGACAGGAAAGGGACGGTTCTCGGTTCGGTCGGTGTTGTTGACGACGCGATATGGGAACGATTCGACGCGGAAAGTAGTGCTGCAGTGATGTTCGAACTCGACGTGGAGGCGCTGTACTCGTTGATTGGCGAAAAGACGCGCGCCGACAACTACGCGCCGTATACGAGGTACCCGGATTCGCAACGCGATCTGGCTCTGGTGGCCGACAGCGAGATGCGTGTCGGAGACGCATTGCGGATATGCACGCAGAACCGCTTGGTCAAATCAGCATCCGTATTTGACGTCTACGAAGGTGGCGGTTTGGAAGAGGGCAAGAAATCGCTAGGTATCAGAGTCACATACCAATCAGATGCGCGAACGCTGACCTCTGAACAGGTAACGCGCGCCGAAGATCAGATCGTGATGCGACTGGAGCGCGAACTAGGCGTAACTTTGCGCGGGCAATGATGACCACTCACGAACATCGTTCACATCAGCACGATCGACCGCATCGTCACCACTACGATGAGGAGATGCTGTCGGTTGAAGACGCGCGTGATCGTATTCTTTCGTATTTCCAATCGTTGGATTCTGTGGATGTGCCGTTGCTCGACGCGCTCGGGTTGACGCTCGCAGAGGATCTTATAGCGGAGTTCGACATACCACCAATGGCCAACTCGGCAATGGATGGGTACGCCGTTAAGTCGGCGGACGTCGCGTCGGCTTCGAAATTCAACCCGGTGCTACTGCCGGTCGATGGTTATATAGCGGCGGGCGACGTTCCGGAAAAGCCGCTATCTAATGGTTCTGCGGTCAGAATCATGACTGGAGCACCGGTGCCGGAGGGCGCCGATGCGGTTGTCCCGTTTGAGGACACGGATGAGGAAGAGCGACGCGGTGATGGTGGCCAGATAACCGAGATTGGTGTCAATCTGAATGCCGAGGATGGCGACAACATCCGACCCGCTGGTGAGGATATTCGTGCTGGCGAGACGGTAGTCAAACGTGGAGTCGATATTACGGCGGGTGTGATTGGGGTGGCAGCGTCTTTGGGGAAGACATCGATTGAGGCGATTCGCCGTCCAGTAATAGCGATCGTCTCGACGGGCGATGAATTGTTGGAGCCCGGGGATGAACGGCAGCCGGGCAAAATCTACAACTCCAACGCCTATAGCATCGCTGCCTTGGTGGAGAAGTATGGCGGCATCTCTCGTGTCATGGGTATCGCCCGCGACAGCATCGAATCGTTGGAATCGTTGCTAGAAGAGGCGGTTGAGTACGACATGGTTGTGACATCTGCGGGGGTGTCGAAAGGTGACTACGACGTTGTGAAGGACGTTTTGTCGAAGAATGGAGAGATCGCACTGTGGTCGGTGCGGATGCGGCCGGCGAAGCCTTTGGCATTCGGCGCGTTGAACGCTCCTGATGGTCGCAAGGTCCCTCATCTCGGTTTGCCCGGCAATCCAGTCAGCGCGATGGTGGCGTTCGAGCAGTTTGGCCGACCAGCGATCCGCGTCATGCTTGGCAAAGCTCCGCTTCAAAAACCGACGATCAGGGCAACGCTCGACGATGCGGTTTATAACCACGACGGGCGCCGCGTCTATGCTCGCGTCGATGTTTACAAAGACGATGTCGGAAACTACCGGGCGCGTTCCACCGGAAATCAGAGCTCGGGCGCGCTGCACTCCATGGCGTTGGCTCGAGGTTTCGCGATCTGCCCGGACGATGTCTCAAGCGTTCCGGCCGGAAGTGACATTGATGTCGAGATCTTGGAATGGCCAGATGATGATTTGCTCAGTGACGATGCCCACCATTGACGAGCAAACAATCTAGCTAATCACCGATAAGAGTGCTTAAATCCGATATAAATGCCTTTACGACATTGGGCAGGCAAGTGTAAATCAGGACAGGACGAATGACAACAGGCGCCGAAATTGCACAAGAGACTTCGGTCAGTGAAGCTGATGGCGACACGTTGTACGCGATCAACGAACGCACGTACGAGGACGCAGGCGAATCGTATATGTTCAAGGTGTGGCAACGTCTCTGTTGGTCAGGAGAATGCAGGCTTTGCCGAAGACATCCGGAAGGCAAGCCAATAGTTCCTGGCAGGACTACGGAGCGGAGCATCTATAACGCAGCTAGGATCTGCGTGAACAAGATTCAGTTCATCACTCCGGGAATGTCATTGTTGGAGGCGATTTTCCGCATCTTGATAATCAACGGCAATCAACCGATGAAATTCAGCGAAATCGTGGACAAGCTCAAGGAACACTGGGGCACAGAATTTCCGCAACGGGTCGAGTCAGTCGAATCGCTCCGTCGCATCATGGACGCGGGCAACGAGTATCACATCGGTCGCGCCGAAGTCGACTAGCCAACGTTACGTAGCTTCGATGTGGAGCCCGTACGGGCAGTTCACATAACATACGAGGATGCTTGAGCTAGCGGGACGGACCGATTTTTGGAATATCGGCTACCCGTTGCTTGGTGCGATCGTATATCTGATTGCACCGATTTCCCTCGCGTTTATCGCCTATGCGCTCTACAGGCGTGTGCAATTTTGGAGGGTGGGATCTGAATACGATGAACTAGGCTCCCACGCGACGCGTATTCGCGAGTTTCTGCGATCAGGCGCGTTCGGGTTCGGTGGACATGGGAAGTTCCATCCGCGCCGCGAGCGATACGCCACAGTGATGCATTTCGCGATCTTTTGGGGATTCGCTGTTTTATTTGTGGCGACTACATTTGCCGCGATCGAATTCAATTTTGAGGAGTATCTCGGGGTTCCGTTCCCGACGGCGTATTTCAGATTGCAGACCAGCTTTATATGGGATGTGTTCGGAGGTGTTCTCGCGGCGATTGGTATCGGTATGGCGTATTGGCGTCGATACGTCATTAAGCCGGAACGGTTGAACTCGTTCGCCGACGATTCGTTGATCCTCGGCTACTTGGTTTTGTTGCTTGTTACAGGTTTTGCACTGGAAGGACTTCGCATCGGGGCGACCGAACTGAATCCGAATTCTGATCTCTACGCGCCGTCCGATGCTCTATGGTCGCCCGTAGGTTGGTTGGTCGGCAAGTTGCTCATCGTTGCAGGCATCTCGACCGAGGCCATGCTCGCGCTGCACAAGGCGTTATGGTGGATCCACGCTGCGATCTTTGCAGTCGGTTTGGCGTATGCCGCAATCAGCTTCAGCAAGTTGTCACACATCATTGTCTCGTCGCTCAATATTTACTTACGTCCAATGCGGCCACGCGGCGCACTGAAACCGATGGGCGACTTCGAAACATTGGAGTCGTTTGGTGCGACCGACATCAAAGACCTGACGTGGCAGCAGCTGTTGAGCTACGACGCCTGCACGAACTGTGGGAGGTGTCAAGACAACTGCCCGGCATGGGCGTCTGGCAAGCCGTTGTCGCCGCGTAAGGTGATTCAAGATATGCGCGGGTATATGGAGCAACGCGCTCCGGAGCTGATCGGCGCGGCGGTTGCGGGGGAAACGGCTCCTGCACCTTCTACGTCAATGGTCAACGACGCAGTCGGTGAGGAGGTTCTATGGTCATGTACAACTTGCGCGGCGTGTGTCGAAGCATGTCCAGTTGGTATCTCTCACATCGATTCGATAGTCGACATGCGCCGTTACTTGATGCTCGAGCAAGCTTCAGCGCCCGACACTGCTTTGACCGCTTTGCAATCCATGGAGCAACGTGGTCATCCGTGGAGCGGAACAACGCTGACGAGGGAATCATGGCTCGAGGGCATGGAAAGTGTCCCGACTATTGACGAAAATCCGAACGCGGAGATCCTGTTCTGGGTCGGTTGCACAGGCGCGTTAGTTGAGCGAGGGGTAAGTGTGACTCAGGCGATGGCTTCGGTGCTCAAGAAGGCTGACGTCAACTTTGCAGTGTTGGGCACACAGGAGACATGCACTGGTGACCCGGCGCGTCGCATGGGCAACGAATACCTTTTCCAGATTCTCGCGGGCCAGAACATCGAGACGATCAACGGTTACAGCATCAAGACGGTCCTGACCACCTGTCCGCATTGTTTCAATACGATGCGCAACGAATACTCGCAGGTCGCTGAGGGTTTCGAAACGGATTGGGATGTTGAAGTGCTGCATTACACCGAGTACGTGGATCGGTTGATCTCCGAAGGGCGACTCTCGATGACGGAGATTGATACAGCGTCGCAAAACGGGGTTAATGAGATTACGTATCACGACTCTTGCTACCTAGGAAGGCACAACAACATTTACGAACAACCTCGAACGATAGCGAACGCTGTGCCGGGCGTCGAAGTGCGGGAGATGTCGCAGTGTCGTTCTCGTGGATTCTGCTGTGGAGCTGGTGGTGGAAGGATGTGGATGGAGGAAGCTGGAGAGCGCGTAAACCATATTCGGACTGAACATTTCTTAGAGACCGATACCGACACTGTCGCGGTTTCTTGTCCCTTCTGTCTCCAGATGTTCGAAGAGGGTATCTCTGCCAAGGGTCAACAGGACAGCAAACGCGCCCGAGATCTGATCGAGATTGTTGACGAGGCGACATAAAGTCGCAGATCGTCTACGAAGGGCTGACCAGGTAGGATGAAGTAAGAATTCGCTTACACTTGGTGTAGTTGAAACGAACATCGATGGAGAGACAGTCCATGCCCTATCTGGTTAACCACATCCACCTGAAGTCATCGGACCCCGAGAAGACCGCCAACTGGTTCGTTGAGGCCTTCAACGTTCAGATCATGTCAGACACGGTCCGGGACTTCGGTGATCGATTCATAATCACGCAGACCGAGGGTGGACTGGCGATCAACATCTCCAACGAGCGCACGGGTGAGAAGCTGGGCCCTGGCGATGCGAAACCGCACTTCGGCTTAGAGCACTTCGGTTTCGACACTGACGACATGGATGCTGATTTGGCACGGCTAACCGCCATGGGCGCTGAGGTCCAGGAAGGGCCGATCGATCTTCCCGACGGCCGAAAAATCGGCTTCATTGCCGCACCTGGCGACATTCGGATCGAGTTGATTCAGCAGGTTAGTTGAGTCGGTGAGCGATCCTGACGCGATCGCTGAGGGTCTCGTTACACCAGATTCAACGTCGCCGAAACGTCGATACTGCCGGATATGCTCCGATAGACGGGGCATGAGTTGGGGTGGACACGCATCACGCGGTCGATGGCGTCTCGCCTTTCTTCGAGAAGTTGGGGATCGACCCTAAGTTTGTAGGTGATGTTGATGCGCTTGATGACAAGGACGTTGCCCTCTTTCTCGATCTCGCCGATAGTGTCGGATTCGAGATAGCCTTCGCCTGCCGGTATACCGCGCGCCTCCAGGGCGCCGCCGAACGTGCCGGTCATTCAACCGCTGGTGGCGGCGACGATGTAATCCAAAGTCGTAGCGTGCGGTTCGGAGATGTCAGGGCTGACTCCGTAATGCTCCGCGACCTCTGAGTGAACGCCGAACTTGACCTCGCCGTCGATCGGTAAGTGCGCGATCCGGAAGGGACCTTTAATCCTCTGCAATCGAATGTGAGAACGGTAAGCTACCGCATCGCCGTTTGACATGTCTGTTCTTTCCGAAATTTCGAGGTCCTAGTTTCGACTAGAATATCGCAATGAAGTGACACATGGCACGCGATCATTGTGTAACCCACCCAGATGAATTTCTTTCGCATCCCGCCGGTACCGCCCGCGATTTTCACCGTCGTATCGGGGGTTGT
The DNA here is from genome assembly GCA_009838175.1 of Chloroflexota bacterium. Classification (GTDB taxonomy): domain Bacteria; phylum Chloroflexota; class Dehalococcoidia; order Lucifugimonadales; family Lucifugimonadaceae; genus Bin127. The sequence continues at coordinate 43,854 of VXSB01000051.1, forward strand.
TCATCAAGTCGTTTGGCCGTTTGAACCACTAAGCGAGCCTTGGAACTTGATTAGCGGCGGCATCATAATCGCGATTGCAGTCATCATGTTTGGCGCGGCCCTTGTAGCTTTCCGCCGCCACAACGAAAGCTTCGACATTCGCAAACCGACGCGTAATCTAATCACTGACGGCATCTATGCCTCGTCTCGTAATCCGGCCTATTTGGCGATGATCATAGCCATTTTCGGCATCGGGTGCGCCGCCAATTCTCTCTTGATCATGTTGGCCACCATCCCTTCGTTTGCGGTCTTTAACTGGTACACCATCCCATGGGAAGAGGGGCGTCTGCGACGCTCACTCGGCGCCGAGTACAAGCGCTACACTGAACGGGTTCGTCGCTGGCTGTAGATCGAAGTTCCGACTAAACGATCCCGCGTGAGGGTTCACTAGTGGATTTCAGTAGCAATCGGGTAAGACCCGAGGACTTTTACGAGCGGTGCTAACTCTCGCAGTCCGTCCAGTGTTTCCGAGATTTCTGGATCCGTTCGATGGCCCGCAAAGTCCAAGAGGAACACGTAGTTCCCCAGTTCATCTCCTGTGGGACGAGATTCGATCTTGGTCAAGTTGATGTTGCGACGCGCAAAGGGTTCGAGGGCCATGTAGAGTTGCCCGGGAGTATCGCGGTTCATAAAGCTGAAGGCGATGCTGGTTTTGTCGGAACCAGTCGCTTCGTGGTCTGAATTACCGAGAATCACGAAGCGGGTAACGTTGTTTTGTCGGTCCTGGATTCCGGATCTAATCACGGGCAGTCCAGCCAACTCGGCGGCGCGGCGCGGTCCGATAGCGGACACATCGGCAGTTCCTGCCTTCACGCGATAAACAGCCTCAACTGTACTGGCGGTGCCAACGCGAGCCGCTTCGGGGAGATGGGCATCAAGAAATTCGCGGCATTGAGACAACGCCTCAGGTTTGGATCTTACGACTTTGATCTCCGACATATCGACATCGGGATGGGCGATCAGACACTGTTCGATGCCCAGCAACATCTCGCCTTTGATCTGGATGTCGGATGTCCGGACCAAGAAATCTTCGATGTCGATTACAGCACCGCCGACGCTGTTCTCGATCGGCACGATTGCTTCATCGACTTCGCCATCTACAAGCGCACCTACGACTTGGTGCATCTCTGGGTATCCGACGCGCTCCCAGTCTGCTGGCGCGTAGACATGGCACGCCTGATCAGTGAATGTCCCCTCAGGGCCAAGATGCGAGATGCGTTTAGGCGACAAGCGAAGAGAACCTCTGATCAGTCAATACGTATGCCAGTTCGTCCAACGACTCAACTGGACATGAAGCGATCACTTCCTCGCCGCCAAGGATCACAGTGTCCTCGCTTGGCACAAACGGTGAACCGACGCTGGACACGATTAAGGCGATAATGATTCCGTAAGGAAGGGCAAGGTCCCGGAACCGGTTTCCGACCGATCGAGCGTTGCGCGGTATCTTCATCGATACAAGTTTTTCATTGCGGTCGTTCAGCGTCATCAATTCGACCATGGGATGGTCAAGCAATGTACCTGCTAGATTTGCCAAGATGATGTCTGTGCGGCTGATGATGGAATCTACTCCAGCCGTTAAGAACAGGTTCGTGTCCGCGCTGTCGTTGACGATCGAAACCACGGTTTCTACGCCGAAGGTGAATTTCGCGAGTTGACAGGCTGCAAGATTAACGGCGTCGTCGCCAGTGGTCGCAATTAGTGCATCGCAACGATTAATGCCTGCGCTGTGAAGTGTGAACTCCTCGGTGGCATCCCCGAGCATGGCGACGTTGCCAAGGGTCTTGTGAACCATGTCGACGCGGGCTTCGTCGGTGTCGAGCAACAACACCTCGTGACCTGCGTGCAATTGTGAATATGCACTGCGCGTGCCTAGTGCTCCGCATCCGATGATGATGACATACATTTCAGACTGTCCGTGATCGTGGCTACAAACCGCTTGCGGGATGGGACATCCACTACCGCGTTGCAGTTGCGCCGTTCTCCTCAGAACTTTCCGTACCCATGTTAAGCGTGTCGCGCAAATCCGACAGAGCCAATGTGTACGGGTTCACGATGCGAATGTCGAAACGTTCGTAGATTTTGCCCAAGGATTCATTGGTGACTACTGCGATGACATTTTCGACACCGTACGTGATCTTCGCTTTAAGGGCCGCGAGTCCGTTCTCGGCTGGTGTTCGCAGGGCCGCGATGAAGAGGTCTGTGCCGCGGATGTCCATCGCGATCATAGTTTCGTCAAGGGTCGCTTTGGCTTCCAGCACTTGGACGTTTGATCGTGCGACGAGGTGGCTAGGCAGTGATCGTAGACGTCTCCCCTCGGCCTCAACGATTAAAACGTCGTGCCCCGATTCGCTGAGAATGTTGGCCATCACAATACCCAAGCGATCATGTCCTGCAATTACGACTCTCATTTCCACTAATTTATCGAAGAATCAGTCGTCGTCATTGGCACGCAGGAGGATGTTCTGTTCAAGTTGCATTGATGCGGTTTCAAAACCTCTGACCGATTCGCGGACCAACACTACTGCGCACGGCGCGTTAGCCATAAGATACTCCGCATCCGAATCGATCGCTCTCGCGTTCAACGTTGACAGGATCTTGACTGAAGCGACAATTACCTCGGCACTGTAATCCAATGCCTCTCTAACCAGTACTGGCCCAATAGATCGGGATTGTAGTATCGAGCCTCGGACTCCCCCGCGCAGCCCGGTTGCGAATTCGGCGTCCCGCAGGACACTTTCTCCCTTTCGATATTGTGAGGGATTGGGCGCATCTAGCGGGAACCTTCGATCGACGACGATGACGTAAACCAATTGCAGACTACGGTTGTTGTTGGAAAGCAAGCTGACAGCCGTATCGATAGCCTCTTTGTCGCTGTCGTCGCCGCGAACCAGACACATGACGCGGGAGTACTTCATCCGGCCAACTCGTCAACGAGGTTTTTTTGTCCAGCCACTACGATCTCATCGGTTGGGCGAGTGCGTTCATCAAGGTCTGGGATTAGTCGCGCGTTTTGGTCGCGGATCAGTGCCAGGACAGACAGGTGGTTCTGATCTCGGAACTCCGTGAAACCTGCATCGCGCAAAGTCATGTCTCTGAATCGCTCTGGCATCTGCATTCGACTGATGCCTTGAGCTCCGCCGAGAGGTATGTAGTCGGTGACGTTAGGGGTGAACAATGTCTGCGCCAACCGCATTCCTGCTTCTTCTTCGGCGTTGATCACCCGGTCACAACCGATCCTTTGCAAAGTCTCGGCGTGAAGCTGGTTCCGCGCCCGTGCAACCACCATCGGGATGTTCAAAGATCGCAAGAGGACCGCGGTCATGATGCTGGATTCGACGTTTCGTCCGATCGCGACGATTGCAACATCGAAGTTCTCGACCCCCAAGTCGCGCATCAAGACTTCATCGGTGACATCGCCAGCCACGGAGTATGTGACTCGCCCGATGAGTTCTTGGATTCTCGCTTGGTTTTGATCTATCGCCAACACGTCGTGACCGAGTTGAAACAGCCCGGTCGCTACTCGCGAGCCGAAACGACCGACACCGGCCACGACTATGTTTTGGGTTGCCATTTTCAACTCCGGGAATTGCGCCGAGTGGGGAGAAGGGGATGACAGTTCAACCGATTCTAACCTCTTCCGAAGGCAAGGCATATCGTTGCTCGACCTGCCGTCCAGCCATCAGCAACGCCAAAGTCAATGGTCCGAATCTACCCAAGAACATGGCAAAGATCACTAACGCCTGGGCGGGACCATTAAGTTGCGAGGTTATACCGGTGTCGAGTCCGACAGTTCCTGCCGCTGATATCACTTGGAAGAACACGTCGCGGAACGGCAGGTCCGACTGAAGTTGGAAGGCGATATATGCCATACCAACCACAATCGCCGCGGATACTCCACCAAGAACCAAAGCTCGTTGGACAGTGGACGGTCGGATGCGACTTCCGAAGATGTACGTATTGTTCTGCCCCGACATCGTCACGATTGCCGCAACCAACATCACCATGAATGTGTTGACCTTGATACCGCCGGCAACGGTTCCCGATACTCCGCCGATGAACATCAACACCTCGGTTGCTATGTCGGTTGCGCTCGTGGCCTGACCGTAATCGATGACTGAAAATCCGGCTGTCCGCCCTGAAACCGTATGGAATGCAGCATCCGATATTTTCTGCACGATGCTGTTTCCGCCTGATGTTGCAGGGTTGCTCCACTCGCCTACGGCGTAAGTCGCGAAGCCTACCAGTAACAGCCCTGCAAGACCAATCAGTATCAACTTGCTCTCCAGCCGGAGCATCCGGAAGCTCTTCTTCTGCCATACGTCGCTCCACAGCACATAACCCGTGCTCCCGACAAAGATCAATGCCGCGAAAACGAACAAGGTGAAGTAGTCGGACGCAAAACCTTGCAAACTGTCGCCGCCAACTACGTCGTTTGGCAATACCTCAATCCCGGCGTTGTTAAAACCTGAAATGCCATGGAAAAGCGCCAGCCACACGGTATGCCATAGATCGAATCCTTCCCAAAGGTTGCGAACGAATGTCCAATAAATCCATAACACGATGAATCCGATGAACTGAATGGCAACTGCGAAGACGACGATTTTGCGGACTAATGTAGTGATGTCGCCGAGTTGTCCCCAACCGAGCCCCTCCCGGACGATTAATCGGTTTTGCAATCTAAGCTCTTGGCCTACGAGAATGATCAAGAAGGCAGCACCGGTCATAAATCCCAATCCGCCGATGAAGATCAGGCTCAAGATAACCGCTTGACCGAAGAGCGTCCAGTGTTCGAGCGTGTCGACCGTCACCAAGCCCGTTACCGTCACTGATGTGGTCGCGGTGAAGAGACATGTGAGAATGTTTGCTGCTCCCGGCGCTTTGCTGGAAATCGGGAGCATGAGGAGAGATGCGCCGATCAAGTCGATTATGAAGAACCCGTAAATCAAAGACATCGGCGATGTGAGACCACGCACGGATATCGTGCGCGGTGCGACCGACATATCTACGGGTGCAGTCGCGGCTTGACGTGGGACGCGAACAACTTGATCCCCAATTCTTGTCCGATTGTCCTGAGGGTCCATGTCGCTATGTTCACAAAACCAGCAGAAGCAGCTTTGGGCAACATACTAGATTACGCACCTGAATCCAAGTGGTTCGTGCCCTATCCCCGCACTCACGGAGATTAGCCAAGAACGCGATCGTCCTTACAATCCTGTTCTCAACGCTTTCTCAGCAGCTTGCAGGATTTCAGCATGGTCGTATTGCTTTACATCGGCGACGAGGAGAGGATCGTTTTCCACCCCGCGCAACTCAGTAGCGCGCTTCACCATTCGGCGCACAGCGCGGACGATGTTGTCGACGATTGTTATAGACGCATCGCGCGAAGTGCGAGAAAGCGGATTCAGGTCAACCGTGATGACCGACTTACCCGTTGCTCGCAACGCAGCGCACCTATCGCCGTCTTCTAGTGGAACGAAGATCACGTCGGCGATAGCGATACCTTCAGGATTGACGTATCTACGGTCGGTGCTTAACGTCGATATCACCGCGTCCTTGGAAGGTCTCAGAATGTTGGTGCCGCCGAACTTTACTAGGTGCTGCTCAATCGCCGAGACTCGTTCTTCGCTGTGGTGAAAAAGATTTATCTCCAAACGTGCGCCTGTAACTTCGGAGAGTCTCACTAGATCCCGAGATGCCAACGCCGCGGCGTTGCCATTTACCGAGATGATCGGTCGTTCCGCCAATAACAGCGTCCCAACTGCTGCTCGGATCGCGGTCTCGGCAAATTCGCGCGTTCGCTCGCCGATTAGATAGTCGAACGCCTCGCCCCGGCCATGTGCGATCAAACCATGCTCGGAGGTAATGCCTGACCGTACGCCCTCAACCAATCGTTCGCGTATCAGAAGGGATTCTCGGCGCGGGTGTGAATCTAACGTCGTTTCCGCGTCGGTTTGGTCGCTTTCAGGCTGCGAGGCAGGGTTGGCACCCTCGGCCATGTTCAGATATCTTTCGTGAAGACCTTGAACTGAGCGCTTGAGAAACCATTGCGCTCCAGAAAAGAGGCGTCGCGTTCGTCCTCGTCTAGGAGCACGGAAAACATGCTCGTCACGCCGTCGGCCTTGGCTTTCGCCGTGAGCGCCGACACCAATTTCGAACCCACCCCTTGCCGACGGTAGTCGGGATGAACCGCCATCGCGACAATGCGCACTCCCGGCGGTAGCCCATACGATGAAGACTGTCGCTCGGACATTAGAAAAGCTATGATCTCGCCTTCACGTTCCTGATCGACTGCCACGAAGCATCCCCAAGGCGCGTATTCCAGTGAGTCAAGAGCCACGATTTGCAGGACGCGCCCTACATATTGGTCCCACGTCAAGGACCGATCAGGGCCACGGATTTCTTGGTCAAGTGCCAACACGCTGTCGGCGTCTCCCTGCTGCAATTCGCGGATCTCAATCATTGCGACTGCCTCCGACGGGTCAATTAACTACGTTCTGAGGCGTTCCGTTCAAATACGCCAGCGAATTTTCAACGACGCCTTGGTTGAGCAAATCTAACCCCTCTGGAGTCATATCAGCGATGTGCGGCGTAAGCACGACTTGCTCGCACTGCGTAATCGGACTGCCCTCAGGCAACGGTTCGTCTTCAAAGACGTCGAGAGCTGCTCCGGACAGATGACCGGCATTGAGAGCTTTGACGAGGGCTGCTTCGTCGACAATCGGCCCACGTGCGACGTTGACTAGGATCGCGGTGGGTTTCATGAGCGAGATTTCTCGTGCGCCGATCAGCTTTTCAGAATCGGGCGTCAGCTTCGTATGGATAGTGATCACGTCCGACAAAGCGAGCAACTCGTCGAGGTCAACGAACCGGACACCGAGTTTTTCGGCGCGCTCATACGATGGATTGAAGGTGTATGCGATGACGTCCATTCCGAACGCGTTGCACAGCCGTGCCATCTCAGCGCCGATGTTGCCAGTTCCAACAATGCCAACGGTCTTGTCCCCGAGGAAAACTCCGTCTTGTTTCACCCACTCGCCTTTGCGGGTCATCTCGGTGTACCAAGCAGCTCGTTTCGCGGCTGCGAACATCAGGCCAAACGCGTGTTCTGCTACTACTGGTGCGGTCTTTCCTGGGATGTTTGAGACCGTAATCCCGTGGTCTCGCGCGGCGTCCAGATCGATCGAATCTGTACCGATGCCACAGACCGAGATAAAACGCAGGTCAGGGAGCAAATTAAACGCGTCCTCCCGCCACTCCAAGTAGCTACGAGAGTTGATGATGACAGTGGCGCCTTGGGCGCGTTCGATTTGCTCGTCGAAACTGTCGGCGCGCGTCGGAAATATCTTGAGGTTCGCCACCGCCTCGAGATCTGCCATGCGCGGCGAACCTTGGCATTGAGCCGGATCGTCGGACGGGACGACGATGAGTGGTCGGTTTACGTTAGACATTGAAGATACGTCCCGATTCGTTACGCATGCGAACTACTGCACTACCGTGAAACCGCGACGACAGGAGTTCGAAATAACGATTCGAATCGATTAGACTCGCTCCTCTTCCTCGACCTGAGGTGCGGTTTCGAACTCGGCCATGACCGGCATTCCATCATCGTCGGCTGCGGAGTTTCTGTTGACACGTTGCCGTAACGTTGACGCGATCTGTGCCGCCTCAGCCCGGATCTCGTCGAGACGCTGGGTTGTCGTGTCCAGCAGGTCTTCCATTTGCTCGCGTGCGGTGCCGGTTCGGTCCATGAATTGTTCGCGTGCCGAACCGGTTCGGTCCCAGATCTGCTCGCGTGCGCTGTCAGTGCGGTCAAGCAAATCGGCTCGCATCTCGGAACCAGATTTGGGTGCTAGCAGGATACCGACTGCGAACCCTGCGATACCGCCGAGTATTACTCCTGCGAGAAAGCTGTCTCCACTTCCATTAGCCATTTTTAATCTCCGTTTCTTAGAGCTGTTCGGGTGTTGGACTGGCCTCACCCGTTTCTTGTTTCGTCCCCTTGTTGACGATTTTGTGAACGGCGTTTAAATCGTTGGCCGATCACATAGCCAAGCGGTGTAAGCAACCAAGTAACGACGTTGAACCCGCCATCGGAATTGTCCTTCCCGACGCCGCTTCTGCTTCGGACCCGCTGCCTTAATTCGTTAAGCGAATCTCGGGCTGCGACAATCGTGTCCAACAGGTCGTCGACACGATCCATCGCTTCGTTCAATCGCTGCGTCGCCTTTCGCACACCGGATAGGATCAACAAGACTGCGATTGTCACTACGATGCAAACGACAACGAATGCGATATCCCGCGCGACCGCGGAGATACCTGTGATGTCGTTCAGATCCAACAATCTAGTTCCGATTCGGTGAGACAGGGCGGGTGAAAAGACGATTTACGGGCCTCCGTCACTATAGACGAGATTCTATATAACCCGTATTCCACCGAAAAAGGGCATATGCTTCATTCAAACATCGTGCCGGGCTGGCAACTGCGGCAAAAATTTGTGTCGCGTTGTCTAGATTTCACTGAACTGATTACAGAGCCGCATTTCGGGCAATCCGATCCTGATTTGCCGTGCACACTGAGGAATTTCCGTTCTTTCCGCGGGTGATCCGCACCGAATATCTCTTGCAACTTCGTCGCTGCGTCAGTCGGCACTCGGTACGTCGCGTGGTGTAACCGCATAACCTCTTCACCACTTAGCTGTGTCACTTTTCTGAAGGGATAGATTCCAGCTTCCCAAAGCACCTCATCAGCGTACGCGTTGCCGATCCCAGCGACCAGTTGCCCACGTGTCAGAACGCCCTTCACTTCGCCGCGGTACCGTTTCAATGCCGCTCTGAAATCTGGGAGGTTGAGGGGGGCGTCAAGCACATCTGGCCCTTGATCTGCGACGCGGGTTATTTCATCCAAACGATCCGATTCCAGATAGTAGACTTGCCCCATTCGCTTGGCGTCTGTATATCGGATCTGCATGCCATCGTCTAAGTTCATAGTCAAAATCGTCGATTTCATAATCCGCTTACCTGGTTCCACTAATGACAACTCCCCAGTCAACATCGGGCTGACAACTATCGATATTCCATCAGACAAGGACATGATCAACAACTTGCCCTTGCGTCCCAAGCCTTCGATGAGGCGTCCGCTGGCATGTTCACTCATCGGCGCACCGACTAAGTTCCTAACGACCAATGGTCGCAACTCGCGTACCGAGATGATTTTCCGCTCCGTCAATCTGGGCGAAAGATACTCTCGCAACACATGTAGATCTGGTGCTTCCGGCATGAAGCCATTATCCCCTATCTAGGAGGTGTGGTCGCCTCTATAGAGTATCGTTGTAACTAGATGCCGCGGATACCTCTCATACCGCTTGCGGGATGGCACATCCACTTTTTGAAGGCAAGCTCTATACGCGCCGTAATTCTCGTCGCGCTCGCCTCCTCAGCACTTTTCGCAACACAAACCGCATCGGCCCAACCTTTGACTCTGACCTCGGGGCCGTACGTGATCGTAGCCGACGAAAACGTAGGCAACTATCGAGTAATTGTTCACCAGTCTCCAGAACGAGTCATCATCGGCACGCTAACCTACGCTGTCCAGGTTTATGACCGAGAGACCGGCGTCAACGTTCCTGACGCCATCATCAAGGTCTACGCCACACCGTCCGAACATGGTGAACGACAGGTAGCTCCCGCTCTCAACTCCCCAGCAGACCGCGAGTACTACGTCGGTCGTCTTGAGATGGAGGAGAAGGGCGTCTGGGCGATTGACGTGGTCATCGAGCATACTGAACTCGGCGAGGCCACGCTCACGCTTGCCACCGAAGTGTTCGAGCGGGCTCGTGGTGGCTCAAACCTAGTGCTGGGCACTATCCTCTGGGTATTCGTCTCAATCGCCTTCGTAGTCGTTGCTTTCTATCTAGTGAGAAAATCGAGACGAGCGAAAATCGAACTGGAACGCATCCGTAATCGCGCCCAGTGACGGAATGAAGTAATCGAGGGGTTGTAATGTCCCAGATATCTAACGTGAGGATCAGGCACGTCTTCGGGTCTTTTGAGACCGAGGGTGAGTTCTGGGAAGAGCGTCTGGCGATGCCGCTCGACGTGTATGAAGAATTTCGAGGCTCTAAGCGCCGCGCAGGTGTAATGACTGATCAATCGCAACTAAACCGCATCGAGCACGATGCCTATTTCATACAAATCGAGGCCGACGACGGTGCGATAGGTATCGGTGGACCAGTGGAAGAAACGGTCGCCTACTTGGTCGACAAGCACTTAACGCCTCTATTGCTGAACCGTGACCCGATGGCGACGGAGTTCCTATGGGACATCATGCACCGCTCACAGGTCCACGGACGACACGGACAAGCGATGATGGCAATCTCGGTTGTCGATTGTGCGCTGTGGGACCTTAAGGGACGAGTTCTTGGCGTTCCGGTCTACACGCTGCTCGGAGGACCTACGAGACAAGCGGTACCAGCCTATGCCTCAATGCTCGGGTTCAACGTGACCGACATGGGCTTGGTGCGCGAACGCGCGTCGTGGGCCAAGTCTCTCGGATACGCCGCGCAGAAGTGGTTCTTCCGATACGGTCCAATGTCTGGACATGAGGGATTGAAGGCAAACATCGCAATGGTCGAGACATTGCGCGACACTCTCGGCGAGGGTTACGACATCATGCTCGACTGCTGGCAGTCGATGGATGTCAACTACGTCGTCAAATTAGCCGCCGCTATTGAGGATTGCCAACCGCGGTGGCTTGAAGAGGTCGCGATGCCCGACCGGATCGATTCCTACCGCAAGATACGCGAGAAGACCAACATTCCCATCTCCGGTGCCGAGCATGAATACACTCGCTGGGGCTTCAAACGCTTCATCGATGCTGAAGCCCTCGATATCCTCCAACCAGACATATATTGGGTTGGCGGCATCTCGGAGACGTTGAAAATCATGGCCCTCGCAACCGCGGCTGACCTCATCACCATTCCGCACGGGCACTCATCGCCCGCAGGAATCCACGTCTCGGTAACCCAATCGCCGATACACACCCCGTATCAAGAGTTCCTCATCAAATGGAACCGCATCCACCAGCACTTCCTCGCCGATCCTGTAAACCCGGTCGATGGAATGATTACCATCCCTAACACTGCTGGTGTGGGAATGGATTTGGATGAGGACAAGATCGAGCGGGAAGAAGAGCCAAGTTGGTGATAGTACTACGTTGTTGGTGCCATTGATACGGCTTGTAAAATCAATAATTGCCACAACGCTGTGGCAATTGAGATAGTTTAAAGGAGTTAACAAATGCCAAAAGGTGGCAAAGGTGGTGGCGGCAAGGGCGGATCGAATCCTAACTGGCCGAGCACCACGGGTAACCCGTCAGGTGGTGGCAGAGGCAACAATCCGCCGCGAAAGTAACTTACCGCCCCGTTTCCAAAACCATGTTGGAAACGGGGCTACAATTCATTCAAATGTAGTTAATCTGTAAACTTCTCAATCACCAAACAAGCGTTCTGACCGCCAAACCCGAAGCTGTTCGACAGCGTGACATCGACCTTCGTCTCACGAGCCACGTTCGGAATATAGTCCAAATCACAGTCCGGATCCGGCGTATCCAAATTGATCGTTGGGTGCAAGACTTGATCTTGGATGCTACCGATACATGCCATTGCTTCCATCGAGCCGGACGCACCAAGCGAGTGACCGATCATCGATTTCGTGCTGCTAACCGGCACGTTATAGGCTTGGTCGCCAAACGCGCGCTTGATCGCCAACGTCTCCGACTTGTCGTTTAGCGGCGTCGATGTGCCGTGAGCATTGATGTAGTCGATATCGTCGATGTTGCGCTCTGCGTCTTCCAACGCCAATTTGATCGCCAACGCCGCACCTTTGCCTTCGTCATGCGGCTGAACCAAGTGGAAGGCATCTGACGAAACACCCCAACCGGTAACTTCAGCAAGGATTTCGGCTCCACGCGCCTTGGCATGCTCAAGGCTCTCCATCACGAACATCGCAGCCCCTTCCGCCGGCACGAAACCGTCACGATCGGCGTCAAACGGCCTCGAGGCCTCCTCAGGAGGACAATCCCGCGTGGATAACGCATGGATCGTCGAGAACCCACCCATGCCCAGCTCGCAGATCCCTGCCTCGGCTCCGCCTGTCAAAATCACATCCGCGGCACCTCGTCGTATCACCTCCGCCGCCTCGCCGATCGCCTGCGTACTCGCCGCGCACGCGGTCACGCACGTGTTCGTGTAACCCAATAGCCCAAACACACGACTTACATTTGCCGAGCACATGTTGACCAGCATCACCGGAATGTAAAACGGGCTGATCCTCAGGGCCCCGCGTCGATTCATAACCACGGACTGCTGATCTGTCTCAGGCAACCCACCGGCACCGCAACCTATCAGCACTCCGACACGTTCCCGGTCCTCCACATCCAGGTTCAACCCAGCATCCTTTATCGCCTGATCCGACGCATGGACTGCCAACTGAGAGAACCGACCCATCCGTCGCGCCTCGCGGCGATGTATCAGTCCGCCTTCCGAAGGGTCGAAGTCTTGGACCTCTCCTGAAACTTTGCACGGGAAGGGCGTCGGATCAATGATCGCCATCCGTCGCGCACCCGACACACCATTTTTCAGGTTCGCCCAAAACTCATCCGGCGACTTGCCCAAGCACGTCATCGCTCCCATGCCGGTGATTACTGCTCTACGTTCGTCCGGGTATCTGCTCATCCCATTTCGTCCACTTTGGGTTCCGGTCGTGTGTTCTGCGCCTGCCCCATACTCCGATACGGGGCGGGGCCTCTTTCAGACAATCGTCAATTAAGCGATTTTACCTTTAGCCACTTTGGCATCTTCGTACGCCAGCATGTAAGGCTGCGTCAGATCGTCATACAGTTCTGGTTCGATGCCTAACAGAGCCTCGCGCGCCTCTGCGGCGACGAAAAGCGAACCAGCCACAATAATCATCCCAATTCCTGTCCCGTGTCCCGATACGGGATCAGGATTCGCGAGCACCACCTCCGACGCAGTCTCAAGCGCCATATCGACACTGTAAGTCTCTCGAAACTCCAACCCGTTTTCGCGTCCGACCTGTGCGACCCTAGACGCCGGAACGGATTTCGGATGGCGCGACTGCGTAGCAATCGTCGTGTGAGCTGACCGCGCCAGTTCGAGCATCATCGCTTCGTGATCGTGCCCCTCCGTTGAGCCGACGATGAAGACGTACGGTATCTCAGCCGCAGCACCTCCGAAATAGGACCTCACCATGTCTTTCAAGGCTTTTAGTGACGCGTCGTTGTGAGCTCCGTCGAGAATGACTGGCGGCAACCCTTCAAACCGCTTGCGGGATGGGACATCCACATTGACAACCTCGGTTCGACACGGCCATACCGCACCCGAAATCCCTTCGATAGCTGCGTTCAAATCAAAAGTGTGACCCGTCCGGTAAAGCAAGTTCAACGCGGTCGCCGCAGTCCTTGCGTTATCGATCTGGTGCGCGCCGAGCAGCGACGTCCGGATTCGAATGTCTTTTTGCCCCGGGTCTGGGTAGGGGATCAAGGCTAGTTCGGATGAATCAACGACCGTTGTCTTCGGCGGTCGCCATCGTTTAATCGTGAACTCTTGACGCAGGTCATCATCGGACACCCGCGCCATCGCCGACACCGGTGAAGTCTCGCAGGCGCTGAACACCTCCGATCCGACCTCGACGGCGCGCTCTCTAATCACGCGCCAAGTTACCGGATGGTTCTTGGCGACGACGGTCGGCTTGCCGGACTTGATGATGCCCGCCTTTTCGCTCGCGATGAGCGAAATCTTGTCGCCAAGTATTCGTATATGGTCTTTGCTGATCGAGGTGATTACCGCGACTTCAGGGTCGACAACGTTCGTAGCGTCGAGACGCCCGCCTAACCCGGTCTCGATCACCGCGATATCGGCGTTGTCACGAAAGTGAACGAACGCCATGGCAGTCAGCATCTCGAAAACGCTCACCACGCCAAGGTCTCCAGCCCGTTCGATCGCTTCGACGCACGGCCAAAGATTATCGATCAAGTCGGCAAAATCGCTTTGAGCAATGGTCTCACCGTTGATCTGAATCCGCTCCGTGAACGTGTGAAGATGCGGAGACGTGTACAACCCAGTCGCAAATCCCGCAGCCTTCAGACCAGATGCAATCATCGCACACGTGCTGCCCTTGCCTTTGGACCCGGCGACGTGAATCACCGGCGTCGCGAGGTGCGGATCCCCGAGCATCTCCATCAATCGCTCAACCCGACGCAGGTGCCAATCAGGAGGTTGGTTGGCACGCGACTTGCGCTCGAAATCCGCCAACGACAATAGCCGATTTACAGCTTTCATGTATCGATCGCGCGTATCTGACACCATGCAGTAAGGGTAACGTCTCGGTTCTGAGGGCTAGGAAATCGATGTCCGTTGATACGATGAAGTTAGACCGTACGACGACTTTAATCACCTGTCGGAACCCCAAATATGAGCTATCGAGCGCAAATTGAAGATGCATTGGTTGGACATGCCGCCGACTACTGCGAGATTCGCATCGAGGAATCAGATTCAACGCGTCTGACCTACCGCGGTCGCACACTTGACGACATCAACATGACGAGCGCCAAGGGCGGTGCCGTGCGTGTATGCGTCAACGGTTCTTGGGGCTTTGCCAGCTTCAACGAACTTGCAGACCTGAAGAGCCGCGTGGGAGACGCCGTCGAACAGGCTCGCAGCTTGGCCTCGGGTAACAAAGGCGAGACGACAATGCTCGCTGAGGTCGAACCCCACGTCGATATCGTCGATCCTCACATCGTCAAAGATCCGCGCGAAATTCCCCTCAAAGAGAAGATCAGGCTGGCCGACCACTACAACGACATCGTTTGGTCAGAGCCCGGCATTGTGAGTTCCGACATCATCTACGGCGACAACTCGCGGAAAGTAGCGTTCGGCAACTCCGATGGAACATACGTCGAACAAGAAGTGGTTCACGCGATTAGCCGGATATCGGCGCAAGCGCGCGAGGGTTCGGACGTTCAGCAGGCAGGCTTCAGCATCGGCGCGCTAGGCGACTACGGCGTGTTCGAAGACCTAGACGACGATGTGGCAGAGGCGGCGCAACGTGCAGTCGGTTTGCTCAAGGCAGAGCCGCTGACAGGTGGACAACGCACCGTGATCCTAGACCCCATCCTCGCCGGGGTGTTCGTGCACGAAGCCTTCGGGCACCTCTCCGAAGCCGACAACGTATACGAAAACGAAAAACTCAAAGAACTCATGTACATGGGTCGTAACTTCGGCGGCAAGCATTTGAACTTCACCGACGGCGCCGCAACGCCAGGGATGAGAGGAAGCTACAAATACGACGACGAAGGAACCGCCGCAACAGTGACTCCCCTCGTCAGAGAGGGAGTTCTCGTCGGCCGCCTGCACTCACGGGAGACCGCCGCTAAGACGGACGAAGCGCCGACCGGAAACGCCCGCGCCATCAGCTATCGATTCCCCCCAATCGTTCGCATGACTAACACCTTCATCGAGAACGGCGACGCCACATTCGACGACCTGTTGGAAGGCGTAGACGAGGGCGTTTACGTCAAGAACTGGTACGGAGGCATGACCCAGCACGAGATGTTCACCTTCTCTTCAGGAGAGGCGTACATGATCCGCAATGGCGAAGTCCAAGAAGCCGTCCGTCCAGTCATGCTCTCCGGCAATCTGTTCGAGACGCTTGAGAACGTGGACGCGATCGCCAACGACCGTGAGGTCAATCAAGGCGGAGGTTGCGGCAAAGGCGGGCAGATACCGCTTCCCGTAGCCAACGGCAGCCCTCACATTCGCATTCGAAACTGCCTCATCTCAGGAGCATGAAGATGAGGCCATTGCAAAACTCCGCCCCCTTTCGAGGCGAAAGGGGACGCGAGCAAGCGCAGCCCAAAAAACGACACACAGCGCAGGGGTATGCGGGGGTGGACGCGGGGCCTCGAGGTTTGATCTTGCTGAAAAAGAGGAGAAATTAGTGAACAGCTACGAACGATTACTGGACCGCGCGAAAGCGGCTCACGGCTCCGCTGAAGTCTTCGGCGTCACATCAGAACGCCGACACGTCGAGTTCGAGGCGAACCGACCCAAAAACATCGGTCAGAGCCAGTCGTCCGGCATCGCACTTCGCGTCATCAATCCAAACGGACGCATCGGCTTCTCATCCACGAACGACGCCGACAAGATAGACGACCTCGTCGACCGCGTCGGTGCTCTTGCTGAATACGGTGCCGAAGCCGCGTTCGAGTTTCCGAATGCCACCGACTACTCCGCGGTAGATAGCTTCGATCACAGCGTCGCCGATCTCTCGGATGATGAAATGCTCGATTTCGGACGCACAGCTGTGGACGCGATTTTGAGCGAATACCCCGAAGCACTTTGCTCGGTTGATGTGAACAAGTCTTCAGGCGAACAGCGATTGATCAACTCCTCCGGCGTCGATGCCAGCCAGCGTCAAACCAACAGCGGCTTCTTCATGGGTGTGGAACTCATTCGTGGGACTGACATGCTGAGCATCTGGGACGGTATCGTAACCGCGAAACCGATCAACCAGCAGGACGTGAACAACATCGTTGCTAAACTTCTTCGCCGCTTGAACGATTCGCAGAATATCGTCGAATCCCCAAGCGGCAAAGACCTGCCGGTTGTCTTTTCGCCAAGTGGTTTCACCGGCACGTTCCTTCCACCGTTGCTGTCAGGCTTCAACGGCAAGAACGTAGCAACCGGATCGTCCCCTCTGATCGACAAGTGGGGCGAGAAGATGCTCGATGAACGCATATCCATCTGTGACAACCCGCTACATCCCATGACTCCTCAAGCCCACGGCGTAGACGACGAAGGAGTGCCGTCTCGTCGGCTCGATTTGGTTCGCAACGGTACGATCGGAGGGCCATTCCACGACCTGCAGACCGCAGGTGAGACCGGAACGACATCCACCGGATGCGGTCTCCGCGGTGTAGCCACCACACCATCGCCCAGCACGTCTTACGTGATGATGGCAGGCGGTGAAACTCCCAACTCCGAGATCTTCGATGGAGTGAAACAAGGCGTATTAGTAGAGCAACTGCTTGGCGCAGGGCAAGGGAACGAACTTGGCGGCGACTTCCGAGCCAATCTGTCCCTCGGCTTCCTCATCGAAAACGGCGAGATCGTCGGGCGCGTCAAGAACACGATGATCTCCGGCAACGTCTATGAAGCACTGAACAACGTCGAATTGATCGGCTCGGACCCCGAACCGGTCTTCGGCACCCGTGTGGTACCTTGGGTTCGTACTCGAGGCGTAGAAGTCGCAACCGCTTCGTAAACCAAAAACCTAGGGTTTCCCCCGCTCGCGGGGGAAATGTCCGAAGGACAAAGGGGGCACACTTAGACCACCCATCCCCTTCATCCCGTCCATCCATGTAAATTAGCACCCGCACCAAACCTGATACAACAGACCCATGACCCGCGAACCATCAAATCACTCTGAACCCGGACGCGATGCCGACTCCGGCGTGTCTGACATGCTCCGCGAACTCTCAGGTGCCGACGACACCCGCGCACGTTCAATCATCGCAGCTTGGAACGAGTGGAAGGTTCAAGACGTCTTGGAAACCGTAACCGAGTTGCGGCAAGTGGCAGATACCGATCGATCATTGGAGTTCGACGCCCTCTTCAGAGCCGCGATCACATTTCCGGCGGTAGAAGTGCGGCTAGAGTGCATACGCGCTTTGTCTGATGGCGGCAGCGTCAACACCGCAAACGCATTGATCGGCGTCTTGGAACGAGACGAATCGGCACAGCTACGCGCCGCCGCCGCGGAGGCGCTGAACGGATTCTCCGACCCATCCCAGTCACGCAACGCATCGCGGTCCACTCTGATGCGAATCTCCGACGCTCTACGCAACGCCACCGATGTCGACGAGCGGTCCGTTCGCGGAAAGGCCCTCAGGTCCCTGGCTGCAATGCGCCACGAAGACGCGCCCGACGTCATCGACACAATGTACGACGAGGCGCTTGACGACCCAGTTCTGATGTCCGATGTCCTGTTGGCGATGGGCGAATCTGGTGATCGATCGTGGCTGCCGACAATCGAAGACGGTTTCTACAGCAACAATCCGAATATCCGAATCGCCGCCGTACTGGCGTTCGGCAACATCGCCGGCGATGACGACATACACAGCCTGTCCGAACCCTTCGACGACCACATTCTGGAAGTCCAGATGGCGACGATCCAAGCATTGGAACAGGTCGGAACACCACAAGCCCGCGAAATGCTTTCGCTCGCGGTCTCTAGCAGTGAACCCGAAGTGCAACAACTCGCACAGGCTGCACTCGACGCCCTTAAGGCGGAAGACGACCTGATGTACGCCGTTTCGCCAACCATGGTAGAACGCGGCCTGTTTGGCGTGCCCGCAGCAGCACGAACCGATTCGCGCAACATGTCGCGCTACGACGCACCGACTGAGGAAGGCTGGGCCAACGTCACCTCAGAGGGCCAAGAAGTCGATGTCGCCGAAAACCCAGAAGACATCGGCGAAGACTACGAAGACTACCTAGAATCCGACGAATTCTTCAAAGAATCGAACGTCGATTAATTCCCCCTTTCGCATGGACGAAAGGGGGTCAGGGGGTATGCGGGCGGGCGTTTGCACAACCAACGACAATCCCCTCTCCCCTCCGTGGGAGAGGGCTAGGGTGAGGGGGAACAAGGCAAACTACACCCTCCATCCCCTCTATCCCGCCTATCCATGCAAATTCCCCCCTCTGTCCTCCCGTCATTCCGGCGAAAGCCGGCGCTTCAGCGGACGGAACGTCCATCCAGAAGGGCGGGGTGAACAGAGGGAACCCTAGACTTTTGCAAAACTCACCTTTATTCCCCCTTTCGCATGGACGAAAGGGGGTCAGGGGGTATGCGGGCGGACGTGCGGGGCAAGGCCAGAGTTTCGCACTGCACCCCCTTTGTCCTCCCCCATCCTGTCTATCCATGTAAATTCCCCCACGTCATTCCGGCAAAAGCCGGAATCCAGAGGGGCAGTGCAACTTGGGAAGCGTCTTGAAATCGAGTTCTGCATAGAACCCTTACCAGTGAAGATTAAGATTGGTTCAAAAGCCTCGACTACCAGACAATGGCAAAAATATCCGCATCCCTTCTCTCCGCCGACTTCGGATACCTAGCCGATTCCATAAAAGCCGCCGAGAATGCAGGCGTCGACGAGTTTCACTTCGATGTCATGGACGGACACTTCGTCCCCAACCTAACCTTCGGACCTCCCATCTTAGAAGCAGTGAAACGTCACGCAACCCTACCCATCGACGTTCACGTCATGGAGCGTTCTCCCGAAGTCATGATCCCCGTCCTAGCCTCCGCCGGCGGCGACATCATCACCGTCCACATCGAAGGCGTTGCCGACATCGATCAGACCATCGACATCATTCTCGAAGCCGGCGCCCAACCAGCCGTCGCGATCCGTCCCCGAACGCCCGTCTCGGCGCTATGGCCCGTAGCCGACCGCATTAGACGAGTCTTGGTCATGACCGTGGAACCCGGCTTCGGCGGTCAAGACTTCCTCCCCGACACGCTGCCCAAAATCAGCGAAGCACTCTCCATGATGCAGACCATCCACTCCGACAATCCATTCGAGATCGCCGTAGACGGCGGCATCAAATCCGCAACCATTGCCCCCACCCTAAACGCCGGCGCCACCACCTTCATCTCCGGCTCAAGCATCTTCTCCCACCCCCAAGGCGTCCAAAAAGGCGTCGCCACCCTCCGCGAAAAACTAGCAACCGCCAACTCCCGTCCCCTTCGCGAAGCGTAAGGGGACGCGGAGCGCAGCGAACGCAGGGGATGCCCGCCGAGGCGGGGAACCTCAATCCACCACCAACCCTATTCGCAAACCACCACGCTATCAGTAGCACTGTCATTCCCACGAAGGCGGGAATCCAAGCGTCAATCAACCCAGTAGAATCTGATCAGAATGCTTGGGGAGTTACATAAGGCCAGTTCACTTTTGAACGGAGCAGAGCCTTGGCCGGTTCTTAGCCTTTTTTCGGGAGCTGGCGGATTTGACTTGGGATTCAGACGCGCGGGCTTTAGACCCGGACTCGCAGTTGATTTTGACCCAGCTGCGGTGTCAACTTACCGTTGGAATCAACCAGACACCTACGTTTCCTCGTTGGATATAGCCGAAACCGATCCAGACGAGTTCGTGAACCTTTGGATGAGTATCAACGGCGATGAAAAGCCTGTCGGGATTATCGGAGGTCCGCCGTGTCAGGCGTTCTCAGTTTCGAATGTGCACCAGAAAAGAGGAGACCCTAGGCAAAAGCTTTTAGTCCACTACGCGAACGTGATTCAATCGTTTACTTCGCGCCTGGGTTTGGATTTCTTCGTGTTTGAGAACGTACCTGGCCTGGCGCAACAGCGACACCGACGACGTTACCTGGAATTTAAGAGACTGTGCAAAAAGGCCGGTTACAACGTCCGAGAGAAGGTCGTGAATGCAGGCAGATTTGGCATTCCGCAGAACCGCAAACGGGTAATCGTAATCGGCGTTAACAGAGAAAGATACCCAGATCTGGTACTCGACCCTCCGGAGGGCAACAAGCAACCTGTACCTGTCAGTGTTGCACTCGATGGTCTACCAGAACCAGCTTTCTGCCGTAGGGACTTAGGCGCATCGGAGATCCCACATCACCCTAACCACGTTGCCATGGTACCAAGGTCGAGGAAATTTGTGGACGGCACTCTAAAGCCTGGAGATCACCGAGGAAGGAGTTTTAGGGTTCTAAGTTGGGACCAGCCCAGTTATGCGGTAGCTTATGGTCATCGCGAGGTTCACGTTCATCCGGACATGCATCGTCGTCTTTCAATCTATGAGGCGATGCGCCTCCAAGGGTTTCCACACACATATGAACTTAAAGGAACGTTTAGTCAGCAAGTGCAACTCGTATCGGATGCCTTGCCGCCACCTTTGGGCGAAGGGCTGGCCACAGCCATTTCCGAGGGATTGGGATACGTGGCGAAGTCCTCAACTGTAGACACACAAACGACAATCTAAGCTTTTGCAGAAACCCCACCGCGATAGGGGTTGTGAACCTGATGAATGAGTGGCAACACGAACCTGACGCCAAGCTTACTGCCGAAATCGAAGGTAGCTCCAGCAAATCCCCTGTCAACACGACGCTCCAGACAGACGAACGCGTTCTTGCACGCGTCACTGACGGCATTTACCGGCAACCGGGGTCAGCGATACGAGAGCTTGTTTCGAACGCGTATGACGCGGATGCGAAACAGGTCGTAATCAAGACCGATCGGCCAAGATTTCGAACGTTGTCTGTAGAGGACGACGGCATCGGTATGACTCCGGCTGCTCTCGCGCATCTGCTCCACCACATTGGCGGCAGCGCTAAAAGGTCACCCGCGGGCGCCGAACTCGGCATCGCGAGTTCCGAGGATCCGTCTCTCAGCCCTTCAGGTCGACGGCTCATCGGGAAGATCGGCATCGGCCTCTTCTCAGTTTCCCAGCTGACACAGCGTTTTCAGATCGTCACGAAGACAGCCGGTGACCCTTATAGGACCATCGCGTTAGTTGTCCTTCGCCAGTACTCAGAAGAGCATGCGCCCGCTCCAGACGAGCAAGGAGAGTACGACGCAGGTTTGGTGACGATTTGGCGCGAGCGAGCTGCGGACGCCGACTCGCACGGTACAAGGATCATACTCACTCACATACGTCCACAGACGCGCGACACACTCCAAAGCCGTGAAATATGGGCAACCATAGATTCCGACCCTGCCCTAGCGCCAAGCGAGGCGAGGAATCTCATTCCGCCTGAGTTTCACATAGGAAGGGTTAAACCGGAGGACGCCGATCTGCTCCAAAATGGCGTCGATACCTACAACAACCTCCCGTGGGATCGCGATGATCGGCCAGATGTAGCTTTCGCGAAACTAGTCAGTGCTGTGTGGCAACAAGTCGATCATGGTATACCCAACCCTCGACTTGAGCGCATCTGTGACTATTACCTACGCATGGTTTGGCAGCTGAGTCTTGCCGTTCCTTTGCCGTACGTCTCGGGCAACGCTTTCAACCTTCCGTTAAAAGACAAGTTGTATCTTTACGAACTGCCGCCGTCAGCCGGAACATCGCCAACCAAGTTCCAACTCACCGACACCGAGACGATTCGCGAGGCCAAGTCGATAGGCTCTGCTGCCGATGTCGGCAATGACTTCACCGTGCTCGTCGACGATCTGCTACTAACTCGGCCTCTCGTGTTCACCGACCTCCCGCAAACGAACCACGCCGTCAAGAAACCAATCTTGTTCGTCGGACGGTGCCGGGAAGAATTCGGAGGGGTACAGCCAGAACTTACTGGCGGAACGCTTGAATTCGAGGCATATCTCATCTGGGCACCGAAGATCGCTCCTACCGAACACCAGGGCGTTCTCGTCCGAGTTCACGGTTCGAGCGGAACGTCATTTGATCCGACATTTTTGCGCTACCAGGTTTCAGAACAAACCCGGTTGAGGCAGATTTCGTGTGAGATATTCGTCTCTGAGGGTCTGGAAGCAGCGCTAAATATTGATCGCGAGTCATTTAACTACGCCCACCCACACGTGGTGTACATCACCAAATGGCTCCATGCGTCCCTCAGGCGCGTAGCGACAATCCAGAAGAGCATCGCCGCTGAGATCCGGCGCGAAATCCGAGAAGCCGCCGAGGCGGTTCGTGCGGAGGCCATGTCGTCAGTTGTGACGCAAGCGTGGCAGGCCGAGACAGACGATCCTGGCGCGGAACCACCACCAGTCGAGTTTGCAAATGCCGTAGACAAACCAACGGCGGTAGAGCCTGGAACCTTCAGGTTCAGGCGCGAATCAGTCTTCGGCGAGCGCGAGGGTCGACGCTCGCGCCAGGACGAGTCTGCCGAACGAAAGTTGCGCAGTATTATTCAACTGCTTGCGGCATATGGAGTTTTCGAAAGCCTTACCGACCAGCAACAGGAACGGCTCCTTGCGGGAATACGCCAAATCCTCGAGGTGCCGGATCAATGATGGAGGCGTCGGGCGGTCACGACGATCTCACTGCTGGAATATTCGGTGATTCCGCATTCGAGACTCCGCAGACGGAACCGAAAGAGTTCAAGCCGTGGCACAAACCACGTAAGCAGTTCGTTCGCCGCGAGCAACTGTCCGCCTTGCTCCAACGCCTCTATGAGGATCGCGCACCCGAAGATCCGCTGCGCTATCTAGGCCTGCCCGGTACAGATCTGATTGACTTGCGGTACCTGTACGATCAGCTCTGCCGCTCTGAGTCTCGACCGTTGCGTTTCCTTGGATTCAATACGGAAGCACAACGCGGGAACCCCGCACACGTCCAACTAAACATCTCGCTAGATGAAGTGAGTCGGCTTCCAAACGTCGATCCGCAATCCGAGGTGATTCATGACGACTTCCGGCAAATCGGAGATTCAGATTCGATCGCGTGGGATCGAACGCTGAAACACGGACCCTTCGATGTTGTCAACATTGACCTCTGTGATGGACTTGCATCCGACCCGCCGGGTATCAACAGATCGATCTACAGAGCAATCGATCAACTAACCGCTTTTCAAGCCCGTAACCCCACACCATGGCTTTTGCTGGTTTCGACTCGAATAGGACGGGAAAGGTTCGACTCGGAAGCCGAAGATCGACTTATGGTACGGTTCCGCGAGAATGTCGACACTTGCGACGGGTTTGCAGAAGCGTGGGAGGAGCTCTTGAAATCGGACGTGAAGTCTATCGATCCCGCGACATGCAGCGCGCTCGACTTCCTTAATCTGATGATCGTTGCCATAGGCAAGTGGTTATCGGCGCTGGCGCAAACTCATGGACGAAGTCGCGTCGAACTCGCGAGTACACAAGGTTACCGGGTCGAAGCGGGATCTGTCGAGGCGGACTTGGTATCGCTTGCCTTCCGTGTAAATCCAGTAATCGAAGCGTCACCCGACGCGCTCTCGCCAACTCCGTCGACACCGGAAGATGAGTGCACGACAGCCAAAGCAATCCTTAGGCGATCAACCCGTCGGCTAGATGTCGACACAATCCTCGAACAACGACCAGATCTGTTCGAAGAACTGATCAGCGAGACGGAACGGCTATTAAGCGATGCCCGTTACGAAACCGCGGGCTACCGACAGTGGCTTGAAACCTGAGTACGCCCCGACAACTAAACGGCACTCACAGTGAAGCATCTCCGTTTCACCCCTCCCCCAAAACCTCCGGCACGCTCCGAATCCGCGCCAAACTAGCCGAAGCATACTCCGACGCCTCGTACCGCTGTATCTGCTGCTCCTTCAACCCCAACCAACCAGCCAGCGACTTCTGAAGCCTACGCGCACCAAAACCCCTATCCACTCATAGAAGCCGTAGGCAATTCGCGCACCGCACCACCCGTCCTTTGCTCAGCAACCGCAAGATCGAACTGCGACTGAAGATTCAACCAGAACTGCGGATCGACGCCGAACCAATGCCCGAACCGCAAAGCCGAATCCCCTGTCACCGAACGCTTCCCCGCGATGATCTGGCTCACCCGATTGGCAGGCACATCGATCTGACGCGCAAACTCCGTCGGCGTCACACCGAACTCCGCAAGCTCATCCTTCAGAATCTCTCCCGGATGTACCGCTCTTCTGAACATCGCGCAATCTCCTACGTTCAGTGATAGTCCACAATCTCGACATCCGACGGCCCTGGCTCTCCCTGGTTCCAGGTGAAGCAGATCCGCCACTGACGATTGATCCTGATCGAGTACTCGCCAGCCCGTGCCCCCCTCAGAGATTCCAGACGGTTGCCGCGCAACGCTCTCAGCGTGTCCAGCGAAGGCGCCGCGTTCAAGATCGACAGCCGCCTCTCCGCCTGCTGCTCAAATCCTTGAAACGCAGCAACGAATTCTCCAGAGGCAAACCGCTCCGTCCGACGGTCCCAATAACTCAGTATCACGTAAAACTAGGATAACCATATTGACGAGATACGTCAAGCGTAAATCACTACACCCATCCTCAACAACCAACACCCAAAATCCCACCTATCCTTCAATCCCTGCAACCCCCGGCCCAGACAACTTTTCGAACTTGTTTTGAACTTCGTCAAAAACTAATCTTGCCGGAGTTTTGCCGCTCCAGCGGCAAGTTTGTTCTAAATTCCACCTCCATCCAAACCCCCAAATCCTACGAAAAACATCATCTCATGAGCCACACACGCCAACATCCGCCCCATCCCTCACACCGCACCCCGAATCCCACCACAAAACACCCCTGCCATGATCTTGCCGCTCCAGCGGCAATTTCGCGGCATGAGCGGCAAAACTCCGGCATGAGCGGCATGAAATTTCCACCCCGAATCACCCCCATCTCCCACATCAGCCCCAGCCCTTTTTCACCTCATTCCGCGCATCATGTTCTGAAGCGCCCGCTCTCCTCCCGGGCCGCTGATCCGCTTCATCATCTTCTGCATCTGGCGATACTGCCCCAAAAGTTGGTTCACCTGCGAAGGCGACGTCCCCGATCCATTCGCCACTCGTCTCCTCCGCGAACCGTTCAGCAACCTCGGATTCGAACGCTCCTGCGGCGTCATAGAGAGGATAATCGCCTCCACCTGTGACATACGCTTTTCGTCGACATTCTGCATCGCGTTGGAGCCGCGCAACCCTCCTAGACCCGGAATCATGCCCAAAACGTCGGAAAGCGGACCCATCCTGCGTATCGACCGAAACTGCTCCAGCATGTCGTTGAGATCGAACTCGTTACGTCGCAACCGCTGCTCCAACCGCTTGGCCTCGTCCTCATCGATCTGCTGTTGCGCCTTCTCGATCAGCGTCGTCACATCGCCCATACCGAGAATGCGTTGCGCAATCCGTTCCGGGTGAAACGCTTCAAACTGCTCCGGACGTTCACCAACACCAACAAACTTCACCGGCAGCCCAGTTACAGACTTCATCGACAGCGCAGCACCACCCCGCGCGTCACCATCCATCTTCGTCAACAACATCCCCGACAAACCAATTCGCCGATTGAATTCAGAACCTGACCTGGCAGCATCCTGTCCTGTCATCGCATCCACAACCAGGAACGTCTCAATCGGATTCACAGCGGATTTGATCTCTTCAAGCTCCGACATCAGGTCGTCGTCGATCGCCAAACGGCCCGCCGTGTCGAGGATCAACCAGTGCGTGGAATCGCGCTTAGCACGGTCCAACGCGTTCTTGGCAACCTTCAACGGCGTGGACTTGCGCGCGTTCTCGCTATACACCGGCACACCGATCTGCTTGCCCAGAGTCACCAACTGCTCCACCGCTGCCGGGCGTTGCAAGTCGCAAGCCGCCATCATCACATCCTGCTTCCACTCACGCCTGATGTGAAGCGCCAGCTTCGTCGCCGCAGTCGTCTTGCCTGCGCCTTGCAGACCGACGAGCATTATGACGCTTGGAGGCGTGTCCCCACGCTGCAAATGCGCGCTGTCGCCGCCGAGAACCTCCACCAAGTTGTCTTGGACGATCTTCACGACCGTCTGCCCCGGCGTCAGCGACCGGATCACTTCCTCTCCCTGCGCTTCTTCCCGGATCTTGGAAACGAAACTGCGGGCGACCTTGAAGTCGACATCCGCTTCGAGCAACGCCATACGTACCTGACGCAACGCCGCTTCAATATCTTTTTCCGATAACCTGCCCTTGCCGGTCAGCGTCCCCAGAGCAGATGTAAGTCGGTCAGATAGCGTTTCGAACATCAGAACTTCCTATCGAAACTGCGCGCCATCAAAAACAGGCTAGAGATCGCGATTAATGGTTACCGAAACTGGTGTCCGGTCCCAGCCGGAGAAGATGTCGCTCGCCAACTGCTGCATCACGCGGCTGATATTCGAAAACGTGGCAATCCCCACCGGCTTTCCGTCTTCATCAACCACCGGCAACCGCGAGATCCGACGTTGGGACATGACTCTGGCAGCTTCGACGACATCGGTATCCGGATGCGCAGTGTGCACCGGGCTGCTCATGTGGAGCAGGATGGGTGACATGCTCGGATCTTCACCCGCACCGACACAACCGACAGCGACATCCCAGCTGGTGATGATGCCCTCAACAACGCCTTTCCGGACCACCACGAGAGAGCCAACGTCATTCGCTCGCATCCGTTTAGCAGCATCCGCCACGCTCAGTTCCGACGTGATCGTCAGCACCGGCGCTGTCATTATCTCTTCAAGACGCATCTTAGCGATTCACGCATCGACTCGGAACAGTTATCATGCAAGATTGGGCATCGCGCCAGACGAAGCAGCTCTACGCGGCGCCACAGACATCAATTCTAGACTCTGGAACACAGATCGAACTCGCCACATGTACATAATCCTGATGATCGCTCTGGTGTTGCTCTCCGCGGTCGCCATCGGCGTCGCCGTGGCCAACATCGATCCCATCTGATTAGATCTCGGCAACAGAAATGCCGAAAATCAACGCCAACATTCAGTTCATGTTCAACGAATATGAGCTGCTAGACCGTTACGACGCGGCAGCTCGTGCCGGTTTTGAGGGCGTCGAGATCCAAGCCCCGTATTCCGAGCCAATCGAGGCGATCCAAGAACGCCTTGAACGCAATGGCTTGAAACACGTGATCATCAACCTGCCTGTCGCCGATCCCGAAACAGGGCAAAATAATCTGCCGCTACTTCCCGACAAGGTCGGGATTTATCAAGAGCGCGTCGCGTTGGGTGTAGAGTACGCCGCCGGTCTCGGTTGTATCGGCGTCAATACTGGCATCGGCCCGATTTCTGAAGGCGCAGACCCGGAAATCGCGTACAAAACTTACGTCGACAACCTCCGCTACGCAGCCTCAGAGCTCGAAAAAGTCGGAGTGCTCGCGCTTGTGGAGCCGATCAACACAAAGGATCAGCCCGGGTTCCTGCTCCACACTTCTTCGCAAGGCATGAAGGCGATTTCTGACGCTGGCCATCCGAACGCGAAGCTCCAATACGACTTCTACCACATGCAGATCATGGAAGGCGACCTAGTCGACACCTTCGCGGAGTTGCTGCCAAGCATCGGTCACGTTCAATTCGCCGACACGCCAGGACGATACGAACCCGGAACCGGCGAGATCAACTACCCCTTCATATTCCGCAAACTCGACGAACTCGGCTACCAAGGCTGGGCCGGAGCGGAATACAACCCATCGGGACGAACCGAAGACTCTCTCGACTGGTTCAAGGCGCTTTAGCGCCGCAAGATCGTCGCTGAGCTAAATCGTAAAGCTCCGTTGCGCCGATTTCACCGTTTACATGAACGGCAATGCGCACCAATTCGTCTAGCCGCAAAGTAGGATTTACATACGCGCATTAGCATGAGCCTCCATGCCCGAATCAATCATCACTTTCGACGATCAAGACCTAGTACTTGAGGCAGAAGAGACTAGCGTCTTCTACGGTTCGACCCTAGCCGTGGAAGAAGTCTCTTTACAGATACCTCGGAACGCCATCGTGTCCTTGATCGGCCCTTCTGGATGTGGAAAAAGCACTGTTTTGCGCTGTTTCAACCGCATGAACGATCTCATACCTGGGGCTCGCGTCACCGGCAGCATCAAGTACCAAGGCGTCAATGTTTACGACGAAGATGTCGACCCAACCGACATTCGTTTCCGCATCGGTATGGTCTTCCAGCGGCCCAACCCCTTCCCGAAAAGCATCTACGACAACGTAGCCTTCGGACCTCGTGTAAACGGTCTAACCGATGATCTCGATCGCGTAGTTGAAGAATCGTTGCGCCGCGCTGCTCTTTGGGACGAGGTGAAAGACCGCTTGGACGACAGCGGACTCGGCATCTCAGGCGGTCAGCAGCAGCGCCTCTGCATCGCACGCGCCCTTGCCGTTGACCCTGACGTCGTTCTAATGGACGAGCCAGCATCAGCACTTGACCCTATCTCGACGCAAGCGATCGAAGATTTGATCCGGGATCTGTCGTCGGAAGTCACCATCATCATCGTTACCCACAACATGCATCAAGCAACGCGGATCTCAGACTACTCCGCTGTCATGATGGTCGGTGAAGACCGCGTCGGCCACCTCATCGAGTACGGTACCAACGAACAGGTTTTCGGTAATCCCGTCGACCCGCGCACTGAAGCCTATGTAACCGGCCGCATCGGCTGAGAAATAGGGGCTACTTGGAATGCCCAACGAACAACTCGACTACCAACTCGCTCACCTCGAAGCCGAGATTGTTCTTCTCGGCGGATTGGTAGAAACCGCCATATTCAAATCTGTACGGGCGCTCAAAAACCGCGACCTGGACATGTCCAGAGAGGTCATCGCCGAGGACGATCGCATCGACGAACTGGAGACGAAAATCCAGAACGACTGCGTCGAGCAGATTCGCCGGCAAGCCCCGCTCGCAGTCGATCTACGGCGTATCGTAGGCATGATGTTCATAGCCAACGAGCTTGAGCGCATGGGCGACTACGCCGAGGGCATCTCCAAAGTCTCGATCAACATGGGGCACGAAGCACCCTTGAAGGAGCTCGAAGACATCCCGAAAATGGCCGACCTCGCAGTCTCCATGATGAAACGCAGCATCGAGGCAATGACGATCGACGACCGCGCCGAATCGGGCCGAATAGCCATCGAGATCGAAAACGACGACGATGAGGTCGATCGGCTCTATGAGAAGGTGCAAAAAGACATCTTCGCTCTAGTCGAAGACGATCGCGAGCGCGCCGTGCGAGGGACCTACCTCATGTGGGCAGCGCACAACATCGAACGTGTGGCCGACCGTGCAACCAACATCGCTGAACGCGCAATCTTCATGTCCACCGGCGTCATTGTCGGCGGCAACGCCGAAGCACAAGCCGCAGTCTCTGGCGAACCGTCAACTGTCAGCTAAAGCTGCCCAGTGAAGTACGAAGTCCCCAAAAAATCGACGGCCGTCGTAGCCCAGCCAAAATCGGTGCCGCGCATTCCCCGCCCTGTCAGTGGCGAATAAAACTCGCGAAAATCGCGACTGATCATCTCGATCGACTTTGCCTCGATCTCCGCAGCGACATCAGTGAATCCGTGTCGTCTTAACCCACGAGCCAACAGCCAATTAAGGTTCATGCAAACCGGACCGCGCCAGATCGTCGACTCACCCTCAGGGTCAAACGTCGGTTCCGACACCGCGACGCTGGGCACCGGATACGGTGTCCAGAACTCGTCCTCGTTCGTCAAGTACCGTTCCACGACCTCTGCGACCTGGCCCCGGGCCTGACCGTTGATGATGATCGGGAAGATCGAACCCACCGCAAGAGTGTAATCAGGAATCTTCTGCGCTCCACGCAAATAGATCCATCGACCGAGCGACGCATCCCAACAATGGTCGTTCAAAGCCTGAGTCGTTCTGTCCCGTACCTGCTCGCTCGACTGTGCGTCGTCTTCTTGGTCCAGCAATCGATGCATCGTCGCTATCGCATCCCAGCCATCCGCATACACCGCGTTCATAAATGGCTCGATCAAAACGAATCTGTTCCGCTCCCGCAAATGCGAATAACTATGGCCTTTGCCAAATAGCGCGTTATGCCAGTCCAGCAACCAATTCTTCACGAGCAGCTGCCTGCGATTAGGCAAATGCAGCCCCAATTCGGCATCATATGCCGGCGAGTTGTCCAAACCACATTCGTACGGCGAAACTACCCCGATCAATCCGTCCGAATCTGGGTCACGCTCTCTGCCCAACCACTCGTAGTAACTTCGAACCTTCGGCAGCATTAACCGTAGATACTCCGCATCACCCGACTCCTCGGACACTCGCAACAGCGCCTGCGCCAAAACCGGCGGCTGGATCATGCCCGAGTTGCGGCGTCGCCAATCGCCGAAACTGCTCTGACCGGCAATCGCACTGAAAACGCTTCCCCATCGACCCCAATACGTCATGTGCCCCACGAAACCATCATCCCGTTGAGGGATCAGCAGTGTCGTCAACTCCTGTTTCGCCAATTCGACATCGAGCGTCGACAAGGCAATAGCGTGAAAGCAAGAATCCCAGAACCACTGCCACTCGTAACGCCCGATCGACGGCATCACGTATGTGTATCGCTGCTGATAGTACGGATCGAAACCCGTCCGAACATTCTCCAGCAGTTGAGCAAGAGCCCGCGATCGCAGTTCTTCAATGTCCATCACGATTCACATTATCGAAATCCTTACACCCATTAACCCCAACCCCGTAAAGCATTCCCGCCACGTACCGTCCCCTTCGCGCAGCGTAAGGGGACGCGAGCAAGCGCAGCGATGCGAGCGGGGGATGCGCGGGAATGCCCGCCTAGGCGAGAAACCGTCAACCAAAGCCTCCGCGCGCAAACAACCACGATGCACCCTAGCGACGCAGACGAATGGTCTGCATCAATCTTCGACGTCTTCGATGTGAAATATCTCCGTCAACGCTTCACGTAATTCAGGTTTACGTCGCAAACTCGCCAGAATCGCGTCGTTATCAAAACCCGACAACTTCAACAACCAAATCCGGATTATGGCATCCAACGCATGTGCTTTCTCCCAAACGTTGTGGCCCATGATGACTTCAACATTGTTGGCCCCGGCTTCGTGCGTCAGTTTGGCACGTGTGCGTGCGATCGCAGCACAAACCTCGTTTATGGTTTCCTCATCGACTTCAAAATCCAAGTGGTCTGTGAACACTCGCTCCAATCGTTCTCTCGCTGATAGTTCGTTGGTACGACGAAATGCTTCCGCCAAAATCTCGGCAAACGGTTGGTCGTCTGCAAATGCCTCGTTGATCGACCTTACACGTGCACTGAGATCAACGCGTGACATCTTTTTTTCGGACGAGGTTTGTTTGTGCAGTGTTTCAGCAACTTGGAAAAGGTCTAGAAACCGGTCAGCCAACTCAACGGAATGTGCTTCAAACACCTTGAAAAAGCTCGAAATCGGCCCATCGTGTTTTGTGTAGCTTTCAAGCCACGTGCTAAGGTGCGAGACGCCGGATCCCTGAGTTGCCGCGAAATCCAACAGCATGTTGGCGCGGATCGGAACCGTCTCAGAATCACGTCGTCTCGGATCGCGGAAATAAAACTTGAGCGGTTGGCGATGAAACGAGCCATCGTCTAATTCGCGACCGAAAGTGTCTAAAAACCCGGACATCTGCGTGATCAACACATTTCTCCCAATGCCCAAAGACACAAAATCACGGACTCGCTGACCGATACGAAGTAATTCTGAGAACGGCTTCGGAGTGGGAGTCTTCAACTGAATCAAAGCGGTCTGTTTGACGGTCGCTTCGGTCTGCGTTAGGCTCCAACCGGGATGTTGCCACGAGAAGACAATATCGATTGACAAATCTTCGGTTTTCATCAGATTGATGTCATCTGGAGCGGTGTAATTCACCCAAATCTTCGAAAAGTCGTCTGAATTTCCAAGAGTGAATCCCGAAACACCCACCCAATCATCCAAACCTTCAACGTTGAACTGAAGTTCGTTCAACTCCATTTCTTCGTTTTCCTCGTAAATCGCTCCAGTCAAGACCCGACCAACCGCGTAATTGACAGGTGTACTCATCCCAAAAACCATCCGCAGTGACTTTGCGTAACAGTTATCTAATGTCACACTCCCAACGGAATGCGCGACTCCCACGATCCTCATCGGCGGTATCAAACTGCCAGCCGGCAGATTCGTAGTGCTGAAATAAGAATTCCAGTCACCGCTAACGTAGTCGACGAGTTTCAGGTTAGCCGTTCCGTCGCGATCGACGGTCAAATTTCCCGGCGTTTTTTTGTCCGGCAACCCAGGCAACCAAAACTCGCCTTCGACATCGATTTGTTCATCAAGCAACATACCTATCTCCCGTGCGGGTGACGTAACAGCGTGTCTTGACAATAATGGATCCCAAGACCTCAACGACGACACCATCCTAGAACCAAACCTCACCCGCGAACCCGCCTGATGCCCCCATCATTCCAATCTTTCAAAATCATGGCAATCATAGTTCTCAATCTGCTATGCTACACTAATATATAGTACATAAGTGCTTCTAACAGCCGACGAAGACGAAGTAGTGAGGTGAAACCCAGTTGCAATCCCCTAGAACCCGTTCGCAATTCGCACCCTCAACACCACTAAAACCAAGAAAACAAAGACGATCACCTCGCTACACACGACCCAGAAAAATCAGCCGCATCCCAACTCCTGCACCCTCCACCGAAAACGGCAATAAAACGCGCAACACCCCCGTATGGTTCGTCCAGCACAAACTCGGCGAAACCCCTTGGGAAAAGCAGCAGGAGATTCTCAACGCCGTCAGGGACCACCGACTCGTCGCCGTCCGTTCCTGTAACGCCTCCGGAAAAACATACGCCGCCGCTCTCGCAGCAGTATGGTGGCTCATGACGCACGACGAAGCCATCGTCATCACCACCGCGCCTTCCGACCGACAGGTCAAGGAAACCATATGGCGCGAAATTCGCACCATACACTCCAAGAACAAACATCTCATCCGCGGCAAAATCACCGCCACACGACTCGAACTCTCAAACAAACGATTCGCATACGGATTCTCCACCAACACCGCCGAACGCTTCCAAGGATTCCACAACGAAAACATCCTCATCATCGTCGACGAAGCTTCCGGCGTTCGCGAGTTCATATTCGACGCCATCGTCGGATCCATGACCTCTCACAACGCCAAAATGCTCATGATCGGAAATCCCACCAGCCTCGCCGGCACCTTCTACGACGCTTTCCACAAAAACCGAAAGCACTGGAAAACCATACACATCTCCGCTTTCGACACCCCAAACATCAAACTCGACCTCCAACCCGGTGATAACGGATACACCCCAGGACTCGCTACCCGTCCATGGGCCGACGACGTCCTCAAACAGCACGGCGATACTTCTTCCGCTTATCAAGTCCGAGTACTCGGACAATTCCCCGACGCAGCCGACGACACTCTCATTTCACTCAAATCGATCGAAGAAGCCATCAATCGATCTTTCGATTACGGACACGACGACGAACCCGTCATGGGTCTCGACGTCGCTCGATTCGGAAACGACCAGACCGTCGCAATCGTCCGTCGAGGACCCGAGGTCATCCAACTCGCCGCACACCGCAAGACGGACCTCATGCACACTACCGGGCGTGCCATCGAGATCGCACAGTCCCACGGCGTCAAAACCATATTCGTCGACGACATCGGCCTCGGCGGTGGCGTCACCGACCGAATCAACGAACTCCAAAAGAACCGAGAGATCAGAGACCTCAAAGCCGTCGGTATAAACGGTGCCAACAAATCAGACGAACCCGAAAAGTTCCCCAACCTACGGACCCAGATGTTCCACGGTCTCAGACAGCGCTTCATCGACCGCGAAATCAGCATCCCCAACGACGCCGAACTCATCTCCCAGCTAGCATCCATCACCTACCGCTACAGCTCCAACAACAAACTCCAGATCGAATCCAAGCAGCAAATCCGAGACGCCGGACGCCAGTCCCCCGATAAAGCCGACGCGCTCGCACTCGCCTTCTGCGCTCCCAACCACCAACAAAGAAACAACCAACTCTTCGCCTTCCCCCTCACCAGAGAAGGCGTAGAACAATACAAACAACACATGGGCTTCAACCAATAACCAAAACCCAACCACGCCCCCTTCGCAAAGCATAAGGGGGTGCCCCAGAGCCCCCACACCACGATACGAGGACGGCGTTGACACGTCCCCTTCGCGAAGCGTAAGGGGACGCGAAAGAGCGTAGCGAATTTCGCAGGGGATGCCCGGGGGCGGCAGGGCGGCGGTGATTCCCCTCTCCCTCGCCACCCTTCCCTCCCCCCTCCTTCAGGAGGGGGTCAGGGGGAGGCCGAACGGGGACAAAAGGGAGGGGCGCATCCCGCC
>VXSB01000001.1 GCA_009838175.1 Chloroflexota bacterium
GCGGCGGACTTCCGATCCGCCGAGGGACGCCGCCGGAGGACGCGGAGACGCCGCGGCGAGACACGGCTTCTCGCCGTGCTCTTCTCGCCGGTTTTGCCTTCTGTCCTCACGTATGTCTCCCTGTGGCCGCTTGGGTCGGGGGTCTGCACACGTCTGCGCAGCACTGTGGTGCGGGTCGCGAGACCCGCGGAACTTGTTCACTTGTTGTTTATACAACAGATGTAGGAATATGTCAAGCGGGAGTTGTCTGAACCGGGGATTGAGGGGATTGAGGGATGCGCCCCGCCCTTTTGTCCCCGTTCACCCTCTCCCTGACCCTCTCCCATCGAGGGAGAGGGAATTCGGGGGTCTGGCTCTCTCCGGTAGAGGGAGGGGGGATGCCTCGCTCGCGCCGACTTGGGCATACCATGCGAGTGGCCAGGTTTGAAACCTGCCTCTACCGCGTCCCTCTCTTTGTGTTCCATTTTGGGCGAAGGGGAGGAGTTCGTTGCTAGAATTGGCGCAGTCTTGAGTTAGTGAGAGGATTGCGTGATGAAGATTGTTGATGTTCGGCCGATGGTGGTGGAGAATGATCCGCCTTATATCGGGGGGCAGCATTTGTTGTTTGTGCAGGTGGTTACGGATGAAGGGATCGTGGGGCTTGGGGAGCGGGTTACGGGTAGCGGGTATTCGGGGAATGTGGTGGATTTGCAGTCGATGATTTCGCTTCTGGAGGAGTATGGGCGGTATGTGCTGATCGGTGAGAATCCGTTCAACATCGAGTTGCTATGGGCGAAGATGTATGGGAATCGGCACGATTTTCGGCATCCGAGTCTGCACTCGACGCCGGCGATCAGCGCGTTGGAGATGGCGTTGTGGGACATCGTGGGGAAGGCGACTGGGCAGCCGGTCTACAACCTTTTGGGTGGGAAGTTCCACGAGAAGCTGCGGGCGTATGCCTACATGCCGCAGCCGGAGGGCGGGTTCATGTCGAACCCGGAGGCGGCGGGTCCGATCGCGGAGAAGTTGCTGGCTGAGGGGAACACGGCGTGCAAGATCGATCCGTTCACTCCGCTGTTCCCGGGTCCGCGGGACGTTGGACTGCCGGAGATCACGCAGGCGGCGAAGATCTGGAAGGCGATACGGGATGCGGTCGGGAACGAGTTGGAAGTTGGTATCGGGACGCATGGCCAGCTGACGACTTACAGCGCGATCCGGGTGGCGGACTTCTTGGAGGAGTATCACCCGTTCTGGTTCGAGGAGCCGGTGCCGCCGGAGAACATCGAGGAGATGGCGCGGGTTGCGGCGCACACGTCGATACCGATTGCGACGGGAGAGCGGTTGGTGACGAAGTGGGAGTTTTCGAACCTGCTGGAGAAGCAGGCGGCGCAGATCATTCAGCTGGATCTGGGTCAGTGCGGCGGGATTATGGAGTCGAAGAAGATCGCGGCGATTGCGGAGGCGCACTATGCGGTGATCGCGCCGCACATGTATTGCGGTCCGATAGCGGCGGCGGCAGCGGTTCAGCTAGACACGTGTTCGCCGAACTTCATGATTGCGGAGGCGAACCAGGGTCCGTTGCACAAGATCATCTTCAAGGAACCGCTGGTGTTCGAGAATGGGTACTATATTCCGCCGACGGGGCCGGGGTTGGGAGTTGAGTTGGATATGGATGTTGTGAAGGGTAGGTTGGTGGGTTAGTCAGTTCTCGTTTTCGTCGTTGCGGTTGCGCCGTTCGGCTTGTTACTCGCGTTCGAGTTTTCGGCCTTTTTCGATGCCGATGTCAATGCCTTTATCAAGGCCCCGTTCGTAAGCATCGTTGATGTGCTGTTCATATCCATCGCTGACACCCCGTTCGTATGCCTCTTGGATGCGTTGTCCGTAAGCGCGTTGGATTTCCCATTCGATCTCTTCAGCCTTTTCGCGTTCTTTTCTCGCCGCGCGATCGCGGTACCATTCTCTGAGAACCACTAGTACCTCCAGTTCGATTATGGTTTCGGACGGTGGGTTAGTCCTATTGGTTCCCGTTGCGACGTGTAGCTTGTTCCTCACGTTCCAGTTGTCTGCCTTGTTCAATACCTCGTTCAAACTCGGCACGTAGTCTTTCGCGTTCTTCCTCGGCTTCTCGTTTTTCGCGATCTTTCTTTTCGAAATGCCGTTCGAGTAGGGTTTTGAGTACCATTGCTGCCTCCAGTTCGATGATGCTTGCGGTGGCGGCTACGAAGATCAGCGACGCGGAGCCGCCGACTACGGTTGCTATTGTGCTTGCTATGTTATCGCGCGAGCCGTCTTGGTTCTCAGACCACCATAGCGTGAAGATGAGCGGCGCGGCCTGCAACATGAGCAGCAGGTAGAACCATCCGATCCATTCGGTGCGGATCGTCCAGATCGACAACCTGGGATCGTCGTTGATAGGCGACGTTTCGGCGATTCGCGGTTTGGTGTTTTCATCGCGCATTGCGCCATGTTATGGCACATGCGTGATGTTATTAGAGTGGGATTGGCACAAAAGCCGATCAGGGCAGCGGTGGGATGAAGATGGAGTATTCGGAGATGGGGATTCGATCGCTGTTGATGTCGGCCCAGAGTAGGATGGTGTAGACGCCGTCTCCGTGTTGGGCTAGGAGTTTGGAGATGTCGGCGGAGATGGTGAAGTTTTCGCTGTCTGAAGTCCACTCATCCGCCGTAATCCAAGGGTAGGTCAGCTGGTGGGTTGCCCGGTCGCGGCTCGTATCGAGAGCTTGCTGCCAATTGTTGTGAGCTTCGTCGCCGGACATAGGAGGTGGAATGTCTGAAGGGATGTCGTAAGGGTCCGGGCATTGCAAGGAATCGACGTCGATCGTGGTTTCATCTTCGGCGTACGACCAGTCGTCACCCGGAGGTGGCCGAATTCCGGCTATGGCGAGGCCGTTGGAGTAGCAGTAAGTTCGAGAGAGTTGGCCTCGGGTCAAGGGTTCCAAGGGCGGGTCGTAGTAGATGGCTATGGTTCCCGTATCGCTGGAGACATGCGCGCCGTTTTTGGTTCGGCCGCTGAGGGTGAGGATGCCGGAGTCGATCGTCGGCTTGGTTTGATATTCGACGTAGTCGCCGACGAATAGTTGGACGAACCAGATGGTGGGTGCGCGGTAGGTGATGCCGATGCCGACTTTGCGGTGGTGCGGGTCGAGGATGTTTTGACGATGGCCCGGGCTGTTGAGGAAGCGGTCCATCGCGAAGTCGATTTGTTCCCTTGGGGTTTCTAGGTCATAGTTGCTCAGATCCTCGGGGCAGAAGTCGATGGCGAAGACGTTTTCGGATGCGTATTGCTCGCCGCCGGCGAGGGTGTAGCGCATGTATGGCTTCATGCCGTCGGTGCCCCAGTGGCCGCGGGTGCAGGCGTCGCGGGACTGTTCGGCGTGAGACTGAGCGGCGGGGTTGGTGTCGAGGGTTAGTTCGTTTACACCGGCGTCGGAGCGGGCTTGGTTGATGAGAGTTAGGGCGTAATCGACAAGGCTGTCGCGTTCGGATTGGGTTAGGGCTACCCCCCTTTGTCCTTCGGACATTTCCCCCGCGAGCGGGGGAAACCCTGAGGTTTCAGTGGTAGCACAAGCCACCAAACTCACGAGCGCGATAGTCAGAAACGGTAGCAGGATCGTGCTTTTTGGCGGAGTGATCAGTCGGAAGTGCGGCGTTGTTCGCCGGAGTTGCGGCGAAGGTTAGCAGGGTTGATGCGCTGGAGGACTGACGGTCGCCATCTCGGCCTCGGTCGTTGTTCGGAAGTCACAACTGCTTCCATGCGTTGGATGTTCTGGGACACTGAGCGTCCCAGATGTCCGGCTAGGCGAGTCGGGTCGACGGCTTGTGGGACGAATCTTCTGAGGCGGCGCGGTCTGAAGAATCCGGCTCCGGCGATGACCCAGCGTTTGATCCAGAACATCCAAGCAACCATTGCTGCGGCGAATACGCTGATGCCGACTACGATGTGATAGCCCCACCTGAATCCAATGCCGGGCATGTTCTCGAAGTTCATGCCGAAGAGACCGGCGATCAAGCCTAGTGGCAGAAATACGGTTGCGACGATCGAGAGCACCTTCATGATCTCGTTCTGTCGGTTTCCAACTACAGATAGATATGTCGCGAGCGATGTATCAGTGCGCTCCCTGATGGCGTCGTTGGATGCTTGGACGCGCGCCAAGTCGTCTGCGAGGTCGCGGAAGTAGAGATCGACTCCATGCCCGATGAGGTTGAATTCCCTGCGACCTAGACGATTCAACACCTCACGTTGAGGAGCAAGGGCGCGGTTGAGGCTGAGGCAAGAGCGTTTGAGCGCCATCAACGCGATCAACGCCGACTGATCGGGATCGGTAAGGACTTGCTCCTCGATGGCATCTGCCCGATCTACCATCCGATCCAAAGTCGGAAGGATCGCTTGGATGAGGGAGTCGAAAAGGGCGTGGGCGAAGAAGGCTGGGCCTTTCATCATGGGGCGACCATCGATCTCGACGAGTTGGTTGACGGCTTCGACGCTCGGCATCTCCGCGTTGTGGACGGTGACAACGAAATTCTGACCGATGAACATGCCGATGTCGGTGGTCTGGACGACTTCGGTCTCGGCGGTGTAGTCGACGCTACGTGCGTTTACGAATATGTAGTCGCCGAAGTCCTCGACGCGGGCAGGTCGGATGACGGGGTTTATTGCGCCATCGACGACAAGCGGGTGGAACTGGAACTCGTTGAGCAGCAGCTCGCGCTCGTCGTCACCGGGATCGAGGAAGTCTACCCACAGAAGTCCGGTTTGGGACTTGTGCGCGGTTTGGACGGCTTCAGCGTCGATGTTGCGGTGGATCTGGTTGTCGGCATCGAGGTAGTGGGCGATCAATGACATTGATTGACCTCCAAAGGACGGTGTCGGGCCTAAGACCGATGACGAGTCGGGCTGTCGTCTCGGATCATAAGACGATGATGTCGAACGCCGACCGAAGCCGACGAACGGTCGTACAACTATTATCCACAAGATGTTGGGGTGGTAGTTGCGTAGGGAGGTTAGGGTGTGGGGGAGTTGAGGGTACTTCGGTGGCGCAGATACATTTTGGTCACCCCTTCGCTGCATCCATGTCTACCCCGGCTTCGATCAGTAGTTCTTCAAGTTCATCGGGTGCCAATCCTACCTCTCGCCAAATTCTTCTCACTGTTGATTTGGAACTGGCTGCTACGTTAGAGGTACCGAAGTCTTTATGAGATTTTCCTTGAAGGGCCAGTGTGGCCTTGGCGATATTTGACCAGCTTTGTCGTGTAAGCAGTCGCACTCTTTTCACGCCTTGAAAAAGGTCGGAATCTGGAAGATCAGGATGTTTACTCACCGTTCGTCGGAAGGTGGTGTCTTCAACGAGTAAGTTAGAACGCGAAGATGATTTAAGATCGTGTTGCCTAAGCAAATCAGCCGCTTGTTTGCGAATGTCTTGGGACAGCCCGTTGCTTTGCGAACATAGGATCAAAGCATCCACTTCTCGCCCCGCGCGTATGATTTCCCGAGATAACCTCACCCGTATGTTCAGAGCAGCACGGTAACTGACCCTCAATGAATCAGCGATGCGTCGTGCTATCGCCTCGTCGGTCTGCTTGGGATTGGAGCAATCCGAGTAAAACATTACGAAGCACGTTTTGCCTATGCTCTGCAAAGCTCGATCCAATTGATCGTCGTTCACGGCTCGATCTCCTTGGTGGATTCCATAAAAGGTAGTGTAGCCCTGTATAGCTTCGTCACTCCTTCGCTGTTTTCAGCCATGAGATAAAGCACCAACACTCCTTCCGATATAGATAGGACAGGACTGGAATGTTCTTCAAAGTTCGCTTGCCAATTGTCCTTATCAAGGTCGAGTTCGTAGACCTGGTAGGGGCGTGAATCCAAGTCTTTAAGGTTTTGAGATCCTGAAGGCGGTAGGACGATGCGGGTTAAGGCAAAATCTGGCCTTGTTCTTTCCTCGATGTGGGTGTCCGTCAGCAGATAGATGACATCGTCATCGAAATCATCACCCGCTCGGATCGCTGTCACTCCTCGATACGTACGATCAGTCGGAAGATCGACGTACTCCCACTCAGAATTCCCTCTCCAACCCGTGTGGTGGTAAAGCCGCGGCTCCGAGGCATCCAAAACGTAGAACGTCGTGGGATGTTGATTTTTGAATATGCTGAAGGTCCTGTGTTGAGTGATTGCCAGCCCTTGAGGGTCTGTGATCCTTTCGTCGAGTTGAACACTATGGCTCTTGTTATTAGAAAACGATCCCAAAAACAGCGTGGAATCGTCTTCTTCAGTAGCTGAATTCCACACATCACCGTAGCCCAGCAGGAATACGGAACCGCCGCCCCATTCCAAATCATTAGAGAATCGCCAGTTGAAATTAGGGTATTCTGCGACCCCTCGAATATCAGTTGCTATTCCTCCAGGCTT
Organism: Chloroflexota bacterium; assembly: GCA_009838175.1. Lineage (GTDB taxonomy): Bacteria > Chloroflexota > Dehalococcoidia > Lucifugimonadales > Lucifugimonadaceae > Bin127. The sequence goes on from VXSB01000001.1 coordinate 6,407, forward strand.
TGGAAAGTACTGAGGACTGGGGTTGATGACAGGGATCAATCCACTGTCGTCTGTATAGATACCGTCGACATCTCGGTAGTACATTCCGACATATCCAGTCCAAGATGGTGGGTACGCGGGAGTTTCGTCTGTGCCAACAACATCTCTCTCGTCAATCACAGAGAGTTTTTCCGTGTAATTCCCTGCACCTCCGTGGTAATCAGCGCGACGGTCAATGCTGTAAAACGAGCAGCTACCCTCATAGAACGTCAAAGTGCGGTCATAACCACTCACCTCAGGCTCACGGCAGGTGAAACGCCTGACGGGTGAGCGCGCAAACACCTCGTCAATTTCTAACTGGTTCTCGTATTGGATAACGACGTTTTCGTCCAACTTCCTTGGAGAGTGCTGTTGCTGAAAGCGTATGTTTTCCTCGATATAAACCGTAGGCACCCATTCGTACCAGCTCACCATGATCTGTTCGGCATCCGGTGACTCGTCTGTCTTTGAGGATGCGGGGGTTTCCTTTAGTGATCGCCATACCATCCACGCAGGTGGGGAATCGTAAACGGAATTATCCAACGCACTGGCAGTCTCGGGCGGTTCCGACTCTGTTTCGGCGGTTGCACTCGGCTCTGTGGTCGCCTGAACGATGCGAGTAACTTCGACCGGAACCTCTACAATGCGCGTAACTTCGACCGGGACCTCCACCACGCGGGTAACCGGGACAGGCAATTCTACGGGAACGCCCACCTCCTTGGTGACGACGATTTCATGTTTGACTTCGATTGGCACCTCAATCTCTCGCGTCACTACAATTTCACGCACTACCTCTACCGGCAGTTCGATTTCGCGCGTAACTACGACCTCGCTTACCACTTCGAACGGTACATCCACTTCTCGCACGACCTCAACTGTGACTGGCACTTCGACCGGTACGTCTACTTCCCGCACGACCTCAACTGTGACTGGCACTTCGACCGTCACAGAAACTTCAGACGTGCAAGCGGCAATTGTCGCCGCCGCAATCAACGAAGTCGCCATCATCGCGATGGCGACGCGTAGAAACATCAAGACCTCCATTCAGCTGTCCCGGACCAACTCCCCCCATTCGAGGAACAGGTTCTTTAACGGTTCTGAGATTACGGCACTCAATATGACTCCGACAATCGTTACGAACGCGGCTGACCATGGGTCGCCGAGTTCGAGAACGTTGGGGATTGTGAATGATACGAGGAACGCAGGCATAAAGAGTATGCCCATGGCTAAGGCTTGGGTCGCTGGACCGCGAATCCTAACGTTCTTGCTCCGCCGAGCTATCTTCAGCGCTTGTGACCCGATCGGTGCCCACAGAACTGCAACGACAAGGATCAACGGCAGAGGTAGCAGTAACAGATCGAAAGTTAGGTCGTCTTTGGCCAACGCACCACCCCAGTAAATCAACATCGCGATCAACGCGAGCGCGAAACCGGGGATCAGGATCAATTCGTGACGAACTATTTGCCAGAATATCCAGATCCAAGGCAAAGCAACGACCAAGAAAATAGCACCGAATGTTAGGAATTGAATATCGGCTTCCTCTCCGAAGAAGAATGCAAAAGCGACTACTACGAAACCCGATAGCCAACCTATGAACCCGCGGGTTGTCAAACTCTCTGAGGGCGAAGCCAATTCCGTCACAGGCATCATTGACACGAAAATAGTTATCGCAATGTTGGCAGCTAGGTTGTCGTGAATATTGAGCCACCATGCCATCGCGTAGACAGGTATACAGATGCCCAAGATGGTGACCGTCAGGACAGACCATCGTTCACGGACGGCGCGGACAAACTTGCCGATTGCGACGCGGATGGCGTAGTAGAACTTGACGAATCCGCCACGAGTGGCGCTTACGCATCTGTTCATAAATGGCATGGTGGTTCAGTGGGATGTTTGCCTAGTGCGTATTGCCAGCGGTGAGCCATGCGTGCTTACTATCCTGCCCCCGCCGCGCCGCCCCTCTGGATTCCGGCTTTCGCCGGAATGACGTAAGAGGGTGCGGGAATGACTGGGTTTCCCCGCCGCCCCGGGCATACCCCGCTCACTTCGCTTCGCTCGTTCGCGCCCCTTTCGTTCACGAAAGGGGCTTGTTCTTCGGTTGTGCCCTCTTTGTCCTTCGGACACTTCCCCCGCGAGCGGGGGAAACCTCGATCGGCGTGGGTTACTTGAGACTGTTCAAGTATTCCTGCATCATGGCATCCGTCGGAGGGTAGTATTTGCCGGGGCGGACGTTTTCGGCTTCGATTTTGGCTTTGACGTAGCCTTCGACGCCTTCGTGTTCTTCGACCCAGACGACGGCTTCTTCGGCGAACCAGGAGGGGACCACTACGCAGCCGTCGTCGTCGCCGACGATGACGTCGCCGGGGCGGACTAGGGCGCCGCCGCATTGGATGTCGCAGTTTTCGTATGCGGGGTCGGCCCAGGGGCGTCCGCCGTAGGGGCTGCGCTCTTGGGCGTAGACAGCGAAGCCGTACTCTTCATCTTCGAGCACGCCGAGATCGCGGATCGCGCCGTCGGTGACTAGTCCGTCGGCTTTGTTCATCTTGAGTTGGAGGAGCTTGACGTCGCCAGCTACTGCGGCCCATTGTTTGCCCATGAGGTCGGCTACTAGGACGTCGCCGGGTCCGCAGCGCGCCATGGCCTGATATTCGGGGGAGTCTTCGCCGCGCTTGGTCTCGACGTCGAGGTCTGGACGCGGGGGTAGAAAGCGGAGGGTTCGGGCGCGTGCGGCGAGGCGAGTGCCAGGCGTGAAGTTGCGGACGCCTTCCATGAAGGGGAGGAGGACGCCGGCGACGTTTGCGACGGCGGCCCAGGTGGTGGCGACGGGTAGTTTGCGGAAGCGGTCGAGGATGTCGTCGGAGACGTCGACGGGGGTGAAGGATCGATCAGCCATTGAATTGGAGCCTTTCGGATGGTTGTTATTTGCGATGTTGATGATATAGCAGGATGTCTGAACCCGGATTTGAAGGATGGAAGGATGGGGCGTGTGGTTGGGGCGTACGTTCCCCCTTTCGTATGGACGAAAGGGGGTCAGGGGGTATGCGGGCGGCAGGGTGGGGTGCGTA